>JANPER010000232.1:0-79236 GCA_031423015.1 Planctomycetota bacterium | reverse complement strand
CCCCCCCCCCCCCCCCCCCCCCCCCCCCCCGGCGGCAGAACTCGTGCATCGCCACCTGACTGGATCTCCGGGGTCCGCTTGGGAGTCGCTGATGGCCGAGGTGGAGCGAGCGGCGTTGAGCGAGGCTTTGCATACGACCGGCCACAATCTGACCCGCGCGTCCCGCCTGCTCGGCATCAGCCGACCCACGCTGCGGGAGAAGATCATTCGCCAGGGCCTGCACCGTCGCGAGACAAGGTGAGCAAGCTGTGTTTCAGTCGAGGTGAGGGAGCGCGGCGTGGGGCGGAGGTCGGCAGCGGGGTGCGGAAGCGATGGAGTTCGGGCGTCATTCTGCGTGCCGAGAGGTGTCGGTGCGCTCAAAGTACAGAGACTCTCGACGCGGCGTTCTCCGGCGGTTGGAGCGCGAGGTCGGGGAAGCCGAGCAGTCCCTAGCACCTAGCTGGCATTTGCAGACAGGGCCGCGTCCTTCACCGCAACACGGTGCACTCGGCTGAGGGCGCCGAGTCAGTGTAGCCGCCAACGAAGAGCACTCTGCCGCTGTCTGGGAGCAGGCAGACGCCTTGGCGCGCGCGCAGGCGCGGTGGGTTGGCGAGCGGCGCGAAGGTGGCGGTCGCCGGGTCGTAGAGTTCGGCGACCGTCGCGGTGGCCGAACCTTCGGTCAGCAACACCTTGCCACTTGGCAAGCGGATCGCCACGGCGTGGCTCCGCGCCGACACGAGGTGCGCGGTCGAGCTGAACCCCCCGAGGTCAGGGTCGAAGACCTCCGCGGTGCCGAGCGGGATGCCGGTGCCGATCTGCAGGGTCGTCTGGCCGCCCGCGACGAGCACGCGGCCGTCGCCCAGCCGCGTCGCCGTCTGCGCGAAACGCCGCCACAGCATGGGCCCGACACCAGCGAAGGCTGCCGTGGCCGGGTCGTAGACCTCGGCGGTGCTCAACGCCTCCCTGCCGTCGAAGCCGCCGACCACGAGGACGCGGCCATTGCCGAGCAGGCTGGCCGTGTGCGCCTGACGGTTGACCTGCATTCGTCCAGTCGCCTGGAAGGTGCCGCTCAATGGGTCGAACAACTCGACGGTGGCGAGCGCCGACATCGGTGACGCCGCGTAACCGCCGCACACCAGCACCTGGCCGTCGTGCAGCAGTACCGCCGCCGCGTTGGCGCGCGCGCTGAGCATCGAGCCGGTTGTCGTCCACGTGCTCGTCGTGGGATCGAACAGCTCCGCACTCGAGAGCGGGCCAGCGGGGCCTGTTCCCCCGGCGACCAACACCCGTCCGTCGGGGAGCAGCACGCGGATCGGTTCGCTGCGCGCGATGGCCAGGCGGCCGGCGGTCGACCAGCTGCCATCGACTGAGTCGTAGACCTCGGTGTCGGCCACCGCTGCCTCGGTCTCACCGCCCACGGCGAGCACGCGCCCGTCGGCCAGGGCAATCGCCGCGACGCCTTGCCGAGCGACCGCGAGCGACCCGGTCGCGACGAACCCCTGCGGCAAAGGGTCGAAGGCATCGAACACCTCGGTGCTCGCCAGTTCGCTGGCGCCGGTGCCGCCGACGACCAGGCACTGACCATTGGGCAAGCAAGTCATCGAGAACGACCTCCGCGGCGTCGCCAGAGCCCCGGCCGGCCGGAACGTGCCGCGCACGAGATCGAACAGTTCCGCGCTGGCAATGGTCTGATCCGGCGCCCCGACCCCGCCGACGACGAGCGCAAACCCGTTGCCGAGTTGGGTCACCACCGGTTGGAAGCGCGCCGCCGCCAGCGTTCCGGTGGGGGTGAACTGCGCGGTCAGCGAGTCATAGAGTTCGGCCGAGGCGATCGCGGTGCCGCTGCGGTCCACGCCGCCGACGATCAACACCTTGCCATTCGACAGCCGCACGGCGGCGTGCTCGGCGCGCGCCATCGCCAGCGAGCCCGTGGCCGCGAACTGACCGGTCACCGGGTCGAACAACACCGCCGACGCCAGCGGGCCACCCGCGTCGCGACCACCGGTCAGCAACACCTTGCCGGTGCCGAGCAAGGTCGCCGTGTGCTGCGCGCGCGCCTGCGCCATGCCAGGCAGCGCCGCAAACGTGCTCGCATTCGGATCGTAGACCTCGGCGCTGGCGAGCGGCGCGTCGGCATCGACGCCGCCGGCCACCAACACGTTGCCGTTGGTCAGACGTGTCATCGTGTGCTGCGAGCGCGGCGTGCGGAGACTGCCGGTCGGCGCGAACGTGCCCGCGCTCGGGTCGTAGACCTCGGCGCTGGCGAGTGCGGTGCCGGCCCTGCCGCCGGCAATCAGGACCTTGCCGTCGCCAAGCAACTCGGCTCGATGCTGCGTGCGCGCCGTGCCGAGGCTGCCGGTGGAGACCAACGTCGACGTGCTCGGGTCGTAGAGCAGCGTCGTCGCCTGGGCCACACCGGCCGTTGCTCCGCCGACGATCAGCACCTTGCCGCTGCCAACCAGCGTGGCCGTGTGTTCCGATCGCGGCGCCAAGAGACTCGTTCCTGCCCTGAACGACCCCACGCTGACGCTGAGCGCCACGCTTCCGCTCTCGACCTCGAAGCCGAGACTGTTGCGCACGGCCACGGCAAAGGCGGCGCCGTGGTCGCCACGCGTCGTCGTCGGCGTCGTGTAGGTCGTGTCGGTAGCGCCCTCGATGGCGTTGCCGTCTTGCGACCACTGGTAGCTGAGGGGGCCAGCGCCTTCTGCCATGACCGCGAAGGTGGCGCGTGAGCCTTCACTCACCGCCTGGGCCGTCGGCGGCATGACGATCGTCGGCGCCAGCGAGCGCTCGCCGCCGCCGGGGCTACAACCTGTCGATCCGGCGCACCAAGCGAGCGCTACGGCCAATGTCCACGATGAGCCCGAACGCCGACGGGGTTCGGATGATGACGCGCTTCCCATGCCAACGGGATCGGCATCGACCTGGTCGTCATCGCAGTCGGGATTGCCCGGTACGACGATGCGACAGTGTCCCTCGATACGACGGGGGTGGGTTCAGCGTGGCCGGCGGCCACAGCCAACGAGGCTGATGTCGGCGCAGCGCCGACAAAAAGAGGCCGCCGACGCTGTTGTTTCTTGGTCGCTTCTCCTGCCACTGCCGCCAACCGAATCTTCACGCCACGCGAAGAACCGCGGCAGGAGAAGCTCAGCGCGTCGACACCGCGCGTCGGAAGGTGAGCAGGCACAGGTCGCGCAACACGCCCTCGCGCGCGGTCTGCACCAGCTCGAAGCCCTGCGGCGCCAGCCAGCGCGCGACTTGTGCCGGCGCATGGGCAAAGCGCGTGCGCGCGCGGCGCGTGACCAGGCCGCGCACCGTACGCCACAGTCCGTGCGCCGACATCGGATGGAACACGCTCACCACCAGCCAGCGCTCGGCGACGCGCGCCGCTTCGGTGACGACCGTGCGCGCTGCCTCGCGATCGAGGTGGTGCAGGAAGCGAAACACCACCACGCCGTGCACACTGCGACCTTCGAACGGCAACGCCGCGGCGTCGGCGCACGCGCGCACGCGGTGGTTGTCGATCTGCCGCAACATGGCGCGCGCGCGGTCGCAGCCGATGGCTCGGTGGTGGCGCTCGGTGATGAACGCGACGAGGCGGCCCGCGCCGCACGGGCTGTCGAGCACGCGCTCGTTTGCTTGGCCGGGCCACACGCGCGCCAGCAGAGCCAGTTCGCGATGCGTGCGCTCGGGGTTGCGCGCGCGGTACGCGTCGCTCTTGCCGGCGGCCTCGTAGCGCGCGTGCGTGTTCCATGGCGGCAGCGTGGCTAGCATGCGGCGCGCGTCGTCGGCGTGGCCGGTGGCGCGCAGCAGCGTGAGCGCGGCCCGCACCGCGAGCGCGCGGGTGATCGGTAACCCGCGCAGCGACCGCGCGCCGTGTCGGAGCACGCGTCGCATGGTCTTCCACGAGGGGGCGGCGCGGCGCGCGTTGTGCAGGTCGAGCAGGGCGAAGCGAACGGGCGCGGCTGTGTGGCCGGGCTTGCTGTGGCCGGGCTCGCTGGGGTCGCCCGTCTCGTCCTGCACGAACACGTGGTCGGCCGACAGGTCCGGCATGCAGAAGCCCGCCGCGAGCGCGCGTTCGGCAAAGCGCGTCGCCGCAAGCAATAGATCGGGCGCGCTCGCCTGCTGCAGGCGGGCGCGCAGCGACTGACCTGGCAGCGCCGCACACAGGAAGTAGCTGCTGCGCCCCTGTGTGCCGATCGCGACCACGCGCGGCGCGTCGAAGCCCGCGGCGCGCAGCGCGCGCGCCATCGCCGCCTCGCGTTCCGCTTCATTGCGCGCGCGCGGCGCCGTGCATCGCAGCGCGAGCGCGTTCTTCCACTGCATGCGATGGAAGACCTTGAGATACCACGTGGCGCCGTCGGCCGTGATCCGTCGGACCTCGCGCCACCGATTGGCCGGCGCCGCCAGCTCGCTCGCGTGCGCCAACGTCGCTGCGAGCGTCGCGAAGCGCGCGCGCTCGCGAGCGTCGGCGTCGAGCAGGGTCCAAGACGAGGCCTTCATGCAGCGCGGCGCAGTGTCGCCGTCGTCGCCGGTGTGCCATCGACTTTTCTCCGAACCGGACGCCACCGTTGCGCGCGCCCTACAAGCCGCCCAACTCGAGCCGCAAGGCGTTGGTGGCGACCGCACCGAGGGGGTTGGTGTTCAACTCGACCGCGAACCCCTGCCCGAACACGCTCACGCCGAGCAGGCTCGGGTTGCTCGGGACCGTCAGCGGCCACTCGGCGACGCCGGCCTGCACCGGCGCGGGAAGCAGCAGCTCGGCGGACACCCACAGGGTGCATCCCGTCATGCCCAATCCGCTGAGGTCGAACGGCAGCGGGATGCCGCGCCAAGACGTGGCCGATGTGCCGATCGCCAGGGCTGCCCCCGGGCTCGCCGCCGCGAGATGGAATGTCTCGAGGGTGATCGTCGTGCCCAGCCAGGCTAGCCCGCGCCGGCTTGCGCGTAGGCTCGGCGTGGTAACGCGCGACGGACAACCGGTGCCGAAGGCGATCGTTCGCGCCGGAGTCGTGGGCTCGTAGGCCAGCGTTCCGCCGATTGGCCCGGCGCCGAGGTCGCCGCCGTAGATCACGCTGCGACCGCGCGTGCTGTCGTACGCGAAGCCGTAGAAGCCGCGGCCGCTCGGCGCGCCGGCCGGAGTGCGTTGCTGCCAACCGATGCCGTCCCACTCCCATGTGTCGTTGACCCACGCGCTGGTGAAGCCGCCGAACAACACCACGCGATGGCGCGCGGTGTCGAACACGATGTCGTGCGTCGAGCGCGGCGGCGGCAGGACGCCGGCCGGCGTCAACTGCGACCAGGTGCCCGCACCGCCGTCCCATTCCCAGGTGTCGTTGCTGCGCGCACTGAGCAGGCGACCGCCGAACAGCAGCACGCGCTGCCGCGGTTCGTCGAAGCACATGCCGAACGAGTAGCGGCCCGGTGGTGAGATCGCTGGCGAACGCTGCGTCCACGTGCCAGCCGCGCCGTCCCATTCCCAGGTGTCGGCGAGGACGCAACCGGTGCCGCAGTAGCCGCCGAACATGACCACGCGTTGGCGCGCAGAGTCGTAGGCGAGCTGATGGCCATAGCGGGCAGCGGGCACAACGGCGGGCGTGCGCTGGGTCCAGGTGCTGGCGGCACCATCCCATTCCCAGGTCTCACCCAGGATGCGCACGCCATCCCAGCCACCGAACAAGAGCACGCGCTGACGGCCTGCGTCGTAGGCGAGGGCGTGTGACGAGTGTGGACCCGGACCGCCCGCCGCCGTTCGCGGCAGCCAAGCGGTGCCATCGAACTCCCACACGTCAGCCAAGTTGTTGGTGCCGTCCCAGCCACCCGTCAGCACCATCCGGTCGCGCCCCGCGTCGTACGCGAGTACCACGTCCGAGCGGCTGCCGGGACCGGCGCCAGCGAGCGTGGTCCAGCGCGTTTGCGCACCGAGGGAGGAACAAACAGCCACGGCGAGGACGGCGCGGCGGACGAGCGAGAGCGGAGGCATGGACGAGCACCTAGTCCGGTGCGCGGACCCACTTTCACGCTCGGTCAAAGTTGGGCAGGCAGGCTGCCCGCCTGGTTCAGCAGGTTGCGACATGGCCGCGACGGTGGCCCCGGTGCTACGACGAACGTGCCCAGTTGAGTCTCCTCGGCCGCGACGCGCGTGGCATGGTGCCTCGACTTCGCCGGGCTGACCGACCGCCGCGCCGATCGGGTAGCGACCTTCTCCGGCGGTATGCAGCGCCGCCTCAACCTCGCGTGCGCGCTCGTGCACGAGCCGGCGCTGCTCCTGCTCGATGAACCCACCGTCGGCGTCGACCCGCAGTCGCGCAATTACATCTTCACGTCGATCGCCGCGCTGCAGCGCGCGGGCCTCACGCTCCTGTACACGACGCACTACATGGAAGAGGCCGAGCGCCTGTGCACGCGGATCGCGATCCTCGACCAGGGACACCTGATGGCGCTCGACTCGCTCGAGTCCCTGCTGGCCGCGCACGGCGGGACGACCGTGGTCGAAGCTGACCTCGCCGACCCGCAGGGTGATCCCTGCGCCGCGCTCGACCCCGGCCTGCGTGCGGCGTGCCAGGTAGAAGGCCACAAGCTGCGCATCCGCACCGGCGATCCGGCCACGGCGCTGCGCGCGCTGGTGACCTCGGGCCTCGCGTTGCGTGCGCTGCGCACCGACCGCGCCAACCTCGAGAGCGTGTTTCTCAACCTGACTGGCCGCCAACTACGCGACGACGCATGAACCCCGCGTTCGTCATCGCCAAGAAAGACCTGCGCTGCCTGGTGCGCGACAAGCAGGGCTTGTTCTGGGCGCTCGCGTTCCCGCTGGTGATGGCGCTGTTCTTCGGCGCCATGTACGGCGGCTCGGGCGACAGTCGTGGTGCGATGAAGTTGTCGGTGGTCGACGACGACGGCACGCCCGCGTCGCAGGCCTTCGTCGCGCGCCTGACGCAGCAGGCCTCGCTGCGCGTCACGCCATCGGACGGCGACACTGCGCGGGCTCGCGTGCGCAAGGGCGACGCCACCGCGGCGCTGCGCATCGAGAAGGGCTTCGGCGACGCCAGCTTGTTCGCGGGCACCGCGCCGAAGTTCGCGCTGCTCGTGGACCCGGTCCGCGTCGCCGAGGCCAGCATGCTCGAGGGCCTGGTCGCGCAGGCTTTCTTCGCGGGCATGCGCGACGTGATGGCCGAGCCCACCAAGGCGCGCGAGGAAGTGCGCCGCGCCGCGCAGCAGGTAGCCGGGGTAGCCGACCTCGACGCAGTGCAGCGCGCGCTCTTCGCCACGTTCTTCGTCGCGCTCGATCGCTTCTTCGTCGACCTGCCGCAGAGCGGGCTCGCCGCGGCCGGTAACAGCCCGTTCGGCGGCCCGAAGATCACGCGCGAAGACCTCGGCCGCGACGAAGAGCAGCCACGCTCGGCGTGGGAGGTCACCTTCCCGCAGGCGATCTTGTGGGGGCTGCTCGGCCTCATCATCACCTTCGCCGTGTCGATGGTGCGCGAGCGCCAGGAGGGCACGCTCCTGCGCCTGCGCGTTGCCCCGCTCAGCCTCGGCCACGTTCTCGCCGGCAAGGGCCTCGCCTACGCGATCGCCACGCAGGCCGTCGTCGCCATCTTGCTGTTGCTCGCCGTCGCGTTGTTCGGCCTGCGCATCGGCAGCCTGCCCATGCTCTTGCTGGCGATGCTCGCGACGGCCACCGGCTTCACCGGCCTCATGCTCCTGTTCAGCACGCTCGGCAAGACCATCCCGGCGGTGAGCGGGGTGTGCTCGGCGTTCATGGTGTTCGCTGCCATGCTCGGCGGCGGCATGATGCCGCTCTTCTTCATGCCAGCGTGGATGCAGTCGGTCAGCCACGTGAGCCCGGTCAAGTGGTCGATCCTCGCGCTCGAAGGCGCGCTGTGGCGCGGCTTCGACCTCGGCGAGATGGCGCTGCCGTGCGGCGTGTTGGTCGGGATCGGCTTGGTCGCCGGGCTCGCGGGCGCCCGTCTGATGCGCCGCGCGAGCTGAGCGGTCGCGAGACGATCGAAGTGATGCAGTAGCCGAAGACCATGCGGCGGCCTCGGCGTGCAGTGGCATGATCCGGCGATGGCGGTTGGTGGCTCTTGGCACACGCGTCTCGCGGTGGCGGCGGTGGTGGCGGCAGCGTTCGTGTTCGCCAGCACCTGCGCCTTTGCCTGGCAGGGCGCCGACCCGCTGCCGTACTGGGACGCGTGGCAGTTCGTCGATGACTTCGACCACGCGCGCGACGGCACCTACTCGCTGGCCGAGTTGCTGCGTCCGGCGAACGAGCACCGCATCGCGCTGCCGCGCCTGTTCTTCTTCGCTGACTACTTGTGGTTCGAGGGCAGCGAGAAGGCTCTGGTCGCCTCCGGGCTGGTCATGCTCGGGTGGCTCGCGGTCTTCGTCTCCCGCCTGGCGGTCGCGGGCACGCAGACTTGCCGCGCGACGCGCGTCGCCACGGTGGCCTTCGTGGTGACGGTCTTGTTCTCGGGCACGCAGATGGCTTGCCTTGGTTGGAGCTTCGCAGTGCAGTTCATGGCGCAGTCGCTGCTGCCGGCGCTCGCTTGCGGGCTCGTGCTGCGCGACGCACCGCGACCGCGTCACGTGGTGTTGGCGATCCTGTGCGCGGTGGGGGCGACCTTCTCGATCGCGAGTTCTCTGCTGCTGTGGCCGGTGTTGATCGGGTTTGCGCTCTGGGTTCGCCTCGGTCGCGGCGCGCTCATCGCACTCACCGCCGCGGGTGCGGCCTGCTGGTGGTTCTACCTGCACGATCGAATTCCCAGCGTCGCGCCTGCCTTGGGCCTCGCGGACCTAGCCGTGCGTACGGTCGCCTGGAGCCTCACGCACATCGGCAGCGTCTGGCAGCTCGGGGCGACTGCCTGTTTGGTCGCCGGCGCGGTGGGTTGGCTTCTTCTCCTGGTGGCGCTGACCGGCGTGTCGCGCGGCGACCAACCGGCGACCCGCGCGCTCGCCGCCATCGCCGTCTTGTGGTCGCTCTACTCGCTGGCCATCGGCTACGGCCGCCACGACCTCGGCCGCGACGAAGCGCTCGCTGGTCGATACGCGCCCGGGCCGCTGCTGTTCTGGGCCGCGCTGCTCGCCTTGCACTTGCGCCTGGCGACGCGCGTGCCTTGGCGCCGAACGCTCGGCGTGCTCGCCTGCGTGCTGGTTGGTCTCTTGCTGTACAAGCAAACCAAGTCGAGCCGGCGCTGGCTCAACATCAAGGAAGACCGCGTGCTTGCGACGCTGTCGATTTGGCTCGGCGACCTTGACCGCGCGCGGTGCGGCGCGATCTACCCGCACCTCGAAGTCCTGCCGGCGCACGTGGCCGTGCTGCGCACGCATCGCGTGTCGATCTTCGCGTCGCCCCTCGCCTACATCGCGCAGCAGCCGTTGGCGGCGCACTTCCGTGTCGCCGAGCCGGTGCCGCGCGAGGTCAGGTTTTCGCGCTTCGCATCGGCCGACACCGAGACGGCCTCGCCGTTCACGGTCGTCACCGGCACGCTTTCGCCCGACGCCCACCATGGCGAGGCGCTTGCCGCGATCGACCGCCACGGCAACATCTGCGGTCTGGGCTCACTCGGCTGGGCCGTGCCGCGCGCGCTGCGTCAGCTAGCGCAGAACGGCGACGCGCGATGGTTCGCGCTGGTGCCGAAGGAGCACGACCCGACGACGTTGCGTTGGTTCACCCTGGATGTCGGTCAATCGACGGCGCACGCCCTCCCTACGCTGTTGCCGACGCGCTGATCGGTGCAGCGGGGTGGTGCAGCGGCGTGGTGGGGCCCGCGTTCCCTCGCAACGAACCTGCCAAGCCGTGCCTCGCCAGGCTGGAACTCCAGCGCAAGATCGTGCAACGTCTCCGCATGCCCAAGCCCTCGCCGCGCCCGGCGCTGACCCGAGACCTGATCGCCGCGCTGCCGAAGTCTGATCTGCACGTGCATCTCGACGGCAGCCTGCGGCTCGGGACGCTGATCGAGCTGGCGCGCGCGCGCAAGGTGAAGCTGCCGAGCACGTCGCAGTCGGGCCTCTTGGAGACGGTGTTCAAGCGCGCTTACAGGAACCTGCCCGAGTACCTCAAGGGCTTCGAGTTCACCGTCGCCTGCCTACAGGACGCCGAGTCGCTGGCGCGTGTGGCGCATGAGCTGTGCCTCGACTGCCGCGCCGAGAACGTGTTCTACGTCGAGATCCGCTTTGCGCCGCAGCTGCACGCGCGCGGCGACTTCGACGTGGTGGCTGTGCTGCGCGCCGTGTCGAACGGGATCGCCCGCGCCAAAAAGGAGATCAACAGCCATCCCGACATCGTCGCTGGTCGGCTGCCGCACTTCGAAGCCGGCATCTTGGTGTGCGCGATGCGCTTCTTCCTGCCGGTGTTCAGCGGTCACTACCGCGCCTACTTCGACGCGCTGCCGTACGCGCCGCGGCGCTCGATCTATGGCCTCGCCTCGTTGGAGCTGGTGCGCGCCACGGTGCGCGCCGTCGAGGACGAGGGGCTGCCGGTGGTCGGCGTCGACCTCGCCGGCCAGGAGCGTGGCTTCCCGGCGAAGGATCACCACGAGGCCTACCAGTTCGCGCACGACCACTTCCTCGGCAAGACGGTGCACGCTGGCGAGGACTACGGGCCAGAGTCGATCTTCCAGGCGATCACCGACTGTCACGCCGACCGCATCGGCCACGGCACCTGGTTGTTCTCGACGGCGCGCATTCAGGATGCGTCGATCAAGGACAAGAAGGGCTACGTGCAGAGCCTGGTGCGTTACGTCGCTGACCGCCGCATCACCCTTGAGGTGTGCCTCACGAGCAATCAGCAGACGATCCCGGAGTTCCGCACAGATCTGCGCAAGCATCCGTTCCGCGACATGCGCAAAGCCCGGATCTCGGTGACGCTGTGCACCGACAACCGTCTGGTGTCGCGCACGACGATGACCGACGAGGTGTGGAAGGCGGTCGAGACCTTCGACCTCACGCCGCGCGAAGTGAAGGACCTGCTGATCTATGGCTTCAAGCGCTCGTTCTTTCCGGGATCCTATCCGGGCAAGCGCGAGTACGTGCGCGCCGTGTTGAACCGCATGGAAAGCCTGATGGCGCAGCACGGGATCTTGCTGCGGCCAGGGGCGGCGGAGTAATCGCCGGCGCGGCGCCGGTTGCCGGGTCACGGCTGGCGGTCGTCGAAGCTCAGCGCGGGGGCGCGCCCGCCGGCTTCTGCGTCGCCTTGCGCATGCGCGCACTCAACTCCACCAAGCGATCAAACGCGACGCGCGGCTGGCCCAAGTGGGCGGTCAGGCCCGTCGGATCGCGCGTATCGGAGAGCGAGGCGATGGCAACCTCGTGGATCGCCGGCACGCGCTGCGCGAACGCTAGAACCGACGCGAGGAAGGTCCATTGGCCGAGTTCGCCGCCGCAGGCGTGCGGGCTGGTGCCCGCGAGCAGTACGCGCACCGGCTTCTGCAGCTCGACGGTGCGCGTCCAGCGCTCGAACATGTCGAGGTCACCGCTCACCTCGGCGTAGGTCTGCTCGTGCGGCAGGATCGCGAACCCGACGAGGTCGATCGGCGACTTGGCGCTGACCAGCCAGTGGAACAACTCGCGCGTGTGCGGCGCGGCGTGATCGATGGCGACGGCGATCTTCACCTTGGCGTTGGCGTTGCGGATCTCGCCGGCCGTACGCGTGATTGTCTGTTGCCAGCGCTCGAGCGTGGGTGGGCTCGCCATAGCGTCAGCGAGCGAGCCGAACGGGCCGATGAACGCGACCAGCACGTTGGGCTCGAGCTGCTCGGCGGCTAGCCAATGCGCCTTGGCCATCGCTGTCGACAGCTCGTTAAGGTCACGCGCGGGCACTCCGAGGAAGCGCGCGGGTGGTCGTACGATCACCACCAGTTCACGCGCGCGGCGCAGCGGCGCGAGCGCGGCGGCGATCCTCGCCAGTCGATCCGGTTGCTCGACGACCTCGGGCACCAACTCGACGGTGATGGACGCGGCGTTGAGCCGCGCGAGCTGGTCTTGCCAGCGGTCGATCTCGGCGCTGCCCGCATTCTCGATGCCGCGCAACGCGAAGCCCAGGTGTAGTGAGCGCGTGAGCTGACTCGTTGGGTCTTCGTCGGCCGTGGCCGTGCGATAGCCGGCGACGGTTGCCCGCGCGATCGGCATGCGCGTCGCGAGCAAGCCGACGAAGGCGCTGGCGATGACGCTGCCGGCGAGCAGCGTCGCCTCGTGCGTGAAGCGATAGCGCAGCCACAACGGCAGGATCAATGGAAGGTGCAGCCAGTGTGGGTTCGACGCGGCATCGCGCTGACCGATCCAGCCTTGCAGCAGGCCGTGCCCGTGCAGGATGCTGCCGCCGAAGATCCCGAGGTCGATGCCGAGCCAGTCTTGCAGCACGCGCAGCGTGTAGATGCCGGTGAGCGCCGCGTTGAGGACGAACACCGGCAGGTGCACCAGTTTGAGCGCGAAGCCTTGCGAGTGCAGCGTCACCACGTTGACGAACGTGGTGGCGAAGGCGACGACCGGCAGCAGCAGCTCGGCCCACAGCAGCGTGCGAGGTCCGGCGAGATGTCCGTACATGACCGCGCCGAACACCAGCGGCAACGCCAAGGCCGCGAGCAGCGTCCACACCCGATGCAGCGGGTCGTGCTCGCGCACGTTCTGCAGTGCAGAACACGCTGCCCAAAGACAGAGCAGCGCAGCGAAGCCCTGATAGGCCAGATAAAGAAGGAGTGAGCCGGTCATTGCCGTGACGCGTCCGTCGCATGCATCGACATTCGCTGCATCCCGGTGTGTCTCGATTTGCGACGGTCGCGACAGTCGGGGTTGCCGTACGAGCTCGAGCCCTAAGTGAAGCGGCGGGGCGCGAACAGATCCGCGGCAGGATGCGCGCTCTTGCCGTGCAGAATCTGCTCGGCCAGCACGGCGCCGCTCTCGAAAGCGAAGCTCAGGCCGTAGCCGTTGAAGGCCAGGTGCAGGAACACGCCGGGCCTACCAGGGAGAGCGCCGAGCAGCGGCAACCCGTCCCCCGTGCCGGCCATGATCCCGCTCCATACGTGCGGGAAGCTCACACCGGCGAGCGTCGGGAAGTGGCGCGCCACGTAGGCGAGCAGGTTCGCGCTCACTTCTGGATTCACCACGTCGTCGTCGATGGTGCCTTCTTCTTGTCCCTTCACGCTCCATCGCATGCCACCGATGACAAAGCGGCGCTCGTGCACGCGGAAGTACTCGTAGCAGAAGTTGCTCGACAGCGCGAAGCCGCCAAAGGGGTCGACGACCGCGGCGGGCAACGGGTCCGTCGCGAGCACCTGGCCGCGAAACGGGAACACCTGCTGCCGCAAGTAGCCGGTGTCGTCGAGGTGGCAAGCGAGCGCCGACGTGCACAGCACGACGACCGGTGCCGTGAGCGTCGCGCCGCTGCGTAGCCGCAGGCAGGTGTCGCTGCCGTCGTGTTCGATGGCGGTGACCTCGATGCCCTCGAACACGCGCGCGCCCGCCGCGCGCGCCGCGCGCGCCAGGCCGCGCACCATGCGCACTGGCTGCACGATGGCTTCGCCCGGCAAGCGCAGCGCGCCAAAGAAGCCGGTCGCGGGCGGCAACACCGCGCGCAGGTCGTGCACGTCGAGCAGTTCGTGCGCGATGCCCTCGCGTTGCAGCAGGACCGCGGCCTCCTCGAGTTCGCCGCGTTCGTGCTCGGTCTCCGCCAAGCGCAAGCCGCCGGCGTCGACTAGGTCGCACTCCGGGGCGCTGCGCCGCAGTTCGTCCTTCAGGTGGTTGTTGTTGTCGCGGATGAAGCCCCACAGCGCGCGCGCCTTGTCGGCGCCGAACTGACCGACGATGCGGTTGTAGTGTTCGCCGAGGCCGAGCAGGAGCTGGCCGTCGTTGCGACCGCTGGCGCGCGTGGCGACGGCGCGCGCTTCGAGCACCACGGGGGCAACGCCGGCGCGCGCCAGGTGCAACGCCGTGGCGATGCCGGCGATGCCGCCGCCGACGATGACGACATCGGCGTGCGTTGGCAACGGGCCGGCCTCGGCGTCGAGGTCGGGAGCCATGCGGACCCAGGGCGAAGGATGCGGAACGGCCACGCGTGCATCATGCCGCGAGCCAGCGACGGAGCGACGCTTCCGTTTGCGGCAGCCCCTGCTCTAGCTGCTGCCGAGTCGCACGGTGCCCAGCATTCGCTGTGGGTCGAAGTGCGCCTTCAGTGCGTCGCAAGCGCGCTTGACGCACGCCGGGGTGTAGGCGTCGTAGAAGTGCTGGTTGTGCGGACCGACGCCGTGCTCGGCGGAGTAGCTGCCGCCGAACTCGTGCACGCACACGTCGTAGACCAACGTTTGCAGCTCGCGCAAAAGCGCCTGGTCGTCGCTGGGCGCGGTGGCCTTCTGCCACAGCAGGTTGAGGTGTGTGCCGCCGTCGCCCCAGTGGCCAAAGTCGCACACGCGCACGAACGGGTGGCTCGTCGCCAGCTTGCCGACGATCGTCTGCGTGAAGCGTGCGAGGTGGGAGCGCCGCACCGCCAGGTCGAACGCCAAGACGCGGCCCTCGGCGCGCAGGCTCTCACTCACCTGGTGCCGGAGGTGCCAGCCATCGCCCTTGGGGTCGAGCACGATGTCGTCGATGCCTTCGCCCAGCAAGCTCTCCACGTGCGCGCCGAGCGTCTCTTGCAGCAACGACTCGAGGTCGAGCTGGCTGCGCGTGAGCGTGCTGGTCAGTTGAGCGAGCACCATGTAGGCCGGGAGCTCGCCAGCGAACGGGCTGCGCACATTGGCGCCGTGTTTCAACGTGACCGAAAGGGCGTGGCGCGAGATCGCCTCGAACGTGGTGAGCGCGTCGCTGGCGTCGAGCTCCAGGCGTTGCAGCAGGCGCAGCACGGCTTCGCCGTCGCGCGCGGCCACGAGCGCGTTGACCTTCTGCTTGGGCCTGGGCGTTACCTGCAGCACCGCGCGGGTGACTACCCCGTACACGCCGCTGGTGCCGACGAAGAGCTGCTTGAGGTCGAGGCCGGTGTTGTTCTTGCGCAGTGGGCTGAGCTGCGAGAACAGCGTGCCGTCGGCGAACGCGACCTCGAGGCCCAGCAGGTTCTTGCGCACGTCGCCGTACTTCAGCAGCGACGTGCCGCCGGTGTTGGTGGCGATCATGCCGCCGATCTGCGGGTCGGCGCCCAGGTCGATGGGGAAGCACAGGTCGTGCGTCGCCAGCGCCTCATTGAGCGCGCTCAGGGTCACGCCCGCGTCGACCAACACGGTGCGGTCGATGGGGTCGACCTCGATCGTGCGGTTGAGCCGTTCGCACGACAGCACCAGCTGCGTGCCGGTCGCATCAGGGTTCGAGGCGCCCACCAGACCGGTGTTGGCGCCGAGCGGTTGCACGCGCACGCCGTGGCCGAGGCACAGCGCGAGCACATGGGCTACTTGCGCGGGTGAACTCGGGCGCGCTGCGGCGAACGCCTTGCCCTGTCCGTAGCGCCAGCCGCGCTCGTAGGTCAGAAGGTCGGTCGCCTCGGTCACCACGCCGTCGCCGGGCACGAGAGTGCGCAGTTGCGTCAGGAACGCGTCGCCGGCGCTCACCTTCACATCGAGCTCCCGACGCTCGTCATCTTGAAGATCGACTGCGCGTTGCCAGCGTCGAAGGCGAGGTCGAGCTGTCCAGGCGCGATCTCGTGGCGCTGGATGAACTCGTAGAACGAGCCCGGCACGAGTTGCGTGATGATGCTGCCGCCCGCGCCGACGAACAGGCGCTCGACCATCGCGGCGCGAAACGCGGTCTGCAGCACGCGCCCCGACTTCGAGACCTCGATCGTCTCCTTCATCGGTCGCTGCAGGTGGCGCTGCGCTTGTGCCACGGCGGCCACGTCGGTCACCCGGTCGGTGACGTGGTTGAAGGCGTTGCCCTCGGTCGCGACCCACGCCATCTCGTCGCTCTCGCGCAGCAGGATCTCGTAGTCCGATTGGCTTGGCTCGTCGTGATGGCGCGCGAAGGCGGCCACGAGATTGGGCAGCAGGCGCGCGGCCTCGTGCATCGGCAGAGCCTTGTCGTGCGCTAGCTTCTCGAGCAGCGGCAGCGCGGACGGCGGCAACGGGTCGCGGCTGGTAGACGCCACGCGCTCCACCGCGGCTTGGAAGTTGGCGGAGAACCGCTCGGGGTGCAGTTCAGACAAGAAGTACTGCGGGATCTGCGTCGGCAGGTCTTCGTGGGTGTAAGAGCGGCCGGTCATGCCCAAGCGATCGAGCGGGTAGAGCCCGTTCTCTTTGAAGCCGAGCGGCAGAAGGAAGCGCGTGAACGCCGCGCGCCCGGCCGGCAGCTTGCCGCTCAGCGCCGCGACTGTGCGCATGGCGCCGTGGTCGAAGGTGAGCCGCTTGCCGGCACGCACGCAGTCGCGCTGATAGGCGGCCGCCATCGGCACGCGTTCGACGAGGTCTTCGAACAGGAGTCCGGCCAGCGCCATCGCTAACTGGCCGCGGCTGACGCGGTCGAGCGGGCCGTCGCCGAGCGCCGCCGGCAGCTCGATGGCCTCGGCGATCGTCTCGGTGCGCCGGGCTCCGGCCACCAAGTCGAGCAAGTGCAGCAAAGGATTCTGAGGGGCCTGAGTCATGCCGAGTGCGACAACCTTGGAGTCGGGTCAGGATTACACCGGGCACCGTAGGTGTAGACCGCTACGGAATCACTTGGCCGCGGTCCGCGCGCCAGCGTGGTCGCCTCCTGATCGCGCCCCGGCAGTCAAATGCAGCGATGGCAGTCTTTTGTGAATTCAGGGCTTGCCGACCTTCGGGACTTCCCTAGCCTCGGAAGCGTGTGAGGCGTCCGCCCGCTGTCGACCTGAGCGCGCTGCTCAGTGCGCCAGCAGCCGCAGGGCGTGGCTGATGCGCAAGTTGAGCGGCGGCGATGCCGGCAGCGTGGCCGCTTGCAAGATGAGGTCGGCGCCGAGCATCGATGGCGGCAGCACGAGGCGCAGGCTCACGGGTGCGCCGGCGAAAGGCGACGAGATCGGCACCTGAAACGAGATCTGCAACGGGAACACGAACGGATACGCCGCCGGCACGGTCACCAAGAGTGCGCCGGCGCCGCCACGGTGGCCGTTCACGGTGATCAACGTGTAGCCGAAGCCGTTCTGCGGCGGCGTGCGGTCGCGCAGCGCTTGCAACGCGAGACCGCGGGGAAAGCCGAAGGTCAGACTCTGGGCGAACGGCTGCGCCAGGGTTCGTTCGAGTTGGATCTCACCTGACTGCCCCGACCGGTTGCCCTGGCAGATGGGATCGCCGACGCAGATGCCGTCGACGTCGTCGCCTAAGTCGATGCCCATGTCGCGGGCCACTCGCGTGCCGTCCATGTAGCGCAGCGGGATTGCCGCGATCGCCGATGTGGGACAGCTCGGTTGGAAGAACAGCAACTCGTCGCGCAGGACGCAGCCGCCAGCACGCGTCGAGTACAGGAGCTGCAAGCCGGTCGGGTCGTAGGCGTCGACGGCGAGGGCGTCGAGGTCCTCGCAAGGCGTCAGGCCCAACGCCAAGGGAGTGAAAGCGACGGCAGGCACCGACCAGACCAAGCCGTTCCAGGTGCTCGCGAACACCGCCGCGCCGGATGGTGGCCCGACGCCAAACCAACCCGGGGGCACGCGCGCGAGGTTGGCGACGGAGCCCTCGAAGGAGAAGTAGACCGTGGGGCACGTTGGGCATACGGGCAGGCCGAGTGACGGGGCGAGCGTCGCTTGCAGCAGAAACAGCGGCAGGCCGAGGTCGACGGCGTCGACTTCGGCCACCAAGGGCAGGCCATAATCGCTGGAGTCGGCGAGCTTGAACGTGCGGCCGATGAACTCAGGCGGGATGCACGACGAGCCGCGATACACGTAATGAAAGAAGTCGGCCTCGTTGCCGCCAGGCGTGCCCACCTCGAGGTTGATCGCGCCGCCGGCGACGCCAACCGTGCCGCGCCGCACCGAGAACACGTTGAAGTTCCAGTGCCCGGGCGGGATCGTGACGACGCCGGCGCAGTCGGCCGGAATCAGGTCGGTGCCGAGGCTGATCGCGTCGACGTCGGGGTAGGGAGGCGCCATGAAAGCGCCGAACATCGCGGCGACGCTGAGGTCGAGTAACGGCGTAAGCAGCGGCGCCGGCGCGGCCACGCGGAAGCCTTCCGGCTTCAAGAACAGCTGCGCCTCACGCACACCCGCGACCCCCAAGACGGTGGCCGGATCGACGCCGAACGCCAGCTGCATGGCGACGGCGGGACCATCACTCGGCGGGATCTGGGCGGGCAGCATGGAACTCAACGCGCTCGCGCTGAGCCACACGAACATGGCGAGAGGACGTTTGGAGGAGACGTGTTGCATGGCGATCACCGAGGCAGGGGACCGTCGTCTCATCGTGCCACAAATCGCACCTTGCGATAGCGGGGGGATGCCCGGGGGTGCAATCCGCGGCGGTCGGGCGGGTTTGACGACGGGCCTGCCCCTGACAGCGCAGGCTTGCCGCCGACCGGTCGCGTTTTTCTTGGGCTGCCCCGCGCGATTGTCTCCTAGCGCAGCACGACGCCGTCTTTCTGCAGGCGCCGCAGGGCACCCGCAATCGCCGCCAACAGCGCAGCCGTGTCAGCGTCGCCCTTGTCGCGCAGCGCCGAACCCAAGCGTTCGAGCGTCTGTACGTCGAGGGGGTCGGCGCCGCCGCTTCCCTGTCGATCGAGCAGCAGATCGAAGTAGACGGCCGCGCTCGAACCAAGCTCAACTTTCTGCAGTTGCGCGACCAGGCCGCGGACGCCGGCAGCAGCCTGCGCTTGCCGCGGGCGCAAGCGTCCTTCCTGGTCGAGTTCGTCGAGCGTGCGTAGCACGCGGGCTGCGTCGTCGAGGCTGCGTTGTCGCGGCCCGCTGTAATCGGCCAGCGCCGCCTGTCGCAGGCGCAAGCGCAGCAGGGTGATCGCGTGTTGCGCGCGGCTGTCGGCGTCGTCGCCGAACCGAGCGAGCACGTCTTCGGCGGCCGCGAATTCTTGCAGCGTGATCTGAGTGAGTGCGAGTTGCTCCAGATAGTTGGCGTGCGGTTGCGGGAAGGAAGCGACAGCGGCCGCTGCGAACGGCCGCGCCGCGCTCGGCTGTCCCAGACGTCGCAGGACGCGCGCCAAGTTGAGCAGGGTGCTCGGTTGATCTGGGCAGAGGCGGTCGCATGCGAGCAACAGTTCTCGCGTGGCGTGCAGGTCGCCATCGACCTGGGCGATGGTGGCGCGCACGAAGCAAGTGAAGGCGGAGCGTCCGAGGGCTTGCTCCTGGCTCGCGACCAGGGTGCGCAGTTCGTCGCAGAACTCGCTGGCATGCTCGAAGTCGACCTCGATCAGCTGCAGGGTGACGGTGGCGCGCAGGCGCCGCGCCAGGACATCGAGCGGTTGGGGCTCGGCGTCCAGCTGGCGTAACGCGGCCTGCAACGCCGTTCGAGCCGCCAAGCGATCGGCGCGCTCGCGCTGCTGCAGTGGCAGGGCGACGCGGTCGTACAGGCGCTCGAAGCGTATGGCGGACACTTGTGCGATGAGGGCGCTGCGATCGGCTGCCACGCTGGCGGGCGGTGGGTCTTCTTCGGCCCGCACCCACAAGCGCAGGAAGCGGGCGACGACGTCGTTCGGCGCACGTTGGAGCAACGCATCGAGCACGGCGAGTTGCTGACCGCGCGTCGGATCGCGCAACCGATCCTCGCGCCCGCCGGCGAACCCGAGATACGGCGACAGCGTCGAGTGCAGCTTCTGCTGCTCGGCGCGTTCCGCCAGCGCTTCAACTTCGGCTTGCCGTTGCCGGTGACCGCCGAGGAAGTGGCCCAAGACGAGCGCCACGGCTCCCAGAAGAAGCGCCAGCGTGAGGCCGACGAACAAGGGCGTGCGATAGCGCCGATAGGCGCCGACGGCGACCCGCAGGGGCGCGGGCAGCAACACGACGCTGGCGACGACGGGCTCGAAACGCAGGAAGCGTTCGAGGTCCTCGACCAGCGCGCGCGCCGTCTGATAGCGGCGTGCCGGCTGTTTGTGCAAGGCCTTCATGCACACGGCGCCGACGTCGCGCGGCAGACGTGGGAGCAAGCGCTGCGGCGGCGGCGGATCGTCGTACAGGATCTTGGTCTCCAGCTCACTGCCGCGTCCGGTGAACGGTGGCCGCAAACACAGCAGCTCGAACAGCGTGGCGCCGAGCGAGTAGACGTCGCTGCGCGGAGTCGCCTCTTCGCCCCGCACCTGCTCTGGCGACATGTAGAGCGGCGTACCCACGCGCGTGAAGGTTTGGGTCAGCGCCACGTCGGTTTCGCGGCGCGCCAAGCCGAAGTCGAGCAGGCGGACGCGCGCCTTGCCGTCGAGCATGAAGTTGCTCGGCTTGATGTCGCGGTGCACAACCGCGACGTCGTGCGCTGCGGCCACGGCCCGGCCCATCTGCACGCCCAGCAGCGCGACGACCTGCGGCCACGGTTTGCCGAACAGGTCTTCGAGCGCCGGCGTGACCGCGTGGCCAAGCTGCATGATGGCGGCTTTGACGTCATCGATCGTTGGCAAGCGCGGCGCCGCGGCGTCGTGCAGCGTGCGCACCAAAGCGGCCAAGTCGAAGCCGACGATGCGATCCATCACCAGGAACGGCGGCTGCGCGGTGAGGTCGAAGTCGTGCACCGCAACGATGTGTGGGTCGACGAGCGCGGCGAGGCCGCGCGCCTCGCGCCGGAAGCGCTCGATGCGGGCCGGGTCGCCGGCGAACAGGTCGTCGAGCACCTTCACTGCGACATCGCGGCCGAGCTGCGTGTCGTGGGCGGCGTAGACCAGACCCATGCCGCCGGCTCCCAAGCGACCGGTCAGGCGGTAGCGGCCAGCGAACACCCGACCCAGCAACGGATCCGCGACGTCAGCCGCGTCATTTGCTTCGCCGCCCGGCAGATCGCCGGCCAAGGCGATCATGGCGCGCAGTTGGGGCAGCAGGTCGGCGCGCTCGCCGCACAGGGTCGTCAGTTCGGGCGCGCTGCCGTGCGCGCGCGCCGTGAGCCACGCGTCGACCATCGCGACGAGGCGCGCGTCGTCGTCGATGGCCGATCGCTCGGTCACGTCGGTCCGGCCTCATCGAGACGCACGCCCAGTCGGTGCAAGCGCAACGCGAGCTTGGCTTGCAGACGTCGGAACGCGCTGCGCGCAGCCTCTTCGCTGGCCAAGCTGAGCGCCTGTGCGACCGCACTGAAACTCTGTTCCTGCTCGACGCGCAGCTGCCAAAGCGCGCGCTCGTGCGCGTCCAAGTCGGCGAGCACGCCGCGCAACAACTTGGCACGCTCGTCGAGGGCCACCAGGACCGACGGCGTGTGGTCGCGCGCCGGCACCGCAACGGTGGCGTCGTCGCGAACCAACGGCGCTTCCTGGCGGGCATCGCGTCGCTGTGCCAGGTGAAAACGCACGCGGTCGATGATGCGATTCTGCACCTGAGCGGCCAAGAACGCGCGCAGGTCGTGCTCGTGGTGGGCGCCGACTTCGGGGCGGCTCTTCACCACAGCCAAGAAGACCTCCTGCACGATGTCGCCGGTCGAGAACATCTGCAGCATCCAAGGGTGGCGCCGGCGAAAGTCGCGATCGAGGGTGCGGTGCACGAGGTCACGGACGTCCGGGTAGATCTCGCGCAGCAGCTGGTCACGCGCCGCAGGATCGTCTGCCGCGCACCGCAACAGCTCGTGCAGGTTGGGCGCCATGATCAGCTCTGACCCCGCAGTGTAGCTGACCGCGAGGCCACGGCTACGGCGTCAATTACCGCCCAGCAGGGCCTTGGCGTCGTCGTCAATCGTGGGGGGCTTGGCGGTGCCGTGCTGGCTCAGGCTGACGTCGAGCGTGATCAGCGACGTCTTCCTGTTGAGCTTGCGCTCAGGCAGCGAGGCGCTCACGAGGCGAAATGAAGTCATGCGGAGTCCTGCCTGAAAGACGCGAGGAAGCGGCGACGAACGGAGAGTTGTCGCGATGACTCCTGACGCGGTGACAATACTCGTCGGCTCGGTTCGAGCCGGCCGTGGTTTCCCGCCTGTGAGGTCCTCGTTAGCTCGAGGTGGGGGGCTCGTCGTCTGGCTCGGGCGGTGTCGCTTCGTCTGGCTCGGGCGCTATCGGTTCGGGTGGTCGTGCGGCGCGCAGTTCTTTGAGGATCTGCTGCACACGCAGTTCGCCGGCCACGCTCTCGTCAAAGACAAAGGTCACCGACGGCGTGTTGCGCGTGTGCAGCACGGACGCGATCTCGCGCCGCACGTAACCGGCCGCATGCTTGAGCGTGCGCTCGTTCAAGCGGCGCTTCTTTTCGTCGCCGTACACGGTCCAGAAGATGTCGCAGGTGCTCAGCTCGCGGTCGAGCTTCACGCGGGTGATCGTCACCAGGCCAAGGCGCGGGTCGGCCATGTCCGTCGCCAGGACGGAGGCGACCTTCTCCTTGATCAGCGACTCGAGACGCATGAGGCGACGGTCCTGCACGGTCAGGGGGTCTCACCCATCGGTGGGGTGAAGATCTCGATCTGATGATCCGACAGGGTGGCTTCTCGCCAGTTCTGCAGCTCATTCAGAATCTTGTCGAGCGCCCCGTTGATGTAGGCGACATCGCTGCCGGCCATTGCGGCCGCCAACGTGGCCGTAGTCTGGTTGTCGAGGTCGTCGATCTCGGAGATCGACACGTTGAACGTGCGCCGAACCTGTTCCTTCAAGCTCTGCACGACGCGTCGCTTGTCCTTGAGCGACGTCGCCCAAGGAATCTCCATGCAGAACTGAAGGACGCCGAGGTGGAGCACGAAGGGATCTGCGGCAAGGGTGCGGTCAGGGGGCTCAAGACAGCGTTCGCTTCACGAGTGATACGTCGTAGCACTCGAGCTTGTCGCCCTCTTGAACGTCGTTCCAATCCTTGAGGGTCAGACCGCACTCGAAGCCGGTCTTGACTTCGCGTACGTCGTCTTTCTCTCGCCGCAGGCTCGCCACCTGACCGGTGTAGATGAGCTTGCCGTCGCGTGACAAGCGCACCTTGCTGTTGCGATACACCGAGCCGTCGGTGACGAAGCAGCCGGCGATGGTGCCGAACTTGCTGGACTTGAACACGGCGCGTATCTCGACGAAGCCCTGGTTCTTCTCGATCTCTTGCGGCGAGAGAGTGCCTTCCATCAGGCGCTTCACGTCGTCGATCAGGTCGTAGATGACCTCGTACAACTTGAGCTCTACGCCGGCGCGTTCAGCGTGCTGGCGCGCCGTGGACTCGGGCGCGGTGTGGAAGCCGAGCACGAACGCTCCGCCGGCTTCGGCCAGGCTCACGTCGCTGTCGGTGATGCCGCCGAGGCCAGAGTGAATGATGTTGACCTTCACCTCGCCGGTGTTGAGTTCCGTCAGGCACTTGCGGATCGGCTCCAGCGAGCCGGTGACGTCGGCCTTGATGATGATCTTGATCTCGTGCGTCTTCTGCGCGGCGAGATGCTGGGACAGGTTGTCCTGCGTGATCGCCGCCGAGCTGCGCTGGGCAAGCGACATGGCACGGGCGCGACGCTCGCGCTCCTCGGCTACCTCGCGCGCCTTCTTGGCGTCGGAGACGACGTAGAACTTCTCGCCGGGCTGGGGCGCGGTATCGATGCCGAGCACCGTGACCGGTGTGCCAGGCCCCGCCTCCTTGAGCGGGCGACCGTGATCGTCGATCAGGCCGCGCACGCGCGCGAAGCTGTTGCCGCACAGGATGTGGTCGCGCAAACGCAGCGTGCCGTCCATCACCAGGACATTGAGCGCCACGCCTTCGCGCGGCGACTGCTTGCTCTCGACGACGACGCCGGTGCCGGCGGCGTCGGGTCGGGCCGTGAGTTCCTTGATGTGCGCCTGGAGCATGATCTTCTCGACCAGGTCGTCGAGGCCGGCGCCGGTGATGGCCGACACCTCCGCCATCTGTGTGGTGCCACCCCACGCTTCAGCTTGCAGGCCCTTCACGGCGAGCTGCTGCATCACCTGTAGGGGGTTGGCGCCAGGCTTGTCACACTTGTTGATCGCGACGACCACGTCGACGCCGGCGTCCTTGGCGTGCGCGATGGCCTCTTCGGTCTGCGGCATCACACCGTCGTCGGCCGCCACCACGAGTACGACGATGTCGGTGAGTCGCGCGCCGCGGGCGCGCATCGCCGAGAACGCGGCGTGACCCGGTGTGTCGAGCACGACGAACTGAGCACCCGAGTGGTGCGTGACCTTGTAGGCGCCGATGTGCTGCGTGATCCCACCGGACTCGCCGGAGGTGACATCGCTCTTGCGCAGGGCGTCGAGCAAGGACGTCTTGCCGTGGTCGACGTGACCCATGAAGGTCACCACCGGTGGCCGCTGCATGGTGTCGGCGTCGGCAGCCTTGGTGTCGAGTGCCTTGAGCAGCTCGGCCTCGGCTTCCTTGGCCTCCACGATCTTGATGTTGCGCTCGCGCTGGATGCCGATCAGCTCGACTTCCTCGGTGGTGAGGAACGAGTTGATCGTCTTGCCCTTGATGCTGAGCTTGAACTGCAAGTCGGCGAGCAGTTCCGTGACCTTGATGCCGAGCGCTTCGGACAATCGCTTCACCGAGACCGGCGGCTGAATCTCGACGATCCGGTTGGGGTCGAGCGTCGAGGTTCCGGTGCCGCGGCGCCCGCCCTGTTGCCCACCGCGCATCGAGTGCCGCGGCGGCGGAGCAAAGCCTTTGCCGCGGGGGCGCATGCCCGGGCCGCGTTGCGTGTTTTGCAGCGCCATGCGGCGAAGCCGCGCGGCGGCGCCGCCGGCCGCTTTGTCGGCGGCGGGAGCCGAGCGCCGCGTGGCGTCGCGGATGGTCTCCTGCGGCAGCTCGATGCGACCGACCACTGTGGCCCGGGCTTGTGGCACGAGCAGGCGCTTGATGCGATCAGGCGGCGGCGCGGCCTTCGGAATCATTGCGTCGGGTGCAGTGGCTTCAACCGGCGGAGTTTCGCGCGGGGGCTGGCTGCGCGGCATGCTTTGCGCGCGGGTCGGAACCTCCACTTCGGGTTCGACCTTGGTGGTATCGCGACCATCCGCGACCTGGGGAGCATTTGGGCCAGGCGTGGCCGGTACGACTGGCTCGGTCGCCTTCGTCTGGGGTGGGCCCGTGTGGGGAACTGGCGCATCCGGTTCCCCGGCGGTGCGCGCAGCCGGCGGACGCGGGCCAGCAGGAACCCCTTGTTGCGGAGCGCGGGCGGCGGGGGGAGCGGCTGGCACAGCGGGCTCCGGAGCCTTCGGCACCCCGGCGTCAGAGGCGAGGACGCGCTTGCTTGCGACTGGCTGGGCAGATGGCTGGGGAGATCGTGCAACAGGCTCTCCGGACCGCGGAGCTGTCGCTTCAACGGTCGGCCGAGCGCCCGGCGGCGGCGGCAGTGGGGTGGCCACCGCTGGGATCTCGTGCGGGAGCGCCTTCTTCTTGGGTGCTTGCACCACCGGCGGCGGCAACGACTTCTTCTTGCGCGGCAGCCCGGCTTCGGTGTCGTCATCGTCGGCGTCGACGGTCTGGCTCGGACTCGCACCGCGCGTCAGCCCTTGGGCTTCGAGGCGCGCCACAACCATCAGTTGGTCGGCGGGATCGAGGACCGCCATATGCGACTTCACGTTGTCGAACCCGAGCGAGCGGAGCAGATCCGCCAGCTTTGGGCCCGCCATGCCGAAATCCTTTGCCAGCTCGTAAACGCGTACTTTGTTCAAGAAAACTCCTGACGTGTCAGCCTGCGGTGCCTTGGGAATCGCTGGCGCCAGTCGGTGGGTCCGATGGTGGCTGCTCCTGCGTTGGATGATTGGCCTCGGTCGGCTCTTCGCCGTCGGGGCTCTTCTCGCCGCCGCCAGCATACTCGGCTGGGTCCTCGACGGTTGGGCTGTCGACGGTTGGGCTGTCGACCGGTGCTGCACCCGCGGTCGGCTTTGCGGTCGCGTCGCCCGTGGTGGCTGCGTCCTCCTCGGCGATGGACTTCTCGAGTTCGGCGCGAGTCATGATGTCGATGTCCCACGACGTCAGTCGACTCGCGAGGCGCACGTTCTGCCCCTTGCGGCCGATCGCAAGGGACAGTTGGTCTTCTTCGACCAACACGAGTGCCTTCTTGTTCTGCACGTCGAGTTCGATGTGGGAGATCTCGGCCGGCTTGAGCGCGTTGGTGATCAGCGTGGTGGAGTCTTCATTCCAGCGAATGATGTCGATGCGCTCGCCGTTCAGCTCCTCGATGATCGCCTTGATGCGTGCGCCACGCACGCCGACGCAGGCGCCCACCGAATCGACTTTCAGGTCGTTCGAATGCACCGCCAACTTGGCGCGGTAACCAGGCTCGCGCTCGATACGACGGATCTGAATCACGCCGTCGGCGATCTCGGGCACTTCCAACTCGAACAGCGCGCGCACCAGGTCTCGATGGCCGCGTGACAAGATGACCTTGACCCGCGCGCCCATCTTCTTGACCTCGAGCACCAACGCGCGCAGGCGATCGCCGATGTTGTAGCTCTCACCACGCACCTTCTCGGCCCGCGGCAGGATGCCTTCCATGTTGCGTCCGAGGTTGACGATCACGGTGTCGCCCTCGAAGCGCTGCACGTTGCCGGTGACGATCTCGCCGATCTTCTGCTCGAACTCTTCGAACAACACGTCGCGCTCGGCTTCGCGCACCTTGCCGGTGATCATCTGCTTCACCGCTTGCGCGAGAATGCGGCCCTGGTCTTCGAGGTCGATCTCGTAGTTGCAGACCCACTGGCCAGTGTGGCGGTCGAGGGACAGCTCCAAGTCGTCGATGCCGTACTTCTTGGACACCGCCACCGCCACAGCTTGCTCGATGGACTGGTACAGCGACTCGCGATCGATCTCCTTGTCACGGGCGATCGAATCGATGTAGCGGACGATGTCGGATCCAGCCATCGGAAAAGCAGGGACGGTACAACGTAACGCACCGCCACCCCGACGGCCACGTCTCCCCGTTGGCACGGGGGACAGCGCCGACTGAGCAACGGAGCGCTCCAAGAAGACCACGCCGGGTCGCGGCTTGCGACGCGACCACGCGTGGGGAAGACGAGGATGCTACGCGCAGTCCGACGTGGGTCAAGGTTGCGTCGCAGGTGGCGTCGGCGGAATCGGTTTGCCAGGGTGACCGCAACGGCCGCCGAGTAGGCTTTGCCGCCCCATGCCCAGTGGTCAGCCGAGCCTCAGCTTTCGCCCGTTTGTGCGCGCCGATTTGGCGTTGCTCGGGCCGTGGCTGGCAGATTCGGGTCTGAGTGTTCCGGCGCTCGCGCCCGATCAGTTGGCGCGACGGCTCATTCAGGATCCGGGGATCTTGTGCCAAGCCGCGTGCGATAGCGGCCAACCGGTGGGCTTCATGCGCCTCGATCTGGCACCCGACCACGCCGCGGAAGTGACGTTGATTGTGGCGCCACAGCACCAACGCCGCGGGATCGGTCGCGCGTTGTTGGAACATGGCCTCGAGCTGGCGCGCGAACGCGGCTGGGAGCGCCTGTGGGCGTTGGTGCGCAGCGAGAACGTGGCAGCGCAGCGGCTGTTCGAGATGCTCGGCTTCGAGCACGGTGCGAGTCCGCTGCACGGCTACGCGCACTTGCTGCGTTTGGTGCATCGGCGGCCGTCCGGTATGGTCGCGCCGCTCGAGATTGCGCCGTGACCGAACGAGTTCCCGCCCAGACCCGCGACACCCTGAAAGTTCGGCTCTACCGCCAAGGTGATGAGCGCGCGATCTTGGATTGCTACAACAAGATCTTCGCTGCGCCGCGTGACCTACGGCATTGGCACTGGAAGTTCAGGGACAACCCGACCGGCCGAACCCAGCTCGCGGTGGCTGAGGACACCGCCACCGGCCAGGTGGTCGGCCAGTATGCCAGCCTGCCGTTGGTCACCTGGATGGAAGGTGTGCGCATCACGTCGTCGCAGATCGTCGACCTGATGGTTCTGCCGCAATGGCGTACGCACGGTGGGCGCCCCGGTCTGTTTGCCCAAATTGGTCGCCTGTGGATAGACCAATTCATCAACGAGGCTGGCGGCCACAACGTGTTCAGCTTCGGTTGGCCGGTGCCGGCGTGGCGCGCCGGGCAGAAGTACCTCGGCTACCTCAACATCCGCGACTGGGATTTGCTCTTCCGCGAGTTGCCAGTGGCGCAGAGGGCGGTTTCCGATGCGGTCGTGGTGACGCAAGTGGAGCGCTACGGCCCCGACGTCGACCTCTTGTGGGACGCCATGCAGAAAGAGCTGCGCCTGGCGGTGGTGCGCGACGCGCGCTACCTGAATTGGCGCTTCGCCGATCACCCCGACGTGCGCTACCGCATGTTCGAGTGCCGCGACGCCAAGAGCGGCGCCCTGCGTGGTCTCGCGGTGTACTCGATCGGGGATTGGCCGCGCCCCAAGACGGCAGTCATCGCCGACTGGTTGCTGCCCCAGGGTGATCACGACGCGACGGTCGCGTTGGTGGCGCGCTGCGAACAACAGGCCGCGGCCGACGAAGCGTTGGTGCTGACCACCATCTTCAACCACGTCGATCCGCGTTTCTTGACGTTTCAACGGTTGGGTTTCATGGTGCTGGGCACTTCGTACTTCATTGTGATCGTCACCTCGCCGCGTCTCGACACGGTGTACTACCGTGACAATCTGTACGTGACGCCGGGTGACTCTGATCTCGTGTGAGGCGGCATGCATATCCCGACCGATGACGTGTTGTGGTTTGCGCCGCAGCCCGAGATCCGCCGCGCGCCGCCGCGGGGCCGCGTGCTGTGCCTGGCGCCGCACCCCGACGACGAGTGCATTGGCCCTGGTGGTTCACTGGCGATGCACCGCGCGCAAGGCGATGAGGTCCGTGTGGTGATCGGCACCGACGGCCAAGCGGGCGATCCTGATGTGCGCTTCGATCCCTCGACCTACGCCGAGCGCCGTCGCGCCGAGTCGCGCGCCGGTGGGCGCGAACTCGGCGTCACCGACATCGTGTTCTGGGGGTTTCGCGATAGCTGTGTGATTACCGACCGCGACGTCGAGACGATCGCGCTGCGCATCGTCCAGGAGATCGATACATACCGGCCGACGATCATGTATGGCCCGTGGGAAGGTGAGGGCAACAGCGATCATCGCGCCCTGTATTGCGGGTTCGTGCGCGCGCTCGGCCGATGTCGCTTCGCGGGCGAGGCGCTCGCGTATGAGATCTGGAACCTCATGGTGCCCGACGTGCTGCACGATGTGAGTTCGGTGATCGACCAGAAGGAGCGCGCGATCCGCTGCTTCGAGTCGCAGTTGAGCTACACCGACGTGCTGCGGCCGACGCTCGGCCTGAACGCGTCGCGGTCGATGATCTTCAACCGGGGCGTGGGCTATGGCGAGGCCTTCCGCCGCGTCGTGCGACCGTGATCGGCGTTGGCGATGTCGTCTTGTCGGAGCACGGCGCGCGCCTCCTGGCGCGTGGGCAGCCGTGGTTCTACGCCGACGACCTGGAGCGAGTCGATGCGCTACCCGGCAGCCTGGTGCGCGTGCACGGCGCGCGCGGCAAGGTGCTGGCGTTGGCGTTCTATTCGACGCAATCGAAGATCCAAGTGCGCGTGTGCAGCTTCGGGCCGCCCGCCGACGCGCTCGACGCGCAGGCCTGGTTGCACGCGCAGATCGCAGTTGCGCTCGCCCGGCGCGCGGCGTTCGATCCGCAAGCCGGCGTGCGCCTGATCCATGGCGAGGGCGACGGCTTGCCCGGCCTCGTCGTCGATCGTTACGCCGACTGCCTCGTGCTGCAGGTCACGTCGCCGCTCATCGAGGCTGCCTACGACCTCGTGGTGCCGCGCCTGTGTGCCTTGACCGGCGCGAGTTCGGTGGTGGCGCGCAACGACGTGCGCGTACGCGACCTCGAAGGTCTGCCGCGCGAAGTGCGGCTGCTGCACGGACGCCGGGTCGAAGAAGTGGAGATCGTCGAAGGCGGCGTGCGGCATCGCATCGACGTGTTGACCGGCCACAAGACCGGCTTCTATCTCGACCAGCGGCCGGCCCGTCAGCGCGTGATGGCGTTGGCCAAGGACCGCGCCGTGCTCGACGCGTTCTCCTATCAGGGCGGCTTTGCGCTCGCGGCGCTGCGCGGTGGTGCGGCGTCGTGTCTGGCGGTCGACCAGTCCGAGCCGGCGTTGGCGCGCGCGCGCGACGCGGCTACCCGCAACGAGCTGCCTGGTCTCACCACGCAGAGTGCGAACGTATTCGACGCGCTGCGTGAGCTGCGCCAGCAGGAAGCCAGCTTCGATCTGGTGATCATCGACCCGCCGGCCTTCGCCAAGAGCAAGCGCGAGATCGAAGGCGCCGAGCGCGGCTACCGCGACCTCAACGCGCACGCCATGCGCTTGCTGCGCCCCGGTGGTTTGCTGCTGACTTGCTCGTGCAGTCACCATGTGACGGCGCCCGCGTTCGAGGCCCTCGTGCGCCAAGCGGCGGCGGGGCTGCCGTTCTCGTTCATCCTGCGCGAGCGCATCATGGCCGACACCGACCATCCGATTTGGCTCAACCTGCCGCAGACCGAGTATCTGAAGGTGCTGCTGCTGGAGCGCACCCCATGAGTGACGACACCATCGAGATCCAAGTGAACGGCGCGACCAAGCGCGTGCCGCGCGACCTCAACGTCGAGGGCCTGCTGTCGCAGCTCGGCGTCAGCGCGACGCGGGTCGGCGTCGAACGCAACCGCCAGCTCGTGCGCAAGGCCGAGCACGCGACGACACCCGTGCAGGCGGGCGACCGCTTCGAGATCGTGAGCTTCGTCGGCGGCGGGTGAGGCGCGGGGTTGGTCCGTTCTGCGCTAGCCCGCGTTCAGAACCCGCCCTGCGCGTCGGTGCCATCCAGCATCTGGTCGTAGTTGCCCAGGTTCACCGTCGATTTGTTGGCCACCACCCGCCCGCGGTTGCCAGTGAACGTGTTCGCGATCACCGTGATGAGCGCAGCGAAGCCAGTGCGGTGGCGTTGGCGGAAGATGCCGTAGCCCTCGCGGTCGTGGCCACGCGTGCCGCTGTTCTCGATGCGGCAGCGCTCGATGCGCACGGTGGCTTCGTCAGCCGTGCGGATGCCGTCGAGGCCAGAGCTGAGGATGGTGACGTCGCTGATGGTCACCTCGCACGGACCGTCCGCCATCGAGATGCCGTCGCCGCCGCTGCGCTCGATGCGCAGGTTGCGGAGCGCGACGTGGCAGTTGTCGCGGCCGAGGCGAATGCCGTCGTGGGTGCCCTGCACGTCGTGGATGAAGCAGTCGTGCACGACTACGCGCTGGTTGTGGTTGCAGCCGCCGAGCAGCTTGATGCCGTGCCGCGCGCGCTGGCTGCCGTCGATGTCGAAGTAGGCGATGGTGATGTCGCTGCTGTCCGACAGGCGGAAGCCACGCACGGTGACGAGGCCGAGCGACGATAGACCTTCGATCTGCAGGTTGCTGCGGTTGCGCAAGTGCACGACCTCGTCGTACGTGCCGGGGTTCACCAGAATGCGCACGAGCTGGTCGGTGGTCGCGCGGCTCACCGCCTGTTGGATCGAGTCGTAGGGGAACGCGTTGTTGTCGGTGCGCACGCCGATCACCGCGCCGAGCGAACCATCGAGGATGGTGAGCGACGCCGGCGGCAGTGCCAGGCCGTTCACCGTGGCGCTGATCGCGGCGGTGCCGAGTTGCGTGGCGTCGAGGCGTTGTGTGTAGGTGCCGTTGTTGTTGTCGGTGACCGAGCCGGTGAGTGCGCCGAGTGTGGTTTGTAAGGCGACGGTGAGACCGGCACCGACGGCGACGCCGAGGTTGTCCTTCGGCGTCACGGTGACGAGGGAGTGGCCGCCGAGGAAAGTGGCGTCGGGGTTGACCGTGATCGTCGACTGCGTGGGATCGACGGGGACGAAGGTGACGGTCGCCGTGTCGGTGATTGCGATCGTGTTGACGGTGGCCGAGACGGTGGCGGAAGGTGCACCCGGCGCTGCTTGCAAGACTTGGGTGTACGTGCCGTCGTTGTTGTCAGTGACGGCACCGAGGAGAGTGCCGGCGGTGGTGGAGAGGGTGACGGTGAGGCCGGCGCCGAGCGGAGTGCCGGCGGCGTTCTTCGGCGTGACGGTGATGGTGGCCTGGCCGGCGAAGGCGGAGACGAGCGGCAGACTCGTGTCCACGGTCGTCTGTTGGCCATCCACCGGAGAACCGGGCACGCCATAGAGCCAGGTTTCGTCGGTCGAGTCGGAGCCTCCACCGACGTAGCCACCGAAGATCAAGATCGAGTGCGTGGCGGGATCGTAGGCCTGAAGGAGATAGCTGCGCGGGCTGGGCTGGGGTCCTTGGACCTGTCGTTGCGTCCATGCGACGCCATCGAATTCCCACATCTCGTCCATCAGCCCGCCGTAGTTGCCGCCACCAAAGACGACGACCTTGGACGACAGCGGGTCGAAGCTCATCCCGTGGGTCCAACGCACGCCAGGCTGTGTTCCCTGCACCTCGACGTGCGCCCAGTTGACGCCGTCCCACTCCCAGATGTCGTTGTAGAGCAGCGCGCCAGGCGTCGTGTGGCCGCCGAAGATCATCACGCGGTGGCGGATCGGGTGATAGATCATGCCGTGTCCGTCCAGCGGCGGTGGCGAGGTTGCGGGGTGCCGCTGCGTCCACTGGATGCCATCCCATTCCCAGGTGTCTCCGGCAGTTCGTCCCGACGGCAACGAGGCATCTGGAAGTCGGCCGCCGTACAGCACGACGACGTTGCGGACGGGATCGAGGACCATCACGGCAGACTCACGCGGACTCGGTCCGGCCGCACTCAGTTGTGTCCAGGTTCCCAGCCACCATCTCCAGGTCGACGAGGTGTAGTTTGTGCCGTCCCAACCGCCGAAGAGTAAGACTCCGCCCGTCGGGTCGGCAGAGAGCGCGGCTCCTTCGCGGGGACCTGGGTTTGCGGCCGCGCTGAGGAGCTGCCAGTTGGTGCCGGTCCAGGTCCAGAAGTCGCTGCCCGGGGTCGGGGAGTTCAAGTAGCCGCCGTAGGCGACAACGCGATTCGTCTGTGGGTCGATCGTCGAGGGCATGAGACGGCGCGCGCTTGGGTGGTTGGCGGGCGCAAGCAGCGTCCACCCCGAACTCTGCGCCGACCCGCGTGCGCTGAGCATCGCTGTGCCGACGGTCATCAACGAAAGGCCCGCACGACCCAACCAGGTTCGCAGGCGGGAGCGAACCTCAGGTGGAGCCCATCCCACTATTCCGCTGCGGGCAAGAAGTGAGTCGATTGCGAGTGCGGCGGAGGCAACGAGGCGGCGCGCCAGCGGACGGGCGCGCCAGGATTGGGGGGTGGTCATCGCGAGGATCTCCGAAGTGAGTTCGAGGTCCCGCCAATCGGGACGCCAGAACTCGGAAGCGGAGGAGCCTCGCCCGAGCGTCACGCTTTGTGCGGACGAAGACGGGGGGTGGTCGCGATGCGTGCACATTAGGCGGCTCAGACTGAAGCGGTCGATGCGCGACGGCGCTGTTCCTGACAGCGCGTCGATCAACTCCCGGAAGCTCAACGACCGCCACCAGCCATCGAGCGCCGCCACCAGCTTGTCGTCGTTCGGATCCAGCCACGGCGCCCCTGGCATTTCGGCGTTCAAGTCCAACCAGAGGTGCAGCGCCTCGCCGTAGCGCCTGACAGCACACAAGCGGTCGGCCATGCGGTCGCGCGCGACGCAGGCCTGGTGGCGCGTGCGCAGGTCGGCCAACACCGCCAGCGCGTCGTCGATCCGACCGCGCGCTGCGAGCACGTCCATGTGCACACGGAGATGCGTCTCGTAGGGATCCTGTAGGGATAGCGATTGCGCGGTCGCCAGCAGCTGCTCGGCGAGACCAGGATCTCCCAGCCGGCACGCGGCGTCGGCGGCGTCGACGCACAAGAACCCGGCCTCGGGGAACGCGCGACGTGCGGCCAGCAAGCGCGGCAACGCCAGGGCCGGTCGATTCTCGATCAGGTGCAGTGTGCCGGAGGCGGCATCGACCAGCGGATCAGGGATGTCTTCGCGCAGGTCCAGACCAGCCCAGGCGGCATGGCACGCCTTGACCTCGTCGCGGAGGAACGCCAGCAGACCCAGCGCGCGGCGATCGGCGCGGCTGGCGGCGACGAGGCGAGGCTCGCCCTCGGTGGGGAACGCATCGCCGTCCGCGACGGTGGCGGTCAGCGGACACCGCGCGCACAACGCCGTCGACAGGGATTCCCCGGAGTGCGTCGCGCGTACGACCTCGTGCTCGGCGCTGGTTGTGGCGTCGAGCGGCCACTGTTGATCGGCGTCCTCGTAGGCGGCGATCGCCTGGGCGAGGCTCGCTTCCTGGTGGTGCAGGCGATCACCGTACTGGCCCGGAATCGAATGCACCGCGATCAGCGTCTGCTCGGCGAACGTCGGCAGCAGCAGGTGAAGGCGAGCGCGACGTACTGCTTCGGCGGCGCGCCCCGGTCGGCCCGCCTGACGCGCGAGCTGCATCACCAGCAGAGTCCCGAGCAACGCTGCCACCACGACGCCCAGCGCCGCCGCAATCCACAGCGCGCGATGGCGCCGCATCGCTTTCCTCGCGCGCACCGCGAGCGACGCCGGCACCGCGGCGATTGGCTGCAACGACAGCAGTCGTTCCAAGTCGTCGGCGAACGCGTCCGCGCTGGCGTAGCGCTGCGCGGGTTCGTGCGCGATCGCCTTGCCGACGATCGTCTCCAGGTCGCGCGGCAGGCTCCTGTCGACGGCGCGCAGGCGCGTCGGCGTGTCGCCGAGGATGCGCGTGCGCACGCCACCCTCGTCGCGCGCGGCGAACGGATGCACGCGCGTGAGCGCCTCGAACAGTGCCACGCCGGCCGCCCACACGTCGACCGCGGCGTCGGCGCGTTCGCCGCGCAGTTGCTCCGCCGCGGCATACGCCGGCGTACCCACGAACTGCCCAGTGCGCGTCATCGCTGCGGCGTCTTCGTCGAGCACGAGCCCGAGGTCGGAGAGCACCGGGTGGCCGTCGTTGCGCACCAAGATGTTCGACGGCTTGACGTCGCGGTGCACGAGGCCTTGCCGGTGCAACGCAGCGATCGCGCGCAAGACCTGCACGAAGAGACGGCACACCACGACGTGCAGCGGCGCGCCTTCGGGAGACTCAACACCCAGCTCGGCAAAGAACGCGCCGCTGTCGTGGCCTTGGCGTGTGCGCATGCCGGCGAGGATCTGCGCCAACGAGCGGCCTTCGATCAGTTCCATCGCGTAGGCGCACACCGCGTCGCTGGCGACGACGTCGAACACTTGCACCAGCGCTGGATGGCGCACCCTTGCCAACGCGCGCGCCTCGGCGGCAAAGCGGGCGCGGCCGCGGCTCGACGCCGCGGCGGCAGGCGGCAACACCTTGAGCGCTACTAGGCGACCGAGCGTGCGTTGCCGTGCGAGCCACACTACGCCCATGCCGCCGGCGCCGAGTTCTTCGAGAAGGTCGTAACCGGCGACCGTAGGCGCTTCGATCCGCTGCACGAGGGCGATGCGGCGTGCCAGGCGCACGACGCCTTCGACGCGCGGTCGCAGCGAGGGCTGTGCCGCTACCAGATCGTCGACGTCGAGCGGGGTGTTCTCCGAGAACGCGCGCACCGCGCGATCGAACACCTCGTCGAGCAGCGCGGCACCGGCATCGTCGCCAACATCGTCGACTCTTGGGGGTGCAGGCGTCATCCGCCATGGAAGCGGAAGATCGCGCGCGCGGCGTCGCGCCGCTTGGCTCATGCGACCGGCTCAGGCGTGCCCGACAGCAGTTCTTGCAAGCGCGCGTAGTAGATCCCCGCGGCCTTGCGGAAGCGGTGGCGCACCGCCGATTCCCCGAGGCCGAGCTTGCTGGCGATGACGAGGATCTCTTGGTCTTCGAACAAGCGCAGCACCAGCACGTCGCGCAGTTCGTCGGGCAACGCTTCGAGCGCCTGTTGCATTGCCGCGGCCTGCTCGCGCAGACGCGCGACGCGGCCCGGGGTGGTGTAGTCGACCGGCCCGGCGAACACGGCGGCCGACGACGACGCGTCGTTGCTGTGCAGCGCCGACAGGTGCACGGTGCGCACGTCGCCGCCGCGCTTCTTGGCGCGCACGGTGTCCACCAGGTCGCGAATCCGCCGCTGCACCAAGCTGATCAGCCAGCGGCGGAACGCAGCGACGCCGGTCCACGGCACCTGCTTGCGATCACGCCAGGCGCACAACAGCGCTTCCTGCAGGATGTCTTCGGGCGAAACTTCGGTACGCAGGCGGGGGCCGATCTGGCCGTCGATGAGGATCAACAGCGACGCCGGATGCACCGCCTCGATCAAGCGATCCCAGGTCTCGGAGCGATCGTCGCGCAGCGGATTGTCGGCGGGCGCGAACGGATGATCGGCGGGTGAGTGCGACATGCGGGCGAGGGCGGCATGCTATCCACGGCGGGACGATGGCTCGCGGTGTTGCGTGCACGCTTGGTCGCGCCGGGTGCCGACCGTGCTAGGAACTCGCACGGGCAAGCAGAGCCCGGAGTTCGGCCAGCCCGTGTTCGAAGCGCATAGAGCGATCCGCAGCGCGGATCTCGCCGCGCCTTTGCCGCACCAGGCGTGCGGCGTCGGACACGACGCGCGCTACCTCGGAACTTCCACCCATTGCGGCTGGTCAGGAAAGGGGTGGCCAGCGAGCAGCGAGTGCAGCGGGAGCGAGTGGGGCCAGTCAGTGGCAGGCGCGGCAGAGTTCAACCAATCGTGTAGAGCGCCCGTGCCGCTTAGGCACTCGGTCCACATCGCGTCGACCTCGGGCATCGTCGAGGGGTGTGCTGCCAGCCACTGCCGCGCGCGCTCACGCACCTGCGGATCATGCGCGGCAAGCTGCCAACCGCGCCGCGCGTTGCGGATGAGACGGGCTAGGCGTTGCTCGGGAGTGGAAGTCACCACGCGAGAAGATAGCACGCCGCCGACCATGCGCCGCGCATCCGATCGCGAGTTCGAGGGGCTGCGAAGGCCGAGGAATACGACTGCGGTGCGCGGTCTCTACCGGAGAAGACCCTTAGCGCCGCAGAGCCGCAACCGACGAGACTCGAAGGCGGCCAACGGGCGGCTCGGCCGCGAGTCATAGAAGCCCTAAGTTTGAGACCGCTGTCTGACCGCCTTCATCGCCGCCGCCTGTCCGCGTTCTGGACTTACGGCTAATGACTTACGGCTCATGACTTTCCACAGCCGAAACATCTTCGCGCTTCGCGAAGATGCTTCGGCTGTGGAACTTAGCGGTTGTCTTCCAACCGATAGATCACCGCGAACGACTCCAGCTCCGGCGTCACCGGTGGCGTCGCCTCGACGGCGTTCCGCATGAGGAAGCGCCAGTCGAAGTAGCGCACTTCGTTGGGTCGGAAGGAGTCGACCGGGCCCGCGTACTGCGCCAGGAACGTCGCCTGCGTGAGCGTGTTCAGGTCGTCGACCCAGTCGGTGACGTGCAGGTTGTATGGGTAGACCCAGTGGTTGCGCGGCTGATTGCGCGCGTTGAACTGATCGCTGTACTTGCGGATCGCGGCGTCGCCCGCCTTGCGTGGATCCAACGGGAAGTTGATGTGGTCGGGCCGGACCTGGTTGCGCGGCGTCCAATAGGGGAACGTGCAGTCCGTTGCGATCCACGGCCGCGGATCGACGATGCTCGCCCCGCGATACTGCGCGACGATCTCGGTCCCACCCGGGAGCGAGTCCAGCGGCGGCTCGAACAGGGTCGTGTAGAGCGGCGCCACGCTCGACGGCAGCACGGCCGCCGCGCCCGCGGGGAAGTACGGCCCCAGGCGCGGGTCGGTGTTCTGCAGGAACGCCGGGTCGATGCGGTGCGGGTTCAGGACGTCGACGAAGCCGGCGGTGACCACGGTCTGTCGCTTCAGGAAATCGAGCTGGGTCCAGTAGAACGAGTTGTCGCCAAACGGCGTCGCCGAGCCGTTGAGCGGGTTGAGGCCGCCGCTCGCACGGCTCCACTCCGGCGAGCCGGACGCCACGTACCGCGGTCGCCCGTTGACCACGCCGCCCCCCGAATAGACGCGGAAGTTTGGCAACGCGGAGGACTGCACGGCGAGCGCGATCTGCCAACCATTGGCGCCGGACGCGATGTAGCCACGGCCGGCTGGGAAGGCCACTTCGTCCGGGTGCATCTGGAAATCGCCGAGGAGAGGCAGCGCGATGCTGCCCGCCAGCCCCTGGGTGAACGTCTCCGGGGTACGCGCGCGGATGTTGTAGTTCCGCCCGGTGATCCACCGCCCGACGTTCAACGAAAGGCCTTGGTTGGTGCGGGTGACGTAGCGGCCACCACCCATGAGCCATGGCGAGATGATGTAGGGCTCGAAGGTGCGCGTCGACACATTGACGTCCCCGCTGGCTCGGCTGTCTCCGCCCTGGGCCGCGACGGTCTCGTCGCGCCAGACGAAGTACGGCTTCTGCAAGGGCGGCAGTGGCATGAATCGGTTGATGTTGTTCGGCTCGGTGAAAGCCAACGTCGCGTCGATCACCACGTAACGGTCGACGTAGCCCGCGTGCGGCGCCGGATTGCGCGGCCCGTTCGGCTCGGGGACGCCGCGCAGGTCGAGGTCGCGCACGTAGTTGTTGGCGAAGGTGTCCTGCAGGCCCGAGGCACCCAGCGTGGGCAGCGCGCTGGTCGCTCCGACACAGTTCTCGGCGCGCGACTCTGAGTGGCCCAGGAACAGGCTCATGCGGTCGAACTCGTCGAAGGTGATCGGACGGGCGGAGTGCGGCGCCCAGTGCATCTCCTCCACATCGAGGTTGAAGTCGTACGGATCGACCCGCGACAAGCTCATGTCGATCTCGCGCCACAGCGTCATCAGCCGGCAGCCGTAGGGGTTCAGTGGGTTTTGCAGCGGTTGGCCGTACCGCACCGACGCCGCTGCCGACGCGACTTGCGCCGGAGACTCGGGACAGAAGCGGAGATCCGAGTTCTGCGGCGGCGGCGGCTGCTGGTTGAGGTCGTCGGCGACTTTCGCGACGCGCGTCGTCGGTCGCGCCGCCAGGCGGCCACCGACATGGCTGACCGCACCGAACAGATCCTCGAGCGGGTACGACTTCTCGTTCACCGCGCCGCCGACCTGGCGGATCTCGTCGGCAATGAAGTACGAAGGATTCTCGTCCTCGTCGATCGCCGCGAATCGGCGCGCCACATTGATCACGCGGTTGTTCGCGAACAACGGCCGCCCGCCGACCTCGCGGGCGTCCAGCGAGAAGTCGATGGTCATCGCGTCCTGCACTCGACCGGCGGCCGGCAAGAAGTCGAGTTCGTTACCCGGCAGATCCTTGATGCCATCAGGGCCGCCGAGGATGTGCAAGAAGCACGTGCGGAACGCTGCGTTCTGCGGCTGCCTCGTCACGTCGTCCAGGTAGAAGCCGAGCGGCGGTTGCAGCCGGATCGTGGTCTGCGAGCCATCCTCGTCGAAGCGCGCGCCCACGATCAGGTGCGGCGTCAAGAACTTGTCCCGCACGAACGACTGCGGCTCCATGTTCGTCTGGGCGAGGAAGTCGGCAATCGCCGCTGCGCCTGACAGCCCAAGCATGGGTTTGCTGGCGAAGAACAAGCTGTCTTGTGCGCGCACGGACGTCAGGTCGACCGGCTTGCTGAATCGCACCAGCGCGGCAGCGAACGGCGAGACGTTGCGGTTGGCCACGACTCGACCATTCTCGTCCGGGATCGGTTGGGGCGAGAAGCGCACGAAGTGCTGCGGGTCGTCGCTCGTGGCTTGCCCATCGCCCGACTCGAACTGGGCCAAGAGAACGGCCCGTGGCGCGTTCTGGATCAGCCAGGGCTCGCGCGCCGCGCGGTCGGCCGGGTAGCCGGGGATGGACCGCGGATCGGCGGTGGCCAGGGCTTCCTCGCGCCGCACCAGCACCCTGGTGTGCGCCTCGTCCTTGCTGTCCCCAGGATCGGCGACGATCTCGGTGATCGCGAGGACGGTTGCGGCGCCGTCCAGCGCCACGATGCGCAACGAATCGCCGGCGTCGATGCGGTGGCGGATGCCTTCCTTGTACAGCGTGACGAGCTGCGTGAACTCATCGACCTCCTCGACTCGTTCGAGGTACAACAGCAACTCGCCGACGATGTGCAAGGGCAGCGGGTCGCGCCGGAAGCCGCGCTTGATCTGCGGCGTGTCGTCCGCGCGGTGGCCCGACCGGAAGTCGCGGATGATGCTGGCTTGGCCACCGTTGTTGCGACCGATCAACTCGGCCTCGTGGTCGCGCCGCATGCCTGGAATCGCGAGCAGCCCCTCGATCGCGATCGCCAGACGGAGGTTGGCGCCGACTTGGTCGGCGGCCTCGGGTAAGCCAGCCGCCTGATTGCGCACCTGGAGCTGCACGCCTTCACTGCCAAGCAACACAGGATCGACGATGATCGCGTTGCCGCGCGGGATCAGCCGCGCCGGCAGCACCTGGAAGTCTCCCCGCAATTCGCCGTCGTTAGGATCGCCGACGATCCGCAGCAACTGCACCGCCTCGGTGTTCTTTACGCCCACGATCGTCGCGTCGGCGGTGACGTAGAAGAACGACGCGTCCAGCCCGAGGTCGCGCGAGAAGGTGACCCGCAGCGCGGCGTTGCGCGGCACCACCGAGAACGGGGTCACGCCCGTGTCCTGGCCGAACTGCCCTGGCGTCACCCGCCGCACGTTGTCGTCGAGCGCCGCGAAAGCCGCGGCGAACTCGGCCGAGCCGATCGTGCGTGTGATCAAGAGTCGCGGCTGCAGGTTGTCCGGGTTCGACGACAGGAAGTCGTAGGTGATCTCGTTGTCGCGCCGCAGGCCAGTGCGGCTGCTGCGTTCATCGACGATGTCAGCACCAATCAAGACGTCGCGCTGATAGAGCGAACTCGTGACTGAACCAATCGATGTGCGCCGCAGGCCGTACACGTCGACCAACGCACCACTCTCGACGGAAACCAACGCCAAGCTGCCGGCCTGGACACCTGTTGCCGGCGCGCCGCCCTTGCTGCAGGCTCCCGTCGCCAGCGCCAACGCGCCGAGCGCGACGCTTGCCCCCCAAGAATGACCATGACAAACGGATACGAACGAACGGGGCAGAGTTCGCATGATGTTGACGGCCACCCGACGGGGGCAGTTCGGAGATGAGGCCACGCCCCGCCCCGCCCATGCGCCGCGCTGATTGCGTCAGCGCGGTTGGACGTGACGTGTCGTCACGCGAACGCGAATGCTACCGCCGTGGGCGGGCACGGCAACCCGGCCCTCCGGATGATTGGATGGGTGTGCAGCGCAAGCCGAGGGGTGGCCGTCGCTGGTAGCGCCCCCGACGTGACTCGACGTGGTTGGGTTAGGACCGCTTGGGTCGCAGGCGAACTCGCGGTGTTGCTCTGACCCTCATCGCGGCCTTGTGCCGCAACAGGAGGGTGGCGAGGTGTTCGGCGAGGACTCGGTACAGAGGAAGCTGCGGCTGCCGGCCGCCGCCGCTACCAACTGCTTCACCTTGTCGGGCGCACCAAGCAATGCCAACATGCCCCCATGGCGAAGCCCAAGATCTGGATGTGGCACAGCCACATTGCGTGCCTTCTGTTGTTCCTCCCGTCCTGCGCGCTGCAGCCGCAGGCGAACCCGATGCCGCCGTGGACCGAGGCGGCGACGCAGGTGTTCGTGCGCGTCGAACAACAAGTGGAATTGGCTCAGACCAAGGTCAAGGAAGCCGCGATAGGGCCGGCGCGGGACGCCGTGCAATCGGCTTGGCACTTGGTGGACGCGCACCTACGGTCGTGGCTCGCGGACCCCAAGGTCCAAAAGACACTCCTGGCGCTCGGCGGCGCCGCTTGGTACGCACAGGATCCACAGACCGCACACGACGCTTGGAGCGAGGTCGAGCGGTACCGAGCACGGGCCTTGCCAGAGGACCATCTGGACGTGCAGGCGGCGCGTGGCAACCTCGCGGTCGTCAAGCGTGAGCTCGGTGACCTCGGCGGCGCGCTCGCGCTCGAGGAGCGAGTCCTCGAGGTAAGGACTCGCACACTGCCGCCCGACCACCCGCACCTCGTTCTCGCTCGCCAGAACGTCGCGGTGACCAAGAAAGAGATGGGCGACTTGCGCGGCGCGCTCGCGCTCGAGGACCAGGTCCTGGAAGCGCGCGCCCGAACGCTGCCTGACGACCATCCCGACCTGCAGATGGCGCGGCAAAACCTGTCGATCACCAGAGCGAGGCTCGGCGACCTGCACGGCGCGGTGCCGCTGGCCGAGAAGGTGCTCGCTGTGCGTTCGCACCTGCCAGATGAACACCCCGACTTGCAGGCGGCCCGGCAAAACCTCGCCGCGATCAAGCATGACCTCGGCGATCTGCACGGCGCACTCGTCCTGCACGAGAGTGTGCTCGCGGCCCGTGAGCGCACCCTGCCCGAGGACCATCCTGATTTGCAGTCGGCGCGCCAGAACCTGGCAACCGCGTTGCACGCACTCGGCGACCTGCACGGTGCAGCGGCGCTCTTCGAGAATGTCTTCGCAGTCTACGCGCGCACGTTGCCCGCTGACAACCCGCACTTGCTGCACGCCCGCCAGAACCTCTCCATCGTCAAGCGCGAACTGGGTGACCTGGGTGCCGCGCTCGAGATCGAAGAGCAGCTCTTGGCCAAGTTCGCCAGCGAACTTCACGGCGACCACCCAGATCTGCAGACGGTGCGCCAGAACCTCGCGACCACCAAGTCGACGCTGGGCGATCTCGCAGGCGCGCTGACGCTGCAGCAGGATCTCGTCGGGGCGCGCGAACGCATGCTTCCGGACGATCACCCCGATCTGGCATCGGCTCGTCGCGATCTGCTCTGGACGCTCGCCGCGCTCGGCGACAGCGAGTCGGCGCTGCCACGTGCGCGCCGACTCGCGCTGGGCGTGCGCAGCGCCGTCGCGCGCACATCGCTCGCGCCGCGCGAACTGGCCGCGGCCGCGGCACAAGCTCGCGCGTCAGTGGATGCGCTCTGCTCGCTCACCGCCGGCTGCGGCACGCTACCGCCACAACGGGCGGTCGCCGAAGACACCCTGCTCCTGGTCGAGAGCCTGCGCGGTGTGGAGTCGAGAGCGACGCGGTTGCTCCGGCTGTGTATGCCCGCTGCGAGTCGCGCCGAAGCCGACGCGTTGTCGCGCGAAGTCACCGCCGCCGTCGATCGGATGATGATCGTCGCGCGCGAGGCGGTGGTCGGTGAAGGCGAGGCACGCGAGGCTTCGCTGCGCGCGCGCGACGCCCGTCGGCTCGCGGCGGTCGGAGAAAAGGACCGGCTGCAGCGCCGGCTCGCGAGTCTGATCGAAGCTGCGGGTGGGCTGCGTGCCGAACAGGTGTCGGCGCGGGGTCTCGCGGCGGCGCTGCCGGAGCGCTCAGCCGCAGTCAGTATCGCCGGTTACCTGCACGTGACGTTCACAGTAGATAAGCCTGGTGAACACAAGCTCGAGCGCCGCCTGCTTGCGTTCATCCTGCATCCCCGCCGCGGGGTGACGACGGTATCGCTTGGAGCCGAGACGGACACGACCGATCTCGTGGCACGTCTGCGCAACGCGGCGGGCGCCGGCGAAAGCAGCCGCGGCCGCCAGGCCGATGGTGCTGACACCCGCCGAGCGAGCGTGGACGAAGCGGGCATCGCACTGCGCAGCAGAGTCGTCGACCCGATCCTGGCCCAACTGCCGGACGTCGACACTGTCTACCTCTCCGTCGCCGAGGAACTGCAACTCGTGCCGCTCGACGCGTTGCCGATCGAGGGAAGCCTCGTGGGCGACAGGATGCACCTGCGTGCGCTCGTCTCCTTGTTCGATCTGCTCGAGTCCCCCATTGCGGCCAAGGAGACGCACGCGCTCGTCGCGTTCGGCGGCATCGACTATGCCGCGACCGCCACGGACCAGCTGGCGCGCGAGTCAGTCGACGGTGGCTATGCGCCGCTGCCCGGGGCGCGGGCAGAGGTGGCGGCGCTGGCCGAAGCGTTCGAAGGGTCGACTCCCGGTGCCGAGGCGATCGTGCGGGCCGACGACCGCGCGACCAAAGTCGCATTGTTCGAACTTGCGCCCAGAGCGCGGTATCTGCATGTCGCGACGCACGGCTTCTTCATCCCGGAGGACACCGAGTCCATCGGCGGTGGAAGCGAGCAACGCGCTCTCGCCACCGCGCGAGGTACTTCGGCCCTATCGCCGCTGGCACTCTGCGGCCTGGCACTTGCTGGCGCGAACCTGCCGGCCGGCGCCACCGGTACTCGGGTCGGTATCGCCACCGCCGAGGAACTGATTCAGCTCGACCTCTCGGGCTGCGCGCTGGCTGTTCTGTCGGCGTGCGATACGTCGATCGGCGTCCGGCGCGCGGGCCAGGGCTATGCATCGCTACGTGCCGCGCTGCACGGCGCTGGCGCGAAACACGTGCTGACGTCGCTGTGGAAAGTGGGAGATACCGCCACGCGAGACTTGATGACCGATTTCTACCGCCGCCTGTGGCGCACCTCGATCGATCCGCACCGCGCGCTGTGGCAAGCACGGATGGAGGCGCGAAGACAGGGCGCCCCGTTTCGTGACTTCGCAGGCTGGGTGTTGGTCGGCAAGTGAAGCTGTGCACGCGGTAGGCAGTCTCTCCGTTCTGCCTGAGCCCGGGGGCTCGCGATCGCGAAGGGATCGCCGGGAAGCTGCCGCCGCGCGCTCGGGTTGCGCGGGTCGTCGTCGTCGATCGTCACGACCATGCCGTCTTGGAACTCGACGCCGCCTGGTCCGTGTCCAGCCCTAACATGCCGCGATGGCCGATGCCGGCTCTCGCCTCGAACGCGCCGCCGTCGCGTGGCTGCGCTTTCGCGAGCGCGGCGGCGGCTCACCGCGGACTTGATCGCGGCGCATCCCGACCTCAGCGACCTGCTGTCGGCGATGGCGGCCGACCTGGATCCAGCGGCCACGAACGCGACCGCGCCGCGCGTGCTGGGCGACTTCCGCATCCTGCGCGAAGTGGGCCGCGGCGGTATGGGCGTCATCTACGAGGCGCGGCAGACCACGCTCGGCCGGCGCGTCGCGCTCAAGGTGCTGCTGGCCGAGATCAGCGCGAACCCGACCGCGCTCGCGCGCCTGTGCCGGGAAGCGCTGGCGCTGGCTCGTCTGCGCCACCCGGACATCGTCGGCATCCACGACGTCGGCGAGACCGAGGGCGTTCCACCGTCGGGGAGGAGGACTGTGGAGGCCTGCGGGTGCGTGGATCGCGTGGTCATGCGAAGGGCAGCGCCGACCTGGGCGGAGCCCTTGCAGGGGCGAGGGTTGGCAGCTCAGTCGGCAAACCGAGGTGGGCGAGGATGCGAGTGATGGACTGAGCCGGCGCTATCACACGCCCGCCACCGGGTCGAGGTCGACCGCAACCGGGCCGCGCCGCCGCGAAGGCAACGCAGGCGGCGACCGCCTGGCCGCTGGCGATCGCTTCGAGATCAGCTTCGCCGGCCGCGCTGAGTTGCTGCGTTGGCGCGCCCCCCGCCGCGGTCTACACTCGCGGCCCTGATGCACGACGCGCCCCTTCTCGTCGGCGGCCATAGCTTCGCCTCGCGCCTGTTCGTCGGCACCGGCAAGTATCCGGACCTCGACGTGATGCAGCGCGCGCTCGACGCTTCGGGTACGCAGTGTGTGACGGTCGCGGTGCGCCGCCTGCAGCTCGGCGTGCCGCAGGGCAAGTCGTTGCTCGACTACGTCGACCGCGAGCGCTACGTGCTGCTGCCCAACACCGCCGGGTGCTTCACCGCCGAGGACGCGGTGCGCACCGCCCGGCTGGGACGCGAGGCGGGCATGCGGGATCTGGTGAAGCTCGAGGTGCTCGGCGATCCGGACACCCTGTTGCCCGATCCGGTCGGCACGCTCGAGGCCGCGCGCACCTTGGTGCAGGAAGGCTTCGCCGTGCTCTGCTACACGAGCGACGATCCAGTGCTCGCTCGGCGCCTCGAAGACCTCGGCGTGGCAGCCGTGATGCCGGCCGGCGCGCCGATTGGCTCGGGCCAAGGCATCCTCAATCCGCTCAACATCTCGATCATCATCGAGCGCGCGCGCGTGCCGATCATCGTCGACGCGGGCGTCGGCACCGCCAGCGACGTGGCGGTGGCGATGGAACTGGGCGCGCACGGCGTGCTGCTCAACACCGGCATCGCCTTGGCGAAGGATCCGGTGCGCATGGCGCGTGCGATGAAGGCGGCGTGCGAAGCCGGCCGCGACGCGTTCTTGGCGGGGCGCATCGCCAAGAAGCGCTACGCGTCGGCGTCGTCACCTGCGCAGGGGCTGATCGAGTTTGCCGGTGAGTGAACGCGCCGCCGACCCGCGCGCCGCCGCGCAGGCCTTCGTGCGGCTCGCGCTGGCCTTCGCGGGCTACCTGATCTTCGGGACGTCGACGGCCCGCTGGCTCGGCGCCACCGGCAGCGACGCGCCGATCGAGGCGCAGGTGCTGGCGCACGGCGCGGGCTGTGTGGCGCTGTGCGCGATCGGCCTGCTGTTGCCGAGCCGCGCGCGCCTGTGGCCGGCGCGCGGCGCGATCAAAGCTCCGGCGTTCTACTTGGCGTTCCTGTGCGTGTGGGTGCCGCTGGTGTTGTTTGGCTACACTGCTGTGCTCGAACGCATGCACGTGCCGTTCCCGCCGCAACCACACCTCGCCTACTTCGCCGGCCTCTCATTGCAACGCTGGGAAGTCGTCGCCGCGGTCGCGACCGTCGTCGTCATCGGACCGCTCGCCGAAGAGATCGCGTTTCGCGGCTACGCGCGCGATCTCTTCGCGGAAGCGGTCGGTGCGCGGGCAGGGCTGCTCCTCACGGCGCTGCTGTTCGGCGTGTTTCACGGCCTCGTGTTCGCTTTCCCACTGGCCTTGTTGGGCCTGCTGTTTGGCTGGCTGCGCGAGCGCTACGACAGTCTGGCGCCTGCGGTCGTCGCGCATGCGCTGCACAATGGGCTCACCGTCAGCCTGGTCATGACTTGGCCGCAGATCTTCGACGGCGTCTACCGATGAACCGCGACCCACACGCCCGCCAGTTCCAAGTGCACCCCGACATGGTCGGCCGGCTGAAGCGCGTCGGCACGGCGCTGATCGCCGACAACGCCGCGGTGATGGGCGACGTGCGCCTCGGCCGCAACGCGAACATCTGGTTCGGCGTCACCATCCGCGGCGACGACTCGTGCATCGAGATCGGCGACGACACCAACGTGCAAGACAACTCCTGCGTGCACGTGGATCTCGACGCGCCGCAACGCATCGGCCGGGGCGTCACCATCGGTCATGGCGTCATCCTGCACGGCGTCGAGATCGGCGACTACGCGCTGATCGGCATGGGCGCGGTGCTGCTGTCGGGGTGCAAGATCGGCGCGTACTCGATCATCGGCGCCGGCGCGCTGGTGCCCGAGAACGTGGTGATCCCGCCGCGGTCCCTGGTCTTGGGTGTGCCTGGTCGCATCAAGCGGCAGGTGACCGACGAGGAGATGGAAGGCAATCGCTGGCGCGCGCAGCATTACGTGGAGCGGGCGCGGAGCTATTTGGCGGACGCCTGATCGCCCCGGACTGTTGCCGTTCCGGACACACCGGGCGGTCCCGAAACGAGACCGTGCCGTTGCCACCGCGCCCTCGCCAACTCCTCATGCCTTGACCCGGGTGGGGCGGCACGCCAGCGGCTACGCTTTGAGGGAGAACCCTGGCCTCATCTTGATGTGCAGCATGCGAACACCCCGTCCCGTCGTCTTCGTCGCCGCTTCGTTGCTCCTATGCGCGTGTTCCGATCACCGCGGCGCGTTTGGCCGCACCAGCATCTTGCGCAACGTCGCGTTCGAGACCCGCAGCGAGGTGCCCGTCGGGGTCGGCGATCTTGCCGACGCGGCGACTGCTGATTTCAACGGCGACGGCAACCCCGACCTGGTGGCGACCTCGATCGCCGGCTTCGTGCAGGTGTTGCTGGGGCAAGGCAACGGCTTGTTCGGCATCGCGCAGTCGATCCCCGCGACCGGCATTCCGGCATTCACTGTGGCTGGCGATGTCGACAGCGACGGCGACCAGGACTTTGTCGTGGTGCGCGCGACCGCGGCGTTGGCGACGACCTTCATCAACGATGGCCGCGGCAACTTCACGGTGCTAGCCGACGCGCCCGTGGGGCCCGGGCCGCAAGAACTCGTAGTCGCCGACCTCAACGGCGACGGCATCTTGGACGCCCTCACCACCAGTTTGGGTGAGCCCTACGTGACCGTCTTGCACGGGCAAGGCGATGGCCGGTTTGCGCGCATGGCCAACCTGAACATGCCGGTTGGCTCGCAGCTGCTCGGCATCGCGGCGAATGATCTCGACGGCGACGGCAATGTGGACCTCGTCGTGAGCGACTATCCAGGCCGGCGCATCGGCGTGTTCTATGGGCTGGGTCGCGGTCAGTTCGCGGCGCCCGTGTTGCACGTCGTCGGCTTGTCGCCGGTGTTCGTGAGCATCGGCGACGTGAGCTTCGATGGCTTTCTCGATCTCGTGGTGTCCAACCTGGACGACGCCTCGCTCACCATCCTGCGCCGCCTGGACGTGCGCAGCTACCGCACCGAGACGCTACCCACGGATGGGCCGCCGAGCATGTCGGCGATTGGCGATCTCACCGGCGACGGCGTCAACGACCTGGTGGTCAGCGTGTTCTCGCGCGCCAGCGTGTCGGTGTATCCCGGCCGCAGCAACGGCAGCCTTGGCGACGAGATGCAGCTCGGCACCTCGGGCTTGCCGCTGCGTCCGCTCATCGTGAACGTGAACCCGGCCGACGGCCCGGTCAAAGACCTCGTGGTCACCGCCGTCCTCGGCGATCGGCTGAGCCTGATCTTTGGCGCCAATGGGTTGCCGGTCGGTTCGCTGAACTACGACGCGGGGGTGCCGATCGCCGAGGCGGTGGCCACCGGCGACTTCGACGGCGACGGCATCGCCGAGCTGGCAGCCGGCGGCGTCGGGGCGGCGTCGGTGATGATCTCGACGCTGAACGACAGTCCGGCCACGCGCACGCGCGCGCTGGTGCCGCAGCTCCGCATCGACACGCCGCAGCCGCCGGTCAACTTGGTGGATGGCGACTTCAACGGCGATGGCAAGCTCGACCTCGCCGTCGCCATGGCGGGTGGCGTCACGATCTACGCGAACCGTTCTGACAGCGCCGGCCTGCGCTTCGAACCGATCCCGACGACTGGGTTCTTGATCTCGGCCGTGGGCGCATACGAGGTTGCTGCCGGCGACCTGAATGGCGACCGCCTGCTCGACTTGGTGATCAGCTCGTTGAACGAAGACAAGGTCAAGATCTTGCGCGCGGTGAACGCTGACTTCGAGTACTCGGCGCCGCCGACCGAGATCGCCGTGGCGGGCAAACCCATCGGCCTCGCGCTCGCTGACTTCGATGGCGATGGCGATCTCGATGTCGCCGTGAGCCGCTCCGCGGCGGGCTTCGTCAACGTGTACGCCAACGACGGTCGCGCTGGCATGACCCTGCTGGCGGAGGCGCCGGTTGGGGCGGCGCCGAACTATCTGCGCACCACCGACTTCAACGCCGATCGCCGCGCGGACCTCGTCGTGAGCAACGGCCTGAGCGACAGCATCTCGGTGTTGATCGCGGGTTCGCGGCCCGGCACCTTCGCGCAGCAAGACATCCGCGTCGGTGATCGCCCGACCGCGCTGCTGACGCGCGACCTCAACCGCGACGGCGCGCCCGACATCCTGGTCGCGTCGCTGCTGGGCGCTGACTTCCACGTGCTGCTCGGCGACGGCCGCGGCGGCTTCCCGTTGCAGACGCGCTTCCCCGGCACCTATCTGGCGACGACGGCTGACCTCGCGGATCTCAACGCCGACGGCCTACCTGATCTCGCCGTGGGCAGCGTGCGCACGACGCGCGTGTCGCTGTACCGCAACATCTCGCGGTAGAGGCGACCCGACGCGTGCCGCGGTGTGATCGCCCGTTGGTGGTAGGCTGACGCGGATGCACCTTCGGCTCGCGCTCGGTCTTCTCACCACACTCACCGTTCTGCCGGCGCAAGACTGGACCAACGCCGGCGGCAACCCCGAACGCAACGGCCGCAGTTCGGCCTATGGACCGCTGACGCCACAGCTTGCATGGTCGACCGGCCGCACCTCGTTGATCGCTTGGCAACCGGTGATCGATGGTCCGCGCGTGTTCGTCGTGCGACAGACCGGCTTCCCGCCGTCGGGTGAACCCAACGGCTCGCCCGTGGTGTGCATGGACCTGGCGACGGGCGCCGAGCGCTACGTGATCCATGTCCCGTTCAACACCGGCGACTGGACGACGCATGTGCTCGGCGTGAGCGACGGCAAGGTGTACGCGTCGCGCGCCGGCAACGGCGCCTCGGTGCGCGCGCGGGTGTATGCCTACAGCCAAGCCACCGGCGCTCCGGCATTGGATCTCGACCGACTTCGTCGATGCTTCTGTATTCACGGGCATCTTGGTGCCGACGCCCGATGTCGTCGTCTCCGGGCTGCTGCTCAACGGCAACGGCGCGCTGACGCTGCGCCTGCCCTTCCCGGCCGGCGTGCCGAGCGGGACGGCGTTGTGGTTCCAGTACTGGATCCCCGATCTGGGCGCGACCTTCGGCGTGGTGGCGAGCGCAGGGCTGCGCGGCCGGTCGCCGTGAGACTGGTTGCGTGATCGGCGACCTGCGTGCCGATACAACGCTCGGCATGGCGACGACTTCGTTCATGGGCGTGATCCTGGCCGCGGGCAAGGGCACGCGCATGCGGCCGTTCTCGACGCACTATCCCAAGCCGATGCTGCCGGTGCTCGGCAAGCCGCTGATGGTGCACCAGATCGAGATCATGCACGGGCTCGGCATCCGCGACGTGGTGATCGTGATCGGGCACCTCGGCCACGAGGTGGTGCAGAAGCTCGGCGACGGTGCGCGCTTTGGCATGCGCTTTCGCTACGTCGAGCAAGAAGAGACGCTCGGCATCGCGCACGCCGTGTCGCGCCTCGACCCGCACATCGATCGCCCGTTCTTCCTGTTCTTGGGTGACATCTTCTTCGAGACCGAGAACCTGGCGTCGATGGCGGATCGGTTTGGCGGCGCGCAGAAGACGGCGGCGGTGCTGGCCGTGCGGCGTGAACCCGATGCCGCCGCGCTGCGCCGCAACTTCACCGTCGAGGTCGGCGCCGACCAGCGCCACGTGCTGCGCGTCGTCGAGAAGCCGCGCTTCCCCAAGACCGACCTCAAGGGCTGCGGCATCTATCTGTTCGACCCGGCGTTCTTCGACGCCGTGCGGCGCACGCCGCGCACCGCGCTGCGCGACGAGTACGAGATCACCGACGCGATCCAGCTGTTCATCGACAGTGGCGCGCGCGTGGAGGCGGCGGATGTGATTCGTCGCGATCTCAATGTCAGCTACGCCAAGGACCTGCTGGCGCTGAACACGTATCTCCTCGACAAGACCGGCAAGCCCAACTGGCTTGGCGAGCGGGTGGAAGTGCACCAAGGCGCCAAGCTCGAGCGTTGCGTGGTGATGGACGGCGCGGTGGTGGAGCACCCGATCACCCTGCGCGAGTGTCTGTTGTTCCCCGGCGTGCGCGTGAGCCGCACGCAGGACGCGCAGCGGCTGATCTTCACGCCGGAGCATGAGATTCACTGCGACGAGCACACGTGAGCGGGGGCTGGTGACGACCTTGCCTGCCGACGTTGGTGGCCGCGCGTTCGCGGGCCAAGGCGGCGTCTGGTCGCGGTCTATCGGCTGGATCGATGCGCGCGCGGCGTCGGGTCTGTGGTGGCCGCTGCTCGCCGCGGGCGTCGTGTTGGCGCTGGTGTTCTGGGTGCTGGCACTGCGTTCCTGCGAATCCTGGCTCATGTCGGAAATTGTCAAGTTTCGACACTCCGGCTAGGATTGCAGCGATGAGCATCGAGACCAAGATCGCAAGCTTGCACGTCTCTCTGCCCAAGGGGCAGCGAGACTTCGTCGAGGGTGAAGCAGCTCGAACCGGCTGCACGACCGCGAGCGAGTATGTCCGCGGCCTCATCCGCGATGCGCAGCGCGCTCGCGCGCAGGAGATGCTCGAACAAAAACTTCTTGCAGGCCTGAACTCAGGTCCGGCAACGGCGATGACCAAGGAGGACTGGGCGCAGCTTCGAGCGGCCGTTCGTAAGCGTGCAGCCAAGAAGAAGAACGGAAAGTCGAGCTAGTGCCGGGTCGCATCGTCAGAAAGCACCCGCGCGCCTTTCAGGATCTGCGCGAGATCGCGGTGTACCTGACCGAGCACGGGAGCGAAGCAACAGGTTTTCGATTCGTCGAGCGCGCCGAGGAGACGTTCGAGGATCTGCTCGAGCACCCGCACAAGGGCCGCGCGAGGCCGTGGCGAAGCGACGACCTGGAAGGCCTCCGCTCGTATCCGATCCGCGGATTCAAGAACTGGTTAGTGTTCTACGCCGTGCAAGAGGCCGGAATCACCATCGTGCGTGTCCTTCACGGTGCTCGAGATCTCGACGCGCTGCTTGAAGAGTAGATGGAACGTCACCAAGGGGTCGACGACTTCGTCACCCAGCCCGAGATCGACCAGGGCTTCGAGGACCGGTTTCTCAACGTCCTCGCTCGGCCACGGCAGGCGAGTACTTGCGGGCGTGACAACAGCTGATGGGTTTTCGCCACGACCCTTCCGCCACCGCGTGATCCGCACTCGCATACGACACGAAGATGACGTTCCGCATGGGCTCCGATCTTCCGAGGGCCGGGCCGAGGTCGCGGGTGCGAACGATCCGGACCGAGGCGGATGCTATCGAGGGGAACGAGCCGGAGGTAGCGACCCGCGTCGTGGCCTCGGTCTTCCGAGCCTGAAAACCCTGGACTTGCCACCCCTGATGTCTAGCTTGCTCGCGTGCTTCCCCTCATCAACGCGTCTGTGACGTCCGCACCCTCGGTAATCGCCGCGCCGCGGAGCGTGTTGCTGCAGACGTCGTTCGTGGTCGCTGGCTCGCTGCTGGTGGCGCTCGCGGCGCAGGTCGCGATCTACTTGCCGGGCGCGCCGGTGCCGATCACGCTGCAGGCGTTGGCGGTGCTGCTCGTTGGTGCGGCGCTCGGCGCGCGCAGTGGCGCGGCGAGTCTGCTGCTCTACTGGACGCAAGGGCTCGTGGGCTTGCCGGTGTTCGCCGGTGCGCTGAGCGGCCCGGTGATCGCGTTCGGTCCGACCGGCGGCTATCTGCTGGGCTTCGTGTTGGCGGCGTACGTGATGGGCACGGCGATCGACACGGGGTTCGCGCGCACGCGCGCGCGGCAAGCCGTCGCGGTGCTCGCCGCCATGACGGCGATCTTCTTGCCGGGCGTCGCTTGGCTGAGCGTGCTGCTTGGTCCGGTGCACGCGGTGCAGGCCGGGTTGATGCCGTTCTTGCTGGGTGCGTTGGTGAAGGCGCTGCTCGTGCTGGCGCTGTTGCCCGCCGTCATTCGCCTGCGCGCGCGGTGAACCCGAGCGACTGGCCGCGGCTTGTGCGCAGCGGCCGACTCGGTCGCATGGTGGTCTACGAAGACGTGACCACGTCGACGATGGAGATGGCGGAACGTCAGCTCGCGCGCGGCGCGGTGGCCGAGGGCACGGTGTTCATGGCCGGTCGGCAGACGCTCGGTCGCGGCACCGGCGATCGACGCTGGGAATCTGCCACGCCCGAAGGCTTGTGGCAGACGATCGTGTTCGACGCGCCCGAGCGCAGCGACAAGGCGCCGATCGTGTTCCTCACCGGCGTCGCGGTGTCCTCGTTCTTGCGCGCGCGCCACGCGATCGACGCGCACCCCAAGTGGGTGAACGACGTGATCGTCGACGGCAAGAAGATCAGCGGCACGTTGGTGCGGCGGCTCGGCGACAAGTACCTGGTCGGTGTCGGGCTGAACGTGAACCAAGTCGGGATGCTTGGCGAAGCGGAGGCCGTCGGCGTGTCGATGCGCATGCTGACTGGACAGGTGCACGATCTGGCGGAGGTGTGGGTCGACCTGATGGAGGCGCTCAACGCTGAATACGACGCGCCGGGCTCGATCGTGGCGCGCATGCGCACCGAGTGCCGGATGCTTGGGCGGCGGGTGACGGCGCGGCACGTCGTGGATGGGTCGACGCGCGCGTTCACGGTGCTTTCGATCGAGGACAACGGGCACCTGCGGGTGCGCGACGACGCGGGCGAGGAACACGTCTGGCACTCGCCGGATCCGTGGCGGATTGCGGCAGACGGCTCCTGAGCTGACGACGGATCGAGAGCCGAAGCTTGCTCTGCGGCGCGCGGACCCGACACTCGGGTTGCCATGTTGAGTCTCGCTCTCGCCGTCGCGGCGCTCGTTCCTCAAGACCTCGCTCTGGAAGGCGTGCGCGTGCACACCGGTACCGCGCAGGAGTGGGGGCCGCGCGTCGTCGTGGTCGACGGTCGCATCGCCGACCACGACGCGCCGGCGCGCGACATCGCGACGGTGCGCACGTTGCCGGGCTTCGTGGTCCCCGGGCTGCACGACGCGCATGCGCACTTGCTGGGGCTCGGCGCGGCGCTCGACCACGTCGACCTCGTGGGCACCAAGAGCTACGAGGAGGTGATCGCGCGCGTGCGCGCGCGGGCGGCGACGACGCGCAAGGGCGACTGGGTGTTGGGCCGCGGTTGGGATCAGAACGACTGGGACGACAAAGCCTTTCCGATGCACGCCGCGCTGTCGGAGGCGGTGCCGGAGCATCCGGTGTGGCTCACGCGCGTCGACGGGCACGCGGCGCTGAGCAACGCAAAGGCGATGGCGATCGCGGGGTTGTCGTCGGCGAGCGAGACGCCGGCAGGCGGGGAGATCGCGAAAGACAGCGCCGGGGCGCCGACCGGCGTGCTGGTCGACACCGCGATGGCGCTGGTGGGTGGCAGCGTGCCGAGCGCAACGCCGGCGCAGATCGAACGCCAACTGCTGGCGGCGCACGACGCGTGCCTCGCCGTGGGGCTCACGTGCGTGCACGACGCGGGCATGGCTCCGCGCGAAGTCGAGGTGGTGCGCCAGCTGTGGCGGCAAGGGCGCTGGAAGTTGCGCGTGTACGTGATGCTGCCGGCGAGCGCGGAGGACGCCATCAAGCAGGGGCCGTGGCAAACCCCCGACGACGTGATCATCGTGCGCGCGGTGAAAGGCTACGCCGACGGCGCGCTGGGTTCGCGCGGCGCGGCGCTGCTGGAGCCGTACACCGACCGACCTGGTCACCGCGGCTTGATGATCACGCGGCAGCCGGTGTTGCAGAGGACCGCGCAGCTCTGCGCCGACCATGGCTTCCAGTTGTGCGTGCATGCGATCGGCGACGCGGCCAACCGCGCCGTGCTCAATGCCTACGAAGCGACCAAGTTCAAGCACGGCGTGCGGGCCGCGCGCTTTCGCGTCGAGCACGCGCAGGTGGTGGCCGACGCCGACTTCGCGCGTTTCGCCGCGCTTGGCGTGCTCCCGTCGATGCAGCCGACGCACCTGACCTCCGACATGCCGTGGGCTCCCGAGCGCCTCGGTCCTGAGCGCACGGCGGGCGCGTACGCGTGGCGGCGTTTCCTGTCGTTCGGGATGCCTGTGCCGCTGGGTTCCGACTTTCCGGTCGAGGGCCACGACCCGCGACTCGGCCTGTTCGCCGCGGTCAGCACGCGGGCGCCGGGCGGCACGCTCGAGATGCGGCCGGAGCAGAAGCTCACCCGCGCCGAGGCGATCGCCGGCTTCACGCGCGATGCCGCCTATGCGGCGTTCCTGGAGCGCGAACTCGGCACCATCGAGGTGGGCAAGCGCGCTGACTTCACGGTCTTCGACCGCGACCTTTTGGTCTGCGCCGAAGACCAACTGCTCGAAGCCAAGGTGCTGCTGACGGTGATCGGCGGCGAGGTGGTGTATCCGCGATGAAGAAGCTCCTGCTAGTCCTCTCGTTGACCCTCGCGGCGCCGCGCGCGCAAGAGGGGTTCGCGCCCGATCCGATGAGCGCGGCCGAGCTGCGCACGACGCTCGAGTTCTTGGCCTCCGACGAACTGCTTGGCCGCGACAGCCCGAGCGTTGGTCTGACGCAGGCACGCGACTACTTGGTGACCCGCGTGCGCGCGGCCGGGTTGACCTCGGGCGCGGGCGACGCGTTCTTGTTCCGCTACACGTTGCCCGGCGTGCGCGTTGACGTCGGCCAGCTGCGCCTGGTGGTCCGTGCGGCCGACGGCACCACGAAGACCCTGGTGGCAGGCGACGACGTGCGCGTATGGCGCGCGGACAGTGCGTTTGCCAATCCGGTCGTCGAGGTGCTGCGCGTTGCGTTCGATCAACCAGGCGCCGACCGCCTGTTGCAGCGCCAGGGCGGCAAGCGGCCGGTGGTCGTCGAGGTCGAGGCCAACTCGGCCCTGTGGGCCGGGTGCGCCGGCGTGCACGAACGCCTATCGCGCCGCGGTGGCGCCGGGGGGGCGCCGTGGTTGTTGGTGCGCAAGGGCGTGCTCCCCGAGGGCGCGCTGCGCGCTGACGTCGAGCTGCCTGCGCCCGAGGACATCGACGTCGAGCTATACAACGTGGTTGCCACCCATCGCGTGCCCGACGCCAAGGAGTGGGTGCTGTTCTCGGCGCACTACGATCACATCGGCGTCGGCGCGCCGCGCGACGGCGACGCGATCTACAACGGGGCCGACGACGACGCGACCGGCAGTGCGGCGGTGCTGGCGCTGGCGGAGACCTTTGCGGCGCAGAAGCCCAAGCTCACCCGCAACGTGGCCTTCGTGTGGTTCTCCGCCGAGGAGAAAGGGTTGCGCGGCAGCGGCGCGTTCGTCGCCGACCCGACCATGCCGCTGACCGACATCGCCGCCGTGGTGAACCTCGAGATGCTCGGCCGTCCGCCGAAGGAAGGGCCGCGTCATGCGTGGATCACCGGCAATGACCTGTCTGACTTTGCCAGCATCGCTGAGCCGGTGTTGAGCAAGAACGACGTGAAGCTGGTGGCGTTCGCCATGGCGGGTCCCCTGTTCAGCGGCAGCGACAACCTGCCCTTCGCGCAGAAGGGCGTGGTCGCCCACTCGATCAGCGCCGGCTCGCTGCACGCGGACTACCACCAGCCGAGCGACGAGTTGCGGTTGCTCGACCTCGACCACATGAGCACGGTGGTGCGGGGCATCTATGCGTTTGGCGTCGAGCTGGCGAGTCGGCCGGAGCGGCCGAGTTACAACGCCAAGGGCAAGAAGCAGCTGAAGCTGTAGAGGAGGGGCGCGCCCGCGGCCGTCAGTCGAGGTCGAACGGCCGGTGCGGCTGGTCGTCGCCGTCGGCTTTGGCCTTCTTCTTGGCGGTGTTGAACATGTCGTCCATCGCCTCCTTCTCCTTGCGCTGGGCGTCCAGCGCCTGGCCAAAGGCGCCGTCGAGGCGCTTGCGCTCGATGCTCTGGTCGGCCAGCAAGGCATCGAAGTCCTTCTTCACCTTGCCCTCGGTCACCTTCACCGCGCGGGTCTTGCGGGAGCGCACGTCGAACTCGATGCGTTTGCCGCAGCACGGGCAGTCGAACTGGAAGATGCTCTCACTCATGACTCATGCTGCGACGTGAATGGAAGTTTGTGTGCGGGTGTGGCGTCGGCGTGGTCGACGTTATCCTGCGTCCCGCGTCGCGAAAGACCCTTGACCCCGACTCCGCATGAGATCGACCCGGGAACCGTTCCTCCCGGGTTCCGTTCGCCGCCGCTCCCGGTGGCGCCAGTCGACGATGTCGATCCCGATGCTCCGCTCGTGCAGCGGGCGCAGAGCGGCGACGTCGATGCCTTCCGGAGCCTTCTCGAACGACATGAACGCAGGGTGTTTGGTCTAGTGCTGCGAGTTCTCCATTGCGACCGCGAGTTCGCGCGCGACGTGTGCCAGGAAGTGTTCATCCGCGCCTACCGTGGGCTCGTGGGCTTCGACCCGGTGGCCCGCTTCTCGACGTGGCTGCACACCATCGCCCTCAACTACTGCATCACCGAGTATCGCAAGAGCAAGGCCCTCAAGCGCGCTCGACGGACCGTCTCGATCGACGCACCCATCGCTGGCACCGACGACTTGAGGATCGAACCGGTGGCGCGGGGACCGCAGCCGGCCGATCGAGTGCACCACAAGGAGATCGCCGAGGCGGTGCGCGCCGCGGTGCATGAGCTGCCCGAGGAGTTCCAGCGCGCCGTCTTGCTGCGCGACCTGCAGGGGTTGTCATACGAGGAGATCGGCGAGGTCCTCGGGATCCCGCCCGGCACAGTGCGCTCGCGGATTCACCGCGGTCGGCTGATTCTGCAGGACAAACTCGCGGAGTTCCGACCATGAGTTCGCCGTACGGACGCCTCGACGAGCGCTTTGCCGACTGGGTGGATGGCCGCTTGAAGCCGAGCGAACGCGCCGCGCTCGAAGGTGAAATGGCGCGCGATCCGGAGTTGCAGCGCAGCGCCGACGCGTATCGCCGCAGCGTGCAGTTGGTGCGCAGCGCGCTCGCACCAGGCGACATGGGCGGCAGCTTGGCCGAAGCCGTGATTGCGCAGCTGAAGCCCAAGGCGTCGCGGCCGCCGCGCGCGTGGCGGCCGTATCTGGCGAGTGCGGTGGCGGCGGCGGCGCTGGTCTTGGTGTTCGTGGTCGTGCGCACGATCCCGCCGGCCGAGCCCGCCCGCTCGGATGTCGCGCGCGCACCTGGCGAGCAGCTCGGCGGTGCCAAGCAAGACGACGCACAGAAGAATCGCGCCCTGCAAGACAAGAAGCGCCCCGAGCTGGGCGCTGTCGCGCGCGATCAACTCGAAGGCGTGCGGCGCTTCGAGGATGCGGTCGAAGCACGATCACAATCGGTGGGCGAGGGCAAGGAAGGCGAAGTCGCCCTGCGCAAGGCGGTGCCGATCGCGGTCGCCGACAAGGACGGCGAGCAGCGTCCGCCCGCAACCGGCATAGTGGCCCCTCACGTGGTGTCGGGGATCGAACAGCTAACCGGCGTCGTGGCTCCCGCCGACGAGTCCGCCTTTGCGTTAGGGCTCGATCGGCTGGCGCTCGGTGAAATCGCGCTCGTGGCCGACGTGGCCGCGCTGCCGAGTGCCAAGCTGTTCAGCGAGCTCGATGCGCGCGCCGCCGCGGCGCCGATCAATGCGGCCGAAATCTTGGCTCTGCTCGGCGCGGCGACCGAGACCGAGGCCGAGGCCAAGGGTGAGGCGCGCGTCGATCTGCGTCAGGTGCGCGTCGCCCGTGCTCTCGACGCACCGATGCAAGAGCCGAAGTCCGAGCCGAGCGAGAAGGCCAAGGATGACTTGTCGGCGCGCCCGGCTGACGCGACGCGCACTTTGCAAATTCGACCAAACGATCGCGTCTATCGCGTGTCGGGGTCGCTCGCCGAGCTGCGCGCGTTCGCGACGACGCTGCACGCGCGCGTGCAGGCGGATCGCGGCGAAGTCGGGTTCGAGCGGGTGCAGCCGGCTGAGGCAGGTCGGCTGGCGCTGTTGGCGGTGCGCGAACAGCCGGAAGTCAAGTCGGAAGCCAAACCGGAAGTCAAACCGCCGGCTCCGACGCGCGCGGCCGCGGCGAAGGCAGGGGGACGCGGGGGCGACCCAACCGTCGCGCCCGCCGGCCCGTCGACCCCTGGCCCCGCGGCCGGCTCCGCCCCAGGTTCGCCCGCTGCGCCGGCTGGCCGCGACGGTGGCTACCGCACCGAGCCGCGCGCTCGCGGGGCGCGTCGGTCCGACGACCAGGTCGACATCCTGCTCATCCTGCGCGCTAACGATCGCAAGTAGTGCGGCGTTTGTGGCCGGCGCAGCGCGAGCAACGGCAAGCCTTTTGTCGGGACGCCTTCGCGGCTTTGCAGCAGGCGAGGCTGGTCGATGCTGCGCGCGACAAGCCGTCCGGCAGACTCACTCGGTCGTGGCCTTGGCTCCCGCGCGCGTGTCGATGACGATGTCGAGCATCGGCAGTCCGACCAGGCCGCGCACCACGTGGCTGGTCTCGACTTGGAAGATGAGCGCGTCGTCGATCCAGTGGTGCTGTACGTGCTCCTGTTGGCTGCCGTTCGCTACCGCGGCGCAGACGGCGTAGTTGCCGGTCGGCAGATAGGGCAGCACGAAACGGAAGCGCGCCGCGAACGGACTGTTGGCCGCTAGCGGCACCGGTCGGTCGCGATAGGTCAAGAACGTGTTGTCGCCGAACAGCTCCTGCCCCAAGCGATCCTTGACGCAGAAGCCCATGATCGGTCGGTCGAGGGCCTCGTGCGCGATGCCTTCCACCACAAGAACAACCTCGGCGCCGCCGTGGATCTCGTTGCCCTGCAATTCGTGTCCCGGATCGTCGGGTGACAGCAGCGCTACGCGGTCGATGGTCGCTCCGCGTTGGCCAAACCAGCGCGAATCCGGATCAAAGGCGAAAACCTGTAGCTCATTGCGATAGCCGAGTTCGGCGAGCTGCTCGAGGCGCACATCCTTGACGATCGGTGCGGGTTCGTCCTTCTGCCGGCGGCTACCGCCGATCTTGAAGCCACCGCGGTCGTCGGTGTCCTCGTGCATCGATGCCACGTAGTCGTCGCATACCTGATCCGCTGGTCCGATCGTGCGCACTGAGCCGCGGTCGAGCCACACGGCCCGGTCGCAGAGGTTGCGCACCGCAGACGTGTCGTGGGACACGAAGAACAGCGTGCCTTTCTCCTTGAAGCGCCGGATGAAGCGCATGCACTTCTGATTGAACGCGGCGTCACCTACCGAGAGGATTTCATCGACGATGAGCACATCGGCATCGACATGCGCCGCCACCGCAAATGCGAGGCGCGCGTACATGCCGCTCGAATAGACCTTGACCGGTTGCTCGATGAAGTCACCGATGCCGGCGAACTCGGCGATTGCGTCGAATCGCTGGTGGATCTGTTGCTCGGTGAGGCCGAGCACCGAGGCCGACAGGAACACGTTCTCGCGCCCGGTGAATTCCATGTTGAACCCCGACCCCAGTTCGAGCAGCGGGGCGATGCGGCCGTGGGTTACTACTGTGCCGATGGTGGGCAACAGCGTGCCGCACACCAGCTGTAACAGCGTTGACTTGCCGGAGCCGTTGCGGCCGATGATGCCGATGGTCTCGCCCCGATGGACGTCGAGGTTCAGGTTGGTGAGCGCCCAGTACTCCTCGTAGTACCGGCGCCAGCGGCCGAGCAGCATCTGCTTGAGGCGGTCCTCGGGTCGCTTGTAGATCTGATACGCCTTGCCGAGGCCGACGGCGTGGATTGCGATGTCAGACAACATCGGCAAATCCCCGGCGCAGGCGCTGAAAGGCGACGTGCCCCAGCGTGAAGGTCAGCCAAGAAGCCAAGAGCAGGATAGACCAGAGGCGCCAGTCGGGTAGCCGACCGAACACCAGCACGTCCCGGGCGAGGTCGAGGATCCCTGCCAGCGGGTTCAATGTCATCAGCACCTCGTAGCGACCGGCGGCCGTGCGCGGGAAGAAGATGGGGCTGAGGAACATCAGCATCGTCGTCAATACCGGCACGACCTGGCGCAGGTCGCGCAGGAACACGCCCAAGGATGCGAGCAGCCAAGTGGCGCCGAGCGTGAACAGGCACAACGGCAGCAGCACGAGGGGCAACAGGATCGCGGTCCACGGCGGCACGCCCACGAACAGCAGGTGGATGACCAGCCAGATGGCGAGACTGACTGCCGCGTGGAACAGGTTCGACGCCAGCGCCACCCACGCGAGGATGTCGAGCGGGAACACCACCTTCTTGATGTAGCTGACGTTCTCGAGCATCAGGGCGGGGGCGCGGTTCAACGGCTCCGCAAGGATCCCGAACACGATCAGCCCCGCGAACAGAATCAGTGCGAATGGCGCCCTGGTCGCCTCGCCGCTCCACCCCGAGTGGAACACCTGCGAGAACACGAACGTATACACCGCCAGCATCAACAGCGGCGTGATCAGCGTCCACAGCACGCCGAGAAACGAGCCGCGGTACCGCTGCTCGATCTCTCGGCGAACGACGCGGCGGATGAGATGCCGATGCCGCACGCACGTCAGTACCGGCGCTGCGGCCGCCTCAAGGAGTGCGGCGAGACCGAGATGGTGTTTCGCGGGCAGGGGGGCGGTGGTCGGGGTCATGAGGTAGCCGACGGAGCCTGCAAAGGTCGGCGTCGGATCGAGCTTGTTGCGCATGAACCACTACCGGAGCCGCAGCCGAAGGCCACTGCCGAACCAGCTCACACGGCGAGTCTAGCTCTCGCGCCAGACCCACTCAAGGCAGCGCGGGATGCAGATTGCTTTTGCGGTGGGTCGCCGTCAAACTGCCTGCGTAGTATCTGTTGCCGCGGTGGCCTTTCTGGTGCCCGATGGAATCTGAACCAAGCAAGCTTCGTGTGGGCGCGGCGCCGCCGCCCGTGTTGTGGGACGCGATTGATGCCGCCGCGCGTATCGACGCATCGGGCCTTGCATTGCCCCTGCGCACCGCCGCCGCGGATCTGATTCGCGATGGAATCGCGATTCTCCGTGGTGTTCAGGCTCGGGCTCTCTGTGAACAGGTGATCGCCGACTACCAGCAGTATGTCGCAGAACATGCTGCCTACGTGCGTCAGAATCTCGACGTGCTGGGGCGAGAGAAGCGCCTAGTGAACTTCCATCAGTATTCCAAGGCGGCACTGGCAATCGGTCTCAACGGCCAGGTGTTGCAGCTACTCGACTATCTGCTCGGATCCGAGGTCGGCATCTACACGTCGCTCACCTTCAAGTATGGCACGCAGCAGCCTGTGCACCGCGATACGCCGCACTTTGTCACTTGGCCGGGGGCGCACTTTTGCGGCGTGTGGACCGCTCTGCGCGACGTCAGTCCAGACGCAGGCCCGCTCTTCTATTATCGCGGTGGTCATCGCGCACCCTTGGCGCCTGGCCCGTTCTGGCAGATGGCCTGCAAGCGGAGTCCGCAAGCCAGCCGCACGGAGCTGCTGGCCCTGGCGCTCGACCTTTACAACGGTGAAGTGATACGCAACGCGCCGGTTTGGGGCGAGCTCGTCGTGCCCGAAGTACGGGCAGGTGACGTCGTGATCTGGCACGCCGAGACGCCGCACGGTGGTCTGCCGGCGCGCGACACTTCGGCACCGCGGTGGAGCATCGTCTTTCACTGTGCGCCGAAGGCGCTGCAAGTGCATCAGCACGATGCGTTCTTCACACACACCGGCGATCAACCACCGCCGCCGCGCTACGGCTTTCGTCAGGTCGAGCGCCGTGCGGTTGCCAGCGCGGGTGAAGTGGCGTTCATGTGAGTCGGATTGTGGGTGAGTGCCCAACGCTGTCCGCTACTTGATGGCCCGGAACAGGACCGGCCACATGTGGCCCTCCGGGTAGGGGTTGTTGTTGCTGACGATGCCCTGGAACGGTTCATACATCAGCCCGGTCTCGACCGTGGCGAAGCCGGCGGCGGCTATGTCATCCAGCAAAGGCCAACCGTGGTGGGTGTAGACCAGGCTCCCTCCAGGCGACAACGGGTTGCCGTGGAACGCCGGTTCGAGAGCGTGCACGATTCGCCCGTCGATCATTCTCGCGCGGCGAATGCTCTGTTCGAGCGCAAAGAACGGACAAGTGAACAACATGACGCCCCCCGGGCGCAACGCGCGGTGGCACTCGGCGAGCGCAGCCCGATCGTCCGGTACGTGCTCGAGGACATCACCGTGGAAGATCACGTCCAAAGAGTCGTTCGCACATGAGAGAGCCAGCATGTTCTCATGCCGAACGTCGATGCTGCCGATCCGGCGGTAATCGCCGGGCGTCACATCATCGGCCACATACTCGCTGCCCTCGACCCAAGCAAACTCGGCCGCGACCCTGCGGAACAGAGACGTGACCCGCTCGAACATCAGGGCGCGCGGCCGTCCACCTTTCTGGGCGAGCGCGCCGCGCAGCGCGGTCCACGCCATGCGAGCCCGTCCGTTGAGTTCGCAGCGCGGACAGATGAAGCTCTCGCGCAGGTCGGACCACGCGCCGTCCTGGACCCTGGGCACGCTCATGCGGACGATCGCGTTGCAGGCAGCGCAGTAACCGCAGAAAGACTCTAATCCCGACAAGTAGTGCTCGACCGCTCTTCGCATCGGGGTCAACCGAGCCATCGCTTCCTCGATAGCGGTTCTGGATCGCAGCCATGTGAACATCAGGGAACTCCGGGGACGCCACGGCCCGCGCGGCAGTGAAGATGGTACGGTTTGGCACGCGCGACTTCCATCGCGACTGCCGGCCGACAGGGGGACTGACGGATGGCGCTGTCGCGATCGAGCACCGCGCGGCGTTCGGGCTGCTCGATGCCGCAGACACCCGGGCTGCGTCCCTGGTTGATCGAAGCGGTCGACCAGGGGCTCGGCTGGGGGCGTGGCTTGCCGTGTCTTTTTCTCTGTTGTCGATGAATCGCAAGTGCCACGGCGGCGACAGCATGAATACCATGCGCGGCCATGGTTCTCGAAGTCCAATCCCTCGCCGAGTGGGAGAGCGAGGGTGTCGTCGGCCTCTTGTCGGTGCTGATTCCAGCCCACAACGAGGAAGGACACATTGCATCGACCGTGCGTTCGCTGCACGCCACCTTGGAGCGCGAGCAGATTCCGCACGAGATTGTCGTCGTCAACGACAATTCCTCGGACAAGACAGAGTCCATCCTGCGTGCGCTGGCGAGCGAGATCCCGGGCGTCCGCTGGTTGAACAACGAGCCGCCCAACGGCTTCGGCTTCGCCGTTCGCTGCGGGCTTGCGAAGTTCCGCGGCGAGGCGGTGGCCATCGTGATGGCGGACGGTGCGGACGACCCCGAGGACGTCGTGCGGTTTTGGCGCAAGCTGCAAGAAGGCTACGACTGTGCATTCGGTACGCGCTGGTCGCGCGGCGGCAAGTCGATCGACTATCCGTGGCCGAAGCGATTACTGAACCGCCTCGGCAACCTGTTCGTGATGGCGCTGTTCTTGACGCGCTACAACGACGTGACGAACGCCTTCAAGATGTACCGCCGCTCGGTCATCGCTGGCGTGCAGCCTCTGCTCGCCTACCACTTCAATCTGACCGTCGAGCTGCCGCTGAAATCGATGGCGCGCGGCTATTCGTACGCTGTCGTGCCGAACTCGTGGCGCAACCGCAAGGAGGGCGTTTCGAAGTTCCGCATCAAGGAGATGGGTTCGCGCTACCTGTTCATCATCCTGCACTGCTGGCTCGAAAAGATGCTGACGCAGAAGGACTACGTGCACCACGCGGCCATGCGCCAGACACAACTGCAGGTGTGGCCGCGGTGACGCTCCGGTTGCCGTGGCGGGAACAGCCAGGCGTCGTATGGGCTGCAAGAGCCGCGAATGCTCGCAGGGCGCGCGAGATCTACGGCAGTCGCAATCCGTCATGACGCTCAATTCGCCACGGCGTTGCGCCGACGTGCAACCGGGTGGTTGCGGCCCAAGGCCGCGATGGGGTGGTGGCTTCGTCAGGGCAAGCGGGCGCGCGCGCGCGCGGGTGTCTGAGGCAGCAGATCACGACTTGGGATGACGCCCATACGCGACGCCTCGGAATCCGGCTCTCGCCTCTTCGCCGCGCTCCACCGCCCCTTACGTGGCTATCTCGTGCTCGCGTATGCGTCCGTGGCTGCCGCGCTCGTCTACGTGCTCCGGTTCGCGGTCAACGTACCGTATTGGGATGACTGGGAGTTCGTGCGCTTGCTGCAGCTGGCGGCAGACGGATCGCTCACTGCGGGCGACGTGTGGTCGCAGCACAATGAGCATCGCATCGTCCTGCCGCTCCTTGCGATGTTCGGGCTGGCCTGGCTCACCGGTTACAACACGGTGGCACAGTCCGTCTTCACGGTCTGCCATCTGGGTGTCCTGCTCATCTACGTTCACGCGGCGGCCCGCAGGACGTGTCAGTGGCCGAAGGGAACGGCGCCGCTCTGGTTCGCATTGGCGGCATGGGTGCTGCTCGGTTGGCGCCAGGCGGAGAACCTGCTGTGGGGGTTCCAGATCGGACTCACGCTGCCGCTGACGGCTGCCTTCGTGTCCCTCTATCACCTGCAAGCGGCATTGTCGGGTGCACGCCGGTCACGGGTCCACTTGCTCGCGGCCGTTGCTGCCGGCTGCGCGGGATCCTTCTCCACTGCGATGGGGCTGCTCATTTGGCCCGGCGCGATCGTGCTCGTGATAGCCCACTGGCGGTCGGGCCAGGGTCGGATGTTCGGCGTGCTGTGGATCGCCGCCGGCATCGTGGCATGGATGGCATACCTGATTGGCTACCAGGCGCCGCTCCATCACCCGTCCCTGTCTGCGTCACTTGGCGCCCCTTTGCGGCTTGCTCGCTTCTTTGCCGCTCTGAATGGGGCTTGGGCAAGCGAGTCCTCCGCAGCGGTATGGATTGGAGCACTGCTTCTCATCGGATTCTGCGGAGTGCTCTACACCGCGCAGCGGCAGCGGGCCATCTCGCGATACGCGCTGTATGTCGCGATGGCGCTCTTCTGTCTCGGTACTTTGGCGATCGTGGCCGTCGGGAGGTCCCCGGTGGGGCATCGGCTGGCGTATCGCAGTGCCTACGCGACGTACTCGCAGGCTTTCGTGAGCTGTATGATTGTCCTGATAGCCACGGCTGCCGCAGTGCGCGGAAGAACGATCCAGCGACTGTCTGCCATCGCTATGCTCGCGATCCTGGTGGGTGTCTTGAACGGATACCGGTGCGGCCTCGCCACGGCCATCGCGGATCACGCGGCAAAGCAGAGCATCGCGGCCACGCTGGTCGACTACGTGAATCGGCCGGATGCGGAACTCGAAACGTTGTACGGCCATGCCACGATGGTTCGCGCCGGAGCCGCGTTCCTGGCGGAGCGTTGTTGGTCGGTCTTCGCGCACCAAGCGGCCTCGCCGCGGCGCCTGTCGCCGGCGCACTACCAATACGGCGACCTGTTGCGTTTCGGTCTTCGTGGCAACGCCCGACCCTATCTCGGCTCAGGCTGGAGCATCGACGAAGATGGGTTCACCTGGAACGATGGCGCGAGCGCTTTCGTGCGCATGCAGGTCGGTGCACCGCCGGGTGGCCTGCGGTTGGAGATCGGCCACGCGATGATCTTGCGAATCGACCAAGTGCTCGAGCGCCAGCGCGTCGACGTGTTCGTCGACGATGCGCCCATCGGCACATTCGCGGCGGCGGAGCCGGGTGTTGCTGTGCTAGACGTCCCTGCAGCCTGCATCCGCCCGGGGGTGGTTACGCTCGAGCTTCGCTTCCTCGATGTCGAGCGACCCGGGTCTTCGGAGTTCGGCAGTGAGAGGCGCCGCCTCGCGGTCGCCGTCTCATCGTTGCGCCTGAGCCCGCATCAATGACGCTGAGGCCCCAACTGCTCGACGGCAAGGTTGAGGCAGCGGGTGCCGAACGGTAGGATCCTGGTCCGCGCGCGGAAAGCACGTCACGCGGCTCGTCGGGCGGAGCACCGCCCTCGCTGCGTTTCACCATGAAGCTCCTGCGACCTCCGGAACCCGACACCAACCTGGCAAACACGGGGGAGCGCTTCCTGCCGTCGATCGTGCGGAGTTCGACGGGGCTGGAGCACTACCACCGGTACTTGATCGCCGCTGCCGTGTGTGAGGGCAAGGAGGTGCTCGACATTGCTTGTGGCGAAGGCTACGGGGCCGCCATCATCGCCCAGGGGGCGGCCAGAGTGTGGGCCGTCGACATCGACCGCGAGTCGGTGGCACTCGCCAAGAGCAAGTACGCTGCGAGTTCCAACCTGCGGTTCGTGTGCGGTGATTGCGCGGCGATCCCGCTTCGCGACGCCAGCGTCGACGTCGTCATCAGCGTCGAGACCATCGAACACATCACCGGGCAACGCGTGTTCCTGGACGAGGTGAAGCGTGTCTTGCGTCCCGACGGCGTCCTGATCCTCTCGTCGCCCAACAAGACGCCCTATAATCTGCTCAACGCGCCCAATGACTTTCATGTGAAGGAACTCGAGAAGCCGGAATTGCGAGAGCTGCTTGGGCTGTACTTCCGCCATATCGGCGTGGCCGAGCAGCAGGCACTCTATGGATCGGTCGTGGACTCGGCATCGCCAAATCCACCGTGGTACTTCGAACGCCACGCCGACCACTGCTTCCATCTGTCGCACGAGCTCAACGGCCTCGTCTACTCCATTGTATTTGCTTCTGACAATCCATCGGTCGCGGTTGTGCCTCCGCGCAGCATGCTTTTGGACACCCACTTCGATGGATCGGCGCATCGGTATCACGAGCACAGTGCCGTGTATGAGATTCGCGATCCGGGTGACCGGCTGCTGAAGCAGCAGAACGTCGCTTTGGAAAAGACGGCCGATGGGATCCGCGGTGACCTGCGGCGGCGCGAAGCTGATCTGGGTGAACTGTCGCGACACTCCAATGAATCCGCGGCGCGGATCCAGGAGTTCGACACCCAACTTCAAACCCTCACGGCCCAGTTGCAGGCGGCCCGCGCGGCCGCTGACCAGGGCCGACGAGCCTGGGAGCAGTCGGCCAAAGCGATCGCCGCCGTGGGGTCGGAACGCGATCGCCTCCGCGTCGAGGTCGACGCGCTCCGAGCGTCGCTATCGTGGCGGTTGACCGCGTTGCCGCGGGCGGTGCTGAACGCCTTGGTGGCGGTCGCCCGGCGAGTCGGAGTTCGGCGCGGCCCCCTCACGATGTGGCGCCACTGGGTGTCGGGTGGGCCGCCGGACTCGATGCGTGCGCCGGTGCAGAGGTTCGCATCCCTCGCAGGACGCGCGGCGAGCAAGCTTTTGCTGTGTGTGCGTGGTCTGCGACCCACGACGGCGCGTGCCATTGGTGTTGTTCGCAGGTCCGGGCTGTTCGACCCGCACCACTATCGGCGCAAGTACCAAGATGTCGCCGACCACGGCGACTTCCTGTGCGCGGTGCACTACGCGGTGCACGGTTGGCGTGAGGGTCGCGAGCCGGGAACCGGGTTCGATCCGGGCTTCTATCTCGCTGCCTATCCCGAGGTGCGGCAAGCGCGCGCCAATCCGCTCCTGCACTACGTGCTGCACGGCCGGCGTGAGGGCCGTAGCCCGCGCGAGCCGGGCGAGAGCGAACGGTTGCCGGCTGCGGTCACCCGATGGGATACGCCACACGGGCGCAACGGCGCCGTAGCGCACAGCCCGGCGACTTCGGTGACGACGTTCGGCCCGAGTTCGTGGTCGCTCGGCGCGACGCGGACCATCGATCGTGAGGCCGATCATTGGCGCGACTTCGAGCAGTTTCGCGCCCATGTTGCCGGTCGTCGCCTGACGGCTCGCCGCGGCCGAGGCGCGCGTCGACCGGCGCTGCTCCGCGTGGATCCTGCGGGCCTGCAGGATGCCGTCGCCAGCATCGATTCCGACCTGCGGGTGGTCGACACCCCAGAAGTCTCCATCGTCATTCCGGTGCACGACCAACTCGTGGTCACGCTCGAGTGCTTGCTGGCGATCGCGCGCAACAGCGCCGGCGCGCGCATCGAGGTCGTGGTCGTCGACGACGCGTCGTCCGCCGAGACGGCGTCGTGTCTGGCGCGGCTCGCCGCGATCCGCTACGTGCGGCAAGACCAGCAAGCGGGCTTCGGCGCGACTTGCAATCGCGGCGTGGCGGAGTGTCGGGGCGACGTCGTGGTGCTGCTGAACAGCGACACGCAGGTCCAACCTGGCTGGTTGCCGGACCTGGTCGACCCGCTACGCGATCCATCGGTCGCCATGGTCGGGCCCAAACTGCTGTTTCCCGACGGCCTGCTGCAGGAAGCGGGCGGACGCCTGCGAGCCGATGGTTCCGGCGAGATGGTCGGGTTGTTCGAAGATGCGGCGGCGCCGCGATTCTCCTATCCACGCACGGTCGACTACGTGTCGGCGGCGTGCGCCGCGTTCCGGCGTGCCGACTTCGCGGCTGTCGGCGGCTTCGATCAAGCGTACGCGCCGGCCTATGCCGAAGACGCCGACTTGTGCTTGAAGCTGCAGCAGCTCGGCAAGCGGATCGTGTATGCGCCTTTGGCCGAGGTGGTGCACCATCTCAGCAAGACGACGAGTGCGACGGGGCAGCTCAACAAGGTGGCGATGGCCGCCAAACACCAACAAGTGCTCGAGACCAGGTGGGGACCGTCGCTGCAGCAACGCGATCGGGTTCGCGTCCTGGCCTTCTATCTGCCGCAGTTCCATGCCGTCGACGAGAACGACCGCTGGTGGGGTGAAGGTTTCACCGAGTGGCGCAACGTCGCCGGCGCTCGGCCTCGGTTCGAAGGTCACCTACAGCCGAAGATCCCGGCCGACCTCGGCTACTACGACCTGCGCACGCCGGGGGTGATGGCCAAGCAGGCGCAGCTGGCGCAGCGCTACGGCGTGTCCGGGTTCGCGATCTACTACTACCGGTTCGGCGACCGGCGCGTCTTGTCGATGCCGGTCGAGACGATCACCGCCGACCTGACCTGGACGTTCCCGTTCTGCCTGGTGTGGGCCAATGAGAACTGGACGCGCCGGTGGGATGGCAAAGAGCGCGACGTTCTGTTGCGGCAGGAGTACGGCGCCGACGAACTGAACGCGATCCTGGACGACTTCGTGCGCAGCTTCGCGCATCCCGCCTACATCCGCGTCAACGGCGCTCCGCTCCTGCTGATCTACCGCCCGCGCGCCGTCCCCAACGCGCGCGAGACGATCGCGAACTGGCGCGAGACCTGTCGCCGCAACGGGGTTGGCGAGATCTACGTGGTCGCGGTCGAGTCGTTCGAACTGATGCGCCAAGCGTGGGACCCAAGCAGCTTCGGCTACGACGCTACGGTCGAGTTCCCGCCCCACGAGTCCGGTCAACCCAGTTCGGTGCGGCGATCGACCGACCCTACGTTCACCGGTGTCGTGCACGATTATCGGCGGGTCGTCGATGCGTTCTGTTCGCGCGACCTGCCGCCTTACAAACGTTTCCGCTGCGTGATGCCGGGCTGGGACAACACGGCGCGGCGGCGCAACGACTCGCACGTGTTCGAGAACGCCGGCCCTGCGGAGTACCAGGTCTGGCTCGAATTCGCCTTGCGCGACACGCGTGCGTTCCTGACCGGCGACGAGCGCCTGGTATTCGTCAATGCGTGGAACGAGTGGGCTGAGGGCGCCTACCTCGAGCCGGATCACGGGTTCGGTCATGGTCACCTCGAAGCCACGCGCAACGCGCTGGAGGCCGAGCGTTGGTTGCCATGACGGCGACCGTCGATCGCAATGCCAGTCTGGTGTACCACGCAACGATCGTCACGGGCGCAAACCCAGATCCGGCAGAGGCGGGTGTGGCCACGGCCTTCGCGCATGCGTGCCGAGCGCTGGGGCTGACCGTGCACGAGTGGCAGATCGGTTCGACCCAACCGAGGCAGCGATCATCGATCGCGATCCAGTTTGGCAGACTGGAAGATTGCGACCCCGCGCCGGTCGGCGATGCAGCGCCGATCGTGTTTCCGTTCGTACGCGGCGACGCCGAACTCGATTGCTGGGCCGCACTCGGCCGCACGACCGAACTCTGGGTCGCGTCTGCTGATCTCGAACACCGCTTGCGTGCCGCCGGCGCATTGGTGGCACGCGTCGGTGTTTCGTGTCAGCTTGGCGCGCTTGCCTACCATTCGCGCCGCGCCCTCGGCATCCGCGAAGCCGACTTCGTGTTCTTGGCTCGGGTGGCCCCTAGCTTTGCCGACGCTGGCGCGGTGGCGCTGCGCGAGGCCATCGCCGAGCGCTGGCGACGACCGCAGGCCCGGTTCGAGCGCGTCAGTGTCGTCGTCGACGCCAGCCTCGCCCCGGTCGAGGTCGTCAACGCATGGCGCCAGTGGGCGAGCAAGACCTGCGAGTACGCTACCGTGGTCGTGTCTGGACTCCACGATCCCCTGGCGCAGCTGAGCTTGACCGCCGGCTGCGACTGCGAACTCGTGACCACCGTCGACTTCTGGTATCCCTGGTGGGCGGTGAATGCACTGTTCCGTGGCAAACCCGTGGTGTCGCTGCCGGCGCTGCGGGCGAGCGGCCTCGACGCCCGCCAGATTCCACACCTTGTCGATGGCATCGCCAGCGACGCTTCGCGGGTCGTGCCCTCACTGATCGAAGCGATGGATCGAGCGAGTCGCTCGGACCGCGCGCCCGAACCGGCGGCGACGCAGTGGATACAACGCGAACTCTCGGCGCGGGCGTGCGGCCTGCGTGTGGTCGACGCGCTGCGCGCCAATGGCCGCTGGGACCCGCTCGTCTGGAACATCAGCGATGCAGATTCACCTCGCGATTGATCGACCACGGCCGGGTGTTCCGGTTCGCAGTTACTCGGGCTGGCTCGAAGTGACCGGCTGGGCGGCGGCCGCGCAGCCGATCAGTGCCATCGAGGTCCGCGTTCCGGATGGCGCCTGGCAACGCGCAATCTACGGCCAGCCCCGACCGGACGTCGCAAAAGCGCATCCCCGCCTGGCGCATTCCGGGCGCTCCGGTTTTCGCGCGTTTGTTCCACTTGGAGGGCAGGCCGACGTCCGTCGCTTGGAGGTTCGCGCCGTCGCGGGCACCAGCAGCAAGGAGGTCGACGTCGCGGTGACGTCCGAAGTGCGTCGGATCGATCTCGCGGGGTACCGCGGAAAGCCCCTTCTCGAGGAGCCCTGTCCTTGGTGCAACAACGCGGGCGCGCTCCGGCGCACGGACCAAGGCCACGGACCGTTCCTCGTGGTCGGTTGTGAGACCTGTGACTTCTCGTTCGCCGGCCCCTGGCCGGCCGCCGCCGACCTCGTGCAGGTCTACGAAATCGAGTATTGGGCCAACGCACCGTCCGGACCCGATGTGTTGTGCGCGTCCGCTGACACGGAGTTCATTGCCGCGTGGTTCACCAAGTTCGGTAACGGCGGCAAGCGCGTACTCGAGGTGGGCTGCGGTCAGGGGACGCTGCTGTACGGGTTGCGGCAAGGTGGCTTCGAGGTCACCGGCCAGGACCTAGCGCAGAACGCGGCGCGGACGCTCGAGCGAGTGCATGGCGTGCCCATCTGGCGCCAACCGTTGAGCCTGTTACCCGACCACCGCTGGGACTGCATCGTCACCCGTCACGTGATCGAACACTCGGTGACGCCGCGGGCCGACCTGCGCTGGATGCGCGATCACCTGAACCCGGGCGGCGTCTTGGCGCTGCTGACACCCAACTGGCGATCGCTGGCAGCGGAGCTGTTGGGCACATCGTGGGAGTGGTTCGTGCCGCCCGTGCACGTTGGCTACTTCTCGGCGCGCAGCCTCGCGTTCCTGCAAGAAGCCGCGGGCCTGGAGATCTGCGCGCTCACGACTCGCGAAGGCGATGGTGCGCCGTTCATCGAGAGCGTGCAGACCCATCTCGACTACGAGGGGCCTCGCTTGACCGAGTCGGTGCGCCGCCGCTGTGAAGCACTGATCGCCGACGCAACGAACGCTGCGACGCCTGGTCCATGGCTGCGCGCAGCAGCGGCTCCCGACTATCTCGGCCAGGAAATCGTCGCCGTGTTCAAGGCCTAGTGCGTCTTGACGATGCTGGCCCGAGCCCTCGGCACCCTGCACCGCATCCTTACGCGCACCCGCGGACGTCTGACGCGACGATTGCGTGCGCAGCGAACCCGGCGTGCCGCGGCGGAATTCGTCGCCACAGCAAGGTCGCGCGGCAACGAGCCGCTCGCCATCTTGTTGGTCGAACGCCTCGGCGACATCGTCGCCGCGAGTGCGGTGGTCGCGCTTTTGCGCGAGGACCTACCTGGACGGGAATTGGCATGGGTCGGGCGCGGCGCATACCGCGACGTGGCGCTGCGCGTGCCGGGGATCACCACGTTCCTCGAAGTCGAGTGCTACGGTGAGTTGGCTACCCTGTTGGACGCGGTTGCTGACTGGCGCCTCATCGACCTCAACCTGAATGGCAAGACCTGCGGTTGCTGTCCCGGGACTTGGAAGAACCGCACCGGCCAAGCGCCGGCAAACACCGAGAACTACTACGACTTTGGTCCCCTGGCCCAGGCGTTTGCCGCCGCGGGCGGTGTTGCGTGGCGTGAGCGCGCGCCGGGGCTGATGCCGAGTCACGGCGGCGGCGAGGAGTCGTCACGCGCAGAACCCTATGTGGTCGTGCACTCGGAGTCGGAGGAAGCGGCTCGCAGCTGGACTGCGGAGGGCTGGCGGTCGGTCGTGCAGTTCCTGCTCCGCGAAACGGCATTACGGATCGTGCACGTTGGCGCGCGACCGGCGCCATGGCTCTTGGCCGGACCGCGGGTGCGGGACCTCGCCGGTCAGACCAATCCGACTGAACTGCTGGCCCTGGTCGAACGTGCTGCGCTGTTCATCGGGATCGACAGCGGCCTCGCGCACATCGCCAACGCGTATCGGCGTCCGGGCCTGGTGCTCCTCGGTCGCTACCGCGTGTTCGCGAGCTACCTACCCTACACCGGTTACTACGGCGCCGGCGAGTCCGGCGCCCTGTTGGTTCGCCATCTGCTCGAGTGCGTGGAGTTGCCGACGGAGGTTGTCGATCGCGCGTTGCGCACGGTGTGTCGTCGCCTGCGGTCTGCTGCTCTGCCGGTTGGCGCCGGCGGACCGTGGGACGTTCGGTTCAATGAACTACCCTTTGCCGCGGCCGAACCGGCAGGGCGCGGCGAGGTCTGCGCGCTGCTGGTCGTTGACGCCGACGAGACACGCTGGCTCGAACGCTGGGAAGCGGCCGGCGGTCGGCGCCCTGACGTCGCGATCGTCGTGCCGACGACCCACTGCCGATTCGACCACGCCGACAGTCGCGTCGCCGCCCTCGATCAGCTCGAGGCCCTCGGCTGCCGCTTCGCCTTGTGCGGCGAACTCGATGACGCGACACTCGCTGAGGTGGCACAAAGCCATCGCTACCTGCGGTTTGGCGGCGTGCCGGTGCGCTTCACTGCCGACCGCGATCGCTGGCGTATCGAATGGTCGCAGCTCACGCCGGCGTCGCCGCCAGAGCTGACCGGAGGCGGCGACATGGTGTTTGTCGATGCGGCAAGCGCGACGCAGTGGCTGTTGGTCGATCGACGCGGGCGCGACGCCACCGCAGCCGACGACCTGGCCGCGTCTACCCGTCGGATCGGTGAGATGCTCGCGAGCGCGCTCCCTACCGCGGCGCCCGGTGATGTGGTCGAAGCCACGCGTGACGGTCATGTCGCATCCATCGACCGCGTTGCGCGCCGGCCGGACGGCCGCGTCGCGCGGGCATCCGGCTGGGTGTTTCTGAAGCGCACCGGGCGACCACCCGACCTGATGGGAGTCGCCGAGAACCACGGCGCTGGTTACCGCTTGCGCAGCGTCGTGCGATTCACACGGCTCGAACGACCCGATGTCGCCCGTGACCACGGGTTGCCCAGCGCGCGGTTTTGCGGCTGGAGTCTCGCGGTTGCCGACCAGATCGAGCTGGCAGCGCCGGCCTTCGCATTCCTGGTGTTCGATAGCGGTAGCGGCATCTGGCACAGGCTCGACTTGCAATGACCGCGTCCGACCCGCTCGTCGCCGTCGTCGTGGTGAACTGGAACGGGCTCGAAGACACGCGCGAGTGCCTGCGCTCGCTGCTCGCCCAGACCTATGCGAACCTGGTGGTGCACGTCGTCGACAACGGCTCGGCAAACAACGAAGCCGATCAGCTCGCGGCCGAGTTCGAAGCGCGCATCGTCCTGCACCGCTCGCCGACCAACCTCGGGTTCACCGGCGGCAACAACTTGGCGATGCACAGCATCCTCGCCGAGGCCAAGGCTACCCACATCGCGTTGTTGAACAACGACGCGACCGCAGACCCACAGTGGGTCGAAGCGCTCGAACGTGCCGCGCGCGACGACCCGGCGACCGGGGTGTTCGCCAGCCGCATGTTGTTCTACGACCAGCCGAGCGTGATCGAGAACACCGGCATCTTGCTGCTGACCACCGGCGAGGCCATGCCCCGTCATCGTGGGCGTTCGCTGCGCGCCGGGCTGCACAGCTCGCGTCCGATCGGCGCGTGCGGTGGCGCGGTCCTGTATCGGGCTTCGATGCTGCGCGAGATCGGGCTGTTCTGTGACGAGTTCTTCGTCAACTTCGAGGACGTCGACCTGTCATTGCGCGCGCTGGCGCGCGGCTCGGACGTGCTCTACGTGCCGACGGCGATCGTGCAGCACAAACTCGGCCGCAGCATCAGGAAGGTGCGCGGCGAAGAGTTCCTGCTGCGCTCGCAGCGCAATCTGCTGATGGCCTACTGGGTCAACCTGCCATGGCAGGTGTTGCTCGCCAACTTGCCGTGGCAGATTCTCGGCTACTCTCTGTTGCTGGGCCTTGGCTCGTTGTGCGGCCAACGGCAGATGGCGCGCGTGATCTGGAAGTCGCGCGTGGCGATGTGGCGAGATCGAGCCGCGATCTGGCGCGCCAGGGCGGCGCTGGCGCCACACCGGCGCGGTGGCTGGTTCAGGATTTGGTGGCGCCAGAGTTGGTTCGTGTACGCCTACGTGCGCTCGTTCCTCGACGTCGTGGTGCTGCGCCGGCGCCGGTTCTTCGAGTGACCGCCGCCGGCTCGCGGGACGCGTCGAGCGGACGATCAGGTCGACATCCGGCTCATCCTGCGGCTCTACTTCACACCCTCGACCGGCAACCCGTGCGCGTCGGTCACGCGCGCGTACACGATCTGCTCGCCGCCGCCATGCAGCAAGAACGTCAGCGTGTTGGTGCCGGCCTCGAGTTTGATCAGCGCGGTGTCGAGGTCGGGCAGGGGATGGCGCGGTGTCTCGTTCGCGAGTACTTCCCGCCCGTTCAGCGACACCCGCACGTGGCCGTTGGTGCCGACGCGCAGCACCACCTCGCGCGCCATATCCGATGTGACCTTTGCTGTGGCGATCGCCTCCTTGCGTTCGCCCAACAAGAGCGCGAGGCGGCCGTCGGCGTCGGCCGTCACCTTGTCGCCGTCCTCTACTTGGAGGCTCGGCAGAAACTGCGCGCGCAACACCTTGCCGCCGGCCGCGACGAAGGCGCGCTGGGCGTCGAGCCACGCGGGGTCCTCCCAGAACCCGGCCGTTTTGAAGGTCGTGCGGCCGGATGCTTGCGCCCGCCAGTCGATGAACAGGGTGTCGACCATGCGCTTGCCGTCGCTGTCGATGAGCGCGCGCGTGAGATCGCCCGCCGTCATCGGCAGCCCGGTGTCGACAAGGCGCACGCGGTCGTCGCCGCTGGCTAGATCGGCTGCCAGCGACCGGGCACTCAGGTACAGGATCTGACTGCCGGGTGGTACCGCGATCTGCAGCTTGGGCGGCGACATCACGACGGGCGTCGTTGGCAAGAACTCGTGGCTGTCGTCGGCCCAGTACTCGACTTCGTCGACTGGCGTTTCGCGCGTCAGGTAGCGCACGAACATCGTGCACGCGGCGTTCACCGCGATGTCGTAGTAGCCTTGCTTGGGGTTGCTCGAGTTGAGGTCGACGCGGAAGCGCAGCCGACGGTAGGTCTGCTCGGGGTCACGCCGCTTGTCCGGCGCCTTCTCGTCGTTGGCCTTGCGCTCGTCTTCGCTCATCTTCTCGAAGGTCTCGCGCCAGTAGAGATTGAGGTCGCGACCGTCCTTGCGCGCGTTGCGCATGCTGACGTAGGTCGCGCCGTGCGGCAGGCGCAGCTTGGCGCGGATGTCGCGCGCGTCGAAGTTGGGCACGGTGACGAAGCGGATGCCGGTCAAGCTCACGAGCAGCGCGTCGAGGTTGATGCCGCTCTCCCATGGCCGACAGCGGTTGGGCCACTGCGCATCGTACGCGGCCACCGGCCGGCCCTTGTCGTCGTAGAGTTCGCCCCACTCGCCGGCGGGTTCAGCCATGGCGAGCAACGCATCGACCGCGTCGAGGCGGTCCTTGGCGTCGCGCTCGGTCAGCGCGACCACGAGCTTGCCCTGGGTATGGCCGCAGGCGTAGCCGGTGGTGGGGGTCTGGCCGATGCGACCCTCGCGCAGCCAGGTGCGCGCCAGCGTGTTCTTGAAGTTGTCGCGGCTCTTCTCGCCGGTGGGGAAGGTCCAGCCGAGCCACAGCGGCATCAGATTGGCGTCGGCGTACGGCTGGCGGTGCGGCTCGCGCGTCACCGGCGACAACGCCGGCGCGAACATGCCGAGGTCGTCGATCCAAAACGCCTTCTCCAGCGCCTGCATGAAAGCGAACGAGCGCGTGAGATAGCGCTGCCCCGGCTTGGTGGCAGGGTCCTTGGGGCCCTCGCCCGCGTACTTCTCAGGGTTCGCCGCCGCATCGAGCCCGTTCTCCATCTCGCCCATCGCCTGGATGCTGAGCAGATACTGCACCGAGGCGGGAAAGCTGAACGCGCTGCGCCCTTGCCCTTGGTCATCGCTGATGAAGCGCCCGTCGCTCACCCGCTCGGGCCACAGGCTGTAGAAGGCGCCGTGCAGCCAGGTCTCGTCGCCGTGGAACGGCAGCAGCACGTCGTCGACCCGCCGCTGGCCGCGCAGGCAGCGATCGAGCATCGGCTTGTGCGCCCGAATCAGATCGTGGTCGTGGGTCACGCGCCAATACCAGAAGTGCATGAGCACCATCCACGACGGCACTTCGCTCGCGGGCACTTCCACCTTGTCCCAGTCGATCTTCTTGTCGGCGATCGAACTGAAGTCGAGGTCGAGCGGCACGTGGTTGGGCACGCGGTTGTGCAGCCGCGTGGCGTTGTGCAGGTAGACCAGGATGTCCTTGGCTTCCTGCCACATGTTGAAGCGCAGGAACGCGAGCAACGGCCCGACGCTGTCGCGCACCCAGCAGCCGCGGTAGTTGACCATCGGCGACACGGCGCCCGAGGCGGCGTCGCGCTGCACCAGCATCATCACCTTCCAGTCGTTGAACAGATCGCGGACCTTCTTGTGGTCGGTGTCGAGGTAGGTGGTGTCTGCGAGCTTGTGTTGCCACCAGGCGAGGGTGGTCGTTGCCTCCTTCGCGGCAGTTTCTAACTGTTCCTCGCGCGCGCCGTGTTGGCCACGCCAGGTCTTGGTGTCGTTCCCCAGGACCGCGCCCACCGTGAGGACTCCGCGCCACGTCGCTTGCGGCGCCAGAGAAGGTAAGTTCACGCCGCTCGGCCCGTTGTCGCTCAGGGTGAAGAGAGAGTGGCAGCGGTAGTTGTCCTTGGTGTAGTTGACGCGAAGCTGGCCGAAGTCCGGTCGATCTGCACTCGGGTCGACACGCAGCACCAGCGAGGCACCCTTCAGTTCGCGGTCGTCGCGATTGCACACTTCGATCACGCGCACGATCGTCGTCCCGTCCGGCGGCGCGAACGTCAGCGTGCGCAGGCTCAGCCCTTTCCGATAGCTACCCTCGTCGACTGTCACCACGAAGTTCGCGCCGCGCACGCGCCGCACGTGCTGCTCCGGCAGTTCCACCACCTTGCCGTCGACCAGCAACTCCAGCGTGTGCTCGCCGAAGTGTCCCTTGGGCGCGCACACCTCGGCGGTCTGGTAGGTCGGCCCGCTCACCCCTTGCATGGTGTTGGCGCGGGCGCCGAGGCCGAGATAGCCGAACACCTTGCCGTTGCCGACCGGGTACACGCCGCGCTTGCTCTTGTCGGGCTGCTCGCCTTCGTAGCGCGCGTTTTGTGCCCAAGCCGAATGGTCCGCGAGC
>JANPER010000231.1:0-7851 GCA_031423015.1 Planctomycetota bacterium | reverse complement strand
GGTGGGCAAGCAGTTCGGCTTCGATCTGACCACGCCGTGGAAGAAGCTGTCGCCGACGGCGCGCAAGGTGATCCTGCACGGCTCGGGCAAGGTCAAGTTCAAGTTCGAGTGGAAGCGCGAGGGCGCGATGTGGACCAGCGCCGGCAAGGAGGAACGCGCGTTCCCCGGCGTGATCCCGCACTTGAAGCGCACCTACAGCCCCGGCAAGGCGCGCCACCTCGACAAGTACCAGGCGCAGACCGACTGCGCCGAGTGTGAGGGTGAGCGTCTCTCCGCGGTCGGTCGCTCGGCGACGTTCCACGGCAAGCGCCTGCCCGAAGTGTTGCGGAGCTCGATCGGCGACACGCTCGCGTTCTTTCTCGGGCTCGCGCTCACCGGCAACGCCGCGATCGTGGCCGGCGAGATCAGTCGCGAGATCGTCGAGCGCCTGCACTTCCTCGACGAGGTCGGCCTCAGCTACCTCACGCTCGAGCGTCGCGCCGACACTCTGTCCGGCGGCGAGTCGCAGCGCATTCGCCTCGCGGCGCAGGTCGGCTCTGGTCTGCGCGGCGTGCTCTACGTGCTCGACGAGCCGTCGATCGGCCTGCACGCGCGCGACCAGGATCGCCTGCTCACCACGCTGCGCGCGCTGCGCGACCGCGGCAACACGGTGTGCGTCGTCGAGCACGATGAAGAGACGATGCGGCAGTCCGACTTCTTGGTCGACGTCGGCCCCGGGGCCGGTGTGCACGGCGGCGAGATCGTGGCCGCGGGCACGCCCGCTGAAGTCGTCGCCAACAAGCACTCGCTCACCGGCCGCTACCTGCGCGGCGACGAGACCATCGAAGGCAAGCGGGCGCGCCGCCCCGGCAACGGCCAGTTCCTCGTGGTCGAGGGCGCGCGGCATCACAACCTGCAAGACGTCACCGCGCGCTTCCCGTTGGGCTGCTTGGTGGCCGTTACCGGCGTGTCGGGGTCCGGCAAGTCGACGCTGATCAATCACATCCTCAAGCGCGCGCTGCGCCGCGTCCTGCACAACGCGCTCGACGTGCCCGGCAAGCACGACCGCATCACCGGCATCGCGCACCTCGACAAGATCATCGAGATCGACCAGCAGCCGATCGGTCGCACGCCGCGCAGCAACCCGGGCACCTACACCGGCATCTGGGATCACGTGCGCGACCTGTTCGCGGCGCTGCCCGAATCGAAGCTGCGCGAATACAAGAAGGGCCGCTTCTCGTTCAACGTCGCCGGCGGCCGCTGCGAGGCGTGCGAAGGCGCCGGCGTGCAGGTGCTGGAGATGCAGTTCTTGGCGCCGGTCGAAGTGACCTGCGACGTGTGCCAGGGCCAACGCTTCAACCCGGAGACGCTGGAGATCACGTTCAAGGACATGAACGTGGCGCAGATTCTCGACCTGTCGGTGGAAGAAGCGGCGGCGCTGTTCGCCAACCTGCGCAAGATCGAGACCGGCCTGCGCACCTTGGTCGACGTCGGCGTCGGCTACCTGAAGGTGGGGCAGACCAGCACGACGCTGTCGGGCGGTGAGGCGCAGCGCGTGAAGCTCGCCACCGAACTGCAACGGCCGGCCACCGGGCGCACGCTCTACGTGCTCGACGAGCCGACCACGGGGTTGCACTTCGCCGACGTGCGCCGCTTGTTGGCGTGTCTGCACGCGTTGGTCGACGCCGGCAACACGGTGTTGGTCATCGAGCACAACACCGACGTCATCAAGAGCGCCGACTGGATCTTGGACCTTGGGCCCGAGGGCGGCGCGGGCGGCGGTCGCATCCTGGCCGAGGGCACGCCCGAGCAGGTGAGCAAGACCAAGACGCACACCGGCCGCGCGCTGGCGCAGGCGCTGTCGCCGCGCGCGGCGCCGGCGCCCGCGACTGGCCGTGTCGCCACTGGCCACGTCCCGCCGCGCTTCATCGAGGTGCGCAACGCGCGCACCAACAACCTCAAGGGCATCCACGCCAAGATCCCGCTCGGCTCGTTCGCCGTGGTCACGGGCCCGTCGGGTTCGGGCAAGTCGAGCCTGGCGTTCGACACGCTGTTCAGCGAGGGCCAGCGCCGCTTCATCGAGAGCATGTCGACGTACGCGCGGCGCTTTCTGGGGCGTATGGACCGCGCGCCGGTCGACGCGATCGAGGGCCTCGGTCCGTCGATCGCGATCGATCAGCGCGCCGCGAGCCGCAGCCCGCGTTCGACCGTGGCGACGACCACCGAGATCCAGGACTACTTGCGCTTGCTGTGGGCGCGCATTGGCCGGCCGCACTGTCCGACCCACGGCCAAGAACTCGAACTGCACGGGCCGAGCAGTATCGCCAAGATTGCCGGCGAAGAGTTCGCCAGCAAGAAGGGCTACGTGCTGGCGCCGGTGCACATTCCGAGCGACAGTGCCGGCAACGCCAAGAAGGTGGCCGCGTTCGTCGGCAAGCTGGCGCAGAGTTGGAAGGAGAAGGGCTTCGCGCGCGCGCTGGTGAACGGCGCCGAGTGGCGGCTCGAACAGGCGATGCCGGAGCTTGGCGAGCTGGCCGACCTGAAGCTGCACTTGGTGGTCGACCGCGTGGCCTTCACCGATCGCAAGCGCATCGTCGACTCCGCCGCGCAAGCCGCGCACGAGGGCAATCTGCACGGCAGCGGCGGCATCGTCGTGCTGCGCACCACCGACGGCGACGAGCGCATCTTCTCGACGCAGCGCGCGTGCCCGCAGTGTGGTCACTCGGTGCCGCTCAACCCGCACCCGCGCTACTTCTCGTTCAACCACCACACCGGCGCGTGCGCCGCGTGCGCCGGGCTCGGCCATGTGGTGGCGTGCGAGGTGGCGCAGCTCGTCAACCATCCCGAGCTGCCGCTCTTCGGGGGCACCGGCGGCGGCGCGATCCAACAGCGCGGCGCGGTGTTCACGTTCCTCACCAAGAAGAACGGGTGGTATCACACGATTGCCCAGCGGTTGGCGAAGGCGCGCGGGTTCGACCTCGACGCGCCATTCCAGACGCTGCCGAAGGCGGCGCAGCACGAGCTGCTGTGGGGCGCCGGCGACGAGCGCTTCGTCGCGACCTATCGCTCGCGTAAGGCGGGCAGCTCGCGCAGTTGGAGTGCCGCGGTGCAATGGAAGGGCCTCGCCAAGCAGATCCAAGATTGGTTCCACGGCAGCCCGGGGGGGCAACAGCCCGAGGGGCAGGATCGTCTGTCGGCGGTGATGCGCGTGCAGGCGTGCCCCACGTGCCAGGGCTCGCGCCTGGGGTTGGCGCAGCGCCACGTCTTCGTGGGCGGGCTCAGCCTGCCGCAGTTCGACGCGTTCACGGTGGAGGAGGCGCTGGCCAAGATCGACAGCCTGCGCCTGCGCAAGAACGAGAAGACGATCGCCGCCGAGGCGCTCAAGGAAGTGCGCAACCGCCTGCAGTTCTTGGCCTCGGTGGGACTCGAGTACCTGACGCTCGATCGCTCGGCGGCGACGCTGTCGGGCGGCGAGGCGCAGCGCATTCGGTTGGCGACGCAGCTCGGCAATCGGCTGGTGGGGGTGCTCTATGTGCTCGATGAGCCGACGATCGGCTTGCATCCGCGCGACACCGAGAAGCTGATGACGACGCTGGTTGATCTGCGCGATCTCGGCAACACCGTGGTCGCGGTGGAACACGACGAGCATGTGATCCGACGCGCCGACTGGGTGGTGGACATGGGGCCGGGCGCGGGACGCTACGGCGGGGAGGTGGTCGCGTGCGGCACCCCGGCGGACTTGGCGCGCAGCGGGAGCCTCACCGCGCGGTATCTATCGGGCGACCTCACCGTGCCGGTGCCGGGCACGCGCCGCGAGCCGGTGCGCCACCTGCGCTTCAAGAAGCTGAAGGCCAACAACGTCGACGGCGTGAACTTCGACCTGCCGCTCGGCGTGTTCGTCGCGGTCACCGGCGTGTCGGGCTCGGGCAAGTCGTCGCTGGTGATGGACGCGCTGCTGCCGGAGTTGCAGAAGCTGGCGGCGAAGTCGCCGCACGCCGAGCCGCTGCAGGTCGTGGTCGTCGACCAGAGCCCGATCGGCACCACGCCGGCCAGCGTGCCGGCGAGCTACGTCGAGGTGCTGACGCCGATCCGCGACCTGTTCGCGAGCACGCCGCACGCCAAGATGAAGGGGTTCCGCGCCGGGCGGTTTTCGTTCAACGTCGCCGATGGCCGCTGCGCCGACTGCGAGGGCAAGGGTCAAGTGAAGGTCGAGATGCACTTCTTGGCCGACGTGTGGATCACCTGCGAGACCTGCCGCGGCAAGCGCTACGACGCGGAGACCTTGGCGATCCGCTTCCGCGACCGCAACATGGCCGACGTGCTGGCGATGGAAGCCAAGGACGCGCTCGAGTTCTTCGGCAACCACGCGCGCATCCGCGCCATCGTGCAGACCATGGTCGAGGTCGGCCTCGGCTACCTGCAGCTCGGCCAGCCGGCGACCACGCTGTCGGGCGGCGAAGCGCAGCGCCTGAAGCTGGTGCCGGCGTTGGCGCGCATGCAGCGGGGGCACACGGTGTTCATTCTCGACGAGCCGACCACCGGCTTGCACCTCGACGACGTGAGCAAGCTGGTGAAGACGCTGCAACGGTTGGTCGAGCGCGGCGACACCGTGCTGGTGATCGAGCACCACCTCGACGTGATCAAGTGTGCCGACGTGGTGATCGAGATGGGACCGGAGGCCGGCGCCAACGGCGGCAAGATCGTGGTGCAGGGCACGCCGGAGGAAGTGGCGAAGAGCAAGTGCCAGACGGCGCGGTTCCTCAGGGAGGCGTTGGGGCGGGACGGCGTGCGGCGGCGCGATGGCAAGGTGGTGGCGGAGGCCGAGGGATGAGTTCGCGCACGCAGCACTGCGCCGATGATTGCGCGCGAAGTTGATCGTCGCCTGCTAGCATCGGATCGGCATCACGCCACGGTTGAAGCGACCTCGTCGTCCTTGCCCACCACGCGAACAGCCCTAGATCACGCCATGCCGGTCGATGCGTCGGCTCGGGCATTCGACGGCTTGGTCATCGCGTTGGCGTTGCTCGCGCTCTACGTCGTGTTGGGGCAGAGCACCTTCTACAAGGTCGACGGGCAGGCGCTGCTGGAGCTGAGCAACGCGGGCGTGGTCACGCACGCCTACCACACCTTCTATCTCGCGCTGCTGCGGGGGCTGCGCGCGCTGGGTGAGCCGCTCGGCGTGAGCGTGTATCGCACGGCGTGTCTTCTGAGCGCGCTCGGTACCGCGCTCGGCGTTCTGTTGATGCATCGGGCGACGGCGGTCCTTGGCCACAACCGAGCGGTCTGCAATCTCGTCACCTTGGCGTTCGGGCTGGCGCCGGGCGTGGTGTTCTTTGCCAGCGTCGTGGAGGTGCACGGGCCGTTCTTGCCGTTCGCGGGTCTCGCGGCGCTGGCGTTGGCGCGCGCCGCTCGCAGCCTGCGCTGGAGCTGGGCGCTGCTCGCGGGCCTTGGCCTGGCGCTCGCCTATCTGGCGCATCCGAGCGGCGCGCTGATGGGGGCGCTCTTGCCAGCGTTGGCGTGGTCGGCGGCGAACCACGCGTGGCCGTTCCGCCACGTGCGCTGGTTCGCGTTGGTCACGAGCTGCGTGCTAGCTGCAGCAAGCGCGTTCGCGACCATCGCCGTGATGCCTACCCTGCTACGCCAGCTCGCTGGGCTGAACGTCGATCCGTCGGTCAGCTCGGGCTTCCTGATGAACTTTGGCACCGGCAAGCTGCTCGACCCCTGGCTCACGGTCAGGACCCTCGGCCTCGAGTGGCTGGTGCCAGCCTTGCCGGTATCGCTCGTCGCGTGCGTCGGCGTCTGCGTGCCGCGGGTGCGCACCGGCGCCATCCTGCTCATGGTCGGGGTGCTGCCGTACATCCTGGCCGGGCAGCTGATGCTCGCCGGCTACACCGAGCGTGGGGCCTACGCGCTGCCGACGATCTGGCCGACCGCGCTGGTGGCCATGCTCCTCCTTGCCCATCGGCGAAGGGTCGCGCTCGCCGTGCTCGCCGCCGCCGCGACCTTCGCCATCTGGCAGGTGAAGGATCACGATCGCCCCGAGCGCGCGCGCAGCTTTGTCGCGGGCGTCACGCAGATCGCGCGCGGGGCGCCGATCTTCTTGGTGGCAGGCGATGAGCACGACTACGCCGCCCGCGCGATGTATCTGCCAACGACGCCGCAGTTCTTCCTCGGCACCATCGTGGGAAACAGCGCGGACACGATTCGCGCCGCCCTACCCAAGTTCGACGCCGATGTCGCGCGCATGCACGACGGCGGCTTTGTCGTGCTGGTCACCGAGGCCGCGCGCCGCAATCTCGAGATCGCCTCGGAGACCAAGCAATGGACCCTGTCCACCGACCCGCTGGTGCGCGTCGCGGCCCCGGGTGCGGCGCCGCTTCTGCAGCACCTGCTGACGACGTACCGGCTGACTCCGGTGCAGGCGGTAGGGTTCTCGGGCTACCTGTTGGAACGCCGCGAGCCCAAGTGAGCGTGGCGTGCGCGAGCACAGCACCGCCGCGCGGAGGCGTCCGACGCTGGCGGCGCGCCGACGGTCAGCGCAGCGAACGCTTCAGCATCGCGATCTGCCCGGCGTGATAGAGGTCGTGCGCCGCCGCGCCAGCCACCGTGCGACCGATGGTGTGCCGACTGCCGCGCGTCTTGCGGTCCAAGTCGCGGTCGGTCAACAGGTCGACGGCGGCCAGCAGCGCCTGGTGTTGCTCGTCGAGCAGGTCGCGGTCGGCGCGCCACGCCTGGTCGGTGGTCTCGGTCGGCCGTGCAAACCAGTTGCTGCCGGCCAACGGGAACGAGCCGCGCTTTTGGCCGGTGATGCGCCGCGTCACTGCGTACTTCCAGTAGGCACAGTGCAGCGTGAGTTCCCAGATGTTGTGTCGATCTTCGAGCGGGCGGCGCGCGGCGTCCTTGGCGCTCAGGCCGCGCAGCAGACCCTTGAGGTTGGGGCCGTGCCACGCACTCTTGTCGTACGCCTCGCCCAGCAACAGACGAAGGCGGTCGACGACGACGCGTGCGGACTTGGTCGGCATTTGAATCAACCGATCGAGTGATGGCTGGTCCAAAGCAGCTTGGTGGTGGCCGGTCTCATTTCCCGCCTTCCTTGCCGCCCGCCTTGTCCTTTGCCGCGAGCGCGGTCCTGCACTTGGCCAGCTTCTCGCGGTACTCCTCGAGGTGCGGGTGCTCGGGGGGCAGGGACTTCTCGGCCATCGTCACAGCCTCTTCGAGTTCGGGCAGGGCCGCCGCGGCATCTCCCCCAGCCTTGTTCTCGAGGCGGGCGCTGCCGGAGCCCCAGAGCACGCGGGCCAGCAGCGGTGAGCCGTCGGGCGAGAACAGCCGCAGCATCGCAACGGCCTGGTCGAAGCCCTGCCGCGCTTGCGCGGTCTTGCCCAGGGCTTGGCGTGCGCCGGCGAGGTTGTTCAGGTTCGCCGCCACTTCCGGGTGGTTGCCCGTGAAGAGCCGCTCACGCATCTCCAGCGCTTGGACGAAGAGCGGCTCGGCCTCCGCCGCGCGGCCCAGCGCCTGGCGCACGGACGCGACGCAGTTCAGGCTGTCCGCCACGCTCGGGTGGTCACCCTTGAAGATCCGCCGGCTCATCTCCAGCGCCTCGCGGGAGTACGGCTCGGCCTCGGCCAGCCTGCCCTGCGCCTGCAGCAGCAAGCCCATGTTGTTGATCGAGGTCAGCGTGTCGGGATGCTCGTCGCCCAGCACGCGGCGGCGCTTTTCCAGCGCTTCGCGGGAGTACGGCTCGGCCTCGGCCAGCCTGCCCTGCGCCTGCAGCAGCAGGCCCATGTTGCTGATCGAGATCAGCGTGTGGTGATGCTCGTCGCCCAGCACGCGGCGGCGCCTTTCCAGCGCCTCGCGCAGCAGCGGCTCGGCCTC
>JANPER010000230.1:0-3123 GCA_031423015.1 Planctomycetota bacterium | reverse complement strand
TCGTGAGCCGTAAGACGTAAGCCCTAAGTCCCAGACCGCTGCCTACCTGTCTGACCGCCTGTCCGCGTTCTGGACTTACGGCTAACAACTTACGGCTCATGACTTTCCACAGCCGAAGCATCTTCGCGCTTCGCGAAGATGCTTCGGCTGTGGAACTCAAAGTCCGCGCGACGGCCAAGAAAGCTTCGAGTTGGGCGATGGTGGGACGCATTGGCGCTCCAGGCCGGATGTGATAGCAAGAGGCCGTCAGGCGCCTCTTGTTTCCGTGGCTGATCTTCCCGAACTCGACATCTTCGTGGCGCTGCACCTCGAACTCCTCGAGGTCGAGCGCCGCGCCGAGATCGACGAAGTGCAGCGCACCCTGGCGACGCTGCCCGACGCCGAACTCGAACGCCGCGGCTTGACGCTGCGGCGGTTGGCCGTGGCCGACCTCGAGACCGGGGTTGGTGGCCGCGTGCACGCGGTGCTGGAGAGCAGCCGGAACGAACCGTTGCCGGCGCATCGTCTGGGTCCCGGCGATACCGTGGCGCTGCGGCCCAACAACGACAAGAACGCGGCCGGCGTCAACGCCGTGGTGGTGCGCGTGCGCGAACGCGGCCTGATCGTGGCGCTCGACGACGAGGACGCCGAGTTGGACAGCCTGCTGCGCGTCGATCGGCTGGCGTCCGACGTCACCTTTCGCCGCCTCACGACGGCGCTGAAGACCCTGCGCGCCGAGCGCGCCCCCGCCTGCGCCGACGTGCGCGCGGTGGCGTTTGGCGGGCGGCCGCCGGAGTTCAGCCGCAAGCCGCAGGCGCAGGACGTGAAGTTCTTCGACGTCAACCTCGACGCCTCGCAGCGCGACGCGGTGATGCACGCTCTGCGCGCCGAGCACGTGGCGCTGATTCACGGCCCGCCGGGCACCGGCAAGACCACGGCCATCGTCGAGCTGATCCGCCAAGCAGTCGGGCGCGGCGAACGCGTGCTGGCCAGCGCGCCGTCCAACGTCGCCGTCGACAACCTGGCCGAACGGCTCGCCGCCGCGGGACTCCGCATCGTGCGACTCGGTCATCCGGCGCGCGTGCTGCCGAGCGTGCTCGCGCACACGCTCGACGCGTTGGTCGAAGCCAGCCCCGACCACAAGGTCGCGCGCGACCTCAAGCGCGAGGTCAACGCCCAGCAGCGCAAGGTCGCCCGCGCTGATGATCGCGCTGCGCGTGCCGAGGCCCGCGGCGACTTGCGTCGCCTGCGCGCCGAGCTGCGCCACCTGGAACAGACCACCATCCGCGCGCTGATCGACACGGCGCACGTCGTGCTCGCCACCACCACCGGCGCCGCCGACTCGCTGCTCGCGCACCGGCCGTTCGATCTGGTGGTCATCGACGAGGCCGCGCAGGCCATCGAGGCCGCGTGTTGGATGCCGATGCTGCGCGGTCGCCGGGTCGTGCTCGCCGGCGATCACCTGCAACTGCCGCCGACCATCGTGTCCGAGGTCGCGGCGCGGCGCGGTCTGTCGCACACCCTGTTCGCGCGCCTGGCCGGGGCGCACTTCGGCGGCGACATCACGCGCATGCTCACCGTGCAGTACCGCATGCACGCGACCATCATGGGTTGGACGTCGGCTGCGCTGTACGGCGGCCGCCTGGAAGCCGCGCCCGCCGTGCGCGCACACCGGCTGTGCGACCTCGAGGGCGTCGCCACCACCACCGACACGCAGGCCGTGTTCCTCTTGCTGGATACCGCCGGCTGCGGCCTCGACGAGAACGAGACCACCGACGACGGCTCGAAGTCCAACCCCGGCGAAGCCGCGGTGGTGACGCGGCACGTCGAGAACCTTTTGGCTGCCGGCGTGGCCACGCACCTCATCGCCGTGATCACGCCGTACAACGCGCAGCTCCAGCTGCTGCGCGAGCGCCTGCGCCCGCACGTTGGCCTCGAGATCAGCACCGTCGATGGCTTTCAAGGCCGCGAGAAGGAAGCCGTCGTGTTGTCGCTGGTACGTTCCAACCAAGACGGCGTCGTCGGCTTCCTCGCCGACCAGCGTCGCCTCAACGTCGCCGTCACCCGCGCCCGCCGCCACGTGGCCATCGTCGGCGACAGCGCGACGCTGGCGAACGATGCGTTCTTGGCCGGGCTGATGGAATACGGCCAGGCCCACGGCGAGCACCGCAGCGCGTGGGAGTACGGCGCTGGGGAGTGATCGTTGCGGACCCACGACAACCCACACGACCTAGAGTGGGGTCGGTGACGCTAGACTCATGGCGTGGTCCACGTCGACAAGCTCCGCAATCTGGTCCTGGCAGTCGCTGCCCATCCCGAGGTCAAGAACCTCGGCGTGACCAAGCTCTGGAAGCTGATCTACTTCGCCGACGTCACTGCGCTCCGCGAGCACGGCACGACAATTACGGAGTCGGAGTTCATCAAGTATCCGCATGGGCCCGTTCCGAGCCGCGGCGAGAGGGTTCTCAAGGCGATGCGGCGAGACGGGGCCGTTTCGACTGAACAGCGAGCCGTTGGCCGCTTCACGCAGACCTGCATCGAGGGATCTGCTCACGCCGACTTGAACGTCTTCTCACGTGAGGAGCGTGACGTGATCGACAAGGTCTGCCGTGAGCTTGGCGGCGAGACGGCGCAGGCCCTTTCCGAGTTGAGCCACGATGAGCCGGCCTGGGTGGTGGCGAGCGAACTCGACAAGCTGGATCCTCAGCTCATGCACTACGGACGGTCGGAGGATCCGGAAGGCTTGTAGTGACGCCGATCCGCGTTCACTGCACGCCTGCCGTACAGAAGGCAGCTCGCAAGTCAAGGCTCCGCGTCGACGAAGCATGTGCTGCAGTGTGCCGTGTCTTGGCGATCAACCCCACATTCGGCGTTGTGGTCAAGGGACACGCTCCGCTGCGCAAGATGCGCGTCGCCGCTCCCGGGTTGACGACTGGCAAGAGCGGCGGCTATCGCTTGATCCTACGCCACCGCCCGCGTTGACGAGTCCCAGCACTGCGCCTTGCCGGAACGTGTCAACGTGAATGAGACACGGGGAAGAGAAGATTACTGAGCAACCGAGGCTAGCTCGGTCTGGATGTCATCGAAGCGGTGGACTTGCAGAGGTTTGTTGATCCAGGCGGCGACTGGCGGTCGCGCAGCGAC
>JANPER010000229.1:0-5160 GCA_031423015.1 Planctomycetota bacterium | reverse complement strand
CGCGAAGATGTTTCGGCTGTGGAAAGCCGTAAGTCGTTAGCCGTAAGTTGATCATCGGTGGGGGCCACCGTCCCCGACGGATGAAGCGGGTCAAGGAGTAGGATCCTGGGCTGCCGGGACCGAGGTCGGCATGTCTTTGGTGCTGTGAGCCCGATCGTAAGTTGGACCCGGAGCCCTGCGAGCACCCCGAACTGTTGCCACGGGCCGTAGGCCCCGGAGCACGTATAGAAGATTTCGAACACGAGGGCTCTTCCCGGTACCACCACTACCCAGGAGGTTCGGATGGAAGTTCTGTTCCCCCGCTGTGCGGGGCTTGATGTCCACAAGGACACTGTCGTTGCATGCGTACGCTGCGTTTCCGAGCCGGTGCATCGAGAGGTGCGCACGTTCGGAACCACGACGAGCGAACTCGTCGAACTCGGTGACTGGCTTGCCTCGCATGGCGTCACCGACGTCGCGATGGAGGCGACCGGCGTGTACTGGCGTCCGGTCTGGCATCTCCTCGAGGATCGCTTCAAGCAGGTGCTGGCCAACGCGCAGCACATTCGCAACGTTCCTGGTCGCAAGACCGACGTGAACGACGCGACGTGGATTGCAGACCTGCTAGCGCACGGTTTGATCCGGAGCAGCTTTGTGCCGCCGCCGCGAATTCAGGAGCTGCGTGATCTCATGCGAACCCGCAAGCAGCTAGTTCGCGAAGTCTCACAGCACACGCAACGCATCCAGAAGACGCTCGAGGACGCCAACATCAAAGTCGGCAGTGTCCTCTCCAACGTCATCGGCATGAGTGGGCGCAAGATGCTGGTCGCGATCATCGCTGGCGAAACCAACCCCGCCAAGCTCGCGGATCTTGCTGTCGGAATAGCCCGCAAGAAGCACAACGATCTGGTCAACGCCCTACGTGGTCGTGTCACCGACCACCATCGGGGACTGCTGAAGCTGCACCTCTCGCTCATAACGTCGCTAGAGACCGCCCTGGGCCAACTCGATGCTACGGTGGGAAAAGCACTGGAGCCGATCGAGGCGCAGGCCAAGATCTTGACGACGATGCCGGGCGTGAGTGACATCGTTGCGAACGTGATCGTGTCGGAGATCGGCGTCGACATGTCGCGCTTCCCGACTGCAGGACACCTCATCTCCTGGGCCGGATTGTGTCCTCGCAACGACGAAAGCGCCGGCAAACGGCGATCAACCCGAGTTCGCAAGGGCGCCAACTGGCTGAAGACGACCCTCGTGACCGCGGCCTGGACCGCCGCGCGAAAAAAGAACAGCTACCTGCAGGCACAGTTCTTCCGGCTCAAGGCCCGCCGCGGCGCCAAGAAGGCCATCATGGCTGTCGCAGCCTCGATGCTGACAGCGGCCTTCCACATGCTTCGCGATGGAGTTCCGTACCGCGATCTCGGACCGAAGCACTTCGACCAACGTGATCAGACCAAGACGATCAACCGCCTCGTCCAGCGCCTAACCGACCTCGGTTGCGAAGTTAACGTCCGCAAACCGGAGGTGGCGTAGGCGCTCCGTGGCGTAGAGCTTCATAGAAGACATAAGCTCGGAACTCGGACAGGCGGATGCGGTCAGACCGCGATCTGGACTTAGGGCTTACGTCTTACGGCTCATGACTCGCGGCAGAGCCGCCGTAGCGCTCACTTCGCCTCTCGTTGGTTGCGGCGCTGCCGCGCTGAGGTTGACGGTGCACGTTGCGGCGCGGGGCGCCCCCGCCGGCCGACTACTTCTTGCGCGGCGCCCCGCCGAGACGGACGTACAGCTCGAGTAGGTCTTTGTAGGCTTCTTCGAAGGCCTTGGCGTTGACCTCGTCGATCGCGTGGGCGGAGATGCGCTCGATGAGTTCGAGGCGGGCGAGGATCAGGGGTAGGTCCGCCTTGGTCGGGTTGCTGTTGTCGGTGTAGCCCTCATCGTTCAAGTCCTCGATCAAGTCCGAGCGCACGTCGGGCGGCAGGTTTAGATCGTTGATGGCCGTCATCCAGGTCTTCTCGGCCTCGGGGTCGACGCCGACGTACCACAGGGCGCGGAACGCGACCTCGGCGCTGACGATGGGAGTTCCGGTCGGCGTAGCGTTGGCCGTTCCTTGGCGCGCCGCCGCGGTGGGCCAAGTGGTGCGCGCGTCCCGTGCTGGCCCTGGCGTGGACTGGAAGTTCGTGGGCTCGGAGTCGTGCACTTCCATCGGCAGCGTGTCGAGTTGGGCGCGCGGGCGCTCGTCGTGCGGCGCGTCGGTCGGATGCTCGGCTGCGATGGTGCCCCGCAAGAGGCTCGGCACCACTGCACCTGTTGCCGAATCCGCTGCGGTGTCGGGGCTCGATGCGAGCGTCGTGTCGGGGGTCGCGCGGCATTGCCACCAGATCCACGTGGCGCCAACGCAGCACGTCGCAAGAACTCCGACCGCAATAGGCGACTTCACGCCCTCGATCGTCGCGGTGCCGCGTCACGCAGTCAAGCCGACCGACTTGGACCAGCACCAGCAGGTAGAGTGCGCCGCAATGGACGCGCGTCCCATTCAGCACCTCATCGTCGCCCTCGTGGCCTTGGCGCTCGCGAGCGCGGTCGCATGGTTGTCGTTCGCATCGGCCGGAGACACTGCCCAGCGCGAAGCCGGAGCGGCAGCCGTTGACGGCAATCGCGGCAACGAGGTCGTGGGCGACCGTGGCGACGCGGCAAAGCCTGCGCATCGCGTGCGCACCGCCGTCGCGCTCGGGGCGGCGTACGGCGGCGTCGCTTCGATCTGCGGCCGCGTGCTCGATGCCGATGGTGGGCCCCTTATCGATGCCCTCGTCGGCGAGGCGCTCGCGCCGAATCCGACGTCGACGACCGGCGACGGAGATTTCGTTGTTGAGCTCGTCGACGCGCCTGGCGCCGAGGCCGGCGCACGGGTCCGATCGTTGACGTTGCTGGTGCTGGCCGCGGGCCATGCACCGTCGGTCACCGAGCACACCATCGAAGGCCAGGCTCGGCATGACGTCGGGGCCATTCGTCTCCTGCGCGGCGGCGGGCTGCGCGGGCGGATCACCGATCGCACCGGCAATAGCTTGGCGCTCGCCAGCGTCACGGTGACCCCGGCCACACCGCCGCCGTGGTCGCGATCGCTCGACGGTGCCGCCCTGGTGAGCCCCGCGGCGACCGACGCGGCCGGGGACTATGCGTTCGCGCATCTTCCGCCGGGCGGCTACCGCGTGACGGCGAGCGCGCCTCTGATGCTGAGTGCACGCTCCAACCCGGTGCAGGTGCAAGACGGCGTTGACACAGAAGTCGATCCGATCGTGCTCGTGAGTGGCTTGCAACTGACCGGAACGGTCGTCGATGCGGGCTCGGGGCGCCCGGTCGAGGAGTTCGCCGCGTCGATCCGCCGGGCTGGGCCGCTGGATCCCCAGGAGAAGGGCACGACGACGCAGCAACTGCGGCGGCGGATCGAGGCTCTGCGCGCCGACGCGGCGCGCGCGGCGGACGCCGAGGCGCACGCGCAACAGATTCGGATCGCCGCCGAACTCGAGGCGCGGGTGCCGCGCGCCATCGCCGAGGCGTCGACGCAGTCGGTCGCGATGCCTTCCGACCCGGGTCCGGTCGTGGCGCGGCCGCAGGGCAAGTTCGCCTTCGACGGGTTGGAAGAGGGGGCGTACGCGATCTGGATCGTCGCGCCGACCTACCAGGTCGCGCGGGTCGAGCCGGTGGAAGTTCGACGCGGTGTGCCGGGCGTCGAAGTTCGGGTTGCGCTTGTGTCCGGCTGCATGGTGCGGGGCAAGGTGGTGAGCAAGCGCGACGGGGCAGCAGTTGCGGGGGCGAAGATCGAACTGATGCGCGAGCTGCCGGCGTCGCGAGAGCAAGACCAGGATCAGCGGCGCTCGCTGTATCCCTGGTTCTTCGCCCGCAGCGGGCCGCAGGGCATCGCCGTCCTGGCGACGCGGACCACGCCGCCGGCAGCTTCGAGTTCGCGCAGGCGATTCCCGGCCGCTGCTTCTTGACGGTGCGCCACGCTGAGTTCGCTGATCTCGACACGGAGGTCTTCGACGTGCAGGCGGGTCGCGGCGATCTCCGCGTCGAGGTTGGCGCGCGCGCGGAGCTGCACGGACGCGTGCTCGACATCGCGCCGGGCGCGTCGCTGCGGCGAAGCAATGGGATCGAGGTCCTCGTTCTCGGCGGCCACGGCACGTTGCGCACCGTCGCCGCGAGCGCCGACGGCACCTACCGTTTCGCCGACTTGCAGCCCGGCAGCTACGTCGTGCGCGCCTTCCCTGCGAGTGCGCGTACCTACCGCCGCCGCCTGCTCGCCGGGATCTTCCCGCTGAGCGCCGTGGCGGTCGACGCGACGAAGGTGGTGCCGCGCGACGTGACGCTGGTCGAGGGTGAGACGTCAGCGTTCGACATTGCCCTCGACCTGCCGCCGACCGGGAGCGTCGAGGGCATGGTCACGATCAACGATCGGCCGGGCAAGGATGGTCGCGCGACCGTCCTGCCGTTCGGCAACACGGCGCACTGGCTCGGCCTGTCCATGCGCGCGGACGTCGACGAGTTCGGTCGGTTCGTGGTCGAGGAGGTACCGCCCGGGGCGTACGAGCTGCGGGTGTACGGCTCCACGCGGCAGGAACTGCACCGCCAAGCGATCCAAGTAGCTGCGGGTGAGATGTCCGTGGTGCAGGTGCGCCTCGCGGCCGGCGGTCGGCCGGCGGCGTGCGCGGCCGCGTCTTGGCGCCCGACGCGACGCCTGCCGCCGAGCTGCGCGGATCGCTGTGGCTCCTCCCCGGCGCGGAGCAGGCGCCGGCCGATCTGCATCAGTACCGCCAGACCGCGCGCACGCACCGGATTCGCGTGCGGGACGGCGCGTTCGACGAGAGCACGCTCACGCCCGGACCGGCGGTGCTGATCGTCGACCTGCAGGGTCGGAGCCGGGTCGTGCGCAAGCTCGTGATTGCGGCCGGGTCAACGCTCGACGTCGATCTCACCGCCGGCGGCCGTGTGCCCTAGTAGCCTTGGCTCACAACGTCCGCTTTCACCGAGCGTTCATTAGACCGGCCCTATGCTGGAGTCCCCGGCAACACGCCAGCGCTGAATGTGGTCGCGGTCGAGACGATGCTGGTGCCGCCCTCTTTGGCCAGCAGCTCGAGTACGCTTGGCCTGTTTGTGATATCGGTGGTCACGCTGACGAGGACGGTG
>JANPER010000228.1:0-18076 GCA_031423015.1 Planctomycetota bacterium | reverse complement strand
CCGCTCTCGTGTCGCAATCGCCGGCGCCGCTCGTCTTCGAGCCGAACCACGGCCAATCGGCCTCGGGCTGCGAGTTCCTCGCCCGCGCGGCCGGGGCCACGCTGCACCTGCGGGGCGGCACGGCCGAGATCCAACAGGCCGCTGGCACCACGACCTTGCGCGTGGTCGGCGCGAGCGAGAGCGCGCGCTTGCAAGCCGAGGACCGGCTGCCGGGTCACAGCAACTACCTGATCGGCAACGACCCGACCAGGTGGCTGCACGATGTGCCGCATGCGGGCAGCTTGCTGGCGCGTGACGTTCTGCCGGGCATCGACCTGCGCTGGCGCAGCCGCGAGGGGCGTCTGGAGTACGACCTCCTGCTCGCCGCCCATGCGGACCCCAACGCCATTCGCATGCAAGCCACCGGGCCGGTCCATCTGGATGAGCATGGCCGGCTGTTCCACGGCTCGGGCGCGCAGAGGATCGTGCACGCGGCCCCCGTGGCGTGGCAGGAGCGCGGTGGCGAGCGGCACGCCGTCGCCGTCGCCTTCGCGATCTTCGCGCCCGATCAGTTCGGCTTCACCGTCGGCGCCCATGATGCTGGCCTGCCGCTGGTGATCGATCCGGTGCTGGCCTTCGGCACCTACCTCGGCGGCGCGGGGAACGACATCGTGTACGACTGCGAGTTCGACGCCGCTGGCAACGCCGTCGTGTCCGGACTCACGTCGTCGGTCGACTTCCCGACCGCGAACGCGATGCAGGGCGCCATGGGTGGCACCGGCGATGCGTTCGCCGCGAAGATCTCCGCCGACGGCTCGACGCTGCTCTGGAGCACCTACCTCGGTGGCAGCGGCAGCGATGCATGCGACGGCTACAGCCTGGCGCTCGACTCGACGGGGCGCGTGTTCCTGTCCGGCATCACGATCTCCCCGGACTTCCCCGTGACGCCGGGTGCCTGCCAGCCCACCTTCGGCGGTGGCGCCGCCGACGGCTTCTTCGCGATCCTTGCCGCCGACGGCAGTCACCTCGACTACGCCACCTACTTCGGCGGGCCCAACCAGGACGAGTTCCGCGGCATCGCCATCCACCAGAGCGGCAGCTTCCAGGTCGCCTACATCACCGGCACCGGCAACGCCGGCTTCCCCACGACGCCCGGCGCCTACCGGGCCACCAGTGCAGGCGCGAACGATGCGGTCCTGGTTTGCATAGCGCCCAACGGCGGCGGCGCCAGCGATCTCCTCTACAGCACCCTGATCGGCGGCGGCGTCTCCGACCTCGGCTGGGGGATCGCTGTCGACGGCCTCGGCCACGCTCACTGCACGGGAACGACGTGGCAGATCGACGGGTACGCGCGCTTCCCCACGACGCCGAACGCCTTCCACGTCGGCGCCTCGGCGAGCAAGAAGAAGCCGAACTGCTACATGCACTTCTACGCCCGCATCGCGCCGCTGGGTCAGGGTGCAGCCGACCTGCGCTACGCGACGATCCTGGAGAATGCCAATGGCAACAACCTGTCGCCCAGCGGCATCGCTCTCGGCGCCGACGGCCGCGCCTACCTGTGCAGCTCGACCGGCGACACCACCTACCCAACGACGACCAATGCCTACCAGCCGAGCCACAAGGGCGGCAGCGATGCGTTCCTCACGGTCATCGACCCGAACCTGTCGGGAGCTGCGGGCCTGGTCTACTCGACATTGCTGGGCGGCACCGGCGGTGAAGGCGCGTACGGCGTCGGGCTGGCCAACGGCCGCGTGTACCTCGCCGGCGAGAGCACGGAGTCGACTAGCGGGAGATCCATCCTGTTCCCGACGACTGCAGACGCCTTCCAGCGACTGAATGCGGGTTCATGGGACGCGTTCGTCGCGATCCTCGACCTGACGCGCCCTGCATCGCAGCAGCTGATCTACTCCACCTTGTTCGGCGGCAGCGCGGGCGAGACGGGCCGATGTCTGGCCGTCAACGCACTGGGGTCGGTGCTGGCCGGTGGCTGGACGAGGTCGGCGGACCTGCCGGTGAGTGCGGGCGCGTTCGACCGGACCTACAGCGCCAACAACGACGGTTACTTGTTTCGGATCGACTGAGCTCGACGCGCCAACTTCTGACGTGAACCGCCTGCGCTGCCACGCCGTGACTACGTCGTCACGCCCGGAAGTGCGCGCGGCAGACATCCTCGAAGACCGTCGCGGCGTGGTCGCGCAGCAGCTTCTGCTTCCGTGCTGCGCCGTAGGTTGGCCACCGCGTCTGGTGTGGCGGGTAGACGCGGTCCCGCCACATGATGATCGTCAGGCATTATGTTCCCGGCTCATCATCTCGGCCGGCGGCCAATCACCCCGTCTTCATCGTTCTCTTCCCGAGCGGGGCCTCACGGCTGGATCGTGATGTCGAGCGCATTCGAGGCCGACAAGCCCAGCGGCGGGCAGGGTGGCGGGGAGGTGGGGCCCGCCCAGACGAACTGCGCGAAGAGGCGCCTGCGCGCAAACCAAGGCTGGTTCGGGATCGGCAGTGCAAACTCGCAGGCGCCACGCGCGTCGCTGTTGGCGCCGAAGGTCACGAAGAAGGCGCTGAACGGATCGAGCCAGAGGTCGACGCCGAGCACCGGGATCGGCGTCGCGAGGCCTGCGGCTGCCAGAGCGAGCAGACCCATCGCGTTCGGTGCCGCGTTGCCGCAGGTGAGCGCGAAGGCTGTGTTGCCGACGCGCGGCATCGAGGTCACGGAGATGGCAAGCGGACCGGTGCACCCGGGCGATGAGCGCCCGAACGCGGCGACACCGGTGGGTAGCATGTCGAGCCGGGTGACGAAGGCGTCGGCGCCGCCGTCGTTGTAGCTCGTATCGAAGGCGCCGGGCGTCGTCGGGGAGTCGGCGGAGGAAGTCCTCCCCGCGATGGTGGCCGTGCCTTGTGCGTCGAGGGCAAGGGCCGTTGCATAGTCGTCGCTCATCCCACCACCGAGGAACGTCGAGTAGAGGAGGATCGAGCCTGTCGGCGAAAGCCGAGTGACGAAGGCGTCCGGGGAGAGGTTGTAGGTCGTGTCGAAGGCGCCGAGCGTGGTGGGGAAGTCGGCGGATCCGGTTTCCCCCGCGACGGTGGTCGCGCCCTGCGCGTCGAGGGCAAGGGCACTGACCGCCTGCTCCCAGCCCGTCCCCCCAAGGAACGTCGACCACACGAGCCCCGGGTCCACGGTCAGAGCCCAGCCTGGCCGGCGCCCGGCCACCTCGAAGCCGAAGCGGTTCTCGCCGCGCAACACGTAGTAGCAAGCAACCAGACTCTTCTCGCCCAACGGATCCTCTTCCCAGCTCATCGGTGCTGGCATGCGCACCGGTCCTACTTGTGTCTCCATCACCAGGGCACCTTCGCCGTCGAGGTGTATGCGCTCGACGCCTTCGACAGCGATCTCGACGGGCTCGAGGTCTGCACCGGGCTTCAGCAGCAGATCGTACTCGAAGTGTCCGTCATGCTCGCGCGCGCGCACGTCGACGCCTGGATGCACGTCGCGATAGCGCACCGCACCGTAGAGCGGCACGTCGCTGCGCCAGCGCGACGGGTCGTTGCCGAGGAAGTAGTTGTGTCGGCCGGGGAGTTGGTCCTCCGCCGCGAGCACAGGCGCGCTCGTGCCGCTGAACCTCATCCGCACGGCAACGCCGCGCGCGGATGCGTTCTCGATCTCCTTCTTCGCCGTCCGCTCCACCAGCGTGAACGTCCACCCCTTCTGCTCGAGAAACACGGACATCGCCCCGATCCGCGCGACGTAGCTCGCCGCGTGCTCCCATTGGCCGAGGTTCGGCACGAACGCGACCGGCAGGCGTCCGAGCAGCTTCGTGCCTTCAACGTTTGGCGTCGGCGTGGTGGGGTGCGACGGCGACGGCCGTCCGATGCACAAGAACGACACCGCGGCCGCGAGCGTCGCAACCGCAGAGACTGACACGAGCAAGGTCTTCATCGTTGTTCTCCCGAGAGGGGACATCAGGGCTGGATCGTGAACTCGAGCGCGTGCGAGGCCGAGAGGCCCTGCGGCGGGCAGGGAGGCGGCGAGGTTGGGCCGGCCCAGAAGAACTGCGCGAAGAGGCGCGTGCCTCGTAGCCATCTGCCGTTGGGGATCGGTAGGTTCATTTCGCTGGCGCCGACGTTGTTGCTGGTCGCGGGGAGCTGGATGAACACCAGCGTCGGGTCGACCCAAATCTCGGCGCCGAGCACGACGACGGGGCTCGCGAAGCTGTTGCCGGTCAGCGCGAGCAGACCCGAGGTATTCGGTGGCGCGTTGCCGCAGGTCAGCGCGAAGCCCGCGTTGCCGACCCGCGGCATCGACGTGACCGAGATCGCGAGCGGCCCAGTGCAGCCGGGGCTCGAGCGGCCGAACGCGGCGACGCCCGTTGGCAGCATGTCGAGACGGGTGACGAAGGCGTCTAGGTCGTTGGTGCTGCTGCCGTTGAAGCTCGTGTCGAAGGCGCCCGGGGTGGTCGGGAAGTCGGCGGAGCTCGTAAGCCCGGCGACGGTGGCCGCGCCCTGCGCGTCGAGGGTGAGGGCGCGGCCAGCGTCAACGCCGGCTCCCCCGAGGAACGTCGAGTACACGAGGTTTGACCCTGTCGGCGAGAGCTGGGTGACGAAGGCGTCGAGGTTGTACGGGCCTCCGTTGTTGCTCGTGCCGAACGCGCCGGGCGTAGTCGGGAAGTCGGTGGAGGCCGTAGTCCCGGCGACGGTGACCGCGCCCCGTACGTCGAGGGCGAGGGCACGGGCCTCGTCGCCGGACCCGCCCCCTCCCCCGAGGAACGTCGAGTAGACGAGGCTCGATCCGGTCGGCGAGAGCCGGGTGACGAAGGCGTCGTAGTTGCCTCCGTTGAAGCTCGTGTCGAAGGCGCCGGATGTGGTCGGGAAGTCGGTCGAGGAGGTCGCCCCCGCGACGGTGGCCGTGCCCTGCGCGTCGACTGCCAGGGCCCAGGCGGTGTCGCCGCCCGTCCCGCCGAGGAGGGTCGAGTACACGAGGCTCGAGCCTGTTGGTGCGACCCGGGCGACGAACCCATCGAAGGCGCCGTTGAAGCTCGTGTCGAACGCGCCGAGCGTGGTCGGGAAGTCGGTGGAAGTGGTGTCCCCTGCGACGGTGGTCGCGCCCTGCGTGTCGAGGGCGAGGGCGCGACCCGTGTCGCGGCCCGTCCCGCCAAGGAACGTCGAGTACACGAGGCTCGAGCCCGTCGGCGACAGCCGGGTGACGAAAGCGTCATTGAGGCCGCCGTTGAAGCTCGCGTCGAAGGCGCCGGGCGTGGTCGGAAAGGCGGCGGACTCGGTTTCCCCCGCGACGGTGGCCGCGCCCGCGGCGTCGAGCGCGATGGCATTGGCAACGTCCCTGCCCGTTCCCCCGAGGAAGGTGGAGTAGACGAGGCTCGAGCCCGTCGGCGAGAGCCGGGTGACGAACGCGTCACCGCCATTGACGCCGACGCCGCCGTTGTAGCTCGTATCGAAAGCGCCGGCCGTGGTCGGAAAGCTGGTGGAGGCGGTGTCCCCGGCGACGGTGGCCTCGCCCGCGGCGTCGAGCGCCACGGCATTGGCTTGGTCCCAGCCCGGCCCCCCGAGGAACGTCGAGTAGACGAGGCTCGACCCAGATGGGGAGAGCCGCGTGACGAAGGCGTCATCGTCAAACGGCGTGCTGCCGTTGTGAGTCCTGTCGAAGGCGCCGGGCGTGGTCGGGAAATCGGATGAGCTCGTATTCCCGGCGAGGGTGGCCGCGCCCTGCGCGTCGAGGGCGAGGGTGGAGACGAACTCGCCGCCCGCCCCTCCGCCGAGGAAGGTCGACCACACGAGCCCCGGGTCGACGACGAGCGCCCAGCCGGGTTGACGCCCGGGCGCCTCGAAGCCGAAGCGGCAGACTCCCCCAGGAACGTTGTCACCCCGCAACACGTAGCGGCACGGGATCAGGCTCTTCTTGCCCGACGGCCCCTCCTCCCAGCTCAACGGTGCTGGCATGCGCACGGGCCCGAGCTGGGTTTCCATCACTAGCGCGTCACCCTCGACGCGCATCCGCTCGATGCCTTCGACTGCGATCTCGACGGGATCGAGGTCGGCACCCGGCGCCAGGAGCAGGTCGTACTCGAAGTGCCTGTCGTGCTCGCGCGCGCGCACGTCGACGCCGGGTTGCACCTCGCGGTAGCGCACCGATGCGTAGAGCGGCACGTCGCTGCGCCAACGCGTCGGTTCGTTGCCGAGGAAGTAGTTGTGGCGTCCGGGCAAGCGCTCCTCCGCGACGAGCGTTGGCGTGCTCGCACCGGCGAAGGTCATCCGCACCGCGACGCCGCGCGCGGCGTGCTCCTTCTTGTCTGCCGCCGGCTCCACCAGCGTGAAGGTCCACCAGTCTCCCCAAGGAACACGGTCATCGCCCCGATCCGCGCGACGTAACTCGCCGCGTGCTCCCACTGCCCGAGGTTCGGCACGAACGCCACCGGCAGGCGTCCGAGCAGCTTCGCACCAGCAGCGTGCGCGGTCGGCGTGGCGGGGTGAGCGGTGGGATGCGACGGCGACGGCCGTCCGAGGCACCAGAACGACACCGCGACCGCGAGCGTCGCGATCCCGGAGACTGACACGAGCGAGGTCTTCATGGGTTGGTCCTACCTTCCCCCGATCCGACTCGCGCCGCCGTTGCTGGCGGTGACGCCGAGCGCGTTGGCCGGCAGATCGAGCACGAGGCCCTGGCAGTAGAAGCGGCCGCCGACGAAGCCCTGGACGTTGGGGATCGGCAAGCCGAGCGTGGCGACGCCGCTGCTGGCGGTGACGGGTACGAGCAGCGTCGGCGGGGTGAGCAGCGGGCACCCGGGCATGCCGAGGAAGCCGAGGTCGAAGGGCAGCCCGACGTTCCCCCATGCCGTGTTGGACTCGCCGACGAGCATCGTGCCGGGCGCAGTCGCCGGCAGGTTGGTGAGGCGCAGGGTGAGGGTGTCGCCGATCCACGGCAGCGAGAGGTCGGCGGCGGCGAGTGTCGGTGTACCGGCTGAGCCGGTGCAACCGTTGCCGTACGACGTGAACGTCGCGGGGGTTCTGGGACCGTACTCCCAGGTGACTGCCTCGCCGCCACCGTAGAGCACGACGTGGCCGGTACCCTCGTCGAAGGCGATTGCGTGACCGACTCGTGTCGGCGGCCTGGTCGCTGGCGCGCGCTGGGTCCAGTTGGTGCCATCCCACTCCCAGGTGTCGGAGAGAGCACCACTGCCATTGGTATTGCCACCATCGAGCACGATGCGCTGTCGCGCCGCATCGTACGTCATTGCTGCTTCGACTCGTGCCGGTGGGCTCTGCGCTGGGCTGCGCTGCAGCCAGTTGCTGCCGTCCCATTCCCAAGTGTCGCCGAGGGTGTTGTTTCCGGTGTAGCCACCGAAGAGCACGACGACACCCCGGCGGCGATCGCCGGCCATGACGTGCTCACGCCGCGCTGCCGGACTCTGAGCCGGATTGCGCTGGCTCCAATTGCTGCCGTCCCATTCCCAGGTGTCGCCGTAGGTGTTCACGTTCGGGTCGTAGCCGCCGAACAGGACCAGCTTGCTGTTGTTGGCACAGAAGGCCATGGCAGCCCACGCCCGCGGTGTGGGACGCTGCGCCGGCGTCCGTTGCAGCCATGTCGTGCCGTCCCATTCCCAGGTTTCGTTCAAGGGAGGCAAGGAACTGGTTGGGATCGCCCCGCCGAAAAGCACGACGCGCTGCCGCACCGGATCGGCGGCCAGGCTCGAGAACTGTCGCTCCGACGGACTCATCACCGGCTGCCGCTGAACCCATCGATCCCCGACCCAGTGCCAGGTCAGCATGGCGGTCGCATAGGAGCCTTCGGCAGTCACCTGCAGGACCCGGCCGGCGACCGGATCGAACGTCAACTGGTTCGGACGCCTTGGCGGCGAGGTGTGGCCATCGACCTGGACCCAGTTCGTCCCGTTCCACGCCTGAGTGTCGGAGCAGGCCTGGACCGCGAAGGGCACCCGCGGGCCGCCGTCGGAGAACGAGCCCCCATACATGATCAACCGCTGCTGGACCGGGTCGTAGGCCATCTGCTGACTGCCGCGCCGCATCACCTGGTTGGTGTTGCGCAGCGTCCAGTTGGTCCCGTCCCACTCCCAGGTGTCAGCCCCGGGCAAGCCAGAACCCCCGCCCGAGCAGAGCACGACGCGGCTCCGCTGCGGGTCGAAGGCCATCGCCCTGGCGTGCCGCGCGAACGGAGCCTGCGTTGGCGTTCGCTGCAGCCAGTTGGTGCCGTCCCACTCCCAGGTGTCTCCCATAAAGGTGCCGTTCGAGCTTGTTCCGCCGAACAGCACCGTCCGACTGCGCGCAGCATCGAAGGCCAGGGGAGTCTCGCGTGGCGAGGGACTTTGCGCCGGGAAGACCTGCGTCCAGGTCGCGCCGTCCCACTCCCATGTGTCGGACAGATAGATCCCGGCGGACCCGCTGTATCCCCCGAACAAGACGATCCGGTTTCGTGCGGAGTCGAAGACCATGCCGTGGCCCTGCCGCGGCGGGGGACTCGCGCCGGGCGCGAGCTGAGTCCACGCAGTCCCGTCCCACTCCCACGTGTCCGCGAGGATGCCCGTGCGGGATCTGCCGCCGAACAGGACGGTCCGCCCGCGCACGGAGTCGAACGCCATGGCGGGGCCAGAGCGAGGGGAAGGCCTCGTGGCGACACTCCGGTAGGTCCACGTCGAACCGTCCCACTCCCAGGTATCGTCGATGGCCGCAGAGCCGGAGTACCCGCCGCCGAACAGGACCACCCGACCCCGCACCGTATCCGTTGCCATGGCGTGACCTGTGAGTGGCGGCAGCACGATCTTCCGCTCCCAGTCCACCTGAGCGCGAGCCGGCGCTGCGCTCCAGATAGCGAGCCCCAGAGGCAACACACCGAAGGGCCGACGCACGTGCGCCGCCTTTCCACCGCTTGCCTTGCACCGAATCGACGTGTGAGTGAGACCGAAAGGCGAGCGGCGACGCATGCCTGCGTGTAGCCCGGTGCACCTCAGAGTTGCCTCGCGCCAACCAGCGAGTTCCGGCGACACCCGGCTCCGGTAGGATCCCGCCCTTCCACCGCCCATGCCGAGGCCGTCTCGCCACCCACGCCTGCGCCGCCGCGACGAACGCCTGCTCCAGCAAGCGTTCGCCGCCGGCGCCGCCCGCTACGGCGAGTTCCCGCTGCCGTTTGCGCGCTACGCCGAGCACGCGCTGCAGCACGTCCGGACCAGGCTGCAGCGCGCGGGTGTGGCACCGACCCCGCCACATCTGTCGCGCGAACTCGCGCGCGCCGCGGCGACCGACCTCTACCTCGCGCTCGCCTGCGACGACGGCCTGCCCGGCGCCTGGGAGGCCTTCACCGCGCACTTCCTGCCGCGCGTGCGCGGACTGCTGCGGCAGGCCGGCGCGCCCGATCAGCTCGCCGACGAGATCACCGACTCGCTGCCGGGCGACCTGATTGCCGCGCCTGGCACCACCGGTGCGCGCACGCGGCTTGGCACCTACGACGGCAGCGGCAGCCTGTTCGGCTGGCTGGCGATCGTCGCCCTGCGCGCTCTGGCGCGGGAGCGGCGCGCGCGACCGCTGCCGTCTTGCGCGCCAGAGCTTCTGGCCCCGGCGCGTGAGGACCCCGCCGCACGCGCGAACTCGATCGAGGCCGGCACGCACTTCAGCCACGCGCTGCGCGCGGCGTGGCAGACGCTGACCGATCGCGAGCGGATCGCAGTCGCCTGCAAGTACGGCGATGGCCTGAAGCAGGAGGTGATCGCCGTGCTGCTCGGTGTCGGCCCGCCGCGAGTGAGCCGCATCCTCGACAAAGCGGTGGCGAAGATCCGCACGACCATCGACGCACAGCTCGGCCGCACGGCGGGCGCGTGGCCAGACGCGAGCGATCTGCGCGATGTGCTGCGCGACGTGGTCGGCGCGCAACTGGCAACTCCTGGCGGCACACCGCCACCCACAGGGCGTGAAGGCCTCGACCATGGCTCCGCCAAAGCGCGCTGACGACGAGCAGCGGCTGCGCGCGCTGGCAAGGCAGCAAGCGGCCGCCACCGACCTCGAAGCGGGACCGTGCCCCGACACCAACGAGTTGGTGCGCATGGCGGAGGGCGTCGTGCTGAGTCAGGAAAGGGCACGACTGGAGGCACATCTCGCGCGCTGCGGCACGTGTCGTGGCGTCGTCGCGGCGGTTGCCGGTCTACAGAGCGACCGCCGTCTGGCCGGTGATGGCTCGCGCCGTCGCCTGGCGCGCCTAGCCACGGTTGCGGCCCTGCTCGTTGCCGCCATGACCCTGCTGCTGCTCTGGCTGCGACGCGACCTCGAAAGGCGCGTCGGGGCGGACAGTGACCGCGCGCTGCTCGCCGCTGCGGCTGAGCTGGTCCGGCTCGAGCCAGATCACTTCGCCGGCTTCGCGCCGCTCCTGCACCGCGAGCGCCTCGCTCCGGGCCAGACCCTGCAGCGCGGTGGCGTGGCGCTGCTCGCCCCGGTCGGCAAGGTGATCGACGAGCGGCCGGCGCTGCGCTGGGAGGACGCCGTCGGTGTGAGCGAATGGCAGGTGAGCGTGCTACGGGCAGACGGCACACCGCTGTGGTCGGGTCGCGCGACGGGGTCGCTGCTCGCGTGGCCGGCGGAGCAGACCCCGCTCGCGCCCGACGCGATGTGCCTGTGCGAAGTGGTCGGCGAAGGTGCAGCGGGACGCGAGGAAGCGCGCGCCTCGTTCAGCCGGGCGGCGCCGGCGGAGGTCGCAGCACTCCACGCCGCGAGGGCGTCGATCGAGAGCCTGACGCCGCACCTGCGCGCGTTGCTGTTCGCGCAGTTCGCGCTACGCCAGGGCTTCCTGGCGGAGGCCGAGGCAGCGTTGCGCGCGCACCTGTCCGAAGTGCCCGGCGACGCGGTGGCCGAGGAGACGCTGCTCTGGGTCCTCGACCGACTCGGCGCACGCGAAGCGGGCGCGCTGCGCGCACGGATCGACCGCCGCGCCGGGCAGGGTCGCTGACATGCACGCGTGCGTGCGCTCTGCGACCATCGCGGCCCTGGCGCTGTTGTCACCCGTTGCAGCGCAGGACCCGGTGCAGATGCGGAAGGGGCCGGAAGCCGCCGACGCGGAGGCGTTGGCCGTGCGCGTGCTGCGCGCGCACGCCGTGAACAACGCCGACGAACTGCGTGCGGTACTCGCGACGCCGCGCGCCGACGCCTTCGCGGTCGTCGACTCGCTCCTCGGCCGAGCGCTGGTCGCATCCGCAGACGAGGCGCTCCTCGCCGCGGCAGGGGCATTCGCCGAGCTGGCGCGTGAGCACGCGGCCTACGCCCAGTTGCCGGCGCTGGTGGGACGGTTCGCCGCTGCCGACGGCGAGGCGCGCGCGCGTGAACTGCAAGTGCGGCACTCCCTGGAGAATGCGCTGGCGGCACAGAAGGGCGAACGCTGGGCCGACGTCCTGGCCGCGGTGCCGGACGTTGCTGCGGCGACCGAGGCGCCCACGCTCGCCGAACTGCGCCTGTCGATGTTGCGCGCCGAGGCGCTGGCGAAGAGCGACCGCCATGCCGAGGCGCTGGCCGCGCACCGCAACAACGCCGCCGCCGCCGAGCACATCGGCTGGCTCGATGCGGCCGGGGAGGCAGCGATCGGTGCGGGCAACTCGGCCATGCGCGTCGGCGACGTCGACGCGGCGATCGCGGAGTACGAGCGCGGTCTCGCGCTGCACACGCGCGCGGAACATTCGGAGCAGGTCGCGCTCAGCCTCGCGGGCCTGGCCGCACTACAGGTTCGGCGTGGCGACTTCGTGCGCGCGCTCGAATTCAGCGAGCGGGCCCGGCAGGTGCACGTCACGCGCGATGACCCGGTGCCGGCAGCGAAGTCGCTGGAAGAGCAGGGCACGATCGAGGGCTTCCGCGGCCGCCACGACGTCGCGGTCGCGCTGTTCGAGCGCGCGCACGCCGAGCTGGTGGCAGCAGCGGCGCCGCGCGAGGCGGCCGCGATGTTGCTCAGCGTCGCCACCGCGCACCAGCGTGCGCGTCGACCGGATGCGGCGCTGCTCTGGCTGGCGCGGGCGCGTGCCGAGTTCGATGCACTCGGCCAGGGCGAACTTCTGGCGACTGCGTGGCGATGGACGGCGCGGTGCGAGGCGGAGGCAGGACGCATGACTGCGGCGTGCGACGCCTGCCGCGAGGCGCAGCGCCGCTACGCAAGCCTGGGCGACCGCGCCGGGGCCGCGAGCTGCCTGGGCCAGCTCGGCGACTTGCACACACAGCTCGGCGAGTACGCGGCGTCGCGCGCCTGCCACGAGCAGGCGCTCGCGCAATGGCGTGCGCTCGGGCAGCACGACGAGGAGACCACCGCGCTGGGCAATCTCGGTCTGGCGTGCGCCGCGCTCGGCGACTACGCGCGCGCCTTCGAGCTGCTGGAGGCGGCGCTCGCTCGCAACGAGGCAGCTGGCAACACGTCGGGCATCGACGGAAACCTCGACGCGCTGGCGATCGTGCATGCGCGCCTCGGCCAGCCCGAGCGAGCCCTCGATCTGCATCGCCGCGCGTTGCAGCTCAGCGAGGCGGCGAAGGATCCGCACGGCATTGCGGCCTCGCTCAACAACATCGCCTTGGTGTTGGTGGAGCTGCGGCGGTTCGACGAGGGACTCGATCACTACCGCCGGGCCCTCGCCATCACCGAGCGCACCGGCAACCGCCTGGGCAGCGCCGCGCTGGTCGGCAACATCGGTTCGTGCCTGCTGTCGATGGGCCGCCCCGACGAGGCGCTGGCAGAGCAGGAACGCGCTCTCGCGCTGCAGCAGGAGCTTGGCAGCCGCGCCGGCGCGGCGACGGCGCGCGACAACATCGGCCTGATCCACGCGAAAGCGGGGCGGCATCGGGACGCGCTCGCTGCGTTCGAGTCGGCCCTCGCCGAGGAGGAGGAGCTGGGCCATCGCATCGACATCGCGATCACCTGGGGCAACATCGCCGAGGCGCGCCAGCGTCTCGGCCAGCACGCCGAGGCGCTCGCGGCCGCCCGGCAGTATCAGGACCTCCGCCTCGCCGAGGCCCGCGGCCTCGGCGAGATCGCCGGAGCAGAAACACGCCGCCTGCCAACGCGCGCCGCCGAGTGTGCATTGGTGAGCGCGCGGGCGTTGCTGGCCGACGAGCAGCGGGCCTCAGGGCCGGTGCTCGCCACTGCGTTCCATTGCGTCGAGGCGGGGCGCGCCCTGCTGCTGGCCGAGCAGGTGCAGAACCGCTCCGCGCTGCTCGCGGCGCGGGCGCCCGCGGATCTCCTCGCGGCGGAGGCGAAGGCCCGCGGCGGCGTGCAGGCGGCACGCACGCAGCTCGCGCGCGCGAGGCCTGACGCAGAGGAGCACGCCACCGCCCGCGTCGCCCTCGATGTCGCGTACCGCGACCTGGAAGACGCCGTGGCGCGTCTGCAGCGCGCGGCCCGCCGCACCGCGGAGGTCGTCTTCCCGCAGCCGATCACTCTCGCGCAACTGCAGGCGGCGTTGCCGCAAGACACCACCTTCGTCGCCTACTTGCTGGGCCAAGAGAAGGCCTTGGCGCTGGTGATCGGGCGCGAAGCAGCCGACATCGTCGACCTCGGTACCGCCGGCGAGATCAACAAGCGGGCCGAGGCATGGCTTCGCCTGCTGCAACATCCGCAGAGCGATGAAGCCGCGCCGGCAACCGCGCTCTACGACTTGCTCGTACGTCCCCTCGAGTCACGCCTTGCCGGCCACAGTCGGCTGCTGCTGGCGCCGGACGGGGCACTGTCGTTCCTGCCCTTTGCGGCACTGCTGCGCGCCGACGGCGAGCAGCGCGAGCGCCTGATCGAGCGCTTCGAGGTCGCCTACGTGCCCTCGGCCACGGTGTACCTGTCGCTCGCTGGCGCGCCGGCGACGCCGGGCGAACGCCTCGTCGCACTCGGCGACCCGATCTACCCCGGCGAAGACCCCGACGCGGCGGACGCGACCGCAACCCGCGGCGCGCGCGAGCTGAGCCTGCGCGGGCTCAAGGCTCTGCCGCGCCTGCCCGGCAGCGGCGACGAAGTGCGCGCGCTGGCGGAGCTGTTCGGCGAGACGCGCAGCACCGTGCTCACCCGCGCGCACGCGTGCGCAAGCGACTTGACTCAGGCGCTCGCTGGGGGTCGCCTGCGCGCACTTCACCTGGCCTGCCATGGCCACATCGACGACGAGCGGCCGCGGCTCAGCGGCCTCGTTCTCGCGGGCGGCGAGATGCTCACCCTCGACGACGTCGCGCGTCTCGACCTCGACACCGACCTCGTCGTGCTGTCGGCCTGCGAGAGCGGCCGCGGCCGCGTGGTCACCGGCGAGGGCATCCTCGGCCTCGTGCGTGCCTGCATGGCGGCGGGGGCGCCGCGCGTCGTCGTCGCCAACTGGCGGGTCGGCGACCAGGGCGCGCGCGCGTTGATGCTCGACTTCTACCGCGCGCTGTTGCAGGACGGCCTGTCGCCGGCAGCGGCGCTGCGCGCCACGCAGCTCCTGCGACTGCGTCAGGGCGGCACAGCGGCGCACCCGAGCCAGTGGGCGGCGTTCGTCGTGTGGGGCGGCTGACGCAGCGATCGAAGGATCACACTACGTGCTGCGCGTCGCTGGTTTGTGCCGCGAGCGCGTGCCGGACCGCGTGGTGGACCCGTCGCACCGCCCCCTGCAAGATGACGCGCATGGCCTGCGAGCTATGCGATGACCCCGGCGGCGAAGAACTCTGGCGAAGCGCAACCTGCCGCGTCGTCCGCATCGACGACGCGCGTTTTCCTGGGTTCTGCCGCGTTGTAATCAACCGCCACGCGCGCGAGATGACCGACCTCGTCGCCAGCGAACAAACCGAGATCATGCGTGTGGTGTTCGCGGTCGAACGCGCCGTACGGAAGGTCTACCACCCGGACAAGATCAACCTCGCGAGTCTCGGCAACGTCACGCCGCACGTGCATTGGCACGTGATCCCGCGCTGGCACGACGACAGCCACTTCCCCGATCCGATCTGGGCACCAGCGCGACGCCAAGCCGGCGCGCGCTGCCCCACGGCAAGCGACGACGACGCCCTCGCCCGCGAACTCAGCCGCGAACTTCTCGCGCAGCTCGCCACGAACTGAGTCAACGCGAGCTTCGTGCAAACGTGACCCTTCCGGTAGCCTTGCGCCAGTGACCGCGCTCGACGCGCTGCGCCGCCTGCTGCAGGAGCCTGGAAGTGAGCCGCTCGAATTGGCCGCTGCGCTGGCGCACGCGCGCGCCGCGGTGGCCACGGATCCCGCCACCCGTTGGGACCTCGACCGCACGGAGCTGGCGTTCCTGCGCCGGCAGAGCCAGGGCGCGCAAGCGTCGCCCGCGCTGCAACTGGCGGTGGAGGCCGCGAGCTTCGCCGGCGTGCGCGTGGAGACCCGCCTCGCCACCGCGCGCCCAGACCACGACGCCGCCGCGCTGTTCGACTTGGCCGAGCAGCGCGCGCTCTATCGCTTGGCGCGCCTGCACGACGACGCGGCCAAGACCCTCGCCGAGCTGCAGCGGCGCCTGCTGATCGTCGAGCCCACCGCGCGTTGCTTGGAAGAAGCGCGCGAGCGCTTTGCCACGCTGGCGACTGGCGAAGAAGACCTCCGCCTCGAGCACAAGATCCTGCTGCTCGAGGAGACCCAGGCGGTCTTTGCCGGCTTGGCCAAGCGCCCGCCGCCAAGCCATGCCGACACGGTGGCCGACAGCGGCACGCACGTGCGTGATCCCATCGCGCCGCAGAAACGCCAGCGTCAACTGCGCAGCATGGCCGCACGCACGGCGCGCATGCGTTGCGATCGCGTGCTGGAACGCCGCCTCGAAGTCCTGCTCACGCGACGCGGGGCACGTTGGCTGGAGATCACCAGTCTCCTGCTGCTCGCCGTCGTCTTTGCCCTACTGGCCCTCGAAGCGTGGCGCGACTGGAGCCCGGCCACGACGCAGGTGTTTCAGATCGTCGACGGCAGCATCTGCCTGTTCTTCGTCGCCGAGTTCCTGCTGAAGCTCAGCCTGGCGCCGGCGCGCACGAGTTGGTTTCTGCGCCACATGCTCACCGACTTGCTGCCGGCGATCCCGGCGGCGTTGGCGTTGGCGCCGGTGCAGGTGCCCACCGGCAGCGAAGACCTGGTGTTCGTGCGTCTGCTGCGCTTGATGCGCATCACCTACTTCGCGCGGTACTTACAGGCGATGCAGCCCGTGCTCCGCCTGTTTCGCTTGCTGCTGTTCTTGGTAAAGGGGATGGACGGCCTGGTGCGCCGCTTCTCGCCGCTGGTCAACCGCAACTTCGTGTTCTTCGAGCACCTGTCGCTACGCGACGCCATGACGGGAACGGTGTCGGCGCGCGAAGCGAGCTTCCGCGCCCTGCGACGTGAGCACCTTCTGCTCGCCGAAGCGAAGGGCCTCGCCACGGTCACGCTCGTGGAACGCGCCCGCGCGCTCCTGGCGCGGCTCGAACAGACACCACCGACCGCCGAGCGAACCCGTAAGACGCGACCGATCGAACGCGATGTGCCGGTCGAGACCGCGATCGCGGCGCTCTACGGCCTGCGCGTGCAGGACCTGCTGCAACTCCTGTCGCTCAGCGACGTGCACGCCGTCGACCGCGTGGTGCGCGTACTGAGCGCGCCGGTGGTGCGCGCGCTGCCCATCATCCGCCACTTCTCGTTGCGCAAGATGCCGGCGGACCCGGCCGCGCGCGTGGTGGCGTTCGCGCATCGCATCGCGCTCTACCTCGAGCGCTGGCGCAGCCGGCTGGTGTTCTTCGCCGACCTGCACGGCATCGTCACCGGGCCGCAGCTCCTCGATCGCGTGGCCACCGCGATGGTGAAGGCGAGTCAACGCCCGGCCGTGCGCCTGCTGCTGTTCGGCGCCCTGTTTTTCTTGGTGCGCACCATCGTCGGCGCCGAGAGCGGCCCCGGCCTGTTCCTCAAGCGCTTCGTCGCCGCGCCGCTGGTGATCCTCGGCAGCGTGTGCGCGGTGTTCCTGAGCCTCGGTTGGTGGCTCAAGCGACTCGCGGGCGAGGCTTCGGAAGCGTTCAAGCTCACCAGCGAAGCGCGCTTCATCGGCATGCTCGACTCGCTCAAGTCGCGCCGCGAAGCGGCGGACGCTGCGTTTCTCGCGCAACGTGTGTTCCGCGCCGATGTGTCGCAGGCGATCGCGGCCGAGGCCATCGTCGACACCATGCGCGTGGTGCGTGAAGGGCGCTGCGGTCGGCCGGCTCCGCCCATGCCCGCGTTGCTGCAGAGCGAGGCCCATCAGGCTGGTCTGCTGCAACTGCACTACCTCGACGGCGCGTTGCTGCACCCCAGCGACGTCAAGACCACCGAGCAACTGCTCGCCAACCCGTCGCTGGAGAACGTGCGCGTCAACTACCTGCATAGCGCGCGCAGGGATCGGCGGCGGCTGCGCAAGCTGTCGCTGAGCGATGGCTCGGTGTTCAGTGGACCTTACATGTGGTTCAGCTTCATCACCGAGAGCGCCGCGGTGGAGACGGCCAAACGCGTGACCGACTACAACCGGCACTGCCTGACGCTGGCACAACGGCCGTTTGCCAGCAAGGCGGAGCTGAGCGAGTATCACGACTGGTTGCAGCGGCGGAGTCTGGAGATGAGCGGGCGCTCGCTGCAGAAGATGTCGCCACCCGGCAAGGGCCTTACGTATCGCACCACCGAGTTCTGTGCCCTCGACTTCTTGTCGGGCGCGCCCGAACGCGACGAACGCATCGAGGCGGTGTTCGGGCCCGACGTCGTCGAGCTACTGCGCGCCGATCGCCGGCGCATGCTGCGCGAGATCTTTGGCATGCGTCCGCTGCATCGCCTGCCGCACTCGCAGCGCTCGTTCAACTTCTACACGTTCTACGACAAGCGCCTGTCCAACGGCCGCATCCTGCTGCTGCCGCTGTTCTTCGTGCTGGCGTTCTTCCGCGGCATCGGGTTCGTGGCCGGCAAGACGGCGACCACGGTGCGCGAGATCATGCGCCCCCAGCACGCGCAGCGCCGACGCACGAGCGGCCGCGCGCCGTTCGGCGTGGCGCTGCGCAAGATCCACCGCATGAAGGCGCCGGGGCTGATCGAGGCGATGCGCTTGCGCGCGGCGTTCGATCCCGAGTACTGCGGCGCGCCGTCGACCTGGTCGAGCGGCGAGGGCTTCGACGAGCTGTC
>JANPER010000227.1:0-12016 GCA_031423015.1 Planctomycetota bacterium | reverse complement strand
CCCATCGACGATCCCGAACCAACTTCAGTCCGGTACAACCAGTCTTTGAAGTCCCAACTCCCGACGCCGTCCGCTGGGCGTTAGCCCGCGCCGGCGCCTATTAGGACTTTCGGTCCGTTCCCGTGACGCAGACTCCTAGCGACCCCACCATGCTGGTCAGCCTGATCTCCAAGCGCGTCAAGGCGAAACGCGAGGACCTTCTCGATGCGGCCACTGGCAAAGTTCGGGACCATCACCGGAAGCTGCTGGCGCTTCATCTGAGGTTGATCGACAGCTTGGAGACGGAGGTCACATCGACAGAAAAGGAGATCGACCAGCTTCTCGAGCCCTTTCGCGCGACCATCGACAGACTTCAGACCATCCCCGGCGTCGGACAACTCGTCGCCGAAGTGATCGTCGCCGAGGTCGGCCTCGACATGAAGGCCTTCCCAACTGTCGGTCACTTCGTCTCCTGGGCAGGCCTCTGCCCGCGGAACGACGAGAGCGCCGGCAAGCGACGCTCTGTGGCGATCAAGGAGGGCAACACCTGGCTGAAGCCTATGCTCGTTCAGGCGGCTTGGGGAGCTGCACGCTCCAAGGACACCTATCTTCGCTCCCAGTTCGTACGGCTCAAATCTCGGCGGGGGCCCAAGAAAGCGATCGTTGCCGTCGCTGCATCCATCCTCACCGCCGTCTACTTCATCCTTCGCGACAACGTCGACTACCGCGAACCGGGCGCCGACTACTTCGACCGCATCGAACGCCAGCGTATCATCAACAAGCACGTCAGCGGACTGCGCAGACTTGGCCTGGATGTCACTCTGTCAGAAGGCGAGGTCGAGGTGGCTTAGTTTCTGGTCAGACACATTCGTCCCGGTCACATTCGTCCCGGTCAGCGCGCCTTCTTCTTCACGGGGTCGCCGAGCCAGCCATCGCAGCGGCCGATGACGGCGGGGCGGACCGGCGCGTTCGCCATGGTCCAGCCGACGTAGAACGCCAGGCGCGCGGTCTTCTCCATCTGCTCGGGGTCTAGCAGGTCGGCGTGGTCGGTGACCTGGTGGTAGTCCTCGTGCTCGCCGCCGCAGCACAAGAACACGGCGGGGATGCCCTTCTTGACGAAGTTGTAGTGATCGCTGCGGGCGTAGAACTTGTCCTCCGCGATCAGCTCGAGACCAATCTGCGAAGCCGCCTCGGCCGCCGCGCGCGCCATCGACGAGTACTGCGGGTGCTTGTAGCTCGGCGTCAGCATCACTTGACCGAGCGCCGCGTCGGGTCCACCGCGGCCGATCATGTCGGTGTTGACGTTGGCGACCAGTTTGCTCGCTTCCCACGTCGGGTGCTCGGCAAACCAAGCTGAGCCCCAAAGGCCGAGTTCCTCGCCCGACACCGACAAGAAGATCACCGAGCGCCGCGGCTTGTCGTCGTTTTGCGCGAACGCTTGCGCGATCTCCAACATGCCAGCGCTGCCCGAAGCGTTGTCGTCGGCACCGTTGAACACGTTGCCGTCGATGCGCTGGCCAATGTGGTCCAAATGCGCGGAGAACACCACCGCTTCTTGGCTCAGGTCCGCGTCGCTGCCGCGCAGCACGGCCACGACGTTGGTCGCCGGCACCGTTTCGGTCACGATCTCGACGCACAGTTCAGCTTGCGCCACGGCAGCCGGCTCCGGTCGCTCGCCAGCCTCGAACACCCACGCTCGGGCCGCTTCTGCCTCGACGCCCAAGCGAGCGAGCAGCGCCCGCGTCAGCGCGGCACACGTGAACACGATCGGCACACGCGAGCGACCGCCGACCATCATGCTCATCTCACCACCGCTTCCAACCAGCTCGCTCAGGCCTTCGCCTGGCTTGACGATCGGCTTGTGGGGCGCCACCGAGACGTAGTTCAGCACACTCGCCACCGCGGCTTCATCGTCGAGCAAACCGACGATCAACACCTTGCCCCCCGCGCGCTCGACGCTGCGCGCGGTGCGCACGAGGCGTTGCAGGAACGCGAACGAAAACGCGAACTGCTGCTCGATGCCCAGGCCCTTGGCGTTGTGCGTCTTCGGCAGCAGCAGCGGCACCTTGCCGTCAAGGTCGTCGATCTGGCGCCCGTCCGGCTCCAGCAAGGTCAACGCGCCCGCGCAGATCACCGCCGCATCGCCGCGCCACGGCAACACCGCGTAGCCCGCCTTGATCGCCTCGTCGCCCACCTTGAAGCCAGCCTGCTCGGTCAAGCTGGTGCGCTCCACCTCATAGCTCTGCAGCCAGCCGCGCTTGCCGTCGGCGTCGGCGTCGCCGAGAGGTTCGAGCCCGAGCGCCGCAAACTGCGTGGCCATGTACTCGGCCGCTTTGGCCTGCTCAGGCGTGCCCGTGAGCCGCCCGCGCATCGCGTCGTCGGCCAGCACGCGCGCATGCTCGATCAGCTGCTCGCGGTCGATGCGCAGGATCGCGGCGGGCAGGACAACCGGGGTCGGCACCACCACCGGCGCTGGCGCCTGAGCCAGCAGACTCGCGCCAAATAGAAGAGGACAGACGGCGAGTGAAAGGCTGTGCATTGCGGCAGGAGTAACTCGGCGCGAGACCATACGTCGCCGACGCAGCCGAGCGTCAGCGACAAATCACCGCTCCGGCGACGCTCTCACTTCATCCAGCGCGCGGCGGCGTCACGGCGTTCGGCGACCGGGGCCGCCGGGTCGTAGCCGCGCCGTTCGCCGTGCTTGCGCTCGAGGCCTTCGATGGCCAGCTGGCGCGCTGTCGGTTCTTCGGACAAGAGCAACTGCACCAACTCCTCGCCCGCCCGCCGATCGCCGGTCGCCAGGCGCGAGCGCGCCGACTGCGCCAGCAACTGATCGCGCGGCCCGGCGCTTTCCGGCAGCAGGCCCGCGGCCGACAGCGAACGAACGCGATCCCGGTAGCGTTCGAGGGCCGGCACCGTCTCCGGATCGGCGATCGACTCCAGGGCCAAGCACGCCCACGCCGCCACCGCCAACACCGGATCGCGCAGCGTCGCCGCGAGCGCCGGCGCCGCATCCTTGTGCCCGATGCGACCGAGCGCGTCGCAGATCTTGGCGCGCTTGTCGCTGAACCCCGCGGGGTGCTTCAAGCCGATCACCAGCGCCGGCACCGCTCGATCGCCGAGGCGCAGCAGGTCTTGCATGATCTGCACGTCGTCGCCGGGCGCCACGGCACCAGTACCACCGCCGAGCTGCTCGACCAGCTTGGTCGCCTTGTGGTGCGTCGTGTGATCGACGTGCATCGGCTGCCGCAACCAGCTGGTGCCGCCCGCCTGCGCCCACGCGTTCTGCAGACGGGCGATCCCTTCGAGCCGGATCGGTCGCGGCGCCAGCGGGTCGTAGCCCAAATGCCGGCCGGTGACCGCGAACAGCGTCTCGAAGCAGCTCTCGCGGATGAGATCATCCTTGTAGTCGAGGCCCTCGAGCAGCGCCGGCACGCCGGCTGGTGAGCCGAGCAACGCCAACGCCCTGGCGAGGTCACGTTTGGTCTCTATCCAGTATGCGCTTTCCAGCGCCTTGGTCATGGCCGGCACGGCGTCCAGATCGCCGAGCTCACTCGCGGCGATGGCCGCGGCGCGAACCACATCGGGATCGGGATCGGCAAGGTAGGCGCGCACCGCCGCCCGATGCGCCGTGGCCCGCAGCGCGCCGAGCGCTTCCAGCGACGATCTCCGATCGAGGGCATTCGTGCTCCCGAGCCCGCGCAACAGGGAAGGGAACGCGCTGCCGTCTTTGCCCCAACCGGTGTCAGCCACCACCATGCGGGCGTGCATGCGCACGTACAACTGGGGCGCATCGAGTGCCGCGAGTACCGCGGGCATGGCCGGCGCGCCGATGTGCTTCAGCACCGCCATCGCCTGGTTGAAGGTCTTGTTGTCCCACGACCCCAGCGCCTCGATGAGCAATGGAATAGCCGGAGCGCCGATCTCCACCAAGCGGGCGCGCGCCCGCACGTTGGCTTCGGGCACAGGAAACTGGAACAGATCGATGAGCTTGCGGATCGCCTCCGCATCGCTGCCAGTGGGCAGATCCACTGCCACCGTGCCGATCACGGGACGCGCGTAATCGACCAGGTCTGCGACCCCGGCCTCCTTGGGCGAGATGCCTTCGGGCAGCACCGGCTTGACCTCAGGGTCTGACTCCACGGGCCGATCGGACGGAGTCACGCCGCTGAAGGGCAGTCGCCGCGACTCGAGCTGGCGCGCCAGCTCGGGATGGTTGTCCTCGATCGGATAGTACAGCTTGTAGTGCAGCTCGGTCTCCACGGTGCCGGCCACGACGCCGATCGGCACCCGGTGCACGCGGCTCTGGCCCGCCGGGATCTGCGTGTTGACCGGCAACTCCAAGCCGTATGGGCGTTTGTAGGGATCCCGAAACACCATGCGCGAGCGGGCGACCTCTTTGCCCTCTTCGTCGCGCACGACGATCACCGACTCGACGGAGCGCTGCTTCAGTTCGGTGGGAAAGTTGTGGCCGGCACCCTTGTTGGTCACCTGCACCACCACCTCGTTGCCGTCGATGCGCGCGTCGTAGCTGTACGCGCGCCGCAGGTGTCGTTCGCTGCGCCCGCCGGGGAACTCGTGGCTGCGGGTCGGCCGCGGCTCGGTGCCCACCGCGACCGGCCGCGTCACCAGCCCCATGTGGCAGGTGATGCACTGGCGTCCCGCGGCTTTTCCGGCCGGCGCCAGCGCCCATTGATAAGGCGTGCCGTGGTTGCGATGGCACGAGGCGCAGGCCTCCACGGTGCCCACATCGGGATGGAACGCGTCCTTGCACTCGGCGCCGCCCTGGAACTGACCGTAGTTGTAGTCGGGCTTCCAGTGGCAGGTCATGCACGTGTTGCCCTCCTCCAGGTTGTGGTGCCGGCGTACCGGATTGTTGCCGATGCCGGTCTCGAACACCGGCCGCGGCGTATGGCAACGGATGCAGTCGCCAAGGTCGAAGCGGCCGGTGCCGAGGCGCACCTCTTCGTCGGTGAAGGCGCGGCCGTGCGTGTTCTGCTCGTGCTCGGCGTAGAAGGTCGGGTGGCAACCGGCGCAGAAGCGGCTCGACATCACCGCCTGCGCGTGGTCAGCGTTGCTGGCCACGGTGGCCACAACCGCCATCGACTCCATGCTGCGTGCAGACGGCATGGCGCAAGCCGCGATCAACACGAATACGGGTAGCAACAACAGGACGGCGACCCCGAACAGGCGACGAAGGGCGAAGCGTGGGTGGTTCATCAGGCAGCGTAGGCGCACAAGACTGGACCCAAGATACGGCGGTCTCAAGCAGATTGCGTGCCGGACCCAGCACCATCGGCGAACGCGGGCAGCGTCACCAGCACCGACGTACCGACGCCGAGCGTTGACTCGATGGCGATGCTGCCGCCGTGCTGCTGCACCGCCCATGCGGCCATCGCCAGCTCCAGGCTCCCGCCCACCTGCGGGAAGGGCTTGGTCAGGAGTGCGACCTCGGACTCCGGCACGCCACGCCCGCGATCGCGCAGCAAAACCACGACCTCGTCCGCGACATTCCCGGCGGACAGGACCACGCTCTGCGTGCGTGCGGTCAACGACTGCGCCGCGTGGATCAGCAGGCCGACGAAGACTTGAACCAGCAGGAGCCGGTTGCCCAGGACGGGTTGCAGCGCCGTCACTTCCAGGGCGAACGCGTCCGTCACGGCATCCAGGGTCGGCCGCACCGTCGCCACCGCTTCATGCAAGACCAGGCCGAGATCGACGGTGCGCACCTCCTGTTGCCAATGGCCGCGGGTGTAGCTGCGCAGATTGCCGACGATGGCGCGGATGCGGTCAGCGCCGTTGCGAATCTCGTCGATCAGGCGCAGCACGTCGTCGCGCATGTCGGCATACGGGATGTTGGCCAGCCGAAAGGCCCCGTTCGACAGCTGATGCTGGTCGAGCACGGCCAACGCATCCTGCCAGGCCCCGCGCAACACCGGCAGATTCAACATGATGGTGTGGTTGGGGTTGTTCAGCTCGTGCGCCAGGTTCGATATCAGAGCGCCAAGCGTTGCCATGCGCTGGAGATCGGCGGCCACGCGGCGTTGCTCTTCGAGCTGGCGCGCCGCGCGGTCGCGCTCGGTGACGTCACGGCAAGCGAACAGGAACGAACCTCCAGCCGCGACACTCGGTCGCGCGTCCACCCGCAGCACGCGCTCCTCGGTCCCGCGACGCACGACGACGCGCTCGTCGTGCAAGCTCTCGCCGCCGCGCAGCTGCGCCAGCAGCTGGGGACTCACGATCTGTTCGATCGACTCCCCCACCGAAGGCAGCCGCGTCGCCAACTCCATGCCAGCTTCGCGGCCCCCAGACACGTAGACCACTTGGCCAGCCGCATCGGTGACGAGCACAGTGTCATCGATCTCGCTCAGAATCTTCTGGTGCAGCGCCGCGGACTGCCGCAACACCGACTCGCCGGCAGCAGGTTGCCACGACCACATGGCGGCAAGAAGACGCCGAGCCAACGGTGCGCGCAAGCGTTTGCTGGCCGCCGCACCGATCTTGCCGCGCAATCAGCGCACGCTGAACACGTAGCTCGCCCCGCTGTCGCGGAGCGCGTTGCTGCGCTGGTCACCACCCAGGCCGACGGCGGCGCTGTCTTCGAGGGGTGCGCCAACGATCGCCCAGCCCGGCGTCACGGCGACCGAGGTGGCAAAGCCATCGCGCGCGTCGGTGTTGCTCGCCTTCAAGTAGTGGCGTTGGAACCAGCTCACGCCGTCGCGCACGAAGACGTAGGCCGCACCGGCGTCGGTCGCGCCATCGAGCGCCCCATCGCCGTCGATGCCAGTGGTCGAGCCGTCCTCGCTTGGAGCGCCGACGATCAGCATGCCGGCGTCGAGACTCAGGCTCTGGCCGAACACGTCCCCGGCCTGCGTATTCGACGCCTTCAGGTAGCTGTGCTGCTGCCATACGTCGCCCGTGCGACGGAACACGTACACCGCCCCGGCCCGCGCCGCGCTGTTGTCGCGCTGATCACCACCGACGCCGACGCTCGCGCTGTCTTCGCCTGTGGCGCCAACGGCGATGAACTCGCCGCACAAGGCGACCGCGCTGCCAAAGGCGTCGTCGGCGCCGGTGTTCGACGCCTTGAGGTAAGCCTCGGGGTGCCACACGCCATTGCGGTTGCGATAGACGTACGCGGCCCCAGCCTGCGGCGCGTGGTCGTTGGCGGCGTCGCCATCGACCCCGGTGGCATCGCTGTCTTCGTCGCAGGCGCCCACCACGAGCGTGTCGCCGTGCATGGCAAGCGAGCAGCCGAAGTGATCGAAGCCGTTCGAGTTGGTCGCCTTGATGTAGGCCTCCTGCGTCCACTGCCCGTTGACGCGACAGAACACATACACCGCGCCCGCGCCGGCGACGCTGTTGTCGTTCTGCCCGCCGCCCACGCCGCGCGCGCCGCTCGCTTCCTGCGGTGACGCCACCGCGATGCGGTCGCCGCTCACCGCCACCGCGGTGCCAAAGAAGTCGTTGCTGTCGTTGTTCGACGCCTTGAGATACGCCTGAATCTCGATGCCCTGCGCATTGCGCACGAACACGTAGGCGGCGCCGCTGCCCGGCGACCGATTGTTGAACTTGTCGCCGTTCACGCCGCGCGCGTCGCTCGATTCCTGCGGCGCGCCGACCACCAGCGTGTCGCCCGACAGCGCCACCGCGCTGCCAAACAGGTCGAACGCCTCGGCGTTGGTCGCCTTCACCATGAAGCGCTGCAGCCAACCGTTGGCATCGCGCTCCAGCACATACACGGCGCCAGCGTCGAGGGCTTGATTGCGCCGCGGATCGAGCAGACTGTCTTCGAGCGGGACGCCGACCACCACGCGTTCGCCATCGGCCGCCAGGGCGCGGCCGTACTGATCGGAATAGTCGCTGATCAGAGCCTTGCCGTACGCATCTTGCACCAGCGTCGGTGTCGTGCGATGCACACGGAACGTGTAGGTGCGGCTCACCTTGCCGTCGGCCGAGGTGAGCGTCACAGGAATGGTGCGGTCGCCGAGCGCGACCTCGAGCGGGAACGCGACGCCAGCCTGCGCATCGAGGTCGTCGACCTTGACGGACACGCCCGCATCCGGCAGACGTGGGGTCAGCGCCAACACCGGCGCGCGCAGGTCGAGGTCGTATTCGAGAACGTCAGGCGAGAACTCAGGGCGCAGCGAACCGGCCGACAGGTCGATGCCCTCCATGCCGGGCGCGCGCGCGACGCGCACCGTGTAGGTGCGACTCGACTGCGCTTCCGGCCCGCTCACGGTCACGCGCACCGGGGTCTCGCCGGGCACCAGCGCGACCGGTCCGAAGGCCTCCCCCGACGCGACGGCGATGTCATTGATGTTGAGCGCCGAGCCGGCGGCGCCGATGCGGGCCGTCACGACGATCGCGCTTGCCCCATACGGCAGCGACACGTCGTACTCGGTGTGCGACGGCGCGAACACCGGGGTGAGTTCGCCTGGCTGCACGGTGAGTTCGGCGACGGTGGCGCCCGCCACGCGGCGATGATTGCCGCAGGCAGCCAGCACGGAGAACAGGACCAGGCCGGTAGCAGCTCGCACGCCGCTTGGCCAAGGGAGGGGGCAAGTCATGGAGAGGTCGCGAAAGAGCGGGAAGACAATGGGGTGTGGAACGGGGCAGGGGTGCCCTGTCGAATCTACCCCAGCGAATACGAGTGACACCGTGGGCGAGCGTCGCACGCACGGCGGTGCGACCAGGCACTGACCAACGCGCGCGTCAGGTACCGCTGGGATGGGCGCTTGGCGGCTGCGTCTCAGTTCGAGAGCGCCCACGCCCGCCGCCAAGCTGACGTCGCCCGCGATCCTTCAACTTCGCGCGTGACACCCTTGCGGCCCGCGCACTTGCCCGCGCATGAAGTCGCTCGCTCCCATCCTCGCGCTCAGTCTGACGCTCACCTCGGTGACGGCACCAGCGCAGTTCGTGTCCGCCCCCTACAACGCGGCCTACTCGCTGCGCACGCTGGTGAGCGTGACGCCGGTGCCCGGCCTGCCGCAGCGCTACGGCTCGCTGGTGTTCAGCGCCAACGACCCGGACTTGGTCCTGATCGGCGGCGCGGCGCGCACCGCGCAAGGCGGGATCTACGCGCTGCGGGTGGTGCGCAACGGCGGCGGCCACATCACCGGCTTCACCGGCGCAGCCTCGCTCTTGGCCACCGCGCCCGACGTCGACGGCGGCGTGGTCTACGGACCTGGCGGGGTGCTGCTGTTCACCCAGGACCCCAGCAACGGGATCGGTCAGATCAAGCCAGGCAGCACCGCCCCCGATCGCATCGTCAGCCTCACGCCGCTCGGTGTGGCCGCGTCGACCGGCGGCGTCGCCTATGTGCCGAGCGGCTATCCAGGTGCCGGCCGGCTGAAGATCACCGCGCGCAGCGGCTGGTTCGACGCCGGGCTCTTGGCCGATGGCAACGGCACCTTCGATGTCGTGACCCCCATCCAGCGCGTCACCATGATCCCGTCCGCCCTGGCGCCGCTCTATCTGCCAGCGGGCTCACCCCTGTTCACCGACTTCCGCACGCTGCTGGTGTGCGAGTACAGCTCGGGCACGGTGGCCGCGTACGACCTCGACAACGCCGGTGATCCGATCATCGCCAGCCGGCGCCTCTTCGTGCAAAACCTGGTGAACGTCCGCGGCGGCGCGATCGACCCACGCACCGGCGACCTGCTGTTCGCGACCAACGGTGCCGCCAACGAGATCGTCGTCGTCGAGCGCACCGCGGCCTGTGGCACGCTCACGGCGTACGGCACCGGCACACCTGGCACCGGCGCGCGGGTGCCTGCCCTGGTCGGCGCGGGCTGTCCGACGCCGGGTCAAACGGTGACGTTGTCGGTCACCAACGGCCTCGCGAATACGGCGGGGCTGCTCTTGGTCGGCGTCCGATCCACCGCCATCTCCATCCTCGGTGGCATCGTGCTGGTGCTGCCTGATCTCCAGTTGTCGCACAGCCTCGACGGCACGGGCGCGGTCACCCTGCCGATCCCGTTGCCCGCGAACAACCGGCTCGTGGGTCAGAGCTTCTTTCTGCAAACGATCTACTTCGACCCGGGCGCGCCGGGCAGCTTCTCGATGAGCCGCGGCTTGCAGTTGGCTGTGCGGTGATTCATCGCGGCGGCTGATCGGCTAGTCCGCGCGGGACCCGCGCGGCGCTACGGCACGATCAGCATGTCGATCGCGCGGCCCAAGCGAATCGGCGCGTCGCGCGTCGGCGCCGCAACCTGAAACGCCACGGTCACCCCCGCGAGCCCGGGCTCAGGCGGGATGGGCAAGGCCAGCGTCGCCGTCCGCGTGCCGTCGATGGCGATGGCCGGCAGCACGACCAAGGTGAGCGGATCGAGCAGCAGGTCGCCAATCGGCGTCGGCAGGTTGGCGCGACCGGCCGCGAGCAGCACGACCGCGGCGCCCGGTTCGCCAGCGCCGAGGAGACGCACGGTGGTGCCGAGGCGCGGCGCATCGACGCGCCAGAGGTCGGGGGTGCGCATCTGTGTGCTGCTGCGCGCGAGGCGTGGTTCGGCGCGGGCGTCGAGCCCGAGCACGCGGTCGAGGCTGGTGTCGCTGTCTTGCAGGAAGCGCGCGCACGTGCCGACGATGAAGGTGGCCGCGCGTGCGAACACCTGTTGGTCGATGGCGTTCGCCAAGAAGAAGCCCGCCACGTTGGTGTGCGTGCACGAGCCATCCATCACGTACAGCGTCTTGAGGCCGGCGTAGTTGGTTGCCGCGCCGAAATTGTTGTCCGCCGACGCCACGTTCACGATCGTGTCGCCGGTGCCGTGCAAGAACGCGAGCGGCACCGTCGCGGCCGCCGCTCCCGCCGCCGCATCGACGCCGGCGATCGAGATTCCGAGCTTGAAGCCGGGGTTCCTCGCCAAGACGCCCAGCGTGCTGCCGCCGCCCATCGAGTGTCCACACAAGCCGACGCGCCGCATGTCGAGCACGCCCTGGTAGAAGCCGGCCTGCGTGCTGGCCGTTTGCAGGGCAGCGAACGTGGCCAGCGCGTCGAGCACTTGCGTCGGCGCGGCAAACTGCGCGGTGTCCCCCATCACGGTCACGAAGCCGGCCCGCGCCAAGGCCTCGCCGAGCGGCGCGTACCAACTGCCGAGCGCGGCAAAGCCGTGCAAGAAGACCATCACCGGGTAGCCGCCAGCGGGCGGTGGCACGAGGGGTGCGCCGTTGCCGGCGCTGGTGGCTGGGTAATAGACGCGCGCCGTGAGACTCGCGGAGCCCTGGCCGGTGGTGTTGGGGAAGGCATCGCTACGGAAACCCGGGGCAAAGGGCTGGGCGGCCGCGGTCGAAGCGAGGGTGAGGAGGGCGAGGGTTCGCATGCGTGTGGATCGAGGCATCGTTGAGGCAGGTCGAAGCAGGGTGTCGCGGTTGGCAAGGTCGGCGCCGCGGGGACTCGCGAAAGCGAAATCGTCGTGCGGCGCTTCGGCGCAATCATGCCGCCGGATGCACGACGCACCGCCAACGCAAACTCGCGCCCACGGCGCCGCTTCCCCGGCAGATGCGGGACACTTCGCCGCGCCATGACCTCGCGCCCGAGCTCGCGATCCTCGACGCGCTCAGCGGGTCACAGCGGTCCCGGTTCGCTCCGCTCTCGACGCTGCTGAAGGCGTCGGGCCACGATGTCCGCACGGCGTTCGACGGGCCGACGGCCGTGCATGCGGCCCTCGAGCACCTACCGGACGTCGTGTTGTTGGACATCGGCCTGCCGGACCTGAACGGCTATGAAGTCGCGGCTCGGTTGCGGCGCAAACCGACCCTGCTGAACGTCGTACTGGTCGCCCTGACGGACTACGGCCAGGAAGCAGATCGGCAGGAGGCCCTACAAGCAGGATTCGATCACCATCTGGTCAAGCCAACCGACTTTGGCAGGTTGGAGCGCAGCTTGGCGGGTGCCTCGGCTAGGAGTCTGCGTCACGGGAACGGACCGAAAGTCCTAATAGGCGCCGGCGCTGGCTAACGCCCAGCGGACGGCGTCGGGAGTTGGGACTTCAAAGACTGGTTGTACCGGACTGAAGTTGGTTCGGGATCGTCGATGGGC
>JANPER010000226.1:0-53070 GCA_031423015.1 Planctomycetota bacterium | reverse complement strand
AGCCCTAAGTCCCAGACCGCTGCCTACCTGTCTGACCGCCTGTCCGCGTTCTGGACTTACGGCTAACAACTTACGGCTCATGACTTTCCACAGCCGAAGCATCTTCGCGCTTCGCGAAGATGTTTCGGCTGTGGAACTCAGCGTGTGTACGAGATCCTGACGGCACACCGCCAAGACATCGCCACGCTGCTCGATCTGCTCCTTGCGATCGCTGACTGATTGTCGAACGGCTCAGCTGGTCCGGCGGCGACAGCCGCGCTCGCGCTCCTCGGCGGTAGCATGCGGCGACATCGCCCGTAATTCTGCTTCCGCTGCTGCGCTGGCTGGGCCTCGGCCAGGCTTCGACGGAAGTGGGCCGAGCGCAATGCACCATGCCCGACCCAAAACACGCACAACCGCGCCGCCTGTTCGACCGCGCGCTCGAGCGGCAGTTCTTCTCTGGCCGGCTGCTCAAGGGCACACCGCCGTGACGCCAGAACAGTTTCAGCGCGTGGAACAACTGTTCGACGCTGCCTGTCGCCTGCCGCAAGGCGAGCGCGTCGAGTTCGTCGCCCGACAGACGCGGGACGACGTCGAGGTGCTCGCCGCGGTGCGCGCTCTCTTGATTGAAGATGAACGCGGTGCGGCCGGCTCCGACGCGCTGTCGCGCAACCTCGCCGCGGCGCGCGGCGATGCCGAGGTGAAGGCCTGAAGAACACGATCGCGACCATCCTGCGCAACAACGGGCGCCTGGACGAAGCCCATGCGCTCGCGGTGCAGGCGCTGGAGCTGTACCAACGGCTCCACCAAGGCGACCACCCCGACGTGGCGGCGAGCCTCAATGACGTCGCCAGGGTTGTCGAGGCGCTTGGCCGGCGAGCCGAAGCCGAGCCTCTCATGGTGCAGTCGCTGGAGATGTACCAGCGGCTCTACCAGGGTGACAACAAACACATCGCCGCGCTGCTGAACAACGTCGCCGACGTACGTGAAGACCTGGGCCGCGCGGCGGAAGCCGAGCCGCTGATGGTGCAAGCGTTGGCGATGCACCAGCGGCTCTTCCAGGGCGATGACGGTTCCGTCGCGAGGTGTCTGCAGACGTATCGCGAGGCGCTGGCCAAGTGCAAGGCCGCGCTCGAAGCCGGGAAGGGCAAGTAGGGGATGCATCGAACACCTGTTCGTGGTCACGCACCTTCGCTACGCTCAGAGTATGGGAATCCGCGCTCAGGTTCGGCAAGGCCGCATCATCGTCGAGGAACCTACCGACCTTCCGGAGGGCCTCGTTCTCGATCTTGTGATCGACGACGAAGGCGAGGATCTCACCGCTGAGGAACGCCGTCATCTACACCGGGTTCTGACGACGCGGTGGAAGTCGGCGAGCGCCGGGAACGTCGTGCGCGCTGAAGATGTGATTCGCAAGCTGCGCACGCGCCGCAGTCGATGAATCATGTCGTCGTCGTCCAGCGCGACGCACAGGCCGACATCGAGACAATCGATCGGTGGTGGTAAGCGAACCGTACGGCTGCACCGACGCTCTTCGTTGAGGAACTTGCCGACATGTTCGCACTCCTCGCAACCTGGCCGCGTATGGGCCGACGTTATCCTCGACGGGGGATTGTAGGCTGCCGCCGCGTCATCCTGCGGGGTTCTCGCTACCACATCTACTACGCCTTCGATGGCACAGTGGTGACCGTGCTTGCTGTCTGGAGCGCGGTTCGCCGACGCGGGCCGCCACTCCCAGGACGTCGAGCCAAGTGACGGCCGACACAACTTGCACGGCGAAAACCGCCCACCACACCAGCATGATCTGCGCGCGTCAGCTCGGCGATAGCCTCGCGCAGTTGAGGAGATGGTCGCACGCTTCGAGCAGGAGCGGCAGGCGCTGGCGCTGATGGACCACCCCCACATCGCGGTGACGGCGCCGTTGGCCGAGGGGCCTGGCACACACAACGAACGTGGCCACTGGGTCGCACCCGCGCCGTAGTGCTCCCGCGCTCCCTCGGGCTAGGATGAGCACCCCGTGCCCGCTCCAGCCGCTGACGCCCCCCGAGCGCCCTCGCAAGTCCCGCCGCTGCAGCGCCTCTGCGTGATCATCCCGGCGCACAACGAGGAGGGCTGCGTGGTGGCCACGGTGGAGCACCTGCACCAGACCCTGACGGCCCGGGGCATCCCCCACGAGATCGTCGTGGTGGACGACGGCAGCACCGACGCCACCGGGCGACTACTGGCCGAGGCCACAGAGCGCATCCCGACCCTGAGGCCCGTGCGCAACGACGGCCCGCACGGCTTTGGTCGGGCGGTGGTCAAGGGCATCGACGCGGCCAGCGGCGACGCGGTGTGCATCATGATGGCCGACGAGTCCGACGATCCTGACGACGTCGTGTTGTACTGGGACACCCTGCAGCAAGGTTGGGACTGCGTCTTCGGCAGCCGCTTCCTCAAGGGCAGCAGGGTCGTCGACTACCCGCGCTTCAAGCTGTTCCTCAACCGCGTAGCCAACTGGGTCGTGCGCGTCGTCTTCCACATCAAGTGCAACGACGTGACGAACGCCTTCAAGGCCTACCGCCGCCATGCCGTCGACGGCTGCCGCCCATTCCTCTCGCCGCACTTCAACCTGACGGTCGAGCTGCCGCTCAAGGCCGTCATCCGCGGCTACACCTGGACCGTGGTGCCGATCAGCTGGCGCAACCGCCGCGCGGGCGAGTCGAAACTCAAGATCCGCGAGATGGGCAGCCGCTACTTTTTCATCATGATGTACTGCTGGCTAGAGAAGCGCTTCAGCCGCGGCGACTACCGGCGCACGGATGCGCCGGGCAGCTTGCACCGCGAGCCGCGGCACCAGCCTGACGCCCCGGAGCCCCACCATGGTATCTGAGCTGGCCGCCGACCTGCCCGAGGAGTACCGGCTGCGCTTCGGCGAGCTGGCCGCCTACCGCAAGCAGGTCTGGGCCGTGCTGGTGGAGCACTGGTTCCAGCGCTACGTGCGTCCCACCGACACCGTGCTCGACCTGGCTTGCGGCTGGGGCGAGTTCATCAATCAGGTGAAGGCCAAAAAGCGCTACGGCCTCGATCTGAACACCGACGTCGCGCGCCACCTCGACCGCGGCGTCGAACTGCTTCAGGGAGACGCGGGCGGCAGCTGGCCGTTACCAGACAGCAGTCTCGATTGCGTCTTCACCAGCAACTTCCTCGAGCACCTGCCCGACAAGCCGGCCGTCATGCGCACGCTCAAGGAGGCCCGCCGCTGCCTGAAGCCCGGCGGCCGCTTCGTCGCCATGGGCCCGAACGTGAACGCCCTGCACGGCGCTTACTGGAACTTCTTCGATCATCACACCGCCCTGTCGGAGCTGTCACTCAAGGAGGCGCTCGAGATCCGCGGCTTCCGCGTGACCGGGTGCATCGCGCGCTTCCTGCCGTACACGATGAGCGGCAAGAAGCCGACGCCGCTGTGGATGGTGAAGGCGTACCTCAAGGTGCCGTGGGCGTGGCGCTGGTTCGGCAAGCAGTTTCTGGTCGTGGCGGAGCGTGGCGACGGGTAGGAACAAAGCGAATATGGTGCGCGACGAATCAGATGCGACGGCAGCGCTGGTCGAAGGGCCCGGCACGCGGATCGGCCCGTACAAGCTGTTGCAGCAGATCGGCGAAGGCGGCTTCGGCGCCGTGTTCATGGCGCAGCAAGAGAAGCCCGTCGAACGCAAGGTCGCGCTCAAGATCATCAAGCTGGGCATGGACACCCGTCAGGTGGTGGCGCGCTTCGAGCAGGAGCGGCAGGCACTGGCGCTCATGGAGCACCCCAACATCGCGCGCGTGCTCGACGCTGGCGCCACCGACACCGGGCGGCCGTACTTCGTGATGGAGCTGGTCAAGGGCGACCCCATCGTCGCCTACAGCGACAAGAGCAACCTCACCATCGACGAACGCCTCGCTCTGTTCGCGCAGGTGTGCGCCGCGGTGCAGCACGCGCACAGCAAGGGCATCATCCACCGCGACCTGAAGCCATCGAACATCCTGGTCGGCACGCAAGACGGCAAGCCCCAGGCCAAGGTCATCGACTTCGGCATCGCCAAGGCGACCAGCGCCAAACTCACCGACAAGACGCTGTTCACCGAACACCAACAGGTGATCGGAACCTTGCAGTACATGAGCCCCGAGCAGGCCGAGGGCTCGCTCGACATCGACACGCGCACCGACGTGTACTCGCTCGGCGTGTTGCTGTACGAGCTGCTCGCCGGCAGCACACCGTTCGACAACAAGACGCTGAGCCACGCGATGTACGGCGAGGTCCAACGCATGATCCGCGAGGTCGACCCGCCAAAACCCTCGACGCGCCTCATCGCCTCGCGCGACACGCTGGCCAACCTCGCTGCGCGGCGCCGCGTCGAGCCAAAGCGCCTCGGCACGCTGCTCCGCGGCGAACTCGACTGGATCGTGATGAAGGCCCTCGAGAAGGACCGTGCGCGCCGCTACGACACGGCCAGCGGCCTGGCGATGGACATCCAGCGCTACCTCGGCGGCGAGGCTGTCGTCGCTGCCCCGCCGAGCTCGACCTACCGGCTACGCAAGTTCATCCGTCGCCACCGCGTCGCCGCCACGGCAGGCGCGATGGTGGCCGCGGCGCTCCTGATCGGCGTGGTCGCCTTCGCCTGGCAAGCCAAGATTGCGAGTGCGCAGCGCGACCGCGCGGTGGCGGCCGAAGCTGAGAGCACCCAGCGCGCCGACCAACTGCAGAAGGTCGCCGACTTCCAGGCCCAGATGCTGGCGCAGGTCGACACGACCGAGGCGGGCAGGCTGCTCTCGCGCGACGTGCAGGCCAGGTTCGCGGCTGCACAGGCCAAGGCGGGTGTGGCCGCGGGCGACCTCGCCGCGCAGGTGGCTGCCTTTGCCAGCGAGTGGAAACAGGTGAACGCCACCGACGTGGCCTGCGAGTTGATCGATCAGACCATCCTGAAGCCCGCCGTCGTCGCGGTCGAGCAGCAGTTCAGGGACCAGCCCTTGGTGGATGCGCAGCTGCGCCAGGTGTTGGCCGATCTGTACCACGACCTGGGCCTGTTCGACGCGGCGCTACCGCTGCAAGAACGCGCGGTGGCGACCTATCGTCGCGAGCTGGGCGAGGAGCATGTGAGCACGCTTGGCTCGCTCAACAACCTGGGTCTCCTGCTGCAGGAACTGGACAAACTCGCCGAGGCCGAGGGGCACCTTCGCGACGGCCTGACGAAGTGCCGGCGCGTGCTGGGCGACGAACACCGAGAGACGCTCAACTTCATCGGCAATCTCGGTCTGGTGTTGCGGGCGCAAGGCAAGTTCAGCGATGCCGAGCCGTACTACCGCGAGGCCTTGGCGAAGAGTCGGCGCGTGTTTGGCGAGGAGCACCCGGACACGGTGATCCCGATCGGCAACCTGGGCATGTTGCTGCTCGGCGAGCGCAAGCTCAGCGAGGCTGAGCCGTACTTCCGCGAGGCGCTCGACAAGAGCCGGCGCGTCATGGGCGAGGAGCACCGGTACACGCTCGCTTCGATCGGCAACCTGGGCGGCGTACTGCGCGAGCAGGGCAAGCTCGACGAAGCCGAACCGTACTTCCGGGAAGCGCTCGACAAGAGCACACGCGTGCTGGGTGCGGAGCACCCCGAGACCCTGGCCAAGCTCAGCAACCTGGGCGCGCTACTGCATGCGCAGGGCAAGCTGAGCGAGGCTGAGCCGTTCCTGCGCGAGGCGCTGGAGAAGCGGCGGCGCTTGCAGGGCGAAGACGATCGGGAAACCGCGAGTTCGTTCGCTTGGGTGGGGTCCCTGCTTCGGGCACAGGGCAAGTTGGCCGAGGCGGAGTCGTACTACCGCGATTCCTTGGCCCGGTATCGCCGCGTCTTGGGCGACGCGCATCCGGAGACGCTCGGCTCGTTCATCAACCTGGGAGTCGTGTTGCAGTCGAGGGGCGAGCACCGCGAGACGGTGACCACGCTCGCCCCCATCGAGTCCATCGCGCGCTCGACGTTCATTGGCCGCAACGCACACCGGCTGGTGCCGCTGCTCCTGAGCCTCGGCAAGGCTCGCGCCGCGCTCGGAGACTATGCTGCGGCGGAGGGCCACCTGCTGGAGGCCAACGGGCTGCTCGTCCATGCGCACGGCGAAGCACATCGCGACACGCGCGACGCCGCGCAGACGCTGGTGGACCTCTATGCCGCTTGGCACACGGCTGACCCGAGCCAGGGACATGACGCCAAGAGCGCCGAGTGGAAGGCCAAGCTCGCTCCGCCAAAAGGCAAGGGCTGATCGGCCAGCTGCGCTGCGTACGCGCTCACTTCACCTTGTCGTTCGCCGCGACCTTGGCGCAGGGTATGGAACCCTTGGTTGCGCCCTACGGAGACTACATCTCCGGACCAGACACGAACCGGACAGACATTCTCGCGAAATCGTCAGCCAAGCGCAGTGGCCAGCCTGGCGCGCCCGCACCGTAGACTCTCGCCGATGGTGCCGCCCGTGCCCGTCACGCTCGAAGTCGCCGTCGATGATCTCGAAGGCGCGGTGGCCGCGGCGGGCGCCGGGGCGGGTCGCTTGGAGGTGTGCGCTGCCCTCAGTGAGAGCGGACTGACGCCGAGCGTCGGCTTGCTGCGCGGCGTGCGGGCGCGCGTGACGCTGCCGCTGTTTGCGATGGTGCGGCCGCGCGGCGGCGGGTTCGTCTACACGCCGAGCGAACTCGACGCGATGCACCTCGACATCGCGGCGTGCCGCGACGCGGGTGCCGACGGCCTCGTGTTCGGCGTGCTCACGGCAGCAGGCGATGTTGACGCCGACGCGATGCGCCGGCTGTTACGCGCTGCGGCGCCGTTGCCGGTGACCTTCCACCGCGCCTTCGATGCCACGCGCGACCCCATGCGCGCGCTGGCGGCGTTGATCGACCTCGGCTGCGCGCGCGTGTTGACCTCGGGCGCTGCGGCGACCGCGCGGGAAGGAGCGCCCATGCTGAGTCAGCTCGTGCGCGCCGCGCGCGACCAGATCATCGTGGTCGCCGGCGGCGGCATCCGCAGCCAGACCGTGGCGCCAGTGCTCGCGACCGGTGTGCGTGAAGTGCATGCCGGGCCGCGCCGCCAGGCGATGGTGCGCGCCCACGATCGCTTTGGCACGCACTCGACCACCGACGCCGAAGAAGTGGTCGCGCTGGTGCGTGCGATCGCCGCCGGGCAGAGCTGAGCGCCGCCCGACCGCACCCTTCCTTCGCCGTTGCGCGGCGTTAGGCTCCCGCCTCGTCCGTTCCATCCGCGGGGGTGGCGAAATTGGTAGACGCATCGGACTTAAAATCCGTTGGCCCTAAACGGCCGTGAGGGTTCGAGTCCCTCTCCCCGCACCACATGGCCTCAGCACCTCGCCTCACGCCTCGTCGCGAAACCGCAGTGACACCAGCACACAAGGCCCGTGCGCGATGACCCCCATGCCGAGTTCGGTAGCGATGCGAATCGCCGCCGCCGACTCGGCGCCGGGCTGCATCCACACCATCTTGGCGCCCTTGTCGTGCGCGTCGCGGACCACCTGCTCCGTGATCGCCGGCGGCGTGATGATCGACACCCCGGTCGGCACCTCGGGCAGCGCGGCGAGCGACGCGTAGCATGGCTGCCCCTCGATCTCGGCTTCCTTTGGATGCACGCAGAACACGCGCTTGCCGTTCTGCAGATAGGCGCGCAGAACTTTGTTGCCGTACTTGGTGCGATCGCGCGAGGCGCCGACGACGGCAAATGGGCCAGCTTGTAGGAACGCACCGACTTGCGGATCGACCATCGCGGCAGCATAGGGTGCGCTCCCCGCGCCAGTTGCGTTTGACTCCGCGGCGTGCGGCTTCCACGATTCCGGTTTGATGATCCCCTTAGCCAGTCACCCCGCGCCGACCGCGCGCCTCTTCGGCGTTTCCCGTGTGATGGCCTTGTCGCTCCGCAGGCGTCGGCGATGAGCGCGCTCCTGTGCGCCGTCGACGGCCTTGCGACGCTGGACTGGGCGGCGATCGGCAAGATCATTCTCGCCGACATCCTGCTTGGCGCCGACAACGCCATCTTGATCGCGCTTGCGTGCCGCAACTTGCATGGACGCCAACGGCGTCTGGGCATCCTGTGGGGCTCGATTGGCGCGATCGTCCTGCGGGTCGTGTTTGTGTTCATGGTCGTGCAACTGCTGCAATGGCCGTTGCTACGCCTGCTAGGCGGTGTGGTGTTGCTGTGGATCGGGGTGAAGCTCCTGCTGCCCGAGGCAGAGAGCGCGCACAAGGTCGCCGCCGGCGACCACCTGTGGGCGGCGGTCAAGACCATCATCCTCGCCGACGTGGTGATGAGCTTCGACAACGTGCTGGCGATCGCCGCCTCGGCCGAGAAAGCCCCGCCCGAGCAGCGGCAGTACCTCATCGTGTTCGGCCTCTTGGTATCGATTCCGCTCATCATCGGCGGCAGTCAGCTCGTGCTGTGGCTGCTCGACCGCTACAAGTTCGTGGTGTGGTTCGGCGCTGCCATGCTCGGCTACGTCGCCGGTGAGATCATCGTCTCCGACCCGGTGATCGTCGGGCCGGACGCGACGCACGCGATGCAACTCGGCGCAGCCCTCGCCGGCGCGGCGATCGTCATCGTGTTCGGCACGTTGTTGCTGCGGCGAAGGGCCGCAAACGATCTCCAGGCGCCGGGCTCTAGTCTCGATGAGGAGTCCGCGTGACGAGAGACCCCGATCACCGCCGCCACGACAACCCCATCCCGATCACGACGACTCCCACGCAGCCGATCGCGTTGTACCACAGGAAACCGACGGGCCATTGCAGGACGCCGTCGAGCATCACTTGCTCGGCGTTGATCACGAAGTGTGTGAACAAGGTGCACATAAAGCCGCCGGCCAGCGCCAGCCACCCGACGCGGCCGCGCGCGCGTGGACAAACCCAGCCCAACAAGAACACGCCGAACAACGAGCCGTAGAACATCGAGCCGATGATGTTCACCGCTTCGATCATCTGGCCAAGACGGGCGACGTAGAAGGCGCTCACGGTGGCGAAGCCACCCCAGAAGAGAGTCGCCCAGCGCGACATGCGCAGCACCTGCGCCACCGGCACGTCTTTCCTGAAGCGCACGTAGAGGTCCATCACGGACGACGTGGCCAGTGAATTGAGCTGCGCGTCGAGCGCCGACATGGCCGCCACGAAGATGGCGGCGATCACCAACCCGAGCAGCCCGACGGGGAGTTGGCGCATGAAGAACCATGGGAAGATGTAGTCGCCGTCGTCGCCCTTGGCGCCGGTGACCGCGGTGTTCAGCTTGTTGGCCTGCGCCTTGATGGCTTTCACCTCGGCATTGGCCGCGCGCAACGCCTCGACTGCGGCCGGCGTGCGCTCTGCGTCGCTGCGGACGGCGACGAACGCCGTCGCTGCCGCTTGCCGCGCCGCGCTCGCCTGCGCGAAGCGCGCCTGCAACGTCTGCCATTCCGCCTGCGCGGAGGCCGACGCGGTCGGCATGGCCTTGGCCAGCGCATCCTCGCGGAAGAACACTGGTGCCGGCGCGAACATGTAGAACACGTAGATCATCGCGCCGAGCAGCAGGATCGTGAACTGCATCGGCACCTTGAGGAAGGCCGACACCAAGAGGCTCGCACGGCTGTGGTCGACGTTCTTGCCGGCTAGATAGCGCTGGACCTGGCTCTGGTCGGCGCCGAAGTAGCCCAGAAAAAAGAACAGCCCGGCAACGAGAGCGGTGACGAGGTTGTAGCGATCAGCGAACACATGCTGCACGTCGGGTGCGATGTGGATCGCCTCCAGCTTCTGCGACGCACCAGCGATTGCCATCGCGTCGCCGAACGAGACGCCGTCGGGCAAGCCCGTGATCGCGATGTACAGACTGACCCCGATGCCCAAGAACATCACGACCATCTGCTTCACGTCGGTGAAGATCACCGCCGCGTTGCCGCCGAACACGGTGTACGCCGCCGAGATCCCGCCCATCATCACGATGGCGACCCCCTGCGGCATGCCGAGCACGAGGTTGAGCACAATGGCGGGCGCCACGAGCGACGTGCCCACAGCCAAGCCGCGCGACACCAAGAACAGGATGCTCGCCAGCGTGCGCGTGTTTGGATCGAAGCGCGTCTCCAAATACTCGTACGCAGTGAAGACCCGCGCGCGCGTGAACCACGGCACCACCGTGGCGCACAGGATGACCATGGCGAATGGCAGCGCGAGATAGACGTGCAGCCAGCGCAGCCCGTGCTCGTAACCGTGACCCGAGATCGAGATCATCGTGGTCGCACTCGCTTGCGTCGCCATCACCGACAGGCCGATGGCCCACCATGGGACGCTCCGACCCGCCAGCAGAAAGCCTTCCAGGTCCTTGGTCTGCGCGCCGGCGCGGCGCACGCCATCCCAGATCACCAGCGCCGGAATGACCGCGATCAAGAGCCAGTCGATCGGGTGCATGGTCTAGAAGTGGTAGGCCCTGCTGAACAGCCAGAGTGCCACTAGCGTGAGCACGCCGTAGACGACGGTGACGATGTACGGCGTACGCCAGCGCGATGGCGGGGACTCAGCGAGCATCGCGGCCCACGTTACGGCGGCGAGGCATCTTCCGCATCATCCGCATGTCGCCGCTCGGGGCCTTGGTTGATCGAAGCTGTGACGGATGAGTCACGTTTCGGCCCGCTCCCGCTCCCGTTCCCGCACCCGACCTACATCGTGTCCGGTGCGCGTCACAGTCCGGCGCGGCCCGGCGAAGGGTCAGAGAACAAGTCGGGAACGGGAGCGGGCGACCTCGACACGCTCGTCGGGCTAAGGTGAAGCCTCCTTGGGAGTCTGCGTGACCTCACGTTTGACTCTATGGCGCGTGCCCACCACGATCCCTGGTTGATGGCCGCCTTCGCCCACCGCCGCGCGCAGACTGCGCTCGCCATCGCCATCGCCGGCGTGCTGTGCTGGGCGGGGCTGACGTTTCGGCCGCGGCGCAGCCTCGAGGCGGCATGGCCAACCATCGTCGGCGTCACTTTTCCCAAGCGCGTGCACCTGCCAGACGGCGATTCGTTCGAGCTGCCGGCGGCGCCGCAGCGGGTGGTGCTGGCGAGCGCCACGGTCGTTGACTTTGCCACTGCGCTGATCGGCAAGGAGCGCGTCGCCGCGCTGTGTTCGCACGCGTTCACCGCCTCGGCGCTGGCAATCGACCCGCAACCCTGGCGCGACGTGGTGGCGCACGACCGCTTCACCGCCGAGATCGTGCTCGCCTGCCGACCCGACCTCGTGCTGTGCAACGACTACAACGACCAGCAGACCGCGCTGGCGCTGCGCCGCGCCGGGGTGCCGGTGTTGGTGCTGCCGGGACCGACGACGCTCGCCGATTGCGTCCGCTCGATCGACGTGCTCGGCCAGGTGCTCGGCGCCGACGAGAAGGCAGCCGGTCTGCAGGCCGACCTCAAGCAGCGCGTGCAAGCGATGCAGGCGCATGCGACCTCCGGGGTGCGACCGCGCGCGTTGTGCTTCTCGCACAATCCGACCGGTAGTTGGACGGGCGGCAGCCGCACGCTGCACCACGAAGCAATGCTCCTGGCGGGTCTCGACAACGCCGCGGCGCTCGGTGGGATCGAGGGGCACGCGTCGATCAGCACCGAACAGATCCTGGCGCTCGATCCTGATCTGCTGATCGTCGACGCGCCGATCGGCGCCGGCCGCGGCAGCCTGCAGTTCCTGCGCGAGAACCCGACGCTCGCGCGCCTGCGCGCGCTGGTTGCCGGTCGCGTCGTCGAATTGCCCGCGGCGCTCTACTCGGCGGGCTCGCACCACGTGGTCGCGGCGGCCGAGGCGATCGCCAAGGCTTCGCACAAGATGGTCTGGAGTCCGCGTTGAGGCGGCGACCCTTCTTCGCGCTGCTCGCCGTAGCGGTGCTGGCTTGGCTGGGCCTCAGCGTGTGGCAGCTGTGCATCGGCGAGGCGGCCGAGTTTGCGTTCTCGTTCAGCGACGTGGCGCGCGGCGTGCGCGCGATGCTGAGCGGTGAACGCGGTCTCGATCTCGCCGCGCAGTCGGTCCTCGAATTGCGCGTGTGGCGTACCCTCACCGCCGCCGGGGTCGGCGCCTGCCTCGCGGTGAGCGGCGGGCTGCTGCAAGGCCTGTTTCGCAATGGCCTGGCCGAGCCCGCGCTGCTCGGCGTCAGCGGCGGCGCCAACCTCGGCGCCACGCTCGCGCTGCTGGCGCTGTATGGCTACGGCACCAGCGTGTTCGTGACCCCGGCGGGCGTCGGCGCAGCGGTGTTCGTCACCGGCATGGCGTTCGTCGGCGCGCTCACCACCGCGGGCCTGGTGCTGCTGATCGCGCGCGGCGACGGCCAACTCGACGTGGTGCGCCTGCTGCTGGTCGGCGTGGCGATGAACACCCTCATCCTCGGCGTGCTCGCGGCCATGCAGTCGCTCCTGCTCGGCGACGTCGAAGTGAGCCGCGCGGTGCGCACCTGGACCTTCGGCAACCTCGACGATCGGCAGCCGGTGCACGCGGCGATGGTGCTTGCCGGCGTCGTCGTGGCCGCTTGCGTGGTGCCGTTCGTGTCGACCGAGCTGGATCTCCTGGCTGGTGGCGAAGACGACGCCGCCGCGCTCGGCGTGTCGACCGCGCGCACCAAGCTGTTGGTGACGCTGGCCACCGCGTTTGCCACCGCGTGCGCGTTCGCCGCCGCGGGCCAGATCGCCTTCGTCGGCCTGCTGGTGCCGCACGTGCTGCGTCTACTCACCGGCGCATCGCATCGCACGCTCCTGCCGCTGTCGCTGGTGGCCGGCCCCGTCGTGCTGCTGGCCCTGGATCTCGCGCAACTCTTGTTGCTGGGCAAGCGCACGCTGCACACCGGCGTGCTCATGTCGGTGATCGGCGGGCCGTTCTTCTTGGTGCTCTTGGCGCGCGCCGGTCGGGTTGGATCGTGGTGAAGGACACGACGCTGTCCGCGCGCGGACTCACCCTGCGCTATGGCCGCGGCCCGAACGTCCTCACCGCGGTCGACCTCTCGCTGCACGCGGGTGAACTCACCGCGGTGGTCGGTCTCAACGGCGCCGGCAAGAGTTCGCTGCTGCGCGCGCTCGCCGGCGTGCTGCCGCCAGCCGCGGGCGACGTGCGTCTCGGCGAGCAGCGCCTCGCCGCGCTGTCGCGCACCGAGTGCGCCCGTCAGATCGCGCTCGTGCCGCAGGCGCTCAGCGCGCTGCCGCCCAGCACCGTCGAGGCCTTCACCTTGGGCGGACGCTACGCGCACCTCGGCTTCCTGCGTCTGCCCTCGGCGCAGGACCACGAAGTCGTCGCGCGCGCGCTGAGCCGCGCCGACGTCGCTCAGCATCGACGGCGCAAGCTGGCCGAGCTGTCGGGTGGCGAGCGCCAGCGCGCGCTCATCGCCCGCGCCCTGGCGCAGGAGGCCAACGTGCTGCTGTGCGACGAGCCGGTCGCGGCGCTCGACCTGCCGCATCAACTGGGTGTGCTCGATCTGCTCGCCGAGTTGGCGCGCGCCGGCCGCGTGGTCGCCTTCTCGACGCACGATCTCAATCTCGCCAGCCAGTACGCCGAGCGCGTGATCGTGCTGCACGAAGGGCGAGTGCTCGCGTCGGCCGCGCCGAAGGAAGCCTTGCGCGCCGACGTGGTGGCGCGCGTGTGGGGCGCTCGCGTGCGCGTCGATCTGCAGTCGGGCGACGCCCCGCGCATCACGCTCGATCGACGCGCGCCGGAGGTTTGACGATCCGCAGCCGCGTCCTGGGCTCCCTGTGCATGACCGGCCTCGACCCCCTACACGAGCTTTGTATCCGGCCAGGGTGGCATGCGCTCACCAGGGCACGCCTCGCAACTTGATCGCTTGCCAGCAACAAGCGGGCTAGTTGCTCAGCCGGACAGCCCGAGCGGGGCGCGCGCCGAGGATGTTGACGCGCAACGCTGGCGCGGCCCCCTCACGGTATGCTGAGCGCGCGAGGCGAGCGCCCCTGACGAAGCTGCCTCCTCGGTACACGCGGTCCGACGAGGAGACCGCGGCACCTTGCCGCAGCTTGTCAGTCGGCTGCACTGGCAGCGAGTACGGGTCGTAGTCACGGCACCACTCCCACACATTGCCATGCATGTGATGCAGGCCGAACGCGTTGCATCGCAGCGTGTCCACTGGCGCGTGCAGGGCAAAGCCGTCCTCGAGGTCGGGCCAGTCCGCGATATCTCCCAATATCGCTCCCGCCTTCTTCGCCGTCTGGTCTGCCAGGTTCACTGCACCCCGCAGCGTCTGCCGGTCTGACCCAGTCCACCACGGCGTCGTCGTGCCAGCGCGACACCCGAACTCCCATTGTGCTTCCGTCGGCAGCGCCATTCCGTGCCGCGGCAGCCAACGGTCGCATTCGAACCAGTCGATCATCTCCACTGGGTTTGTCCACGTGATGTGGCCGCCAGCGCCGTTGCTCCTTCCGGCTTTGAGCGAGCTCGGGGTCTCTCCCCCGGTCAGCCGCTTCCACTGAGCCTGCGTCAGCTCGTGCCGCGCCAAGAAGAACGGCGCCAGCGTCACTTCGTGCGTAGTCTCGTTGATGCGCGCGTCCGGATCGTAGTTGGGCCCCTGTGGATCTTCCTTCTGCGCCCCCATCGTGAAGGCGCCGCCCGGGAGCAGCACGAACACGATCCCGGTGTCGTCCTTCACTTCGATGTGCCCGGCGGCGTCGCCATTCTGGACGTGCTGTGGGATCTCGATCGCCGCCGGATCGCCGTTGCCAAGCCATGCTGAGCGCAGGTCATAGAACTCCCACAGCTTGGTGACGGGATTCATGCCGATCGGAACCAGGCCCATCTGCGGCTGCAGGTCGATCGGGCACGCCTTGTAGAGCGTACTCGCTACGACGCCATCGGCCTTGATGATCGCTTCGCGAACCTGCTGCCAACTCGAGCGCGCGTTGGGATGACCGAGGGTCAACGCCGCGATGCGCTCTGCCCAGGACAGGCGCTCGGCCACAGCCTTGCACTCCTTGACTTCGAGCGCTGCCAGATTGCCGAGCCATTCACTCAGCGTGTCGTGCAGGAAGCCTTGCGACTCGTCGGCGAATCGGATTGGGTTGGTCTGGGGGTCTTCGAGAGGCAGCGCCCGCTGGCGCAGGCTGTGCACCGTCGCCTCGACTTGCGGCCGCATCGCAAGGAGGCGACCGGCATCCTCCTCAAGCCATCTCTTCATGGCGTCGATGTTCTCCGGCCACGCCGGATAGAGCTTCATCTCGGCCGCGACTGCGCGCCCCAGAAGGACGACCCCGGCAAGCTGGTCGAACTCGGCCTTGCGTGCGAGTGCTTGGTCGGCGTTGCGCTGCGCCACGGCGGCTTGGTCATCGGCACGCACACGCTGCTGCTCGGCTTCCGCTGCCTTATCCGTAGCGATACCCTCCTGCCGCCTTGCCTCGGCGGCATGACTGCGCTCCCTTGCCGAAGTTGCAAGCTCCTTCAGCCAGAACGTCGTCGTGCCCGCGAGGCCGGCGACCACGGCGAACAGCACGATGCCCGCCACGACGAGCTGCGCGCGATACCGCCGCGCCATCTTCGCCAGCCGGTACCCCACGCTCGGCGCGCGCGCCAGCACCGGTTCGTGGTCCAGATGCCGCTGCACGTCCGCCGATAGCTCGGTCACCGTCTCGTAGCGCCGCGTGCGATCTTTCTCCAGGCACTTGAGCACCACCCAGTCGAGGTCGCCGCGCAGCCGGCGCAAGAGCTTGTCGGGGTTCGTGCGTCGCAGCTTCGCCACCGCCTCGGTGTCGCGCGCCGACTTGGTGATCTTCGTGCTCGGCCTCTCGGGCTCCTGTGTGCGGATGATCTCGCACATCTTGTCGAGCCCAGCTTGCATGAGCTGCGCGCGGCCGAACGGCAGCTCGCCCGTGAGCAGCTCGTACAGCAGCACGCCGAGCGTGTACACGTCGCTGCGCATGTCGATGTCGAGCGCGTTCAGCCCGGCTTGCTCAGGCGACATGTACTCCGGCGTGCCGAGGATCATGCCCTGCTCGGTGAACAGCGTCTTCTCGGTCAACCGGTGGTCGGTGGCGCGCGCGAGGCCGAAGTCGATGATCTTCGGCACCGGCTTGCTGTCCTGCACGGTCACCAGCACGTTGTTGGACGTGAGGTCGCGGTGGATCACGCCCTTCTGGTGCGCGTGTTGCACGCCGCTGCACACCTGACGGAACAGCGCGAGGCGATCCTCGATCGACAGCTTGTGGTCGTCGCAGTAGCGCGTGATCGGCACGCCCTTGACGTACTCCATCGCGAAGTACGGCCGACCCGCGGGGGTGGCGCCGGCCTCGAACACCTTCGCGATGCTGCTGTGGTCCATCAAGGCCAGCGCCTGGCGCTCGGCGGAAAAGCGCGCGAGCACGGCCTTGGTGTCCATGCCGAGCTTGATCACCTTGAGGGCGACGCGACGCTTCACCGGCTCGCGCTGCTCGGCGAGGTAGACCTCGCCCATGCCGCCCTTGCCGATCAGCTCGAGGATGCGGAAGGCACCGATCTGGCGCTCCGCGTCGACCTCGCGAGGCTGTGGACCAGCAGGATGCGTGACACCGGCCTGGTCTTGCCCCACCGCAAGCTGCTGCATCGCGGCCTCGACCCCTTCGCGCTCGCGAACGAAGCCGAGGATCGCGTCGGTGTTCTTTGGGTGTTGGCGGCAGAGCGCCTGCACCTGCTGCGGCCGCATGGCCAACGCTCCGTCGAGGATGCGCAGAGCCTCCCGCTCCAGATCTGGCGGCAATTCGTGCATGGTGCTCCTGCGCGCCGAATCCTAGCGCAGCACCTGCGCCCGCTCCGTCATCCGTCGCTCAGGATCAGCTCCAACCCCTCGGAGCGGCCAAGCTTGCAATCGACCCAGCATCCACGGTGCCCCATTGCTGGAACAGGCGCAGGTCGAGGAGTCCGGGATTGGCTGGGACTGGGAAGGCAGTGCTTCCGGTGCCGCTCGCGTCGGTCGCCGCCGGAACGGGAACCGAACCGAGAGGGGAGTCGGCGTCGAGTCGTGACGGTGGTTCTTCGAATGCCGGGACCCTGCGTGCGAAGCGACGACGCGAGGGGAGGTGATCGGGAACGGAGTCGGTGCGGTGACGCCTTCTTGGACTTGCTCGCCTTTTCCTGCAACTGGACCGTTCGGTTCCGGCGCGCAATCCCCTCCTGGATTCAGACCCCATTACAACCATGGCAAACGCAAAGACGCTCCGCCTCCTTCTCGCCGCGCTCGCGGTGTGCCTCCCCGCTCCGGCCTCCGCGCAGGAGCGCATCGCCGCATCCTCGGTCGACGCCGCGTACACCTGCTACTTGCGCATCCAAGGCCTCCAGGGGGACGTCACCAGCCCGCCTGCCTACGCCGGATGGTTCAAGGTCGACGAGTACTCGATCTCCACAACCAGCGCGGGGACGCGTGCCAACCTATCCACGCTCGTCGTGCGCGGCAACTTCATGGCGGCGACGCCGCAGATCATGGTGTCGACGCTGAATCTCGCAGCCATCCCGTCGATCCAGCTCGACGTTCTCAACGCCACCTCGGCCGGCCCGATCCAGCAGCTCGTGCTCGTGCGGGCGTTCCTCGTGTCCACCAGCGGACCGAATGCGACGCAGAGCGGCACGCAGCTCGAGTTCAGCGGTGAGCAGCTGACGTGGACGTGGAAGCAGCCGACCGGCGACATCGTGCATGTGTGGGATCTCGCGATCGGCAACGCCTGGTTTCGCACCGACCCCAGTCGCGTCGCCAAGCCGGCGCCACGCGCGACCCACGTCGCCTTCCTCGGCATCCCCAACGTCGACGGCGGTGCCACGCGTCCGGGCTACCTGCGCTGGTTCGAGCTGCACGACTTCGCGTTCGGTGCCAACCACCAGATCGTCAACGGCGTGGTTACGCCGCGCGCCGACGCCCCGGCGGTCCTTGCGACTGCTGCGGTCAGCAAGGGCCTGGTCTCGCTGCTCGACACGTTTCGCCGGGGCGCGAGCCATTCTTCCATGGAGATCCATGTCTTCCGGGATCCATCGGCCACGTCTCCGATGTTGCGCGTGCGGCTCGACAGCGTGGTCGTGAACACCATCGTCCACGGCGCCAACGCGGCAGGCGGCGCCTTCACCCTGAGCCTGGTTCCGGCGCGGGCCGAATGGACGGGCGCCCTGGGGCGGGGTTGCTGGGACTTCCTGCGCAATTCGGGTTGCTGAGGATGAAAACGAGGCCGACGAGGCGTCTCGAGCGGAACATCGAGTTTGAACTCGTCCGACCAATGGCGCAGGACGATGCGCGCAACGGAGCGAGTGACGCGCATGGTGCCACGGCTGCGCGGGAGGACGAGCACGTGGTTGGAGAGGAGTGAGATGGTCGCAAGCGCAACAGGAGGACCGCGTGACTCAGTTCTTCACAGCTCGAGCGGAACGAGCGCCTAGGTAGTTGCTGCTGAACGCTGGCGCGGTCCTGTCGCGGTCCGCAGAGCGCGCGTAGCGGACAGCGACGTTGAAGCTGCCGCCACGGCGTATGCGGTACGACGAGGAGCCGGCGGCCACCTGCCGAAGCCCATCCTCCGGCTCCACTGACCACGAGTACGCGCCGTGCCAGTCTCGGCACCACTCCCACACGTTGCCAGGCATGTGGTGGAGTCCGAACGCGTTCGACCGCAGCGCGTCAACCGGCGCATGCACGACGAAGCCGTCTTCAAGATCCGGCCAGTCGGCGATCTCGGTGGCATTCGCCGCGACGACCTTGGCCGACTGGTCCGCGATGTTCACGGCACCTCGCAGCGTTTCGCGGTCTGGCCCGGTCCACCACGGGGTTGTCGTGCCAGCGCGACACCCGTACTCCCATTGCGCCTCCGTCGGCAGCGCCATCCCGTGCCACGTCAACCACCGGTCGCAGTCGGACCAGTCGATTTGTTCTACCGGATTCGACCACGAGATGCGTTGGCCGCCGTGCGACGAGCCGGCCTTGTAGTAGCTCGGCTCGCTGCTCGTCAGCCGGCGCCATTGCCCCTGCGTCAGCTCGTGGCGCGCCAAGAAGAATGGAGCCAGCGTCACCCTGTGCGGAGTTTCGTCGCCGCGCGCGTTCGGGTCGTAGTTCGGTCCATCCGGGTCCACTTTCTGTGCTCCCATCGTGAATGCCCCGCCCGGCAGCAGCACGAACACGATGCCGGTGTCGGCCGTCACCTCGATGTGGCCAACCCGAGCGCTCTCCATGATGTGCTGTGGGATCTCGATCTCCGCTGGATCCCCAGTTCCATCCCATGCCGAGCGCAGCTCGTAGAACTCCCACAGCTTGGTCTCGGGGTTCATTCCGATCGGCACCAAGCCCATCTGCGGCGACAGGTCGATCGGGTGCTCCCGGTACAGAGTGCTCGCCACTGCATCGTCCGCTTTCTTGATCGCGTCGCGCACGGCTTGCCACGTGACGCGCGCCTTGGGGTGGCCAAGAGTCAGTGCCTCGATCCGCTCCGCCCAGCGCAAACGCTCGAGCACGGCCACGCGCGTGTTGCCTGCAAGCGCCGTCAGATTGCTTTGCAGCTCGCTCAGCGTGTCGTGCAGAAAGCTCTCCGACTCGCCGACGAAACGATACGCGCGGCCTGCTCTCACTGCCGTCGTGAGCTGCGTCACCTGCTCTCGCAAATCCGCCAGCGCGATCGCGCCGCCCTCACCTGAAGCCACCTGCACCTTCGCCTTCAGCGACGCCAGGTAGCCGGTGCACATCTCTTTCAAGGCATCGGGCGCCAGCGCCAGGGTCGCTTCGCTCTGCGCGATCGCGTCGCCGTCCTTGCCGTTGGCGAACCACGCCCATGCCAGCGTGTCGCCGATCTCGGCGCGCTCCTGCGCGCCGGCGTTGCCGACCTTCTCCCACGCCAGCCGCGCCAGCATCAGCGCCCGCGCTTCCTCGCCAAAGACGCGTTTACTCTCGTCGAAGTCGACCCGTGGCCAGGCGATGGCGTTGAGATCCTTTGGCGTCATCGCCTGCACTGCCGCCGTCGGCAGGGGCAAGCTCAGCTCGGCGCCGCTGCGGATGGCGTGGGCGCGCTCCAGCGCGGCGAGCTTCCTGGACAGCTTCTGCCACTGCGCGAAGTGCGGATGCGTCGTTCTTTTCGGGTCGATCTCCTCGGGCGTGGGTGCGAGTGCGCGACCGCGCAGGTCAGCCAAGGTCCTGTCGATCTCCGGCCGCATCCGCAGCAGGCGACCCGCGTCCTCGCCCAGCCAACGCTTCATGTCCGCGACCCTGTCCGGCCACGCCGGATACAGCGTCTTCTCTTTCTCCATCGCCTGCTTCAAATAGACGACGCTGGCGAGCTGATCGAACTCGGCCTTGCGCGCGCGCGCTTCCTCGGCGATGCGCTGCGCCCCCGCCTCACTGTCCTGCGCCCGCAGCATGAACACGGTCGTGCCTACGAGCCCTGCCACCAGCGTCAGCAAGAACATCCCGGCCGCGACGAGCTGCGCGCGATACCGCCGCGCCATCTTCGCCAGTCGGTACCCCACGCTCGGCGCGCGCGCCAACACCGGCGCGTGGTCGAGGTGCCGCTGCACGTCCGCCGATAGCTCGGTCACCGTCTCGTAGCGCCGCGTGCGATCCTTCTCCAAGCACTTGAGCACCACCCAGTCGAGGTCGCCGCGCAGTCGGCGCAACAGCTTGTCTGGGTTCGTGCGCCGCAGCTTCGCCACCGCTTCGGTGTCGCGCGCGGACTTGGTGATCTTCGTGCTCGGCTTCTCCGGCTCCTGCGTGCGGATGATCTCGCACATCTTTTCGAGCCCGGCTTGCCTGAGCTGCGCGCGGCCGAACGGCAGCTCGCCCGTCAGCAGCTCGTAGAGCAGCACGCCCAGCGTGTACACGTCGCTGCGCATGTCGATGTCGAGCGCATTCAGCCCGGCCTGCTCGGGGGACATGTACTCCGGCGTGCCGAGGATCATGCCCTGCTCGGTGAACACGGTCTTCTCGGTCAAGCGGTGGTCGGTGGCGCGCGCGAGACCGAAGTCGATGATCTTCGCCGTGGGCTTGCCGTCCTGCACCGTGACCAGCACGTTGTTGGGCGTGAGGTCGCGGTGGATGACGCCTTTCTGGTGCGCGTGCTGCACGCCGCTGCACACCTGGCGGAACAGCGCGAGGCGGTCCTCGATCGACAGCTGGTTGTCGTCGCAGTAGCGCGTGATGGGGATGCCCTTGACGTGCTCCATCGCGAAGTAGGGGCGACCCTCGGGGGTGGCGCCGGCCTCGAATACCTTCGCGATGCTGCTGTGATCCATGAGCGCGAGTGCCTGGCGTTCGGCGGAGAAGCGCGCGAGCACGGCCTTGGTGTCCATGCCGAGCTTGATCACCTTGAGCGCGACGCGGCGCCAGACGGGCTCGCGCTGCTCGGCGAGGTAGACCTCGCCCATACCGCCCTTGCCGATCAGCTCCAGGATGCGGAAGGCACCGACCTGGCGCGATGCGCCGACATCGCGAGGCTGTGGACCAGGAGGATGCGTGACCCCGGCCTGGTCTTGCCCCACCGCGAGCTGCTGCATCGCGGCCTCGACCCCTTCGCGCTCGCGGACGAAGCCGAGGATCGCGTCGGTGTGCCCTGGGTGTTGGCGGCAGAGTGCCTGCACCTGCTGCGGCCGCATGGCCAACGCTCCGTCGAGGATGCGTAGAACCTCCCGCTCCAGATCTGGCGGCAATTCGTGCATGGTGCTCCTGCGCGCCGGATCCTAGCGCAGCACCTGCGCCCGCTCCGTCATCCGTCGCTCAGGATCAGCTCCAGCCCCTCGGAGAAGGCTAAGCCCGCTACCGAGCCAGCATCCACGATGCCCCATTGCTGGAACAGGCGCAGGCCGAGCAGTCCCTGATTGGCGGGGATCGGAAAGGCAGTGCTTCCGGTGCCGGTCGCGTCGGTCGCAGCCGTGAGCGACAGCACCAGGGAGGCCGGTTCTACGAGGAGCACGCAGCCTGCGAACGGCATGCGCGCCAGGCTCAGGCAGGAAAGCAGGACCCCGAACGTGTTGCTCCGTGCGCTGCTCACGGTGACGGTGAAGCCGCTGTTGCCCACCGCGGGCGCTCCCCCGCGCGTGCCGGTCCTTGGGATGAGCCCGCCCGTTCCTGCGCATCCGGCGCCGTACGGGATCGCCGCCGCCATGCTGCGCATCGACCACAGCTCGACACCGATCGCCGTGCCGTCGCTGGCGGCGAAGAACAAGGTCGAGCCGACGCGCGCGGGTCGGCCGGGATTCGAGCTCAGGGTGCCGGGAGCCAGATCCTGATGCAGCCGCGTGCCAGCCAGGGTGCCATCGGTCACCCAAAGCTCGACGCCTTTCGACTCGTCGGTGACCGCGAGCAGCGCGCGAGCAGCGCCGGGCACCGTGTGGATCCACGCGTTCTGCAGCGGGAAGCTCGGGTCGATGCCCAACGCGATGTCCTTGACGAACCGCGTGCCGGCGACTGTCCCATCGCTGCGGCGCAGCTCGGTGCCGTAGGTGGCGACGTGCTGGTTGTAGGTCGCGGCATAGAGCAGGACGCCGTTGAAGTCGGCGAAGGCACGTGGGTCGGAGCTCGCCGGCCCCGGCATGAGGTCTTCGAGCTGGAGCGTGCCGGTCTCGGTGCCGTCGCTGCGCCAGAGCTCGCGGCCGCTGGTCGAGGTGTTGGCCACGAAGAACAACAGGCCACCGGCGGCGAGCAGTTGGTCCGGAGCGGAGCTGGCGGCGCCGAGTTCGATGTCCTTCACGCGCGTGGTGCCCGTCTCGGTGCCATCGCTGCGCCACAGCTCGCGGCCGGTCACCCCGTCGTCGGCCACGAAGAACAACGTGTTGCCAACGACCGTGAGCTGTGCCGGCGATGAGTGGCCCGAGCCCGAGACACTGATGTCCTTGACCATCGAGGTGCCCGCCGTGGTGCCGTCGCTGCGCCACAGCTCGCGGCCGCGGGGCCCGAGCGCCGCGAAGTAGAGGGTGCCATGCATCACCACCAGGTCGGAGGGCGACGACGAGCCAGGGACGAGGTCTGTCACCCGCCAGGTGCCGGCTTCCGTGCCATCGCTCCGCCACAGTTCGTCGTCGGGCAAGAAGAAGGGGGTGGCCCCACCCGCTGCGAAGTAGAGGACCCCGTTCATGGCCACCAGGGACCGGGGATTGGAGCTGCTCTGGCTGTTGATGTTGGCCACTCGCTGTACTCCGGGCGCCATGTATGCCCACAGTTCGCGGTCGCCGTTGCTATCGGTTGCGGCAAACAGAAGGGACCTACCGAGCGTGGTCAACTCGCTAGGGTTCGAAGAGGCCACTCGGCCGTTGATGTCGATCGCCACCGTGCCGGCTGCCGTGCCGTCGCTGACGATCAGCTCCCTGCCGCCGTATTCGGGAAAGGGATACCTGAGGGAAGAGAGAGGGATGGCGCCAACGAAGCACAGGCGCCCGTCAAACTCGGTCATTTCATCGGGCAGGGAGCTCGCGGCGCCCGGATGGATGTCCTTGACCATGACCGGGTCGCCCTGCGCTCCCGCCGATCGCCAGACCTCGTAGCCGGCCTGGTTCTGGGCGATGAACATCGCGCAACCGAGGCAGGCCCCGTACGGGGCGAATCCATGCGGGTTCGACGCGGGCGCTCCTGGCCACAGATCCGCCAGCCGGAACGTGCCGGCCGCGGTGCCATCCGATCGCCACGGCTCGCGCGCCGCGACGCCGTCGGTGGCGCTGAAGTACAGCAGGTTGCCGACCGCGGCCATGTCGTCGCAGCTCGACGAGGATGGTCCGGTGTGCAGGTCACCGACGAGCGTCACGGTGTTGCCCTGCGCCACGTACAGCTCCTGGCCCAGGGCTGGACCGCCGTAGGCCGAGAAGAAGAGGTGCGAGAGAGTGGCGGTCAACTTCTCTGGCTGCGAGCCGCTGGGTCCGCTCAACAGGTCCAAGCGCTCGGCGAACGGCGTCGTACCGCTCACCCCCGCGGAGTAGAGTTCGGTACCGTAGGCCTGCTCGGTGGCCACGAACCAGAGCTTGTTGTAGGCATCGAGAGTCAATTGGCTCGGGTCCAGATCGCCGGTGGCGCCCCTGGGCAGCACGCGCCGCGCGCCGTTGGCGTCGTACCAGAACAGGTCGCCGGCTGCGCCCGCGTTGGCGACGAACCACGCGTTGTCGCCGCGCGGCGTGAACGAGCGCGGTGACGAGTCGGCCGGCCCCGGCTTGATGTCCCCGAGCCGCCGTGTGCCCCCGAGGAGGGCCGTCGTGCGATAAGGCTCCCGGCCGTGGGTCGTGGTGAACGCCGAAAAGAACCACATCGTGGCGCCCGCGGTCAGACCCTGCGGCGACGACCCGGCTGCGCCGGGCTCGAAGTCTTCCACCAGCGACGTGCTGTTGGGCACGCCCATGGTTCGCCAGAGCTCGCGGCCGAAGATCGGATCCTCGGCGACGAAGAGCGCCACTCCGCCGAGGACGGTGATCTGCGTCGGGTTGGAGCCCGCGGCGCCGGGATAGAGGTCGGCTACGAGGCGCGTGCCGGCGGCGGTGCCGTCGCTGAACCACACTTCGCGACCACTGGCGCCGTCGTCCGCCGTGAACAGGATGCCGCCTGCGAGCCGCGTGAGCTGATCCGGAGCCGAGCCCGCGCTCCCCGCGCGGATGTCCTGGACCATGTTGGTTCCCGTCGGCGAGCCGTCCGTCAGCCACAACTCGACGCCTGAGACCCCGTCGTCCGCGACGAAGAACGCCCGCCCGAAGCCATTGACCACCACGACCTGGTCAGGGTTCGAGCTCGCCGGTCCGGGGTTGATGTCCTTGACCGGGTAGGCCGAGATGGCGTTGATGCCGGTCCGCCACAGCTCGCGGCCGACCTCGTCGGCCGTGGCGGGGAAGTATGCGAAAGGCAGCCGGGAGCCAACGAAGGTCGAGACGATGTTGTTCGGGTTGGAACCGACGCGCGAGGTGCCGGGGTAGATGTCCTTCACGAGCGTCGCGGGGCCTTGGGCCGGTGCGGCAGCTGGGCTGATGGCGAGGAGTAGCGCGACGGCGAGCGGCGCGGACCGACGAGGCGGGATTACGGTGGGGGTGACTTGGCAAGGGGGCAGCCTGTCCATGACTCGGTCTCCTGGAGGATCTGGGCGCGCGCACGCGACCCAGCGATCGACATCGAAGCAGTCGTTGTCCCGCCGGTCGTGCGCCGCCGGAACGGGACCCGAACCGAGAGGGGAGTGGGCGCCGAGTCGTGACGGTTGTTCTCCGAATGCCCGGACACCACGTGCGGGAGGCGACGGCGCGAAGGGAACCGATCGTGAACGGAGCGTCTGCAGTGCGGCCGTGGTCTCAGTGGCCGGCGGGGTCTCTCATGGCTGGACAGCCCGGGCGGGACGCGTGCCGAGGTTGTTATTGAGGATCGTCGGCGCGTACCTATTGCGCTGGCCAGACCGCGCGAGGCTAGCGGCAAGGCCGAAGCTGCCGCCACGGTACACGCGGTACGACGAGGAGCCCTCAGCAACCTGACGCAGCCCATCTCCGATTCTAGGGAGAAGCGAGTAGGGGGCGTACCAATCCGAGCACCACTCCCACACGTTGCCGTGCATGTCGAGCAACCCGAAGGCGTTGGGACGGTAGCTCCCCACCGCCGTGTGGCTGCACCAACCGTCGTCGAAGTCCCCTTCCTGACGCCCCCAGCTCGGGTACCAGCTCTCGGCATGCAGGTCCAACAGGTTGGCCGCGCCCACGAGGCTGGATGCCTGCTCCCCCGTCCACCACGGCGACGTCGTCCCAGCGCGGCAGCCGTACTCCCACTGCGCTTCGCTCGGCGATGACAGTCCGTGGTGTCTCAGCAGCTCGTCGCACACCGCCCAGTCGACCTGTTCCACGGGATGGCTGTCCGTGATCGCTCTCGGGTTGCCCCTGGACTTTGCGCCGACCCAATATGAGCTGGGGTCCGCGCGGCCGCTCAGCCGCTTCCACTGCCCCTTCGTCAGCTCGTGCCGCGCCAAGAAGAACGGCGCCAACGTCACGCGATGCGGTGTCTCGTTAGGCTCCGCTTGCCGGTCGTAGTTCGGACCGTTCGGGTCCTCCCTCTGCGCCCCCATCGTGAACGTCCCCCCCGGCAGCAGCACGAACACGATGCCGGTGTCGTCCCCGACCTCGATGTGGCCGTTCCTCTCTCCGTCCTCGATGTGCTGCGGGATCGGGATCTGTGCAGGGTCGCTCTTGCCATCCCACGCCGAGCGCACGTCGTAGAACTCCCACAGCTTCGTCTTCGGGTTCATCCCGATCGGCACCAGCCCCATCTGCGGCGGCAGGTCGATCGGAGCCTCCTTGTACAACGCGCTCGCCACGACGCCGTCGGCCGTCTTGATCGCATCGCGCGCGGCCCGCCACGTGACATGCGCCTTGGGGTGGCCGAGGGTCAGCGCATCGACACGCTCCGCCCAGCTTAGACGCCCGACCACGCTCTTGCGCTCGTCGGCTTCCAGCGCCGTCAGATTGCCCTGCAGCTCGCTCAACGTGTCGTGCAGGAAGCGTTGCGCCTCGTCGGCGAAGCGATACGTGCGACGCGTGCTCACCTCCGTCGTGAGCTGCGTCACCTGCTCACGCAGGGTTGCCAGCGCCTTCGCGCCGGCCTCGCCAGAGGCCGCATGCACCTTCGCCTTCAGTGAGGTCAGGTAGCCGGTGTAGGTCTGCTTCTCGGTGTCGGACGCTAGCGCTAGCGCCGCCTCGCTCTGTGCGACCGCCTCGGTGTCCTTGCCGTTGGCGAGCCACGCCCACGCCAGCGTGTCGCCGAACGACGCGCGCTCTGCCGGCGACAAGTCCTTCGCCTTCTCGCATGCGAGGCGTGCCAGCATCAGCGCCCGCGCTTCCTCGCCCCAGATGCGCCTGTCTTCGTCCGAATCGACCCGCGGCCACGCCAGCTCGTTGAGCTGCTTCGCCGTCATCCCCTGCTCTGCCGCCGCCGGCAGCGGCAAGGTCAGCTCAGCGCCTTGACGGATGTCATGCGCGTGCTCCAGCGCGGCGAGCTTCAGCGACAACTTCCGCCATTGCGCGAACTGCGGATGCTTCGTCCTGTCCTGCTCGATCTCCTCGAGCGTTGGAGCGAGCGCGCGCGCGCGAAGGTCGACGATGGTCCTGTCGATCTCCGGCTTCATCGCCAGCAGCCGGCCGGCGTCTTCGTCCAGCCAGCGCTTCAGGTCCGCGATCTTGTGCGGCCACGCCGGATAGAGCTTCTTCTCTGCTTCCAGCGCCTGCTTCAGGTACACGACCCCGGCGAGCTGGTCGAACTCGCGCACCTTGCCCGAGAACAGATCCGCGCTGCGTTGCGCTTGCTCGGCGTTCTTGCCGGCGATGCCGGCTTGGTCGCGCGCCTCGATCCAGAAGAACGTGGTGCCGGAGAGCCCGCCGATCAGCGCCAGCAGCACCAGCCCTGCTGCCGTGAGCGGCCCGCGGTAGCGCCGCGCGAACTTGGCGAGCCGGTACCCCACGCTCGGCGCGCGCGCCAACACCGGCTCGTGCTCCAGATGCCGCTGCACGTCCGCCGCCAGCTCACTCACCGTCTCGTAGCGCCGCGCACGATCCTTCTCCAGGCACTTGAGCACCACCCAGTCGAGGTCGCTGCGCAGTCGGCGCAGGAGCTTGTCGGCGTTCGTGCGCCGCAGCTTCGCCACCGCCTCGGTGTCGCGCGCGGACTTGGTGATCTTCGTGCTCGGCTTCTCCGGCTCCTGCGTGCGGATGATCTCGCACATCTTGTCGAGCCCGGCTTGCATGAGCTGGGCGCGACCGAACGGCAGCTCGCCCGTCAGCAGTTCGTAGAGCAGCACGCCGAGCGTGTAGACATCGCTGCGCATGTCGATGTCGAGCGCATTCAGGCCCGCCTGCTCGGGCGACATGTACTCCGGCGTGCCCAGGATCATGCCCTGCTCGGTGAACAGCGTCTTCTCGGTCAACCGGTGATCCGTCGCGCGCGCGAGGCCGAAGTCGATGATCTTCGGCACCGGCTTGCTGTCCTGCACCGTGACCAGCACGTTGTTCGGCGTGAGGTCGCGGTGGATGACGCCCTTCTGGTGCGCGTGCTGCACGCCGCTGCACACCTGGCGGAACAGCGCGAGGCGGTCCTCGATCGACAGCTTGTTGTCGTCGCAGTAACGCGTGATCGGCGTGCCCTTGACGTACTCCATCGCGAAGTACGGCCGGCCCTCAGGCGTGGCGCCGGCTTCGAACACCTTCGCGATGCTGGAGTGGTCCATGAGCGCGAGCGCCTGGCGCTCGGCGGAGAAGCGCGCGAGCACGGCCTTGGTGTCCATGCCGAGCTTGATCACCTTGAGTGCGACGCGGCGCCAGACGGGCTCGCGCTGCTCGGCGAGGTAGACCTCGCCCATGCCGCCCTTGCCGATCAGCTCGAGGATGCGGAAGGCACCGATCTGGCGCCCGTCGACATCGCGAGGCTGTTGATCAGCAGGATGCGTGACACCAGCCTGACCTTGCCCCGCCGCGAGCCCTTGCAGCGCGGCCTCGACTCCTTCGCGCTCGCGCACGAAGCCGGCGATCGCGTCGGCGTGGCTCGGGTGCCGTCGGCAGAGTTGCTGCACTTGCTGGGGCCGCAGGGCCACTGATCCGTCGAGGGTGCGCAGGATCTCCAGCTCCAGATCTGGCGGCAATTCAGGCATGGTGCTTCCACGCCGGATGCTAACGCAGCACCGGGCCCGCGCGAGGGCGAGCGCGCCAGTCCGCCAGTCCGTGCCCTTCGAGCTACGATCGCGCCAGCGCTGTAATCGCGCGGCGCTGCACCTCGGCTGCGCTGGGTGGTGGGCTCACGGCATCGAATAGAGTGGGCTCGATGCACGAGCCGACCGATCTTGACGAGGAGGCCGCCGCCTGCGACTTCGTCGACCTCTTCCTCGCCGACCGCGAGCAGGCTCGGGCGCGCACGCTCGCCGACTACCTCGCGCGCTTTCCCGCGCATCAAGACCGCATCGCGCGCGAGTATCTGGCGCTGACCGGCGCGCCGAGTGCGAGCGACGCCGCGCCCGATCTCGCGAGCGATGAGCAGATCGGCCCCTATCGCCTGCTGCGCCGGCTCGGCCAGGGTGGCCAGGGCGTGGTCTATCTGGCGCAGGACGCGCGGCTCGAGCGTCGAGTCGCGTTGAAAGTGCTATCGACGGTGGGCAGCGCCCTGTCGACGGTTCGCACCGCGCGGCTGCGGCGCGAAGCGCAAGCGCTCGCGCGCCTCGATCATCCGGGCATCTGCGCGATCTACGAGGCAGCGCTCGAGGGCGAGCGTCCCTACCTCGCGATGCGCTACATCGAGGGCGACATGCTCGCGCTGTTGCTCACGCAGGCGCGCGAGTCTTCGACCTTGGAGCTGCCGCCGCGCACGCCGGACACCCTGAGCGCCTGGCTCGCGTTCTTCGAGCGCGCGGCCGAGGCGTTGCACGCCGCGCACGAGGTCGGCATCGTGCACCGCGATGTCAAACCCGGAAACCTGATGCGGACGCATGCTGGCCAATCGGTGCTGCCGGACTTTGGCCTGGCCAGCGACCTCGAGTCGACCACGGTGTCGCTGACGCAGTCGGGCGAGCTGTTCGGCACGCTGCCCTACATGGCACCCGAACTCCTGCTCGGTCACCAGTTCGACCGGCGCGTCGACGTCTACGCGCTCGGCGTGACGCTGTACGAGTGCCTCACGCTGCGCCGTCCATTCGAGGCTGCGACGCACGCGGCCTTGCGCACGGCCATCGAGTCGGGCCAGGCGCTCCCGGCGCGCGAACTCAACGCGCACCTGCCGAAGGACCTCGCGATCGCGCTGGCGACCGCGCTCGAACGCGACCGCGACCGGCGCTACGCCAGCGCACATGCGTTCGCCGCGGACTTGCGCCGGGTGCGGCTGGGCGAGCCGATCCTGGCCCGACCGATCGGCCTGCCGTTGCGCATGCGGCGGTGGATCGTGCGGCACCCGGTGTTCAGCGTCGCGTTCACGCTGCTCGTCGCCGGCCTCTTGACCACGCTCGTGCTGCTGGCGCAGGTCGTGCGCGGGCGCGAACAGCTGTTGGCGTTGCGCGAGGCCTATCAGGCCCAGACCCTGTCCGAGGAGCAGCCCGGCCTGGCGCTGCACATCGCGGTCGAAGCCGCCCACAAGGAGCCGCATCCCGAGATCAACGACATCCTGCTGCAGATCCTCGACCGTTGCTGGGAGCAGCGCACGATCTCGTGGCGGCGGTTCGTCGGCGTCAAGAACGCCGACGCGACGCCCGGGTTGGTCATCGACCCCAGCAGTCGCTTCGTCGTGGTCGGCCAGTACAACGGCCACGCGGCAGTCTTTGCCTTCGACAGCGGAGAATTGGTTCGAACGCTGGCACACGCGGACGACGGCGCGATCGTCGTCGCGTTGTGCGCAGCCGGCAAGCGCGTGGTCACCGGCGGGCGCGATGGATGCGTGCAGCTCTGGGACCTCGCGACCGGCGAGCGCTTGCGAGGCTGGAGCCAGCACGCGCCGCGCGAGGGCAAGCACGAAGCCATCTGCTGTCTTGCGGTCGCTTCAGGCGGCGTACGCGTGGCGAGCTGCGGCGACGACGGTGTCGTCGGGATCCAAGACATCGAGACCGAGTCCCCGGCGGTGCGATGTCTGGGGCATCGCGGTGCGGTCGCATTCGCGGCTTTCGATCCCAGCGGTGAGCGCATCGTCACGCTCGGGGATCGCCCGCCCAACGTGACGCCGGGCGATCTCACCGCGCGCGTGTTCGACAGCCGCACGGGAGCTTTGCTGGCCACGTTCGGCCCGTTCAGTGGTCCGGTGCGCTTCGTGGCATGGAGCCACGATGGCGAGCGAATCGTCACCGCGAACGACGATGGGCAGGCGCGGGTGTTCGCGCTCGCGAGCCGGGATCAGGTCGCGAGCTTTTCGCACGGCGGGCAGGTCAACTGGGCCGAGTTCGACCCGAGCGACCGATTCGTGGTCACCGGCAGCACGGACGGGGTCGTGGTGTGGGACGTTGCGACCGGGCAACGGCGCTGCTCGCATGCCGACTTCCATGAACGCTCGGCCTATCGCGGCCGATGGTCGCCCGACGGGACGAAGCTGGGCGTGATCGGTTGGGACAACACCGCGCGTCTCTACGACACGCACACCTGGGAACAGATACGCCTGCTCAAGGGGCACGGTGCGCGCCCGATGGCGCTGTGCTGGGATCCCGGCGGCACGCGTTTGGCGACGCTCGGGTTCGGGATCAACGTCTGGTACGCCGCGGACCGGCCGTACTTGCCGACGCTGCGCGGACACACTGGTCGGGTGGTCAGCGCGACCTTCGCGCCCGAGGGCGCTCGGGTGTTGACGGCGTCGACCGATGCCACGGCGCGGGTGTGGGACGCCGTGCGCGGCGTGCAACAGCGCGCTCTCACGCACGACGGCCCGCTGCGCGCCGCGCGTTTCGCGCGCGATGGCGTGCGCATCGTCACTGCCTGCGAAGGCGGACCCGTGCGCATGTTCGGCGCCGGCGACGACGCGGTTGCCCTCGGCGCCTGGGGCGCGACCGACGCGCGGTTCGTGTGCGACGATCGCCGGGTAGTGACGCTCGGCAACGACGGCGTCGTGCGCCTGTTCGATGCCACGACCGGTGCCTTGCAGCAGGAGCTCTCTGGCCATGCAGGTCCGATCCAATGCGTCGCGTTGCATCCGCTGCGGCCGTGGCTGGCGACCGGCGGGTCCGATCGCACGGTTCGGGTCTGGGATCTCGGGCAAGCCAAGCTCGTGTTCGCTGCGCCGCCGTGGACGCCTGGTGGCACCGGCCGACTCAACGAGCGCGTGTTCGGGCTCGCGTTCGATGCGCGGGGCGAGCGGCTGTCTGCGAGTTGCGAGGACGTCAACCTGCGGACTTGGAACCTGAACGATGGCTGGTCGCTCGTGGTGCATCCGTGCGGGCCGACGCCGGGGCTGGTGGCGCTGGCCATGGACGGCAGCAAGCTGTTGGTCAGCGCGCAGTGGGGCAAGACCGTCAACATCTACACACCACAGGATCTGCAGGCCCCGGCGCAGGGCACGACGCCGCTGCCGCTGGCTCCGGTCCAGCACAGCAATCTGATCACCAGCCTCTGCGTGCATCGCGGAGGATCGCTCGCGCTCTGCGCCAGCAAGGACGGCACGGTGAGCATCTTCGACGTCGCGACGCTGCGTCTGCTGAGTGTGATCCACGCTTCCAGCGCGCCGCTACTCGACGCGCAGCTCAGTCCCGATGGATCATCGGTGGTCACGGCGGCAGCCGACGGCGGCGTCCGCATCTGGCCGGTCGACCCGTTGCCAGTCGCCGAGCGCTATCGCCCCGAGCGCGACGCGCCGATCACCGGCTTGCGTTGAAGCTCTCACGCCCCGGCGACGAGATCGAGCGGGACTCGCCAGCTGCGCATCTGCTCGCGTAGCCGCTGCCAGCGCTTTGCCGTGGCGGCATAGCTCTCGCCGAGCCGCGCTGCCGCGTCGGCGAGGCTGAGTTCCTCGATGCCGCAATGGATCACGGTCATCCGGTCGACCTCGTCGAGGCCGTCGATGAGCGTGATGAAGCGCTGTACCTGCTCGTCCTTGGCAATGCGGCGCGTGATGCTGGTGACCTCGAGCGGCACGTCGTGCAGCGCGGACAGTAGCGTGCTGTTGCCCATCACCGCCGCTTCGCGCTGGCTCTTGCGCACGCGGCGCTGGGCTTCGAGCAGCACGTGCTTGGCGACCATGAATAGCCAGGCCCGGAACGAGCACTTCGCCGCGTCGAACGAAGCGAAGACCTGGAAGGCGCGCAGCCACACCTCCTGCGTCAGATCCTCGGGCGAGAGCTGCCGGCGCGCATCCGGCCGGATCCGCAGGCACGCCCAGGCGTGCAAGGCAGGCGCCACCGGCGGGTAGAGGCGCGCGAGCTCGGCACGGGTTTGCGGGTGCGGGTCGGCGGCCATGCCGGCGATTCTCGACTTTCTCGGCGCCCTTGTCCAAAGGCGAGCTGCTGCTGGCCATGTCGTGGTGAACCCCCCAACAAACCAGGAGTCGCCATGCAACTCACCAGCACCAACCGTCTCGCTCTCGTCTCTTCCAAAGAAACAGCCGGGCTGTTTCTTCACAAGACGTTGCTGGCGATCGCCTTCGCGATCGCGAGCCCTTCGGCTCCCTTGCTCGCCGCAACCGCCGGCGCGCAGCTCAGCATCACGCCGCTCAGCAGCGCGCAGAATGCGCCGCGCAGCGTCGTGCTCGTGCAGAACCCGATCGGCTTCTACGCGATCTGTTCGCTGACGAACCAGAGCACGCAGATCCCGGTCAACGTCACCAACCCGGTGACCCCGACCGTCGGTGTCGCTGCGACGTTCAGCCAAGACCAGTACTGCGACGCGATCTGGACTCCCAACTGGGGCGGACGACTGATCACCGCCCACCGGTTCGGCAACGTCCGCACCTGGGATGCCACGGTCCCCTTCATGCCCGGACCACTGCCCGGGATCTCGCTGACCAACACCAACTACAGCCACGAAGGCCTCGACTCCTACACGGACTCCTTGGGCATGACCTACGTGCTCTACAGCGAGCAGCACACGTCGCCGAACGGCCTGGGTGGGTTGATCCTCTACCAGCTCACGCCGACCGGGCTCACGTACGTGGGGCAGAACCTGATCGGCGGCTCGGCGGGCAGCGCGCTCGAGGTGAGCAACTCCGGCAGCCACGTCTGGCAATGGAGCGACCGCAACAACAACCAGTTCGACGGCGTTCTGCGCGTCTACGGCACCAACGGCTACAGCGGCAACCCGCTGCTGCTGAACACGGTGCCGTATCCCTACACCTACGCCTACGTCGACAAGGACCTGCGCAAGAACGCCAGCAGCAACAACCTCGCGGGTGCCATGGGCTGGGATGGCATGGTCGCGGTCGATGTCAGCAGTCCGACCAACCCCGTCGTCAACACGATCCTCGGCCCGTCGCAGACTCTGTTCATCGACGGCGTGACGTTCATGCCGGCGTCGAACATCGCCGTGTTCTGGGGGTTCGTGCGCATCGGCAATGTCGACACGCACTTCATCTACTTCTTCGACGCCACGATTCCGGGCACGCTGCTGCCGATCGTCGGGTTCCTGCCGGGCTTCAAGGTCGACGACATCAAGGTGCTGGGGTCGCGCTTCTACTGCCTCGGCCGCGATCAGACCGCGAACCTGCCGATCCTCGTCATCTACTAGCGAAGCGGAACTACTGACTACCTGTGCTCCCTACGACCGCGCCAGCGCCGCGGTCGCGAGGCGCTGCACTTCTGCGTCGCGATGGGTGGTGCCCTGCTGCACGCGCGCCAGCATCGGCGGCTCGGCGATCCGCGCGGCCAGCACGCGCATGACGGTGCGCTGCACCTCGGCGTCGTCGCCGCTGAACAGGATGCGGTCGACTGTCGCCAGCGCGCGAGCGTCGGAGCGCTGGGCAAGGAACTCGGCGGCCTGGCAGCGCACGCTGGCAGCGGCATCGGCCGTCGCGTGGTGGATGAGCGACGCCGTGGCGTCGTCGGTCAGCACGCCGCGCAGTGCGATCATCGCGCCGGCGCGGTGCGCGTCCTCGGCGCTGTGCCGGTACTTGGCGACGAGCTGACAGACCTCCGGCAACTGCGCATTGCCCAGCGCTTCGAACCAGACGCTGAGGTCGGCCCGCGCAAGTGCCGGCGCCTCGGCGCGGGCGAGGCGATCGAGGAGGAGCGCGCGGTCCGCGGTGTCGGCGCGGCCGGCGAGGCAACCCGCGACGAAGAGCGTGCTTGCCGCGGGCGCCGCACCGTCGCGGGCGGGGTCGATGAGCGCGGCGATGGCCCGGACTGTGTCCGCGTCCGGGTCTTGCAGTGCGAACAGCGCCTGCACGGCAAGCGCTTGCTTGCTGCCGCCGAGCAGGGAGCGCAGCAGGATCCTCGCCTCCGGCGTGCCGGCGTGCGCGGCAGTCGCCAACGCGGTCTCGGCGACTGATGCCGTGAGTCGGTCGGCCTCGATCGCAGCTTGCAGCTCGACCAGCGTCTCCGGCCGCAGCTCGAACAGGGAGCGCATGCGTTGCAGGCAGCGCGACAGCGTGGTGCCGCTGCGTTCGTGGCTCGGCAGCGCGAGATACGCCGCGAGCTCGGCCGTCAGGGTGGACAGCGTCACGCCCTCCACCGCGCGCGCCCGCGACGCGGCAATGCGCGCGCTGGCGAGCGCGTCGGTCGTCTCCTCGCCGTTCATCGGCTCCCAATCGGATTGCACTGCGACGCGCGGGCGTCCGCCGGCAAACGCGATCGTCTGCAGGCGCATCGTCGCGCTGAGCTCGGTGCGCAGGTCGAGGCCGAGGTCGGCGACCACGAGCCGCGATCTCTCCGCGTAGCGCGCCTCGCGCACGCAGGCCTGCTCGCCGTCGTAGGTCGCTTCGCCGTGGCCGGAGACCTCGGGCTTGGCACGCCCGGCGCGGCTGTCGTAGGCCCGCTTGTCCTTGCGCAGGGTCATCGGCGCCTGCGCCCACTCGTACGTGACTTCGGCGCTGCCGGCGGCGTCGGCTTCTCGCCGCACCCAACGCGTCTGTCCCGGCTCCACCGTCCAGTGCAGCGCCGCGATCACGGCGCGGACCCAGTTCTTGTGGTCGTCCGGCGTCGCGGGGTCGAATGCAATGCTGCTGACGTTGCCCTGTCGATCGATGCGCAGCCGCGTCGGGCGCCGGAACGAGGCAGCGAGGCCCTCTCCCGCCTCAGCGAGTTGCTCCGCTGTGAGCTTGGTCCCCGGGAACGCGACCTCGACGATACGGTTTTCGCCCTCAGCCGCGAGGTCCTGCAGGACGAGCTGGCCGGCGAGTTCGAGCGCCATCGCCGGCGCCTGGTGCTCCGCCTGCGCGACCTGCATGCGCAGCGTCGCCGCGTAGTCGTAGACCAGACGGCGGCCAGGCGTGTCAGCGTCGGCGTTGGCGGGTTGGACGGGGGCGGCGAGGCTTTCGGAGGAAGGGTCGGGCGCAGGCGCGCTGGTACCACCCTCTGTCTGGTCGCTGTCGAGGTTCGCGTCGGCCGTGAGGGACGCCGCCAGCACGATGGCGATGGCGGCGATGCCCGTGAGCAGCAGGATCTTGGTGCGAGGTGACATGTTCGATCTCCGGAAGGAGGACGCCGCGCGGGCAGCGTCCTCGGCCTGGCTGCTAGCTTCACCGGAGGGTGTGCGACACCCTGATCTCCGGCGCTGACCAACGGAAGAGGTTGTATTCGAACGTCCTGCTGAGCCAACCGAGGCCGATCCGCAGCAGCAGGTCGGCGCGCACCGACATGGGTGTGAGCACGAGTGCCAGGTTCGCAAACGGGATGCCGATCAACCCGGCGTAGCCGGCGTTGGCGCGCGCACCGGTGTCACCCAGTCGCAGCTCGGCGTCGAGCGTGAGTGCGCTGACGATGAAGTCGACGCTCGCGCGGAACCCGCCGCGGACGTTGCCATACACCGACACGTAGCCGTCGATGCGCGGATCGGTCGCGAGGACCGTGGTCACCGCACCGCTGAAGCCTGCTTCCACGGTGACGGAGCCGTCGACGGTGACCGAGCCCAACGGCAGGTCGAAGCGGCGCTGCTGGTCGGCGAACAGGGTGCGCGTGACCTCGTGCGACACCGACGCGGACAGGGAGCCCTGCCCGGTGAAGGTTCCGATCGCCTGGCCGGCGACCCGCAGGGCCACGTTGCAGCCGGCCTGTGGCCCGGGGACGTAGTTCATCACCCGCAGCTGGCCGGTGTAGAGATGGGTGAGCGTCGTCCACTGGCCGGTCGCCGCGTAGCAACTGCCCGAGAGCGCGGTCGCCTCGGCGCGCTGGCCGAAGAGGTAAGCGTACGCCGTCGCGCTGTGGGCGACGTCGAGCCGGCGCAAGGCCGCGGGAACGCTGCCCAAGTAGGGGAAGACGCTTGCCGCCGACCGCGTGACGGTCGACGCAGACGACAGCGACGCGCCGGCGTTGGTGTGCCCGATGGCGTAGGAGCCGGATGCGCGCACGGTCGTTCTGGTCAGCTCCTGCGCCGCCGCGGCGTGGGCAGCGGCGGCGGACACGAGCACGATGATCGAGATGTTTTTCATTGGGTAGGTCGTTGTTGATTCACGGCGCGGTCGACGCGTCGTGGTGCCCGCCGCCGGCGCCACGTCATGACCGACAGGGGAGCCCGGGTCGGCGTGTGACGCCGAAGCTGCGAGAAAAGGCCAGCGAGGCTGGGTCGCTGACCAGCCGCGATGCGACACTGGTGGCCGCGTTGCGCGCGAGCGCCAACCCGGTCGCCATCCCTTCTCGCATGTCCGCCGACGAATCCAGCCCGTCACCGACCTTCGTCCTCCTCGGCGAATGGCATCGCGGCGACCCACAGGCGCTCGACGCGCTCTTGCGCCGCGACTTGCCGTGGATCACCGCCAAGGTCGAGGCGCGCCTAGGCCCCGGGCTGCGCGAGAAGGTCGCCACCGACGACGTGGTGCAAGAGGCGATGCTCGCCGTGCTGCGCTACGGCCCGCGCTTCCAGATGTCGAGCCGCGAGCAGTTCCGCACGCTGCTGGCGCGCATCATCGAGAACGTCATCCGCGCGCAGTTCGATTACTTCGCCGCCGAGCGCCGCCGCCAGCGCGCCTCCCCGTTGCAGAGCGACAGCGTGCTGTGCCTCGACCCGCCCAAGGAGAGCGTCGCGACGCCGAGCCAGATGGTGCAGGCGCAGGACGACGCGAACTTCGTGGCGCTGGCCTTGAACCTGATCGATCCGCACGACAAACGGTTGCTGGTCGCGCGCTACTTCGATCAGCAGCCGTTCGAAGAGATCGCGCAGGAACTGGGGATCGGGATGGACGCGGCGCGGCAGCGGTTCCACCGCGCGATGGACCGGGTGACGCGGATGGTGAAGCGGCTGCGGCAGGGCGAGGTCGAGCGCGCGCTCGACGTCGAGTGAGCGTTGCGTAGGATGCGCCTGCCGTAGCCTGCCATGCCCGATCTCCCGCCAGGAATCGAGTTCGAGGTGTTTGCCATCCTCGACGGCTCTATCGCGGCACGGGGCGCGGCCATCGCGAGCCTGTGCCAGCGGCACGCGGCGCACGCGACCGCGATCACGGACCTGGTCCGCGACCGGGAGCGGGTCGAAGCCGGGATGCGGCAGCTGGCGCCGGGATCCGAGGGGCCGACGCTGCCCGGGCCGGCCGCGGCGCGCGACGAGAGCGCACGCTTGGATCGCAGGGAACAGGTCCCGCCCCAGATCGGGCGCTTCCGCATCCTGAGTACGATCGGCACGGGCGGCATGGGCACCGTGTTCCTCGCCGAGCGCAGCGACCTCAAGCAACGCGTGGCGCTGAAGGTGATCAAGCTCGGTATGGACACGCGTGGCGTGCTCGCGCGCTTCGAGGTCGAACGCCAGGCGCTGGCTCGCATGGAGCATTCCAACATCGCCAAGATCCTGGATGCCGGCGCCACGGAGCAAGGGCAGCCTTGGTTCGCGATGGAGTTCGTCGCCGGCGAGCCCATCACGCGCTACTGCGACGAGCACCGGCTCTCGATCGACGACCGCGTGCGCTTGTTCCAGCAGGCGTGCGATGGCGTGCAACACGCGCACACCAAAGGCATCGTGCACCGCGACCTGACGCCCAACAACGTGCTGGTCACGGCGCAGGAGGGGAAGCCGCTGGTCAAGATCATCGACTTCGGCCTCGCCAAGGCCACGCAGCCGCTGCTGACCGAGCAGACCGTCTTTACCGAGCAGGGCATGATCCTCGGCACGCCGGAGTACATGGCGCCCGAACAGGCGGGCATCGATGCGCTCGACATCGACACGCGCGCCGACGTGTACACGCTCGGGGTCGTGCTGTACGAACTGCTCGTCGGCGCGCTGCCGTTTCCCCGCGACGAGCTGCGGCGCGCGGGCTGGGACGGTCTGTGTCGGACCATCAAGGAGAAGGAGCCGCCAAGACCGAGCACGCAGATCACCGTGGCGAGAAGCGATGCCGCCGCCGTGGTCGGAGCCCGGCAGACGGACGCCGCAGCGCTGCGCCGGCGCCTGCGCGGCGACCTCGACTGGATCGTGCTGCGCTGTCTCGAGAAGGACCGCGGACTCCGCTACCAGACCGTGAGCGCGCTGAGCGACGACCTGACGCGCCACCTGCACCACGAGCCCGTGGCCGCGCGCGCGCCGAGCACTGCGTACTTGTTGACCAAGCTGGCGCGCCGCTACCGCGGCCAGCTCGTCGCGGCAGTGCTCGTGCTCGCGTGCCTGGTGGCGGGCCTCGTCGTGAGCTTGCTGTTCTTCTTGGATTCACGCCGGGCGCACGCCGAGACGCAGCGCGCCAAGGACGCCCTCGATCCGCTGGTCCTGCGCGGGCTCGAGCAAGAGGCGGAGGCCGATCTCTGGCCCGTGCTGCCGGCGCTGGCGCCGCGGATGCGGCAGTGGTTGGCGCGCGCCGAGGACCTGCGCGGGCGAGTCGGCGTGCAGCGGGCCTACCTCGCGGAGCTGGAGCAGCAGGGCCGCGCCGACGGCGACCGGGTCGTGTTCGACGACGCGACCCTCGCGGTGCGTCACGCCGAGCAGCGCAAGTTGGCTTCCGACCTGGAGCAGTTCTTCGACCCGTCGCCGTCGACTCGCAACGTCGCCGGCGTGAAGAGTCGCCTGCAGCTCGCCGACACCGTACGCGCGCGCACCGTCGAACAACATCGCGCGCGGTGGGACGAGGCGCGCGCCGCGATCCGTGCGGCGGATGGGGAGCGGGCGAGCGCGCTCTATCGCGATCTGGACCTCGAACCGCAGGTCGGGCTCGTACCGCTGGGCCCGGACCCGGTCTCCAAGCTCTGGGAGTTCTATCACGTTGACTCGGGCGAGCCCGGGACGCCGCTGCCGTCCTGCGATCCGACGACCGGCCGCATCGCGATGCGCGCGGAGTACGGCTTCGTGTTCGTGCTGTTGCCGGGCGGCCGTTTCACGATGGGGAGCGACAAGGAGCGCGACGGTTCTGCGGAACCCGACGAGATGCCGCGTCACGAGGTGACGCTGGCTCCCCTCTTCCTGTCGAAGTTCGAATGTACGCAAGCGCAATGGAATCGACTCTTCGAAGGCCAACCGCCGAGCCACTATCCGGTCGGCTACGAGATGCCCAAGGGCACGCCGGCGCTGACCTGGACGAACCCGGTGGAGTCGATCTCATGCGAAGAGGCGGAGACCCTGTGCCGGCGTTGGGCGATGCAGCTCCCCACCGAGGCGCAATGGGAGTACGTGTGCCGCGCGGGCACCGACACGATCTACGCGTGGAGCGACGACCCAGGCGGACTCAAGACACACGACAACGTCGCCGACGCGTACGCGGCGCGCTTCGCGCGCGGGGGCTGGCCCAACGTCGAAGGTTGGGAAGACGGTCATCTCGTCCATGCGCCGGTGGGTACGTTTGCTCCCAGCGCGTTTGGCATGCACGACATGAATGGCAACGTGACCGAGATGTGCCGCGACCTGGAGCTGCCCTATGGCTGTCCCGTGCAGGCCGGCGACGGTTTGCGCCGGGCTGTCGACGGCGTCACCGTCGTAGCTTCAATCCGAATCGGCCGCGGAGGATCTTGGCAGACTGGCGCGCGACTGGCGCGGTGTGCCGACCGTCAGGATGTCCTCGTGCGGGCGCCGAGCGACCTGGTTGGCTTCCGGCCAGCGCGGGCCGTGCAGACCGACGGGTGACGCCAGTGGTAGCATCGACCCCGAACCGTCCCCAGGAGCCCCCATGCTGACTCGTTGTGTGGCGTCTGTGTTGCTCGCCGTTGGTGTTCTTGGCGGGAGGGTTTGTGCCCAGTCCACGGCATGGCTCCGCGGGGCCCTCAGCGCGGACTGGAGCAACCCACTGAATTGGTCTGCAGGTGTGCCAACCTCATCCGTGGACGCGGTCATCGGCTTCGGGGTTGTCCGCTATCCGGTGATCACGGGTGCGGCCGCCTGTCGATCGCTGAGCGTGACCTCGCTGGCGACGGTGACGATCAACCAGGGCGGCACGCTCGACGTACTTGGAAACGTAACGGGCAGACTGTCGGGTGGTGGCTTGCTACACGTCACCCCGACTACTTTCGCAACGCTGTCGGGCGCCTTCGAAAATGTCGAGATCGCATACCGCCAAGCAGTGTTGGCGAGCGGGTGCACGGTGTCCGGCCAGCTCACCGTCACCGCCGCCATGTGCGTCGCCTCGTCAGGCTGCGTCGTCGGTTCGCTGGTGGTTGCGCCGCGCGGCAACTTGGTCGTGGACTCGGCAAGCGCACCGCCTCTGGTCATCACGAGGAACCTCGAGGTTCTGCGTGATCAGACCGGAACCGGCTTGGTGCGCAACGATGCCGTGTCCCCTTTGACCATCAGTGGGACCACACACCGGGTTCTCGGCAACACGCAGGGTCCGGTGCTCTTCGACTTCGCGGCGCCCACCACGATCACGCTCGGTGGCACCATGTCGGGCATCGTCCAGTGCAGGACGACCTCGCAACGGGTTGCATTCGTGGGTCAGGGCAGCGGTGCCGCTCTAGGAAACGTGACGATCACAGCGCAGGGCGTGGGTGTCCTGGCCCTCAGCAACGTCTCAGCGGGAACTGTCACTGCGATCGGCGCCAAGGTCGAGATCGCCGGAACGGTGTCGGCGGAGACGATTGACCTCGCCGGTGGCGCTAGCTTGGAAGGAGGGGCGACCGACACGTTGATCGCGGACCAGTTGATTCTCAGCAATGGGAGCGTCTTCGTGGGGAACACCGTTCCGGGCACCGTGCGGCTGCGGCGCGGTCTGACGGTGAACTTCAGCACGTCGTTCGCCCCGGTTCGGGGCATCGTCATCTTCGACAATCCAGCGCAACCGCTGACGGCGACGTTCTCCAGCGGCGTCTCCATGTTCGATGTGCGCGTGGAGAATGGCGCGCAGGTGAGCTTGCAGCCTGGGGGGTTGTACCACAGCTTCCAGATCCACACCGCCACGGTTGCGCAGGGCTCGTTGACCACGCTTTCCGGGAGCATCGGCAACCTGGTGGTGCAGGTTGCAGGCCGCGCCCAGGTGAGACGCGAGGTCAACGGCGGCCTGACACCGAGCATCGGCAATGCGCAGATCGCGGGTACGGCGACCTTCGACGCGGACACGGTGTTTCAAGGGCGCTCGGGGTGGGACCCGACTTGGACCGGTCACCTCTGGGTTCAACCAGACGGCACCGCAAGCGTCGGCTTGGTCGCTGGCAACAGGCTCACGCTGAGCGGCAACCTGCACGTCGACGGCACGTTCTCGGCGCCGCCGGCCGAGTGGATCAGGCTGGCGGGAGTCGGCACGCTGCGCGGCAACGCGCCGGCGACCATCGTGATGGCAACGGCCGATGTGACGATGAACGGCGACTTCACCGCGCGCGGGGGGCTGGACGTGCGCGGCAAGCTCACCGTGCCGGCGGGCCGGCGCATCGACTTCGCCGGATACGGCCTCAATGCGTATCCCGAGGGGCATCTCGTGCTCGCGGGGACGCCAAGCGCCCCGGTGACGATCGCCGGCAGCAACAGCCACATGGACATCGAGGGCCGGATCGACGCGGCGTTCTTCACCTTCTCGGGCATGGACGCGGCCGGGGTGCAGATGGCGACCTCGGCCACGATCGGCGCGGCGCCGCTCGACTTCCGCGCGGGGCGCTTCACCGGCGGCGCACCTGGCGGGGTGCTGCTCGACATCGCGCGCACCGCGCCGACCACGTTCTACGAGCTCGACTTCGAGCGCGCTGGCGGCGCGACGCGCAACGTACGGAGCGCGACCGCCGCGGCGATCTCGATCCTCGACTCCACCGGCGACCTCTCGGGCGTGGCCTTCGAAGACGACCCGGGCAACGTGATTGCGTGGACGCCCAACCGCACCGCCGTCGCGTCGTTGACGGCGCGCCCCGGGGTCGCCCGCAACCTGCTCTCGTTCCGCACCACGGTGGAGGAGGCGTCGGCCTTCCGGCTTGTGCGGACGCCGGGCGGCCCGCTCGCCAGCATCGCGGCGCTCGGACCCGGCACCTACTCGGTGATCGACGACCTGCTGCTCTCCGGCGCGCGCTACGCGTACACGCTGGAGCGGCTGTCGGCCTACACGCCGAGTCACTGGCGTCCTGTGCCGGCGCTAGTTGCGGCGGCGACGCCGCACGCCGCCAGCGAAGGCGTCACTCGCTTCGTCGGCCCCAACGGGTTCGCTGACATCGCGACCGCACTCGCGGGCGCGCCCGCCGGCACGATCGTGTTCGTCACCGACGGCAGCTATCCGGGCTTCACCATGTCGCAACCAGCACGCGTGATCGGCGACGGCGCGGTCAGCGTCACCGGCCCGGTCACGGTCGCCAACGTGATGGGAGCGTCCGGCGACGTGGTGCTCGATGGGCTGAGCCTCGAGAGAGGTGCCACGCTCCGCAACGTCACCGTGCCGCTGATCCTGCGCGGGGTTGCGGTGCCGCAGTCGCCGTCGGTCAGCCTGTCGATCACGGGATGTCGGCAGACGGCGCTGCTGGGTTGCGCATTCGATCGGCCGACGCTGCTCGCGTCGTCGACGGTCCACGCCGGGGCGACGACTTTCACCGCGCTCGACCTCCAGCAGAACACGCGCCTTGTCGCGGCGGAAGCGACGTGGACCTCGCTGACCACGGACGCCAGCTCCACGCTCACGCCGCGCACCGGGACTTTCCCGCGCCTCGACGCCAGCGCCGCGTGGCCATCGGGCACGACGCAGAACGTGGCGGTGCGACGTGGCGGCGCCGGGTTCGCGTACGGGCTCCTCTTGGGCGCCAGCCACGAGTACTGGGACCTGTCGGGGTTCCTGCCCTACGACATGGTGCTCCTGCTGCCGCTCACGGCCTTGACGGTCGTCGCGACCGGTGTGCTGGACAGCAGCGGTGCTCAGTCGGTCTCGATTCCCGCGCCCCGCGATTCGTCGCTCGTTGGTCAGTCGGTGCAACTGCAGCCCATCGTCTTGGACCTGACGACGGTCACGGGCAGGTTCGGCGAAGTACGGCAGGTCGTGCTGCTGCGGTAGGGCCGCAGGTTCTCGCAGCCGGGCTGTGGGTTGGATGCGGCAAGTCGGATGAGGAGCCGCGCTGGCGACGAGTTAGGCGATCCCCTCACATACCTCAGATCCCCGTCTCCTGCCCGAGCATGTCCGGCGTCACCAGCACGACGCCATTCTGGGTCACGAAGAAGCGCTTGCCGTCGTGCTCGCGATCTTCACCGATCACAGTGTCGTCGGCGATCACGCAGCGTTCATCGATCACGGCCTTGGAGATGCGGCAGCGGCTGCCGATGCGCACGCCGGGCAGCACGACGCAACGGTGCAGCCGGCTGTGGGCTTCGATGCGCACGTCGGAGAACAACAGCGACTGGTCGACGAGGGCGCCGGAGATGATGCAGCCGCCCGACACCAGCGAGTTGACGGCGTGGCCACGACGGCCACCGTCTTCGTCGAGCACGAACTTGGCCGGTGCGTTCTGCTGCTGGAAGGTCCAGATCGGCCAGTTCTCGTCGTAGAGATTCAGCTCGGGGTGCACGTGCACCAGCTCCATGTTGGCCTCGAAGTACGCGTCGACGTTGCCGACGTCGCGCCAATAGTGCTGCGCGCGAGTCTCCACGTCGAGAAACGGGTAGGCCACGGTTTTGCCCTGCTGCACGTTGCGCGGCACGATGTCCTTGCCGAAGTCGTGCTGCGAGTCGGGGCTGGCGGCATCGCGCGCCAGTTCCTCGTACAGGAACGTCGAACTGAAGACGTAGATGCCCATCGAGGCGAGCGCCACGTCCGGGCGGCCGGGCAACGGCTCCGGGTGCTCCGGCTTCTCTTGGAACTTGCGCACGCGCAGGTCCCCATCGACCGCCATGACGCCAAACTCGCGCGCCCGATCGCGCGGCACTTCGATGCAGCCCACGGTGATGTCGGCCCCCGTCTTGACGTGGTGCGCAATCATCGGGCCATAGTCCATCTTGTAGATGTGGTCGCCAGCGAGCACGAGCACGTAGTCCGGCTTGTGGCTGCGGATGATGTCCAGGTTCTGGAACACGGCATCCGCGGTGCCCTGGTACCACGACCCGTCCACGCGCTGCTGCGCCGGCAACAGCTCGACGAACTCACCGAACCGGCCGGCGAGAAAACTCCAGCCGCGCTGGATATGGACGATGAGCTGATGCGCCTTGTACTGCGTCAGCACACCGATCCGACGGATGCCGGAGTTGACGCAGTTCGACAGCGGAAAATCGATGATGCGGAACTTGCCGCCGAACGGCGTGGCCGGCTTGGCACGCTGCAAGGTGAGATGCTCCAGACGTGTGCCGCGACCGCCGGCGAGCACTAACGCCAGCGTGCTCTGCGTGAGGCGGCTGACGTAGCGCTGCGTGTCGTTACGGCTCATGGCGAGTACTTCGGCGAAGCAGGCGTCGCACCATAACCGCCGATGCTGGCGAGCGTAGGCACCGTTGACCGCGTTTGCCGCCTTCGTCGGTGTCGACGCCAACGAGAGCGCTGCTCATCAACGGACCGCCGGGCCGAGACCGATCACCCCGGCGGCGGTCGCACACCTGACCAATCGGCGCGCGTAATCCAACCCATCTCACCAAAGCCAGCGATCCAGCGGACACAGTCGACTTCCAGCACAAAGGTGTGGAAGCCGTGCGCCGCGCGCATCGCCTCGGCCTGCGGGAAGCGGGCGAAGTAGCTCGCTTCCGCCGCGGCCTGCTCCGCCAAGCCCGCGCGGCGCGCCCGCACCTGGATCGACAATCGGGCGCCAGCTTGCGGCCGCGCATGCGCTGCGGGGTCAGCGATGAACAAGCTGGCGCGCTCGTCCTGCGTCAGGTTCTTGGTGTGCTCGGCGATCTCGGACAGGAACACCACCGCGTCCCCGCTCGGCAATGCCGAGTAGGGCACCACCGATCCGAACGGCCAGCCGCCGAGGCTCGAGTGCAGACTGCACAGGACAGCGTGCTGCTGGCTGTCGAAGAGCGAGCGGGCGGCCGCGGCGTGGGACGAGGTCATCGGCGCAGTCTACGGGCAGTGACGCGCCTTCAGCGCGGCGGCGGATACCCATCCGGCAACACGAAGCGATCGCGCGCCGGCGCTGGCCACTCCGCAAGATCCGCGTCGACGTTGGCGATGTACACCCACCAGTTGTTGTAGCCGTAGCGCGTCGACCCAGGCCCCTTGGGCACGCGCTCGAGGATCCACTTCTGGTAGCCGAACTGCGTGCCACCCCAGTCTTCCTTCGACACCGGACGCGGAGTGCCGCGCAGGTCGGGGAAGCGCGCCCACGCGTCGCTCCACGACGCCACCACGCGCGCGTTGCCGTAGTCGTAGCCCGCCTGCCCGTTCGGCGGCACGTGGCAGTTGCCGACCATCGATGGCGTGCCCGGAGTGTCCATCTCCAACCACGAGAACACGTTCCACGGATCGCGCTCGACCTTGGGATCCCACGTGCCGTCGGCAAACGCCAGCGCCGCCATGCTCTCGACGCGGTGCGTGTAGCTGTGGACCATGTTGTCGGCGCCGACCTCGTAGTTGAAGCCCATGACCCACGTGGTGCGCGCAAGCTCCGCCGGGATGTCGTACGGGCGATACAGCCACGGGTTGTCGGTGGGACCAAAGCGCGCGTAGCGGTTTGGGATGAACCCCGCGAACTCGTCGAAGTGCATGCCCGATGCGCCCCACAGCCAGACCTCGGTGATGGCCTCCTTCTGGCAACGCTCGACGAGTCCGTTCTCTTCGAGCAGCGCACGATACGAACAGGTCGCCGGCTGCCACTCCTGCTTTGCGCGCGCCGCCAGGAATGCGGCGTCGTCGTAGCGAAAGCCATCGACCTTCGCGGGATATCCGTCGACCTCGATCACGTCGACGATCTCGTAGTTGACGTAGCCCCAGCTGGCCTGCCGGATGACGTCGACCAAGATGCGCGCATAGTGCCGCGGGTCGTTGCCGCCGACGTGCTGGATGAGCGTCTTGCCGCCCTGTGTCTCCAGCACCGGGTTGTAGATCAGAACCACCACCTTGGCCTCCTTGCGGCCAGTGGCGACCGCGGGGTCGTAATCGAACGGCGGCCGCTGCCAGGCAGTTTTCTGTGCCTTGCCGATGATGTGGGCGCCAGTGTTGGCGATCACGCCGTCGGGTTGACGTTCCGGTAACGAGCGCCACGCGGGCTGTGCGGCGAGGACGAGACAGACGGAAGCAAGGTCGAACACGCGCTCGATCATCAGGTCTTGCATTCCTCGCAGCACTCACGAACTCGCGCGTGAGCCCGCAACGCGTGCGCGCCACGGGCAGGGCAACGTCGCCCCCCACCCCGACTTCGCCGGGTTCGAGCCGGTCCTACAGGTCTGTTGCCACGAGGATCTCGGGTTGCGTTGGGGCGACGTAGGCATGCTCTTCCTGGCGGTACGCGGTCAGGGCGCGGGACGGCAGTGGGCGGTCTACGCGGAGTGTCATTGACGCCGGCGATCGCTCGACACTGCGCGCTCAATCAACGCGTCCCGGCGGCTTGACGCGCGCGTCCGAGCTGGTCACCACGATGCCCAGCACGATCAAGACGCCGCCCAGCAACTGCGCTTTGCCCATCGCGTCGCCCAAGGCTGCCCAGCCGGCGAGCGCGGCGAACAGCGGTTGCGTGGCAAACAGCAGGGCGACGTGCATCGGTGCGATGCGTGGTTGCACGCGCGCCTGCACGGCGATGCCGATCGCGGTCGCCAGTACGCCGAGGTACGCAAGGTCGAGCGCCAAGCGCAGCGTGAGCGGCGGCATGGCGGCCTCGTTGGCGCCGAGTTGGCCCTGCAACGCTAGCGCGACCGTCGCGATCAACGCAGTGCAGCCGAGCTGCCACAGACAGAACGCGGTCGGCGGCGTGGTGCGTCCAAAGCGCGACAGCAGCAGAATGTGCGCGGCGTAGCTGATTGCCGAGCCGACCTGCAAGGCGATGCCGAGCGGCGAGTCGGCGACGGCGCCGGCCGGCACCGGGGTCGGCCAGACCAGGCAGCCCATGCCGGCAAAGCCGAGCGCCAGGCCAAGCAAACCTCGGCGCCCCAGGCTCGCGCCAAAGAGCAGGAACCCACCCACCGCCACGAGCAGTGGGATCAGGCCGGCGAGGAAGCCTCCCATCGAGGCGGTGGTCTCGCGCATGCCGACGGTCTGCAGCAGGTAGCCAATGGCGAGCGCGACGCCGGTCAACAAGCCCGGCCGCGCGGCGGCGCGCAGGTTCGCCATGGCATCGCCGCGCAGCGCGAGCGGCAGCAGGCACACGACGGCGAGCCAGAACCGAATGGCGACGATCGCGAACGGCGACAGCAGCGCGAGCGTGTCCTTCACCACCACGTAGCTGACGCCCCAGATCGCAATCATCAGGAGCAGCAAGGCATGGGGCGTGAAGGGCGCCGCGCGTGGGGACATTCCTGCGGCACGATAGGTGCGCACCGAGCGCGCGCCGCCAGCATTCTCGGCGCTGGCTCAGCGTGGCCGGCGGCCACAGCCGACGAGGCTGATGTCGGCGCAGCGCCGACCACAATAGGCCGCCGACGCTGTTGTTTCTGGGTCGCTTCTCCTGCCGCTGTCGTCAACCGAATCTTCGCGTCACGCAAAGAACCGCGGCAGGAGAAGCTCAGCGCTTCAACACGCCGCTCGCATCCAGAATGCGGAGCAGCTTGTCGCTCAGCAGTTCGTTGCCATACGCGTTGGCGTGGCTGTCGAGCAGCGAGTTGTAGATCGGCTTGCCGAGTTCATCGGGCGTGTAGCGAAACTCGTGGCGCGTGATGCCTTCGGTTTGGCAGAACTCGGCCAGCACCGGCAGCGGCGGCAGCGTGTGGTCGAGCAGCAAGAACGGCACCTGCCGCGCGGCGCACAAGTCACGGATGCGGCGCAACGCGGCCTGACTGCGCTGCCAACCGAGGGTGCCAAACGGCACCATGTCAGGCGTCAGCGCCGGCGCGCCTTGACTCGGCGCCGTCGGGCCGGCGCGCGCCCGCAGGCTGCTCAGCAGCGCGGTCCACGCCGGCAGCCACTTCTGTCCCATGAACATCAGCCGATCGCCGTATGTCAGGGTTTGTCCCGGCAGCGCGGTCTTGCCATCCAGCAGGGCTTCCACCGCCAAGAAGGTCGGGTCCACCATGTCGTTGGTCACGAAGGTGAGGAGCACGAGATCCGGCGACAGGGCCAACGCCTCGCGTTCGAGCAGGGCCACTTCCTGCGTCGAGTCGTACGAGTTGTGCCCGGTGTTGATGACCTCGTAGCGCCGGCCATCGGCACGCGCGTTCAAGCGCCGCTCGACCACGCGGCAAAGCGTGACCTCGTCGTCGACGCCCCAGCCGAGCGTCACCGAGTCGCCCAGGGCGACGATGCGGAAGGTCCCGGCCGGCTTGTCCTTGCTGATCTCGGGGCCGCGAAACCCCAGCGCGTTGGCCGTGATCTTGAACCCGCCATAGTCCACGGTGGTCGACGGCTTGTGGCGAAACAGCGTGCCATCCAGGTCGCGGCTGCCATCCGCGGCGAACCACGTGGGCAGAAGCGACTCCAGGCGATAGCGCAGCGTGTTCGGGCCGTGGTTGACGCCGAACAAGTCGAGCTTGCGCATCGCCACCTCGACGCCGAACACCGCGAGCACGAACGCGCACAGCAGGCCGCTGAGCCGCACGACCCACCGCCATCGCCGAGGCCTCGTCGCTGTTGCGCTGCGGTCAGTCATGCGGTGCGTTGCTTGCGGTCGTGCCTACGACCACAAGCCCTACGACTCAGCGCGGCAGAGCCGCAACCAACGAGAGGCGAAGTGAGTCACGCGGCGGCTCTGCCGCGAGTCGTGAGCCGTAAGACGTAAGCCCTAAGTCCAGATCGCGGTCTGACCGCGCCGCCTGTCCGAGTTCCGAGCTTACGTCTTACGGCTAATGACTTACGTCTTTCCACAGCCGAAACATCTTCGCGCTTCGCGAAGATGCTTAGGCTGTGGAACTCAGTACCGGTAGTGCTCGGGCTTGAACGGCCCGTCGACGGGCACGCCGAGATACTCCGTCTGCTTCTTGTTGAGCGTCGTGAGCTTGACGCCGAGCTTCTCCAGGTGCAGCCGCGCGACTTCCTCGTCGAGCTTCTTCGGCAGCACGTAGACCTGGCCGCGCTTGTAGGCCTTGGTGTTGGTCCACAGCTCGATCTGCGCCAGCACCTGATTGCTGAACGAATTGCTCATCACGAAGCTCGGGTGGCCGTTGGCGCAACCGAGGTTCACCAGCCGGCCCTCAGCCAGCAGGATGATGTGGCGACCGCTCTTCATCTCGTAGCGATCGACCTGCGGCTTGACCTCGACCTTGGCCTTGGCGTTGGCGTTCAGCCACGCCACGTCGATCTCGATGTCGAAGTGCCCGATGTTGCAGACGATCACATCGTTCTTCATCTGCGCGAAGTGCGCGCCCGTGATGATGTCGCAGCAACCGGTCGTGGTGACGAAGATGTCGCCCTGGGTGACGGCGTCCTCCATCGTGGTGACCTCGTAGCCCTCCATCGCCGCCTGCAGGGCGTTGATCGGATCGATCTCGGTGATGATCACGCGCGCGCCGAGCCCGCGCATGCTCTGCGCGCAGCCCTTGCCCACGTCGCCGTAGCCGGCCACGACGACGACCTTGCCGGCCACCATCACGCTGGTCGCGCGCTTGATGCCATCGCCCAGCGACTCACGGCAGCCGTACAGGTTGTCGAACTTGCTCTTGGTCACCGAGTCGTTCACGTTGAACGCGGGCACCGCCAGCTTGCCTTCCTTGACGCGCTTGTACAGGTGATGCACGCCGGTGGTGGTCTCCTCCGACAGGCCGCGGATGCCGTCGAGGTATTGCGGGTACTTGTCGTGCACCATGTTGGTGAGGTCGCCGCCGTCGTCGAGAATCATGTTCAGCGGCTTGCCGTCGGCGAACTCGAGCGTCTGCTCGATGCACCAGTCGTACTCTTTCAGGCTCATACCGCGCCAGGCGTACACCGGGATGCCGGCCTTGGCCATCGCGGCGGCGGCGTGATCCTGCGTCGAGAAGATGTTGCAGGAACTCCACTGCACCTGCGCGCCGAGGTCCTTCAGGGTCTCGATGAGCACCGCGGTCTGCACCGTCATGTGCAGGCAGCCGGTGATGCGCGCGCCGGTCAGCGGCTTGCTGGTGGCGTGCTTGCGGCGGATGGACATCAGGCCCGGCATCTCGTTCTCGGCGATCTGGATCTCCTTGCGGCCCCAGTCGGCGAGATTGATGTCCTTGACCTTGAAGGGAAGTTTCTTGGCAGTTGTGTTCATGGGTTTTGTCGTACGGGTTGTGATTAGGAACAGAGACTAGGAAGGCGATGCGTGGCGCGCGCGGCGTTGGCCACGCGTGCCACTGACGAGGAACAACGGGAACGCGACCTTGCGGCCGCTCTTGCCGCGCGCGACGTAGCGATCGTCGAGCGCGCGCGTGGATAGGTCGTTGAAACCGGCGGCCTCGAGCACGGCCATGACCTCGTCCGCTTTCAGGCCGAGGCGCAAGTCGCCCATCTCTTCGCGCATCCACTCTTCGGTATGCGGCAGCAGGTCGGTGACGACGATGCGGCCGCCTGGCTTGAGCACGCGGGCCACTTCGCGCGCGGCGGCGCGACCGTCGGCCAGGTGGTGCCACACCAGGTTGGCGAAGGCCGCGTCGACTTCGGCGTTGGCGAGCGGCAGGTGCTCGAGTTCGCCGGCGCGCACTTCGACACTCTTGGGCAAGCGCTTGCGCGCCGCGGCGAGCATGCCGGGCGCGTGGTCGACGGCGATGACGCGCGCGCCCTTGCTGGCGAGATACTCGGCGAGATAGCCGGCGCCACAGCCCAGATCCACGACGGTGAGATCGGCCGGGACCAGCGCGCTCCACGCCTCGGCGCGCAGCGCCCCGGTGCTGAACTCCTGGCCTACCTCCGTCCAATTGGCGGCCAGCCGATCGTGCGCCGCACGGCTCTGAGCGCGGCGTTCTTCGCGCACGCGTTCGAGCAACTCAGCGTCGAGCAACTCAGCGTCGAGCTGACCCTGCTGGCTGTCGAGGAAGGGCTGCACCGCGGCGGCGAACAGCCCCGGCGACCACGGCGTGCCGGCGCGCGGCGTCACCGTGCGATAGAACGCCCAGGTGCCCTCACGGCGATCGCTCACCAGGCTGCTGCGCCGCAGCAAGGCCAGATGGTTGCTGATGCGACTCTGCGCCAAACCGGTGAGTTGCATCAGCTCGTGCACCGCCAGCTCTTCGCGGTGCAGCGCCGCCAGGAGGCGCAGGCGCACCGGATCCGACAGCAGCTTGAGGATCTGCTGCAGCTGGTTCAGGGGAGCGGCGACGGTCGGCACAACAGTATATCAGCATATACTGATGGTCGAGTCAAGGCAGAACGAGTGCGACCAGGACGAATGTGTCAGTGTGGCCGACGTCTTTACCGCCGGCCGCTGATCGACGAAACTGGTACCTCGGTCAGCGACAAGATCGGCTTGTTCAATGGTGCAATCGAGCCCGTGTGTCAGTTTGGTCTGGGGCCTACGAGCGCCGCGGATTGTTGCAAGGCGCCTCGGTGCCGAAGCACGTTGGTCAGACTTGAGAGGCGTAGTCCCCCGCTGAACCGTCAACCCCTGGAGGAGCGATGGAACAGTTACTTGATCGATGTGCAGGCTTGGACGTGCACAAGGAGACGGTCGTCGCCTGCGTGCAGGTGGCGAAGCCAACCATGAGACGCGAGACACGGACCTTCCGGACCGTGACGTCGGACTTGCTCAAGCTACGCGATTGGCTCGAGCAGGAAGGCGTGACCCATGCGGCGATGGAGTCGACCGGCGTGTATTGGCGTCCGGTCTGGCACGTCCTTGACGGCGTCTGCGAACTGGTTCTCGCCAACGCGCGTGATGTCAAGAACGTCCCGGGACGGAAGACCGACGTGAAGGACGCTGAGTGGCTGGCCAACCTTCTGGCCCACGGCATGGTGCCCAAGAGCTTCGTGCCCCCGCAGACCATCCAGGATCTGCGCGACCTCACTCGCACTCGCAAGCAGTTGTCGCGAGAGATCGGTCAGCATGTGCAGAGGATCCAGAAGGTCCTCGAGGAAGCCAACATCAAGCTCGAGAGCTTCCTCAGCGACATCATGGGTGAGTCAGGTCGACGCGTACTCGACGCAATCTGCTCCGGTACTAGGAGTCTGCGTCACGGGACGGCCCGGAAAGTCCGAAGAAGAGCCGGCGACTTGAGCCAGTGGTGACCGCTCGCGCGTAGGTGCAACATGGGCGCGTTCCGGAAATGCGACGATGTGAACCAGGGCCTGCTGCTGC
>JANPER010000225.1:0-16356 GCA_031423015.1 Planctomycetota bacterium | reverse complement strand
CAGGACCCGCGCGAGCTGGACCTGACTTGCGACGGCATCGGCGATCTGGAGACCGGCTGGGCGATCATCGACAGCATCGGTGTCCGCAATCCCGGCGGCCTGCAGATCTCGGCTGACGGCGCGGTGCTCGGTAGCATCACGACTGGCACGCAGCGCGCCATCGACGGTGGCCGGCTGCTCTGGGAGAGCCGCACGCTGCAAGCCAACGGCTCGTTTGGTTACTGAGACTGGCAGGGCGGCCCGAATCTAGCGGGCCACGAACCTCGAACGGGCGACGTCAGACCGGTGGGTCCGACGTCGCCCGTCGCTTTTCGAGTCGCTCGCCGTGGTCTCAACGCGGGCGGCGCCCGCTGGCACCAGGGGCGGCCACCCGCCTGAGGCCACAGTTGCTCTCATTGTGAGAGCGACCATGGTGAGTCGGTTCTGCCCATGACATTGGAAGGTACCAAACAGGCGTTTCTTTACGGGTCGCGCGTGCCCATGGCTTGCGGCTAGCCTTGAGAGCGTCCCTCCGGGGCGAGCAAGGCTCCAAAAGATGGTCCATCGAATCCTGATTACAGCCCTCGTCGGTCTTCTCGTGTTCCTCGGCTTTGACTACATGCGCTCGACTCGCCTAGTGGCGACCGGGCCGGCCAAGGCTGAAGCCAAAGCGGCCGACGGCGTGACCCCGCTGGCGACTCGGAGCCTCTCCGAGGGCTTGCCTACCCGTGGCCAGTGGCGCGGGCATCCAGTGTTCGCGGACCTCGACGGCGACGGCCAACTCGATCTCGTCGCATCGGTGCGGCGCTATGACCGCGGTGAGCCTGGCGACGGGATTTGGGTCTGGCGCGGCGACGGCAAGGGCCAATGGCGCCCGATGCTCGAGGGGTTGCGACGCGATATGGGCTATGGCGGCGCGGAAATCGGGGACATCGACAAGGACGGGAAACTCGACATCGCGTTCTCCGGACACGACTTGCCACCGCACGTGTTCATGAACGGTCTGACCACGGGCGGTGGCGGGTTCTGGGCCGGGAGCAACGACGGCATCGACTGCGAGGTCATGTGCCTGGACGTCGCGCTCGGCGATTGCGATGGCGATGGCAACCTCGACCTCGCCTGCGTTGGGTTGATGCCGAAAGTCGGCGGCCTCTACCTGTATCGCGGTGATGGCCATGGCGGGTTCGGTCCGATGGCCGAGCTGTTGCCGCGCACGCACTATGGCGCGGACGTGCGCATCATCGATATCGACGGCGATGGACGCGCTGAGATCCTCGCTGCGACTGACACTGGTTGCCGCGTCTGGCGCTACGACGCGACCAACGGATGTGTTGACATTGGTGAGGGCCTACCAAAGCCAGCGATCGGCGGCGTTGAACTCGGCCTTCTGGCCGTGGAGCTGGACGGGTCGCCTGGACTCGAGCTGGTTGCCATTGGTCTCGGCTACGCCGGCTACCCGAGCGTTCGCGTTTACCATCGCGAGGGATCTGAATGGAAGACCTGGGGCAAGGGTCTCCCCGACGACTTGCCGTGGTACGACGTCGCCACCCTTCGGGTTGCCGGTGATCCACGGCCGCGGATTGTCCTGGCCGGCAAGGGAGGCATCATCGTGCTCGAAGTCGCGCTCGATGGCACGAGCCGAACGGTGGGTCACCTGACCGGCACGAGTGAAGTTCTGAACCTCACGACTGGTGACATCGACGGCGACGGTAACGATGAAGTTGCCTACGTAGGGTTCAATGGAGTGGCTGTGATACAGGTCCCAGAATTGAGCAAACACGAGGGAAAGATCCGATGAAACAAAACACATCGAGCGGTCGCAGCGCGACCACGTTCTTGCTGGTTGCGGCGATCGCCGCAGGGTCGTTGCTCGCCGCATGGCGTCCTTGGTCGAAGCCGGTTCCGACGGAGGAACGCTTGCGTGCCCGCTTGGACAGCTACACCGAGCTGAGGCGCGCCTCTGACTGGAAGACACTGTTCACGTTGGTCGATCCGATCGAACAAGCGCGGGTTGGCCAGGACTCTTTCCTCCGCTTCTTCGGCCAAGAGATGACCCGCCTTGTTGCGATTGAAGTCAAAGAGGCACATATGGATGCCGACCGTGGCACTGCCGCGATCGACGTCGAGATCGAGCACGAGCTGATCCCCGAGCGATTGCCCGCCAACTACAGGCGCGGCCTGAAGGTTGAGGACAAGAGCACGCTTCGCCAGCGTAGTCCCTACACCCTCGAGTGGGTCTGGCGTGACGGTGACTGGTACTTCAGTCTCGACCGCGTCGTGCTGACTGGCCGCGACAAGGAGGGACGACGTGCGTCTCCCGCGCAACCCACGGTGTCTGCAGAGAAACCAACCGAGCCCCCAGAGAAACCGCGCTGACCGACTCGCAGCGAGCCAACGTTCGATGACCGATGCGGCGCCAACGGGCCGCGAATCGACGCGCGGACTCCCGATGAGTTTTTACCAATGACACCAAGGGCTCCCTCATTGCGGAAGTTGGCGGTTCTCGCCCTCGTGGGTCTCTGGCTCGCGGCGTGCAGAGCGGGCGGCAAGGAAACCCCTGAGCCGAGCGCAAGTCGCTCGACGGTCGTCGTCGCCACTAACCGTGACATCCCGGCGGACGGCGAGACTCCGGCCATCGTCACCGTCTCCGTCCGCGATGCTGCGGGTGAAGCGATCGCGGGCGTGCCGGTGACCGCCGAACTCACTGGCAGCGACCACTCGATCGAGCCCACGGAAATCGAGAGCGACAGCGTCGGGATGGCGCGCTTGAGCGTCACCTCGACCCGTGCCGAAGTGAAGACCCTGCGCCTGCGCGCTGGCCGTGCCGGCGGGGTGAGCCTGGAAGGCGCGTGGCAGCTGCGCTTCGTCGCCACGGCGCCATCGCCACCGCATTGCAGCGTAATCGCGCCCTCTGGGTTGTACGCCCCTGCTGATGGTACTGTCCCGACCCCAATCCTGGTCGTCGTTCGCGATCGCTTCCTCAATCCGATTGCAGACGTCGAGGTCGAACTTGCGGCATCTGGCGAAGGGCACGTTCTTACTCAGCCGACAGCTGCGACAGATGCCCGCGGAACAGCCCTTGGCGCGATCGCTTCGCCCGGGATCGCGACCAAGACCGTGATGGCGCGCGTGCGCACTTTGCCGGTCGTCACCGACATCGAGCAGCGCGTCGAGATTCGTTTTGTCGATCGACCGATCGTCTCGGGTGTCGCAGTGTTCGCCGACGTCGACGCTGACGGGGTGTGCTCGGACCGGGATACGCTGCTCGTTCCGCTTGCCGAAGCCGTCACGCTCGGCAGCCCGGCTACGTCAGGCAACATCCTGTCGCTCGCCGCGGCAGGAGATTCACTGGGCGAGGGGGCTCGCGAGGCGTTGGCGCCCACGAGTGATGGCGTCTTCGTGCAGCTCGGCAAGCACCCTCGTCTGCGCGCGCGCGGCGGTTTCTCGCCTTTGCTTCGTGCCCGCAACTCGCCGTCTGGAATCGACCTATCACCAGCGTTGCCAAGGAACGCCTTGGTGAGCGCGGTCAACGGGCTAGGCGCCACCAGCCGCACCTTCGTCGACGTCTATCCCGACGTGGTGCGAGCTATCACGAGATGGACGGCGGCTGCGGTGTGCCTTGCCTCGGGTGATCTGGATCGCGACGGCGACCAGGACCTGTTGTTTGCATCGGTGGACGGCACGATCGCGTGGTCCCGCAACGATCGGCGCGCTGGCTTCTCGTCGGCGATGGCCGTCGCTCGCATCGCCGACCGGCCTGTTGCCATCGCGATCGCCGATGTCGATTTCGACGGTCAGCTCGACTTCGTGATCAGCAGTGCCGCGACCGGCGTGACGCTGCATCGAGCCGAGTCCGGGCTGACGTTCGCCGCAGCAGAGAAACTGATCGGCGGCAGCGGCTCAGCCCTCGCGATTGTCGACCTGGATGCCGACGGCAAACTCGAGGTCGTGGTGTGCGCGGGCGATGGTGTCGTTTGGCGGGCCAGCGCCGACGCGAGTTCGTCGCCGCGACCATTGTTCAACCTAGGGGTCGTCCCTCACGCGGTCGCCAGCGGCGACTTTGACAACGATGGCGACGTCGATCTCGCGTTCGCGAGCCCAGTCGGCATCTTCGTACTCGACAACCTGGGCGGCATGGGCACGTTCCGCCTTGGCGCGACGTTGTCGATGGCCGGCATCGCCGCGGTTACGCGTGCTGACCTCGACCTCGATGGTGACCTCGACCTCGCCGTTGCCGGGAGCCACGGCGCGCGAGTTCTGTGGAACGTCCGCCCTGGCTTGTTCGTCGACGGCGGCCTGACCCTAGGCACGGAACCAGCGACGGCCCTGCTGGTGATCGACCTCGACGGCGACGGCGACTGCGACTTGGTCACAGCCGCGGCTGATGGTGGTGTGTGGCTCAATGAGCGCCCCGGGTTTGCCCGTGTGCGCTCCGCCCTGGTCGTGACGTCGGCGCACACGTTGACGGCCAATGACTTCGACCGCGATGGCGACGTGGACCTGGTGAGCGCGAGTTCGACCGCGGCACCCGTCCGCTGGCTTGGTTCTCTGACCGCGGTACGTGGTGACCTCGAACTCGGGGCGACTCCCAGTGTGGCGTCGGCGGCGCTCGCCGTGGCGTGTCGTGTGGCAGATCTCGATCGCGACGGTGATCTGGACGTGGTGGTCGCGCACGCGCGTGGTGGCGCGCGTGTATGGTTGAACGACGGCACCGGCGGGCTCACCGACAGCGGACAGGCTTTCGGCGTATTCGACAACATGCTGGCGCTGGCCCTGGGCGACGTCGATGGCGATGGCGACATCGACTTCATCACCGGCAACACCGTCGGTCAACCCGAGCGCCTCTACCTCAACACCGGCCGCGCGCAGTTCGTTGAGACGCCGCAGGCGATCGGTACCGGCTCGACCACAGCCTTGGCCCTGGCGGACGTGGACCGTGACGGCGATCTCGACTTGGTCGTCGGGAACTCCGCGATCGGCAGCGTCGGCAACCGGGTGTTCCTCAACGATGGCCGGGGCGGATTCGCTGGCTCGGGGCAGATCGTCGGGGTGACCGATACGCGTGCCATGGTGGTGACCGACATCGATGACGACGCCGATGTTGACCTCGTAATCGGCGCTACCGACGGCACCCTTTCCTTTTGGATCAACGCCGGCCGTGGCAACTTCAGTGACTCAGGCCAACGCATCCCGACGGGGCGACTCGCGAGCATCGCGGCCGGGGACGTCGACGTCGACGGCGATTGCGACCTGGTGATCGGTATCGATTCAGCCGAGCCAGACCGCGTGTTGCACAACAACGGGCGGGGCGTGTTCGCCGATTCCGGTGAGCGCTTGGGCGCGCAACCGACGACCGGGACCGAACTCTTGGACATCGACGGCGACGGCGACCTCGACCTCGTCACGACGACGTTTGGTGGCGGTCCCCGGCTGTTTCTCAACGACGGCCGAGGCCGCTTTCGCGACTTCACGCTCGCGGCGGAAGTCGCAAGAGTGCTCTGCGCTGCCGACTTGGATCGCGACGGCGACCTCGACCTTGTGCTCGTGGGGAATGATGGCCGTTTGCGGGTCGTTCTGAATCGCTAGCCAAGAAGGGGTTCAGCTCCACGCCAGCATGCGCTCGAGGGGCTTCAGCGCTGCGAGGCGCATCTCTTCGCTGATCTCGATGCGTGGCTTCAGGTCGCGCAGCGCCAAGTAGACCTTCTCGAGCGTATTCAGCTTCATGTGCGGGCACTGACTGCACGCCGTGCAACTGCCCATGTTCTCGACCGGCGCCTGGATCAGAGTCTTGGTCGGCGCGGCCTTCTGCATGGTGTGCAGGATCCCATTCTCGGTACCGATGATGAACTCCTGGCCCTCGTCGTCGCGCACGTATTCGAGCAATCGCCGCGTCGAGCCGATGAAGTCGGCGTGCCGCAGGATCTGTGGCTCACACTCGGGATGCGCGATGAACTTCGCCTTGTGGTGCTTGGCCTTGAGTGTGATGAGTTGACGTTCGGAGAAGGTGACGTGCACCATGCAGGTGCCCGGCCAGCAGTCCATTGAGCGGCCGGTCTGCTTCATCAGGTAGCCGCCGAGGTTGCGATCCGGAGCGAATAGGATCGGGCGGTCCTTCGGCGCCCGCGCGATCATCTTCGCGGCGTTGCTCGACGTGCAGATCACGTCGCTCAGGGCCTTGGTCGCCGCCGTGCTGTTGATGTAGGTGATGACGAAGTGGTCGGGGTGCTTGGCCTTCCACGCGGCCAGTTGATCGGCGGGACACGCGTCAGCCAGCGAACACCCGGCGTTGATGTCCGGCAGAACCACGATCTTGCCGGGGTTCACGATCTTGGCTGTTTCGGCCATGAAGTGAACGCCGCAGAACACGATCACGTCGCAGTCCTTGGCGTCACGCGCCGCCCGCGCGAGGTCGAGCGAGTCGCCGAGCTTGTCGGCGATGTCCTGGATGTCTGGTTCTTGGTAGTAGTGGGCGAGGATGATCGCGCGACGCTCACGCTTCAAACGCTCGATCTCGGCAAAGAGATCGAGGCGGGGGTCGATGGCGGTGGCCGGCATGGCAAGGGTTCGAGGGTACGACGCTGTTGGGCTGGCGCAACCATCGAGCGGTCGCAGAGCCGCTCCTCGGCGCCGTGCCTTAGGGCCCGGTTTTCGTCTTGCGCCGCACCGGCCGCTTCTTCTTCGCGGGGCCGCGCGCGGCGCGCGCTTCCAGCAGTTCGAGCGCGCGCCCCATCGTCAGGTTGTCCAGGCTCTCGTCTTTGGGCAACGTCGCGTTGGTCGTGCCGTCGGTGACGTACGCGCCATACTTGCCGTCCAGCACACGCACCGTAGTCTCGCTGCGTTCCTTCTTGCCGAGGTCCTTCAGCACCTTGGCTTCGGCGCGAGCGCCGGCTTGCCGTCCGGCTCGCTTGGGCTGCGCCAACAACTCGAGTGCACGCTCCAGGGTGATCGCGATCGGCGACTCGCCGGCGGGGATGCTGCGAGTCTCCTTGCCGCACTTGATGTAGGGCCCAAAGCGTCCGTTGGTGGCGATGACGTCCTCTTCCTTGCCGGCTTCGCTGGCCTTGCCGCCGAGTGTGCGGGGCAGTGCCAGCACCTGTAGGGCGGTGGGCAGGTCGATCGTCTCCGGGGTCATGCCGGCCAACAGCGACGCCATCTTCGGCTTCTCGTCGCCTGTCGCCTCACCGAGTTGCAGGTAGGGTCCGAACCGACCGTTCTTGACGTAGACGGGCAGGCCGGCCGGATCAGTGCCGAGTGACTTGGGTCCCTCGGCGCCCTTCTCCAGGAGGGCGAGCGCTCTCTCCATCGACAGTTCGTCGGGTGGCGTTTCGTCGGGCACGCTGGCGCGGACCTCGCCGTGCGACAGGAACGGCCCGTAGCGGCCGACGCGCACCTCAACCTTCTCGCCGTCCTTCTCACCGAGCTTGATCCCACACACCACGCGTGGGTCGATCTCGCTGTCGACCTTGGTGAGTGTCTGCTTCAGACCAGGCTGACCGTTGCCGTTGTAGAAGCGATTCAAGTAGTCGAGTCGCTTGGCGTTGCCGTTGCTGATCGCGTCGAGGTCGCTCTCCATCTTGGCGGTGAAGTCGTAGTCGACGAGGTGCGGCAGGTGGCCGTGCAGCAGGTTGGTCACCGCGAAAGCGGTGAACGTGGGCACCAGTGCTGTGCCCTTCTTGAACACGTACTCGCGCGCCTGGATCGTTTCGATGATCGAGGCGTAGGTCGACGGGCGGCCGATGCCCCGAGCCTCGAGTTCCTTGACCAACGTGGCCTCGGTCAGGCGCGCCGGTGGCTGCGTCGTGTGGCCGAGTGCCTTCAGTTCCTTGGTGGCAACGCGCTCGCCGACCTTGACCGCCGGCAAAATGCGCTCGGCCTCGGCCACGGCGGCTTCAGGGTCGTCGCTGTCTTCGACGTAAGCGAGCCGGTAGCCGGGAAACTCGATCGTCTTGCCCGTGGCTTGAAAGCGCGCGTCCTCGACGCTGAGCACGACGCTCGTGCGCTGACCGTGCGCATCCTTCATTTGGCACGCAATCGTGCGCTTCCAGATCAGATCGTAGATCCGGCGCTCGTCGTCGCCTACCGAGTCTGGCAGCTCGCGCGGATGCTTGAAAAGCGACCCCGCCGGCCTGATCGCTTCGTGGGCTTCCTGCGCGTTGCGCACCTTGGTCTTGTAGAGGCGCGGCTCCGACGGCAAGTGCTCTTGGCCGAAGCTCGTCTTGATGTGCGCACGCGCCGCCCCGAGCGCCTCGTTGCTGAGGTTCGTCGAGTCGGTGCGCATGTAGGTGATGAACCCGTTCTCGTACAGGCGCTGTGCCGCGCGCATCGTGCGCTGCGCCGCGAAGCGCAGTTTGCGGCCGGCTTCTTGTTGCAGCGTGCTGGTGGTGAATGGCGGCGACGGTCGTTCGGTGTAGGGCTTGCTCTCGACACTCTCGACCGTCGCTTGCTTGCCCGCCAGCCGAGACACCAGCGCATCGGCTTCCTGCTTGCCGAGCAGCAGCGGGGCGTCTTTGGTGGCGCGCAGTTTGCCCGTGTCGGGGTCGAAGTCTCTGCCCTGCGCGATCTTCTTGCCGGCCAGCGTCTGCAGGTTGGCTTCGAACGGCGCCTGTCCCTTGGCCTCGAACGTGCCGGTCAAGTCGAAGTAGTCCGCCGCCACGAAGCGCATGCGCTCCTGCTCGCGCTCGACGATCAGGCGGACCGCGACGCTCTGCACGCGGCCGGCCGAGAGGCGCGGCTTGATCTTCTTCCACAGGAGCGGCGAAACCGAGTAGCCGTACAGGCGGTCGACGATGCGGCGTGTCTCCTGCGCTTCCACCAGATCGTTGTCGACGTCGCGCAGGTTCGACAGCGCGTCCTTGAGCGCCTCCTCGGTGATCTCGTGGAACACCAAGCGCTTGACTGGGACCTTGGGCTTCAGCTCTTGCAGCAGGTGCCAGGAGATCGACTCACCCTCGCGGTCTTCGTCGGTCGCCAGATACAGTTCGCTGGCATCCTTGAGCGCGTCCTTGAGCTTGCGCATCTGCTCGCGCTTCTCCTTGGGCACCACGTAGTGTGGTTTGAACTCGTGCTCGATGTCGATGCCGAGGCGGCCCCACTTCTCACCCTTGATGCTTGCCGGCACCTCCTCGGCGTTGGCCGGCAGGTCGCGGATATGGCCGATGCTGGCCTCGATCCGGTAGCGCGACCCCAGGATCTTGCCAATCGTGCGGGCCTTGGCCGGAGACTCGACGATGACCAGCGGCTTGCCGCTGCCGGCGGCTTTCGCGGCACCGCCTGGGGACTTCGCGTCGGAGGTCGACTTCTTCGTAGCCATGGGTTGGGGGGCGCCTGATAAGAGGAGTTGGCGCGGGCTGTCAAGGTGTGTCGTCGGTGACCGAGGGCGAGGTGAAGTGTTTCTCAGGGGGCAATCGAAGGACCCGCAGCGGCTGGTGATCGACGCCTCTACCGACCGCTCTGATGCTTCCAACTAGCGGTGTGTCAGGCACTCGTGTCGATTTGTCTGCAGCGAACGCAAGCGCCTGAGCACGTGCGGCAGGGGTCCCCGAAAGAGCGCGAATCAAACACCACGAGCGAGCAGAGCGAATATGCCTGACCCGGTGCTGCGGTCCTTCGATCAGCGACCGACAGGTGGAGCCGTTGACGGCAACTGACACATCTTCTCCTCCCGCGTCGTCTGTCTGTCGGATGCGGCCGCGCGGGGCCGCGCGCAAGCCACTTCGTTTCTTGTGCAAAGATCGCGCTTGACAGTCCCGAGCCGTTCTCCAAGATGCCGCCAAGTTGACACGGCCCGATCTACGACTGGACCGGACTAGAACGACACGGTCGGGTCTGTCATTCTGCCATGATGTTGCCCTAATATCATCAAGGGCAGCCATATACGTGACTACAGCCCAATTCCTGTTGGGGGTATTGACGGTGACTCCAACCGGCTGCTCGGCCGCGCTCGGAGCTAAGCAGGCGCGGGTTTCGGGTGGAGGTCGCGCAAAAAACCGTGCCTCCATCGGAACCAGCACACCTGGCCGATTGACCCTCGGTCGCCTTCCCGGCGCTCACCCCCGTCTTGGAGATCTGCGATTATGAGACAAAAGTATGTGTTGGCTGGCGGCGGTTACTGCATCAGTGCGCCGCGGCATCCGCGCAATCAGCTGCGTCCTGGATTCGTCGACGAGATCCACATCTTCAATGCTGAGTATCGGCCGCTCTACACGTTGACCGTGTTGGAGAAGAACCTGCCGCTCGAGCTGGTGTGCGACTCGCACACCGCGGCGAACGGCAAGCTGATCCTCGAGTACAGCGACGGTCAGGGGTTGAAGATGATCGAGACGCGGTTCGTGTCGGCCGACGATCGCTTCGTGTCGCAGGTGGAGCTGAAGCTCGAGGGCAAAACCGCCAAAGGCGAGCGTGAGCTGACCATCGTGATGTGGACCTACGTCGATCCCGAAGGCGAGGCGGTGTCGCTCGAAGGCGACAGCTTCCGCATCCGGCGCATGCTCGTGACCGCCAACGACTACCCGCCGGTGCCCGCCGACATCCATTGGAGCAACCCGGACTCCAAGGGCGCCCGCTGCTTGCAGCCATACTTCTGCGAGGGTGGCTCAGACGACCTCGACTGGCGTCATACCCCCTGGTTCGACAAGAACGAACTCACGACGCCGCGTGCCAAGCGGCCGATGGAAAAGCCGAGTCCCATCCTGCCCACGGCGCGCGTCTATTGCGGTTTGTTCCGTCATGTGCAGGTCAAGCCCGGCACGCCCGTCGCACACCGCTTCGAGGCCTTCGTCCTGCTCAAGAGCAAGGGCTTCACCTACCGCTCGCGTCGGCCAGACGCCAAGGACGAGAACGGCTGGCAGGCGTTCTGGAGCAACGTGCCCAAGTTCCAGTGCGAGTGGAAAGACCTCGAGAAGGTCGTGCAGCATCGTTTCAAGCAGCTCTACCTGCTGCGCATGCCGCACGGTGCCGGCAGCATGACGAGCCCGGCGGTGTGCGAGGGCACCGGCCAATTTCACCAACCGATCTCGTTCTCGGCGCCGGCCATCATGCGCGAAGCGCGCTGGCTGCAAGACCCAGCACTGGGCCGTGGCATCGTGAAGGTGTTCTTCGACAACATCCGGCAGAACGGGATGGTGCCGGGACGCATCTTTCTCACGACGCAGTCGAACACCGACTTCTACCACGCCGACTGGGGTGGTGGCTTCGAGGCGCTCGATGACATGCATTCCGATCGCGCGACCAAGCGCGCGGTCTTGATGGCGATGCAACGCTACGTGAAGTGGCTTGCCAACAATCGCGATCCGGAAGGCAGTGGCCTCACCGATGTCGTCAACCACTTCGAGGCTGGCCAGGAGTTCTCGCGACGCTACACGGTGATTGACGAGAAGGCTGACCGCGCCGAGGGCTTCGCCGAGGCGTTCCGCCTCAAGGGCATCGACGCCAGCGTCTTCCGCTACCGATTGGTGTCCTACTTGGCGCGCGTGGCGGACGACCTGCAAGAGAAGGCGATGGCAAATCGTTTTCTTGCCGAGAAGGAGTCGATCCAGGATGCGATCCGCAAGCGCATGTGGGACGACAAGGCGGGGATGTTCATGGACATCGACCCCGAGAACAAGCGGCGCACCGGAGTGAAGGCCGCGGTCGGGTTCTACCCGCTCGCCACCGACATCCCCAAGGGTGCCCAGATCGACCGCATGTTGGAGGTGCTGTCGGATCGCAAGGAGTTCTGGACCAAGTATCCGGTGCCGTCGCTCGCGATCAGCGATCCCTACTTCAACGGGGATGGCCTGTGGAAGGGAACGCGGCGCAACTGCCCGTGGAACGGCCGCGTGTGGCCGATGATCAACTCGCACATCATGGAAGGCCTGTCGTACTGGGCCGAGCGCGGCAACAAGAAGGCGGCCAAGCTCAACGGCGAGTTGCTCAAGAAGACCGTGGCGATGCTGTCGGGCGAGATCGAGGGTCTGGCGGAGCCAGTCTCCTGCGAGCACTACAGCCCCGAGAACGGGCGTGCCAGCCGCTTCCGCGGCGTCGACCAGTACCTGCAGTCGTTCGTGCTCGACAACATCTTCCGCGTGGCTTGCGGTTTCGTCGTGCGCTTCGGCGAAGTGCAGATCGACCCGGTGTCCGACGACATGCCCGACTTCAAGATCAGCGGCGTGTCGGTTGGCAACAAGCGCTTCATGGTCGAGCGCAAGGGCAGCAAGCAGCGCGTCGTTGCCGAGTAGGGCTTGGCCAGGAAGTGGCTCATGTCGGCTGCGCGGACACGTTCTTGGTACTCTCTGCGAGCATGGTGGTTCCAACCTACGATGACGTGCTCGCGGCGGCGGCTCGCATCGACGGCTATGTCCACCGCACGCCCGTCCTGACTTCGCGCACGCTCGACGAACGCGTGGCCGCCAGCGTGTTCTGCAAGTGCGAGAACTTGCAGAAAGTCGGTGCCTTCAAAGCACGCGGTGCGACCAATGCGGTGCTAGCGCTGTCTGACGCCGCGGCGGCCCGCGGGGTGGTGACGCACTCTTCGGGCAACCACGGAGCAGCCGTGGCCTACGCGGCGCGTGCGCGCGGCATCCGTGCGACCGTTGTGATGCCGCATGACGCGCCGAGCATCAAGCTGGCGGCGGTACGCGGCTATGGGGCGGAGGTCGTCCTCTGCGCGCGCAGCGAACGCGAGGCGACGGCGCAACGTCTCGTCAGCGAGCGCGGCGCCACCCTGGTGCATCCGTTCGACGACCCGTTTGTCATCGCCGGCCAAGGCACCGCCGCGCTGGAGTTGATCGCCGAAGTGCCCGACCTCGATGTCGTGATGGCGCCGGTCGGCGGTGGCGGCCTGTTGGCTGGGAGCACGTTGGTGGTTCGAGCGGTCAGCCCGCGCGCACGGGTCGTCGGCGCCGAGCCGGAAGCCGTCGACGACGCGTACCGTTCGCTCCGCGATGGCGTGCGGCACCCGAGCGTGAAGGACGCCAAGACCTCGGCTGATGGTCTGATGACCGGGCTTGGCGAGCGCAACTTCGAGATCCTGCGGCGCGGCGAGGTCGAGGTAGTGACCGTGACCGAGGCCGCGATCCTCGATGCGGCACGCTTCTTCGTCGAGCGCATGAAGATCGTGGTCGAGCCTTCCTCCGCGACGGTCTTGGCAGCGCTATGGCGCGCGCCGGAGCGATTCGCCGGCCGCCGGGTGGGGGTCATCCTGAGTGGTGGGAACACCGATCTGAGCTGGCTGCCGCGTTCGGCAGGGCCATAGCCTCGCTGAAGTTTGCCCGGCCTGAGACGCCCGTGAGCCTGGGGCTACGGTCTCCTCGCGTCCGGCTCGTCGGTCGGCGCATCGGGCCTGAGGCAGTGGCTTCCAGCTTTTGGCAAGAATGCGCCGTGCCGCCGCATCGGGCATCAAGTCGACCCCAACCGGAACCCACCACGCATGCGAACTCGCACTGTCCTTTCTATCGCGCTCTTGGCGCTCACCCCGGGCTGCATCGGTTTCAGCGTCGGCACCGACGACGATGAGTTCTTCCGCATGCGCGGCCTAGGCACGGCCTACGCCGCGGTGCCAGGCATCGACGACTACGACGGCAAGATCATTCGCGTCGGCCTGCTGTCGCGCGCGCCCGATGGAGCGCAGCTCGCGGGGATCGACATCTGGCCGTTGCTCAGCGTCGGGGTGGGGCTGGTCGGCGCGCGCCTGCGAGTCCTGCCCTTCGAAATCGGAGCGGGCGTCTTGTTCTATGAACCAAAGCCCATCCGGCGTGACCTCAGCGCGAAAGAGAAGAAAGACAAGCGCGCACCGGTCATCAACAAGGTGCACGACCAAGGGCAAGACGGGGTCGATGTGCCGATCCGCCCGATCGAGCCAGCCGCCAGCGAACCGGCCAAGCAAGGGCCGACAAAGCCGGGCTCCGGCGCGAAGTGATTCGCGCGCCCTCTACGCGCTTGCGCGCCTCCCGCCCGCTTGGCCAGTAAGCTCTCGCGCTTGCGCCGTACTTCCTGCACCAACTGGCCGTTTCGTCTGCCATGCCTGATCGGCTTGTTGGCCGCGAACGCTTCTGCGCAGAGTGAACCGTGGTCGTTCGAGACTCTGGAGCAGAACGCGCGCGACTTCATCACCGAGAGCTGGCAGACCCGTCTCGAACAGGTCGCCAAGCTGATCGCTTCCTCACAGCCGTGGCCGGCGATCCGGCAGGCGGTGCACGGCGACCATAGCGAATACATGGTCAAGGTCCGCAGCCTGCTGCAGGGCCTGACCACGGAGCGGTGGCTCGAACGGGAGCGCGCGGAGCGATCGCTGGTGGAGGTTGGCGCGCGCGCTCGCGAGTTGCTGCGCGAGCGCGCGCAGGGGGCACCGACTCTCGAAGAGCGTGACCGTGTGCGACGCGTGTTGGAGCGCATCGAGGAGCGCGGCACCGAGGAAGAGGATCGGCGCATCAAGCAGTTGCGCGGCTTCGTGTTGACCTGCTCGTACCTCACGGTGGACGCCGCGCTGCGTCAGGCCCTGGTCAGCGCGCTCGGTCACACCGACAGCACGGTGGTGAACTACGCGCTGCGCGCGCTCGGCCGACATGCGACCGACGCCGAAACGCCGGCGCTGGTGCGGCAGCTCGAAGCAACTGGCAACCCACATCGCCTCACCGCCCTCTGTGCGTTGGCGCGCGTAGACGCACCTTCGGCGCGCGCCGCGTTGTCGCGCATGCTGGATGCCGGCGCGTTGAGCGACGTCGAAGCGCTGCACGTGTTGCGCATCGCGCGGGAGCGACCGAGCGGCCAAGAGTTGGTGGCGAAGATCGCCGCGTCGCCAAGGGGCCTGCTGCGCGCCGCGGCTGAATTGGCATTGCCTCCAGCGGGGGGCGAGGAACGCTGTGAGGTTTCGCTCAGCGACCGAACCACCCTGAAGTGCGGCTTCCGTGGCTTGGCGGGTGACGCCGTGGCGGTCTCCGAGCCGGTGCAAGGCTTGCCCGTCTTCGAGGCGCCGATGGCGGCGGTGACGCTGGTTCAGTTCCGTGAGCCAGGCAAGGTGGCAGGGCTAACTCGCGTGTTCCTCATCCAGGGCAGTCTGGTGCAAGGGCGTCTTCTTGCGATCGATCCAGAGTCGGTGAGGGTCGAGAACGACGTGCTCGGCACGATGACCATTCCACGCGCGCAAGTGCAGGGCATTCTCTTCGCGCCCGATCTGGATCGGCTGATCGGTGGATCGTCGACGACAGATCGCGTGCGGGTCGCCGACAAGTCGTTGCGCGACGTCGAAGTGCTGCGATTCACCCCGCAAGGCTTGGCTGTGCGAGACGCGCAGGGTGTCGAATCGACGCTTGGCGTGGCTGAGGTGGCGGGCATCCTGTTCCGCCGCCCCCCAGCGGTTGCCCCGGATGTGACGCAGTACAGTCGGCTCGTGCTCAAAGACGGGGACCGTGTACTCGGCCACATCGTCGGCACTACGGCATCCCACGTCGCGGTCGTGCTGCCCGGACCGGGCGACCGTCCGCCGATCGCGGCCGCGGTGGTGCCGTGCAGCAAGATCGCGACGCTCGAGTTCTTGGTGGGTGGTGGCGCGTCGTGGGGTTACACGATGATCGCCGACTACACCGACAACCGCGTGGTCGAGGTCGACGAGAAAGGCCGCGAGGTGTTTGCGCTGGCCGACGTGTTCGGCGCGTGGGACGTCGAGTGCCTCGACAACGGCAATCTGCTGATCACGGAGTTTGCCGTCAGCCGGGTGCAAGAGGTGACGCGCGCCGGCAAGCCGGTGTGGACGTTCGAGGACTTGAAGAACCCCTACGACGCCGATCGATTGTCGAACGGCAACACGCTGATTGCGGACACCTTTGGCAGCCGGGTGATCGAGGTCGATCCAGGCGGCAAGATCGTGTGGAAGTACGACAACGACATTCGGCCATTCGACTGTGATCGCCTGCCGAACGGTAACACGCTAATCGCCGACGTCCTGCACGAGCGTGTCGTCGAAGTGACGCCCGACGGCCAGGTCGCGTGGGAGTTGCGCAACCTGAAACTCGTGCACGACGCCGATCGTTTGCCTAACGGCAACACGTTGATCACGCTGCGCGAGGCCAAGCGGGTGATCGAAGTCGATCGTGAAGGCCAGGTCGTGTTCGAGCTGAAGAACCTCAGCCACCCGAGCGACGCCGATCGCTTGCCCAACGGCAATACCCTGGTCGCCGAGAACGGCATGGTGCGCGAATTCGATCGGAGCGGCCAGGAGGTCTGGCGCAAAGAGATGACCTGGGCGGTCGAGGCGAACCGCTACTGAGTTCCACAGCCGAAACATCTTCGCGAAGCGCGAAGATGCTTCGGCTGTGGAAAGTCATGAGCCGTAAGTTGTTAGCCGTAAGTCCAGAACGCGGACAGGCGGTCAGACAGGTAGGCAGCGGTCTGGGACTTAGGGCT
>JANPER010000224.1:0-6206 GCA_031423015.1 Planctomycetota bacterium | reverse complement strand
CGCCGAGGAGGGGGAGGCCGCGTGTCGCGGCCGGCGTGGGGGAGGGTCCGCCTCCCCCACCAGCACGGAACTCAGAGCCTGAGCAATTGTTGCTCAGGCTCTGAGCGGAGCACCGCGACGGCAAAACCGCGCCAGCGACGAACGTCCCGTCGACGCGCCCGCGCCCTTCCGCTCTACTCCCTGCGTGACCGCTCTCACTCCGAGCCGGCGCGCGCAGCGCGTCGCTGAATCGGCGACCCTCGCGATCGCAGCGCGCGCGGCCGAGATGCAAGCGAGCGGGCTCGACATCGTCTCCGTCAGCGCCGGCGAGCCGGACTTCCCCACGCCTGGCTACATCGCCCAGGCGGGCGTGCACGCGATCCAGAGCGGCAAGACGCGATACACGGCAACGTCGGGTCAACCCGAAGTGCGGCGCGCGGCGCGCGGTTGGTGGAAGCGCGTGTACGAGGTCGACCTCGACGACGGCGAGTTGATGATCACCGCCGGCGCCAAGCCGGCGCTGCACATGGCGTTCTTGGCGTTGATCGAAGAGGGCGACCGCGTGCTGATCCCAGCGCCGCTGTGGGTGTCGTATCCCGACCTCGTGCGCATCGCGGGCGGCGTGCCGATCACCATCGCCGCTTCGCCTGAGCGCGGCTTCGTGCTCGACCCCGACACGCTGCGCGCACAGGCGCGCACGCACGGTGCGAAGGGCATCATCCTCAACTACCCCAACAACCCATCGGGCGCCGTGCCGACGCCCTTGCAGATGGAAGCGCTGCTGCGCGCGGCGATGGAGTGCGGGCTCTGGATCGTGTCCGACGAGATCTACGGCACGCTGGTGTACGAAGGCGTGCAGTACCGCAGCGCCGGCACGTTCGCGTTTGCCCGCGAACGCGTGATCCTGGTCGGCGGCGGCACCAAGAGCCACTCGCTCACCGGGTGGCGCATCGGCTTTCTGTGCGGCCCCAAGGCCATCATCGCCGCCGCGGGTCGCGTGCAGAGCCAGGTGCTCGGCAACCCGTGCACCATCAGCCAAGAAGCCGTGCTGGCGATGTGCAACGGCAACGACACCGACGAACAGGCCAAACGGCTCCGTTCGTTCGATGCGCGGCGACGCTGGGTGATGCAGAACATCGGCACCCTCCCCGGCTTCACCCTCCATTCGGCGCCGCTCGGCGCGTTCTACGCCTTGTTCGACGTGCGGGAACTGTGCGCGCGCCTGCGCACCGACGACGTCGGGTTGGCCACCCGCCTGCTGGAAGAGGCCCACGTCGCGTTGGTGCCCGGCTCGGCGTTCGAGATCCCCGGGTTCTTGCGCCTCAGCTACGCCGCCAGCGCCAGCGAGTTAGAGAAGGCTGCCAAACGGCTCGCCGACTTCGTAAGAAAGGCGCCATGAGCAATCCCAAGATCGCCAAGGACCTGGCGTCGGTCGACTTGTTGACGCGCGACGCGCAGACCGTGTTCGCGGTAGCGCGCCGGGTAGAGATCCGGCGCAATCAAAAGAACGAGCCGTTTGGCGACCTCGAACTGAGCGACTGCACCGCCAGCTTCCGCGCCAAGGTGTGGGGCAGCGCGGCCGAGGCGCTGGCCGCCGCCGACAAGCTGCTGCCTGGCACGCCGGTGAAGTTGATGTTCGAGATCGACGTGTTCCAGGGCACCACGCAGCTCAACGTCAAGCGCCTGCGCGCGGTCACCGAACAAGACGCCGCCGACGGCTACGACCCCACGAATCTGTTCGGCGCCTCGCACGCCCTGGTGCGCGACCTCGCGTGCAACAGCCTGGTGATCGACATCGAGACGGTGCCGACCGTGGATCTGCGCGAGGCGCCCGCGACCATCGCGCAAGCGGTGAGCAAGTCGGCCGCGCAGCGCGAATACGACGAGGCCAAGGTGATGGGCCTGTCGCCGTTCTTCGGCCAAGTCGTGTCGCTGGCGGTCGGCGACGGCGACCAAGAACCGAGCGCGATGCCGGTGACGGTGTTCGTGGTGCTGCCCGCCGGCCGCGAGGCGCCGACGCTGCCGCCGTGGGTGCACGCGGTCAGCGAGAAGGAGCTGCTGGAGGCGTTCTGGAGTTTGGCGAGCCTGGCCGACACCGTGGTGACCTTCAACGGCTTCGGCTTCGACATCCCGTATCTGGTGGCGCGCAGCGTGGTGCTCGGCGTGCCGGCGCGGGTCGATCTGTTGGGGCGCGGCTTCAAGCCGCACTGCGACGTGCACTCGGTGCTGACGCAAGGCAGTCGCAATCTGCAACCCGCCAGCCTGGAAATCGTGTGCTGGGCGCTGGGCATCGAGAGCCCCAAGGGTGACATGGACGGCTCGATGGTGGCGCCGGCCTATCACGCGGGCGAGATCGAGAAGATCGCGACCTACAACGCAGCCGACGTGCGCGCGACGGCGGCGGTGTATCAGAAGGTGAAGGAGTTGGTGCTACGGTTCCGAACCCAATGACCGGCGAAGCCCAACCCATCGCGTAGCATCTGCGCCCGCCTTTTCTTCGTCATCGAGTCCTCGCCTGTACCTCAGCCTTCTTTCTGTCCTCGTCGCGCTCGTCTGCGGAGTCGGCCTCTGGCTGCTCAGCGGGGGCCTCTTCTGGAGCTGCTTCCTGGCCGTGGTCGCGCTGGTGGCGACCTGGATCCTCGGCGCAAGGCGAGTCGCTCGCAAGCTGGAGCCAATCTACCAACAGGCCCAGCGCCAAATCGCCGCCGGCAAGGTCGCACTGGCGATCGAGAGCCTGCGCGCGTTGCTCCCGCTCGGCAAGTGGATGCCGTTGCTGAGCGGCCAGATCCACGCGCAACTGGGTTTCCTGCATCACCAGAACGGCGATCGCGACGCGGCCATCGACAGCCTCAACAAGGCGGGCCGACGCGCCGGCGACGCCAAGCTGTTGCTCGCGAGCTTCCACTTCCACAAGGGCGACAAGGCGGCGGCGTACGCCTTGATCGAGGCGAGCCTGCCGTTCAATCGCAAGCACGTGCTGCTGCACAACGCCTACGCCTGGCTGCTGCATCGCGATGACCGCCGCGCCGACGCCCTCGTCGTGCTCAACAAGCTGCTCGCCAAGCACCAAGACGAGGCCAGCTCCGACAATCGCCTTCGCCTGCAGAACCAACAACGCATGAACATGATGGCGTTCGGCATGCTGTGGTACGCGCTGGGCTTCGAGCGGCCGCCGGCGGCCATGGGCGAGCTGCGCCCGGCGCGCAAAGGCTTCCGGCAGGCACCCAAGAAGCGCGGCTGAGTCGGGCGCGTTGGCCTGCTCGATGTCACACCCCGCCCTGCGTACAACTTCGCATCGTCCCTGGCCGCTACCTCAACGCAGCTGGTCATTGACGATGGACTGGCAGGATCTGCTCTTCCTGCACTGGCCGGTTGAGGCTGCTTTGCTGCAAGGCCATCTGCCAGCGGGCGTCGAGATCGACACGTTCGACCGGCGCGCGTGGGTAGGCGTCGTGCCGTTCCGCATGGCGGGCACGCGGTTTCGCTGGCTGCCGCCGCTGCCGACGGCGGCGACGTTCCCCGAGCTCAACGTGCGCACCTACGTGCGCGCCGCGGGCCGGCCGGGCGTCTGGTTCTTCAGTCTCGACGCGGCGAGCCGGCTCGCGGTCGCGGGAGCGCGCGCCGGGTTTGGGCTGCCGTACTTCCATGCCCGCATGCGATGCGAACGCGACGCCGAAGAGGTGCGCTACGCGAGCGAACGAGTCGACGCGCGGGCGCCGGCCGCGAACTTCCGCGCCATGTGGAGCACGAGCGGTCCCATGGCGCCGGCGACGCCGGGCACGCTCGAACACTTCCTCGTCGAACGCTATTGCCTGTTCGCGCAGCGGCGCGGACGGCTCGTGTGTGGCGACATCGCGCACGCGCCGTGGCAGCTCGCCAATACCCACGTGCAGCTCGACGCGTGCGACATGACGCGCCTGCTCGGCTGTGACCTCATGGGGAAACCAGTTTCGGCGCTTGTGACGGCCCCGGTCACCGTCGCCGCGTTCTCCCCAATCACTTGGCCCTGACCGCGCCGCGACCCATCACGCCAGCCACTCACGCACTAGCCCGCGCAGCTGCGTGATGCCGACGTTCTCGGCGGCGCTGACCCACAGCACGTCCGCTGGCGGGAGCTGGCAGTTGGCCGCGAACTCACGCTGGCGCTTGTCGCGCTGCGACGGCTTCACCTTGTCGTACTTGGTCGCGATCAGGGCGTGCGGCAGGTCGTGGTCGCGCAGCCACTCGAGCATGTGCAGGTCCGAGGCGGTGGGACCGATCTCGCCGTCGACGAGCAGCAACACCATCACCAGGTGCTCGCGTTCCAGTAAGTAACCCTCGATCATCGGCAGCCAGGTCGCACGCGTGGTCTTGGACACCTTGGCGTAGCCATAGCCGGGGCAGTCGACGAGGGTCGCGCCGGTCCGGTCGAGGGCGAAGCAACCGAGCGTCTGCGTGCGGCCGGGCGTCTTGGAGACGGGCGCCAACAGCTTCTGGTCGGCGATCGCGTTGAGCAGCGACGACTTGCCGACGTTGGAGCGGCCGATGAACGCGACCTCGGCGCGCGTCGCTGGCAGCCGGCCGACCTCGGTCGCGGCACCAAGGAACTCCATACGCAGCGCTCGACTCATGCCACGGATTCTGGCTCATGTCGCGACGCAGAAGTAGCAACTTCGTGATGCCTGGGTCAGCGCGACGACCGAGCGCGCGTCGTTCTCGCCATGCGGCGGGCCCACCTCAGACCGCAGCCGCGGTCAGGAGGCCTCCGGCGAAGCATGCGCCCACGATCAACAGCGCGCGCCAGAATGTGCGCCAGCGCCGCGCGCCCTTCGTGGTCGCTGCAGCAACCTGCGTCAAGGCCACGGCCAGCGTGCCCGCGGATGCGGTGCGCGCCTGCCGTCGCGGAGCCATCGCCTGGGCAACGGCTTGATCGAGACCCGTGGCGCGGAGCGTGCGCGCCAGCCGCCACGGCGAACTCTGCCGGCGCGCAGCCAAAGCGCGGGTCTGCGGGTCGCGCCGGTGCCAGTGCACACTTGCCGGCGGCGGCGTGGCGTGCGCGCGCACCAGCAGGGCGTCGTCGTCGAGCGCCTTCTCGCTGAACGGCGTCCTGCCGGTGAGTTGCTCGTGCAGCAGAACCCCGAGCGCGAACACGTCGGCGCGCGCGTCGAGTTGACCGCGCGGCAGCGTGAACTGCTCGGGCGCCATGTAGGCGGGCGTGCCGGCCACCACTTCGTCCAGGCCTGCGTCGTCGTCGCTGCGCGGTGAAGTGCGCAGCGGACTCGCCAAGCCGAAGTCGATCAACTTCGGCGCCGGGAGGCCATCGATCTCGGTGACCAGGATGTTGTCGGGCTTGAGGTCGCCATGCAGCACGCCCCGCGCGTGGGCATGCTCGACCGCGCCCGCGACCTGCGTGAGCAGGCGCACGCGCGCAGGCACGTCGAGCGCGAAGCGATCGCAGTACTGGTCGAGCGGCTCGCCGTCGATGTGTTCCATCGCCAACCACACGCGCCCGTCGTCGGTGGTCCCGGCGTCGAACACGCGGGCGATGTGGTCGTGCTGCAACGACGCCAAGGCTTGCGCCTCGAACTCGAGCTGCGCCTGCATCGACGGGGTGATCGCTGGCGCGTGCGCGATCTTGAGCGCGACCAAGCGCTGCACCGGATCGTGCTGCTCGGCCAGGTAGACCACCCCCATCGCGCCCCGCCCGAGTTCGCGCACCAGCTGATAGCGCGGGCGCGGCGTCTCGACCGCGTGGTCCGCCGCCGCCGGCGCCGCGGCCAGGAGCAAGGGGAGCAGAGCCGCCTTGCGTAGGAAGGGATCGGTCATCGCGCGCCGACAGCACGCCGCGGGCCACACGGCGCGCGGCGTGCCAGAAAGGCTGTCTGCGCGCGAAAGTCGTCGCGCGGCGTGGCACCGTCGCGCCGTTCTGTCAGAGGCAGCCGATGCGCGAGTGACGAGACGTCAGGTCGCAAGTCAACGCTGCCGCTCAGGGATTCGGTTCGACCTTCAGCGTGCGCAACCTCCCGCAGCTCCGGACTTCGAGCCGGCACTTGCCCAGCGCCTCCGCGAATGACTCCTGGTCGCCGGGGGCCCGCTGCAGCTTCAAGTCTGAGTTCCACAGCCGAAGCATCTTCGCGAAGCGCGAAGATGTTTCGGCTGTGGAAAGTCATGAGCCGTAAGTTGTTAGCCGTAAGTCCAGAACGCGGACAGGCGGTCAGACAGGTAGGCAGCGGTCTGGGACTTAGGGC
>JANPER010000223.1:0-2390 GCA_031423015.1 Planctomycetota bacterium | reverse complement strand
CTTAGGGCCCGACAAACAATAACTTCACAGTTTGGGCTGGCCCGCGACGTCCGTGGCGGCGTTGCCCGTCCTCGGCGTAGTCCCTGGAATACGACTGCGGCGGGCGCCTTGCCACGAACGCCGCGGACTCACCCCAAACTGCGTACTTATTGTTTGCCGGGCCCTTACCGACCGCCGCTCCCCGTCACTGCGAACCTCAGCGTCTGGAACGGGGTCACGTCGGGCGGCCCCGGCGCGATGCGCAGCTCGGGCTCCTCGCCGAGCAACATGACCGTGCACACGTAGGTCATCGGGTTGCACACCGGCGCTGGCGTTCGGCTCGACAACGCCTGCACGACCTGCTCGACGCCGACACGCTCGGCTGCCGATCCCAGGCGCCGCACCAGCTCGTCGAAGCGGTCGCAGCGCAGCAGCTCGCGCGGTTCCTTGCCGCGGTCGCGCGCTGCGGCGGCGAAGCGGTCGGCCCACTCGTCGTTGACCAGCGGGTGGTTGGTGTGGAACGTGCGCGGCGCGCCGGCGAAGGCCACGAACGGCACGACCTTGTTGGCCGACGCCTCGAAGCACGGCGCGCGGTCGGGGCCGCCCAGCGTGTACGCCTGCCCCGAGGCGTGCTTGACCTGATGCAGGAAGCGCAGCGCCGCGACGTGATCTTCCTGCGCCAGCAACCCGCGCACGACGAAGGCGACCGGCAGGCCGTCGCGGCACGGCTGGTTCTGCAGCACGGTGTTGACGCCGACGGCGATGCGTCTGCTGCTGAGACCGTTGGCGCCGATCAGGCCGGGCAGCGTCACCACCAGCTGTTCGAGCGCGCGGTCGGGCTCATGGATGCGCAACACGGTGGGGTACGCGTGCATCCAGCGCGGCAGGTCGAGGTTCTGCGCCACCAGCGCCGGCCGGTCGCCGTCGCGGTCGAGGCCGATCGTCGAGCACTTGGGCGTGAAGAGCACCGGGGTCTGCGCCCACACCTCGTCGACGAGCTGGTAGGCGAACATGGTGGCGAACGGCTGCTCGGCGCCCGCGGCGATGCCGCGCACCTCGTCGAGCAGGCCCGGCGTGACACGCCGCACCGCTGCCTCGAACTGGGTCTCGGCGAGGAAGCGGGTCACGAACGCGTCCGCGTCGACGCCCGACTGCTTGGCGATGTCGTGGCGCCAGAGCTCGACGAGGGTGCCGATCTCGGCGCGCAGGGTCTGGCCGTGCAGGAGCCCGCGCTCGTATGGCGTGCCCCGCAGCTCGACGACGCGGAGCGGGCGCGTTTCCTGTGCCGGCGACGCGAGGGCGAGGGCGAGAAGGGACGCGAGCACGCGGTGGGCGATGGTCATGGCGGTCGCGCCATGATGCCAGCGAATCTCTTTCGTTGCTGCACGCCACTGCGGTTGCGGGCGACCGTTCGCTCGTCGTCGACGTCAAGTGCTGGAATAGCACCGCGGGGCGCGAGTGGATCGCGGAACTGGCGAGCCGACGTATACGAGGATCTGCGCACGGACCAGAGCTGGTTCGAAGGCGTCGTGGCCGAGGAACTGGCCCCGCTCGCCAAGCTGTACTTGCAGAAGGAGCGCGCGAGTGTCGCGCTCGTCGAGCCGAAGACGGCGACGAAGGGCAAGTGAGCTACCACACGAACCGGCGCTGCGCCGCGTTGCGCGCGATCACTTCCTTGGTGTGCCGCGCGCAACCGATCAGTAGATCGTGCATCGCCGACGGGGAACCGCGCTCATGACGCGTGGACGACGCGTGACATCAACGTCGGTGCCCGAGCCGCAAGGCACCACCTGCCGTGACCAGCCGCAACCGGACGTCTTCGCGGCCAGTGGCGGCAAGCCGACGCGCACGATACGAAGGCTCGGCGCATGGCTGATCCCCGACGCGACGCGACGCGGCTCCTGACCGATCTCACCAGCGGGGATGTGGGGGCAATTGACCGCCTCTTCGCGGTGGTTTGCGACGACCTGCGCGCGCTGTCGGCTGGCATCCTGCGCCGCGAGCGCGCCGGCCACACGCTGCAGCCGACGGCGCTCGTCAACGAAGCGTACATGCGGCTCGTGGACGCCGAGGGCCTGGCCTCGTCCAGCAAGACACACTTCCTCGCGGTCGCTGCGCGCGCCGCCCGCCAGGTCCTGGTCGACCATGCGCGTGCGCACAACGCCGACAAGCGCGGCGGTCGGCGCGAGCGCGTCACGCTGATCGAGGCAGCAGCGCCCACGACGGATGAGGGCCTCGACGTCGAGGCCCTGGAGGCCGCGCTACAACAGCTCGCGCAACTCAACGCGCGGCGCGCGCGTGTCGTCGAGCTGCGCTTCTTCGGTGGGCTGAGCGTCGACCAGGTCGCCGAGGTCCTCGAAGTGTCGCCGCGCACGGTCGACGACGACTGGCGGATTGCGCGCGCGTGGCTG
>JANPER010000222.1:0-19720 GCA_031423015.1 Planctomycetota bacterium | reverse complement strand
GCACTCGGTTTGGCGGCGATGCCTTCGTCACCCGGCTTTCGCCGGCGGGCGCGGGCCTCGGCTACTCGACGTTCCTCGGCGGGACGGGCGACGACTATGCCACTGCCTTCGCTCTCGACGCACAGGGCGCGGCCACGGTCGCCGGGTGGACCGCCTCCACCGACTTCCCGACCACGCCCGGCGCCTTCGACACGAGCCACAACGGCAGCCGTGACGCCTTCGTCACCCGGCTCTCGCCGACAGGCTCGAGCCTCGTGTACTCGACGTTCCTCGGGGGGACGGGCGACGACGGTGCATTTGCCCTCGCCCTCGTGCAGGGCGCCGCCACTGTCGCGGGGGCGACCACGTCCACCAACTTCCCGACCACACCCGGCGCCTTCGATACGACACACAACGGCGGCTTCGTCGACGCCTTCGTCACCCGGCTCTCGCCGACGGGCTCGAGCCTCGTCTACTCGACGTTCCTCGGGGGGACCGGGGGGACGGGCGACGACTATGCCAGTGCCCTCGCCCTCGACGCGCAGGGCGCGGCCACTGTCGCGGGGGGGACCCAGTCCACGGACTTCCCGACCACGCCCGGCGCCTTCGACACGAGCTACAACGGCTTCGTCGACGCCTTCGTCACCCGCCTCGACATGCTGCCCACCGGCGTCTCCGCGTTCGGCCGCTCGAGTCCCGGCTGCACCGGCCCGCTCGCGATCTCGGTGACGTCGATGCCGCGCGTCGGCAACGCCACCTTCGCGCTGACTTGCGGCAATGCGCCACCGAATGCGAGTGGTCTGCTGGCGCTGGCAGCCGCGGGCCTCGCGACGCCGATCCCGGTGCTCGGCGTCGAGTTCTGGCTCGACCCGTTCAGTGCGTTCTTCGCGACCTTCGGCGCTAGCAGCGACGTGCGCGGTGCGTGCGAACTCGACCTGCCGATCCCGAACCAACCTTGGTTCGCCGGCAGACGGCTAGAAGCGCAGTTTTTTTGGGCCGGACCGACCACACCGCCGCCCTGCCCGCCGCTGGGCCTGTCCGCCTCGAACGCTCTCGACATCACGATCCAGCCGTGATGTCTCCTGGGAGGAGCTAAGACCTCGCTCGTGTCGACTTCGACCTCGTGGTCGTCTTCGACGATGCGGATCCGGCTGCATGCCTCGATCATGATGCCGTGTACGCGCCGCTACTCGGGCTCGGTATCGGATGCGATGTGATTCCATGCCAGTGGTCCGAGTTCCGAGACGTTCTGGCGGACCCGACCAACGCGTGGCGAGCCGCATGGGGTCAGGCGAAGCAGGTCTATGAGCGCCGAGAGTAGGCGCATCGCCGCGTTCCTGCAGCTCGCCGAGGAGGAGGCGGACGCGGCGCGCTTGCTCGTGCGCAGCGCACCGCGGCAGAGCGCCTCTTCTGTCAACATTGCGCCGAGAAGCTGGCGCGGGCGATCCTGGCTGACGCCGGGGTGCCGTTCGGACCTGGCCACAACCTGAGTCAAATGGCCGCGGCGCTCCCCGACGGGCATCCTTGGAAGGGCAAACTCAACGCCCTCGACAAGCACTCCCCCGCCGCCACGCGCTTCCGGTATCCGTCTCCCGTGGGGCGGTTGTCCGATCCCCCGGGAGCAGACCGGCTCGAGGCCGATCTCCATGAGCTGGGTGCGTTGCTTGCGGAAGCAAGGCAGCGACTCGCGCCACACCTCCAGGCCTGAGGCAACTTCAGCTTGCGGAAAAGTCACTGCTCGATCGGTACCCGACAGAAAGACAACGCGGCGATGCCGTTCTCGCCGCGCAGCACGTTCCCTGGCTGCCAGTGTCGACTGTCGAGATAGGTGATCGTGCGTGCGGCCGTCGCCGCGGTGAGCCGCAGCGTGAGCGTGTTGCCTGCGGTGGTGCCATCGACAATCTGGCCGCTCGCTCCGTCGAGGTAGAACTGGCTGGCGAGCGCTTTCTGCCAAACGACGGGCTGATCGAATTCGAGCACGATGCGATCGCGCGGCGTGTTGCCCAAAGACGCGCGCCGCAGGTTGGGCGCGGTGATCGATGCGGTCGGGACCTTGCCGTAGAAGTCGCGTTCGAGCAGCGGCCGCAGCAGTCGAGCGAACTCGGCGTAGCCGGCGAGCGGATAGTGGCAGCCGCCGGGCGGCTCGATGCCAAGGGTCGACAGCGTGTGCAGCCGCGCGAAGAAGCGGGGCAGCGTGCGCTGCACTTCGCGCAGCATGTCGTCGGAACCATCGATGCCCATCGCGCAAGCCTTGGGCCAGATCTGGAAGGCGTAGTACTGCTGCACGTTGGGAAAGTCGCGCCGCCAACCGGCCGCCATCGCGAAGAAGGAGTCGCGGTAGGTCTCCCAGCCGAACCGCCCCGTCGGACCGTCGGCGCCTTGATCGTTCTCGCCCTGATGCCAGATCACGCCGCGGATGCCGTGCGTGAGCTTCGCTTGGCGCGTGCGCCACAGCAGCCGGCCGTAGATCGTGGCGACGTCCTCCGGATCGTTCGCGTTGCGCTGATGCTGGTCGATGCGTGAGCCGCCGACCGCGCCGTTGAGGATGCAGATCGGCACCCGCTGTGCCTCGACGAGTTGTTGCGCCAACAGCAACGCCCAATAGCCGACCTGCAGCTTGCCACCCTCGCGACTGCGGCACACGGCGTTGCCAAAGACGCGGGTGCGGGCGTGGCCCGGGTCGCCGGACGCGTAGCCGAAGCTGCGGACCCATTCGCTGTGTAGCGGTGGGTCGACCGCACCGACATCGGTCGCTTCCGCATTGGACTGACCGTTCACGAGGAACGCGTCGCCGCAGACGAGGTCGTCGGCGGTGAACGCGATCACTTCTTCGCTGCCGCTCCGCGTGCCGAACTCCACGCGGTAGCGCACGAGGCCCGCCTGCAACCGCACGCTCAGGTCGTAGCGTCGGTCGGCCAGCACGGCAGCGTCGCGGTCCGCATACGGTTGTCCATCGGCGAACACGCGCAGGAACACGCGGTCGGCGGCCGCGGGCAGCGTGCCCCGGCACACCAAGCAACCCGTGCCCTGGTCGTCGCGCGCGAAGAACTGATGGTCCTCGGGACGCTCGTTAGGCGCGATCGGCGGCGGTGCCCACACGTCGTGCGCCGGCTCTTGGACTTCGATGGTGACCGAGTGCTCGGTCGGCGTTCCCCCGTTGTCGACCGCGAGCGTGACCTTCATCACGCCGCTGGCCTGCGCCCGTTCGAGCACCAGCCGACCCGGCTCGGTGTGCTCGACCACGGCGATGCCGTCGACGCGCCACGCGTAGTTCAGCTTGTCAGCCGTCGTGGCGCGCAGGGCGTCGAGGTTGCTGACGCGCGGCGCGAGCACCAGCGTCTGTCGGCCGTCCCACGTGGGCGGCGCCGCCAACTCGAACTCCGGATCCGGCACGCCTTCGCGCACCGTCACCGGGATGTCGATCGTGCGCGTCGTCTGCGGATACACCGCGACCAGCCGCAGCGCCATGTCCCGGTCGCTGGCGACGCGACCGGCAATGAACGAGTACTCGAGTTGGTCCACCGCGACGGTCGTCTCGCCGCCGTCGTGCAGCAGACGCCAGTACAGCTTCTGCGCGCCGCCGGCCTGCGCCGTCACGGTGGCGGTGCCGCCTTCGGGCACGATCAGCGCATCCACCGAAGCCGCGAACGTGTCGCCGACGGTGATCAACGGGCCGACCAGCGGGCCGACCAGAGTCTGCAGCCGCTTCTGGTTCGCGTGACTCAGCGCGATCCACTCGGGCGTGCGCGCGACCTGGCTGATGCGCGCCTCGTCGACATGGCCGACGAAGCCGCCGCCGTGCCAGCCGCCGATGTCGAGACGCACGACCTTGGGGATGTCGAGGATCGGTGTCGACGCGCCGTCGAGCACGCCGTTCACGTACACGCGCGAGTCGCCACGCTGGTAGGTGTGCACGACGTGCGTCCACTCGCGCAGCGCGACCCTGGTCTTGCCCTCGACATCGGCGAAGTAACACTGGATCGCCAGGCGCGGCGGGCTCAACAAGTTCAGCATCACCTTGCCGGGCCGCTGCTCCTTGCCCCAAGCCAGCACGGTCGTGTTGGGCCGTTCCGCGGCAAACCAGGCTTCGGTGCTGCTCGCCCCGGCGCCGCTCGGGAAGGCCGTGATGTCATCGCCGCCGAAGATCCCGCTGTGGCCGTCGAAGTGTCGCGCCGCGCCGACCATGCCGACGGTCGGCGTCGTGCCTGCGTCCTGCAGCGTGACGGTGCCGACGGCGTCTTGCAGCGTGGCTCCGAGGTGCAGCACGCTGACGAAGCCGTTGAACGCGCCGAACACCGCGCCGCCATTCGACTCTGACTGCGCCAAAGGATTGCCCCAGTGCAGGTGCAGCGCTTGCCGCGCGTCACCGACGATGCGCGGCACGCGGACCCACACGCTCGCAACGCCCTGTGCGGCGTCCCACGCTTCGATCTCGTACGCGAGCGGCGCGCCGGCGGCGTCGGTGAAGCGCAGGTCTTCGCCGCGCGGCTGCGCCTGCGCGAAGGCGAAGCTCGCGCGCTGCAACCGCACCAGCACGGGGAAGTCCTCGACCGCGGCGGTGGCAGGCATGGCCGCGCCGTCTTGGTCGGTGAGCAACCAGCACGTGCCGTGGTGCTGCCAGGCGCGGTACGGCGGGATGGTGTCTTGGCGTGCGAGCGCGAAGCAGGCTTCCGTCTGGTGCGTCCACGCCGCCGCCATCGCGCGGACCTTCTCTGGCATCGCGGCGGCCAAGTCGTTGGTCTCCGAGCGATCGGTGCCGAGGTCGTACAGCTCCCACGCGCCGTCCTTGGTTGCGACGATCTTCCAGTCGCCGACGCGCAGCGCACGGTTGCCTTCGTGCAGCCACCAGAGCGATCGCTCCGCGCGCGCCACTTCGGTGGCGAACTGCGGCACGAGGCTCATGCCCGACAAGGTCGCAGCGGACTCGGCGCCCGCGACCTCGAGGATCGTCGGCACGAGGTCGACGACGTGACCCGGCGTGCGACGCAGCTCACCGCGCGCGGCGATGCCGTGGGGCCAACGCACGAGCATCGGCGTGGCGATGCCGCCTTCGTGCACCCAGGACTTGTGGCGGCGGAACGGCGTGTTCGCCAGACTCGACCAGCCTGGGCCAAGGCTGAGGAACGTGGCGCCCGTGCCGCACGCGGCGTGCGGGTCGTGGCCGTCGCCGCGCACCATCATCTCGGCGCTCGCGCCGTTGTCGGACAGGAAGAACACGAGCGTGTTCGCGGTGGCGCCCATCGCGTCGAGTTGCGCGAGCACGCGGCCGATCTCGCGATCCATGCGATCCACCATCGCCGCGTGCACCGCCATCTTCGCCGCTTGGAACACGCGCTGCTCGGCGTCGAGCCCGTCCCACGGCACCGGCCGATTCACTTCGCGCGGGCCGAGTGCTGCGAGCGCGGTTGGGAACGCGTAGGGCGGCCCGACATCGCGCTCGATCGGCGCCAATGCGCTGCCGCCGATGCCCAGCGCCTGCATGCGTTCCCAACGCTCGACCCGCATGGCATCCCAGCCGCGCTGGTACTTGTCTTGATAGCGGGCGACGTCGGCCGGCGGCGCGTGCAGCGGGAAGTGCGGCGCGGTGAACGCGACGAACGCGAAGAACGGCTGCGCCGCATGCTGGTCTTGGTGCGCGCGCAGGTGCGCGATCGCGTGGTCGGCGATGGCGGCGCTCGAGTAATAACCGCTGCCTTCGGCGATCGCAGGCAGCGCCGTTCCATCTTCGCGGTGTCGCTTGGGCGCGAAGTGGCGGTCGTGATCGTCGAGGCTGTAGGAGTGATCGAAGCCGCCTTCGAGCGGACTGCCGTCCACGTGCCACTTGCCCGCGTGATACGAACGGTAGCCGAGCGGCCGCAGCATCTGCGGCAGCAGCCGTGCCCACGGCGGCCGCACGCCCGAGGTCCCGCTCCGCACCTCTGGCACGGCGTCGCGTCGCACCGCCTGCGCGTAGTAGCCGGTGAGGATCGCCGCGCGCGACGGCCAGCAGCGCGCCGTGTTGTAGAACTGCGTGAAGCGCAGCCCGTCCCGCGCCAGCGCGTCGAGGTTCGGCGTGGCGATCTCGCCGCCGTAGCACGCGAGGTCGGAGTAGCCAAGGTCGTCGGCGACGATGACAACGACGTTCGGCCGCTGCGCCGCAACCGAACTGAGAAGAACGCAGAGGATGGCGAGTGAGTGCATGGGCGAGCGAAGGTCGACGCCCCCCGACAGTGCCTGCGCACACCGGGCGACGGCGGTTGGGGCGGCGCGATGATTCAGGGTGGAGCAGCTTCGCAGGGCTTGGAGAAATCCAAACTGTGAAGTGGTTGTTTGTCGGGCCCTGAGTGCGCGAGCCCTAAGGCGCCGTTCGTGCGCAGCGGATGCCGCGGTGGCTCGTGCGGCCTGACAGGTCGTTGACCGCGGCCTGAGCGCGGCTCGAGAGCCGCGCCCATGCCGTCCCGCGGTACCAGTTGCCGCCGCGGTAGCCGGCGCCGCCGCCCGAAAGCACCGGCCAGGTCAGCTCGTTGGCAAGCCCGCCCGCGTCGAGGGTGCCATCGCCGTGGCGGCCGTCGAACGTGCGCGCGGCCATGCTGTGGATCGTGACCGGCCGCTCCCACAAGTTACCCGACAGCTCGTAGACCCAGTAATAGCCCGCCCCCGTTTGCAGGCGTGGGCCCCCGGGGTTCGTGGCAGCGAAGATGCCCACGCGCAGGGGGCCATTGATGGCGCTGCCCATGAGACTGGCGCTCGTGAGATTGTATTGGCAATTGGCGGCCATTGGGGCGGCGGTTTCATGACCCGACCCGTCGTTGCCGGTGATGCTCGTCACTTGCCTGATATTCGTGGTCGCGGCGCCCCAAGCGTACTCGTCTGGAATCGGAGTCAAGGGGCCGCGGCCGGCTTTCTCATACTCGAGTTCTGTAAAAGGACGAAGAGCTGAGAAATCGGCGAAGGCGAGCATGTCGTTGTAGTTCATCCAGTTCACGGCGCGCGTCGGGTATGGCGTAGTGAACTGGGCCGCCGTCGTGGAGATACCGTGGCGCTCGGCGTTGAAATTGGCCGTGGTGTCGTGCACTGCTTGCTGCGCGGCCTGCAGCTTGTTCATGAAGTCGCACCATTGCTGACACTGAAGCTCGTACTTCATGATCCAGAACGCGTTGTAGCCCTTGGGAAACAGCGCCGGCAGCGAGCCCATGGTCACGGCGTTGAAGTCGTCGCTGCTCACGCCCAGCACGCTCAGGCTCGTCGCCACCGTACCGCCGAGGTTCAGCGTGCCCTCGCCGGTGATCTGGAAGGGCGCCGTACCGCCGGCCTGGCAGAACTGGCCCTCGATGGGCAGCGGCTGGGGCAAAGCCGCGCCGTCGTTCTGCATGCCGGTGCTTGCGTCGCCTAGGTAGTAAGAGCCTAGCGGTATGTACACCATCTCCACCGAGAACAACTGCACGTTGACCGTGGCATGGTCGGCCACGCCATCGGCGCCGTATAGCCAAAGCGACTGCACTCCCATGAGGTCTACACTTCCCGAGCCGTTGGCCGCGCGATGAATGAACACGCCGCGCCGATCGGCGGGCTGCGTGAACATGAAGCCAGCCGGTGGCGCCATGACAGAATTGTCGAGAGTGCAATGCAGCCAAGGGCCCGCGCCGTCGATGCGGTACTTGGCATACAGCCATAGACCGTCATAGTTGTGCGGCACAGCCTGGCCCGCGCCAGGAATGTCGTTGCGCCAGGAGTTGTTCCAGGCGAGGTTGAAGTTGAGCAGCACGATGTCGGCCATGTTGTTTTGGCCGCTCAGGATCGTGTTGACCGCATCGGGACCCCCTGTGAGACTCCCGCCCGACGACGCACCGCCGCCGCGAGCGCCGTGCTTGCACGCGGCCAGCAACAGTCCCGCACAACAGAGCGCGGTCAACCTCCACGACCGAAGGGAGCTGAGAGAGGTGTTCATCGCAATCTTCAGTGGTTTTCGGGACGCGGGCTTTCGGGACGAGTGGGGCAAGCACGCTGGCCACGCTGTCGACGTGCAGGCAGTGTGAGTCGAGTTCGAGAGCATCACAGATGGGCGCCGTGGGGATTGATCGTATCGAGGAGAGAAAAACGGCGCGCACGCGAACCATTCGCCGCATCGGTGGCGCCGTTCGCTAAGCTCCCGCGACCTTCCTGCCGACTCCGTCGAGCGCGCGTCATGTTCGTCAGTATCCGTTGTGCATAGCAAGTGACCACGGTGACCCGCTCCGTATTGGTCTCGCGTGCGTGTCGACTCGGCTTGCTCGCGGCTGCGTTGTCCGTGCACACCCGCGCGCAGCCCACGCCGGAACGCGCCGCTGCGCCGCCCGTCGTCGCTGGCCTTGCCGATCCGGCGTTCACCGCGCGCGACCGCGGCCTGGTCTTGCTCGGCGAACTCGGTTGCGTGTCCTGCCACCACGACGACCCCGGCCGTACGCTGATCGACGCGCGCCGCGGGCCGGACCTTGCCGCGCTCGGCAGCCGCGTCCTCCCCGACTATCTGCCGCGCTTCTTGGCCGACCCGCACGGCGTCGAACCGGGAACCACGATGCCCGACGTGCTGCGCGATCGCAGCGATGCGGCGCGCGCGGTGGCGGTCGAGGCATTGGCCCACTACCTGCGCTCGTTCGGCGCCCGCGCGGTCGCGGTCGAGGCGCCCGACGCCGCGGCGGCGGTGCGCGGCCGTGAGTGGTTCCACGCAATCGGTTGCGTCGCGTGCCACGCGCCGCGCGACGCGGACGGCAAGGAGCAGACCCTGCCCGACTCAGCGCCGCTCGGCGACCTCACGACGAAGTACCACCCGAAGGGTCTGCGCGACTTTCTGCGCGCGCCGCGCACGGTCCGCCCGTCGGCGCGCATGCCGGACCTGAACCTTCTGCCCGGGGAAGCGCGTGACCTCAGCGAGTACCTGCTCGCGCGTCGCAAGCCAGCGCCGGAGGCGGTGCTGCCGTCGCCGCTGCCAGTCGAACAAGCCAAGGTCGCGGTCGGTCGTGCGCTGTTCGCCGAACGCGGCTGCGCGCATTGCCACCAACTGCCTGACCCCGCGCGCGCGCCAGCGCCGACGCACGCGCCGCTGCGTCAGCTCGCGCCGACTCGGGGCTGCTTGAGCGACGCGCCGGGAGCTTGGCCGTTCTACGCGCTCACCGGCGACCAGCGCGCCGACCTCGTAGCCGCCCTGCGCGCCTACGACGAGCCGGTGACCGACGAGCAACGCATCCACCAGATGCTCGCCGCCCGCAACTGCACGGCGTGCCATCAGCGCGGCGACAGCGGCGGCCCGGCGCGCGACCGCAATCACTTCTTTCGTGGCGAGCAGACGCTCGGTGAAGAGGGTCGTCTCCCTCCTTCGCTGACGGGCGTTGGCGCCAAGCTGCAGCGCCCTTGGCTGGTGGATGCGATTGCGCACGGTCAGTCGATCCGTCCATACCTGCACACGCGCATGCCGGGCTTCGACGCCGCCTTTGCCGCCGAACTCGCCGACTTGCTCGCGCGCGTCGATCGCTTGCCGCCGCTCGAGCCCATCGCGCTGCCCGAGGACGACAAGCAGGCCGAGGCGGTCAAAGAACTCGGGCGGGAGTTGACCTCGGACAAGGGCATGAACTGCATCACGTGCCACCTGTTCGCCAGCGAACAGGCCGGCGCGATGGCCGCGGTCGACCTTGTCGACTCGACGGCGCAACGGCTGCGCCCGGAGTGGTTCCAGCACTTCCTGCGCGCGCCGGCTCGGTTCCGCCCCGGCACGCTCATGCCGCAGTTCTTCGCCGACGGCAACTCGGCGCGGCCGGAACTTGGTGGGGGCGACGTCGCGCGTCAGATCGACGCGCTCTGGCACTACCTGGCCGAGGGTCGCAACGTGCGCAAGCCGAGCGGCATGCGGCGACCGCCGATCCACCTGACGGTCGGCGACGAAGCGGTGATCTTGCGGCGCAAGGTGCAGAACACCGGCAAGCGCGGCATCAGCGTCGGCTACCCGTCAGGCGTGAACCTGACGTTCGACGCCGAGAGCCTCGGCCTCAACCAGATCTGGTGGGGCGGCTTCGTCGACGCCGGCGGCGTCTTCTCTGGGCAAGGCAGCGGCGAGGCGCGCATCCTGAGCAAAGACCTCGCGACGCTGCCGAAGGGGCCAGCGTTCGTCGTGCTGCCCGCGCCCGACGCGCCGTGGCCCGATGGGTCGCGCCGTGACCTCGGTCACGAGTTCCTCGGCTACGACCTCGATGCCAAGCAGCGACCCGCGTTCCGCTACGTCTGCGACGGCGTGACGATCACCGACGCGCCAGTCGACGTGCCGGCGGACGTCACGGCCGAGAGCGGTGCGAAGGCGATCCTGCGCCGGACGCTCACGTTCGCGAGCGCGATCGACACGACGCTGTCCTTCCGTGCCGCGCACGACGCGCGCATCGACGATCGTGGCGCCGGCGTGGTCCAGGTGGGGCGCGCGCTGCACCTGCGCTTGCCGCCGGGATCGTTCAGAATCCGCGACGTCGGCGAAGCGCGCGAGCTGTTGGTCGCGATCGCGCTGCAGCAGGGGCGGGCCGAACTCGCGATCGAGTACTCGTGGCGCGAGGTACCGAAGTGAGCCGCCGTCTGTCGTCGCTGGGGTTCGCTCTCTGCGCCGCGCTTTCGAGCCCGGCCCAGGACCTCGCCAACGCGTGGGGAACCGCGCGCGCCGAGGCCGAGTACTACCGCGTCGTCGACGTGCCGATCCCGCGCGAACTGGCGCTCGAGGCCGGCAGCTTCTGCGCGCTGCCCGACGGTCGGCTCGCGATCGGCACGCGACGCGGTGAGATCTTGCTCTTGTCGGGCGCGTTCGACGCCGTGCCGCAGCCGCGCGTGCATTGCTTCGCGAACGGCCTCGACGAAGTGTTCGGCCTCGGCTACCGCGACGGCGCGTTCTACGTCACGCAGCAGACCGAAGTGACGCGCATCATCGACCGCGACGGCGACGGTCGCGCCGATCGCTTCGACAACCTCAGCGACGTGTGGGGCTTCGAGCACTACCACGAGTTTGCGTGGGGCTCGCCGGTCGCTGCCGACGGCAGCGTGTACGTCGCGCTGGGCTTGTCCGAGTCGTACTACTACCGCGCGCCGTTCCGCGGCTTTGCCTTCCAGATCACGCCCGACGGCCAGTCGATCCCGATCGCCAGCGGCATCCGCAGCGCCGGCGGCGTCGCGCCGAACGAGCACGGCGTCATGTTCTACGTCGAGAGCCAGGGTCCGTGGAACGGCTCGTGCTCGCTCAAGCACCTGCGGCCGGGTGGCTTCATGGGGCACCCGATCAGCTTTCCGGCCTACGACCTGCCGCTGGCCGCGAGCCTGGGCAAGAAGCCGCTCGAGCCGACGAGCCAGTCGCGGTTGCGCACCGAGTGCGAGCGCATCGAGCAGCTGGTGCCGTACGCGGTGGTGTTTCCGTACCGCAAGATGGGCCAGTCGATCACCGCCTTCCGCGTCGACTGCACGCAGGGGCGCTTCGGACCGTTCGCGGGCCAGCTGTTCGTCGGGGACTACAGCCTCAGTCTGGTGATGCGGGCCACGACCGAGCTGGTCGACGGCGTGTGGCAGGGGGCGTGCTACCCGTTCCGCGAGGGCCTCGGCAACGGCATCCTCGCCGTCGAGTTTTCGCCCAAGGGCTACCTGATGACCGGCGGCACCAACCGCGGCTGGCCCGTGCGCGGCAACCGCCAGTACGGGCTCGAACGGCTCGAATGGACCGGCCGCACGCCGTTCGACATCGAGCGCATCGTCATCTTGCCCGACGGCTTCTTGGTGTCGTTCACCAAGCCGGTCGACCGCGCCACCGCCGCCGCGACCGCCAACTACCGCCTGTCGACCTACACGCACGTCTACCAAGAGCACTACGGCAGCCCCGAGGTCGACCAGACGACGCCGCGCATCGTGCGCGCCGCGCCGGCGGCCGACGGGCGTAGCGTGCACCTCGTGGTCGACGGCGTGGTCGCCGGTCACGTGCACGAGTTCGACCTCGCGGGCCTGCGGTCGCAGGACGGCAGCGACCTGCTGCACGGCAAGGCCTACTACACCGTCAACCGGATCCCGAAGTAGCTCGACATCCGGCTCGCCAGTCCGCCCCGTACATCGGCGAGCCGCCGACCGCGGTTGGCGATCTCACCACGTATCCCGCCCTGGGCCCGGCCGGCGTGCGCAATGGCGTCACCGCCGTGCATCAGATCGATCTGAAGCGCATTCCTTTGAACGCTGGCCTGTTTTACGCGGCCTTGACCGTCGACCGCCAGGGAGGCGTCGGCGGCAAGGACGTCATCTCCGGTACGCTCGATGCGACGCAGAACCCGCCGCGCTTCACGAAGAGTACCGACGTCGATGCGCTCAACTCGGCGCTCGACGAGAACCACATCACGATCAGCAACGACCTGCTGGTGTGTGTCGTGGTGCGATCGCCGCGGGCCTTCTTCGCGCAGCGGTCGCGGCGCGACGTCCCGTTCCCCGCGCTCGTGCCCGTCTTGCCGCTCGGCAACTACACCGAGGCCGCGCTCGGGCGTCACGACGGCAACGAGACGCTGTCGTTCTCCCTCGGCCAAGAAGTCCACGTGGAGTTTGCCGGCAAGCTCGGCCTCGATCCGAGCACCGTGCACGTGCTGCCCGCGATTGGGATTCAGTCGTTTGCCGGAGTGGGCGACCTCGCCCTTCCCGTGCCGAGCGGAACGCCGAGCCTGATGGCGGGTGCGCAGGCGATCGCGATGAACCTGACCACGGGCCGGATCTACTTCAGCAACACGGCGTGCGTGTTCGTCGACTGATGCGGGATCGCCGCCAACGGCCTCAGAGCAACGCGCCGGGAGTCGAACGCGCTACTTCAGATCGACGCGCACCAAGACTTCGTCAACCGCATTGGCCACCTTGAACGGCGCCGTCCCAGCGAGACCGCCGTCGGTGGTGAACTCCATCGTCCAGTCGCCGACTGGTACGCTGACAATCACCGGGAGCGGGCGCGTCGGCGTGGAGCCCACGGCTCCTTCGTGCGCGTGGAACACCTTGCCCTGCGTATCCAGGATGCGGTAGCGGCGCTGCGCGGCGGTTGCCCCGGCGGGAAACCACACTTCGAAACGACAGAGCGCGCCCGCCTGCATGGTGAAGCGCAGTTCGGTGGTCTCCGCGGCCTTCACCGTCATGCTGCCGCGCAGCGACACCATGCCGGTGGCGTAACCGGTCACCTCGTACTCACCGGGCGTCAGGTTGTCGGCCACGACCTCGACGTTGCGACCGACGTCGACCACGGTGCTGTCCCCGAAGCTGCCTTGGCGAAGGTACAGCTTCGGCTCACACGCCTGCGTGCCAGTCTGCCGCGCGAGGTAGATCTTGGCGCTGCCGCCAGGCACCGTGCGCAGCACGCCGGTGTCCATGGTCGCGGCGGGCTGCAGCTCGAACCAGTCGCCTTGCGCGAGCACATTGGTGCCCTCCTTCAGGGTCAAGCGAAAGCGACACGGCGTGACGCGCTCGAAGCGGAAGACGCCCTCGACGATCTTGCCGCCGTCGCGACCCCAGTTCGCATCCGAGTGCAGCGTCACCGTGGCGGCCTGCGGGTTCTTGATGCGACGCGCAACGTCGTCGACGCGACCGATCACGATGCCGTCTTGTTCCTCGACCGGCCGGCCGAACGGGGCGCGCAGTTCGATGCGACCGCGGTCGGGTACGAGGCCGGACTGTTGCAGCGCTGGGGTGCCCTTGGGCGCGTGCCAGTACTGCACGCGCACCGCGTACGTCGACGCGTCGAGGCACAAGAAGCGGAACACACCTTTGCCGTCGTTGGTCTGCACGTGCTCTCTGCCGGATCGCTCGTCGGTAAGCGTCACGAACACGTGCGGCATCGGATGACCATCACCAAACAGCACGATGCCCTCGATCGCGCGGCCGTCGGCAATGATGGGATTCCACTCGGTGACGGCGCCGGGCGCGACCTCGAGTTCGGTCGTCGTGTAGGCCACCGAGACGCCGTCTCGGCGCTCGCCGCCGCGCTGGGCGAACACGAACACCGTCCCGGGAGTCACCGCTTCGATCCGGTAGAGCCCCGAGGTATCGGAGACGGCCGCGACGTAGCCGAACGTCGCGTCGAAGTCGATCTGCCCGCCGGCGATGAAACTGGTCTTCGGCGCGCGGTCGTAGGCGCGGATCGCAGCGGCGGCGAGCGGCTGCCCGGCCCCGTCGGTCACCGTGCCGGTGAGCACGGCACACGCGAGCAGTTGCGGCTGGATCGTTGTCGTCTGCTGGTCTTGGATCTCGACCTCGTCGCGCCAGAAGCCGAAGCCGTCGGCGCGGATAGCGACCGGGGTCGTGCCGCAGGCGAGACCTTCGATTGCGAAGCGACCTTGGTCGTCGGTCATTGCGATCCGGGCCGACCACTGTTCGACGATGCGCCGCCCTTCGTGGCTTAGGAAGGGAGGTCGCTTGCCGGTCGCGACGATGGCATCTGCGATCGGTTGCCCGGTCGCATCGGTGACCGTGCCGACCAGGCGACCGCCGTTCGACTGCAATTGCAGGACGACGACGGCGGGCGGCTTCGACGCGTCGACCAGATCGAGGTCGACCAGCTTGCTCGGCGCGTAGCCGGCCGCGATGGCGCCCAACGACAAGCTCGCATCGACGTGTGTCAACGCGAACGCGCCGCCGGCGTCGCTCGTGGTCAGCGCGCGACCGCCGCTCCAATCGTTGCGCGTCGTCTGCAGCCAGATGACGGCGCCCGCCACCGGCACGCCGTCGGGGTTGGTCACCGTGCCGCGCACCGCGATGCCGCCCTTCAGTTCGAACAACACGTCCTGAGGGCCGGCGACGACCTCGATCGGCAATCGGTCGCCGCGATCAGCGAGCAGATTGCACGGGCCGAGCGACAACCCCGCGAACGTGACGACGCCGCGCGCGTCGGTGACCGCGTGCTGCAGCACCGCCGCTGGCATCTCTGGTTCGGCACGCTGCACGAAGATCATCACGCCCTCGGCCGGGGCTGCGTCCGGCCACCGCGCAGTGACTCGCACCCCACTGGGGGCCTGCCCTGCTGCCGCCTCGCCGGTGGTCGCCGTGGTGCGCGTGCCCGACGCGTCCGCGGCGGGTCGACCGACCGTGATGCCGGCGTGGGCGTCGGCCGGGTCGACGACTGTCGCAGCGTTCTCGGCAGCGTTCTCGGCAGTGGCAAGGTCGGCGCGCTGGTCGGCGCCGCGCGACCAGACCAGCCATGCGGCGCCAAACATCGTGATGGCGAGCAAGATGAGGACGACGAGGCGTGGGCGTTGCATCGGATCGCTGACGGACTCACGCCGCATTGTAGAAGCGACCCACGCCAGGTTCTCACCCGCCGACCGTGAACCGGAAGCCCTCGCTGCCGCTGGCGAAGCCGAGGACCTGTCCGAGGGGGTCGACGACGAACCACTGACCGACCAAGAACAGGCCGAGCAGTCTGGTTTCCGGCGGCACCGGCAGGTTGATCGCGGCGAAGCCATCGATGTCCGTCACCGTGAACAGTTGGATCAGGGGATCGACGTAGAGGAAGCAGCCGCCGGGCAGTGGTGCATTGAGCTGCGTGACGCCAAGCATCACCACAGTGAGGGCGCCGGGGAGGCAGCGCTCGACGGCTAGGGCGAAGGTCGCCGAGCCGATCTTTGGCAACGAGTGCCAGCGCACCACTGGTACACCGGCGGTGCCAGCGCATCCGGTACCGAAAGTCACGAACGAGTGCGCGCTCTCGCTGCGCAACACCGTCACGCGGTTCGTGCCGCCGTCGGCGATCAGCAGGTCCGGCTGACCGTCCTCGGTCACGTCGCCGACCGCGGCGTCCGCCGCATACTGCGCTTGCATCACTCTGGCGGCGTACGGCGCGAAGGGCGACGGCACCGCGATCGTCGGCCCCACCACCTCGACCGTCGCGAGGCCGGGGTTCACCACGACGACGCTCTGCTGCGTCGGCGAAGTGAACGGCGCGGCGCGCACGACGATCGGCCCGAGCGCCGTGGTCAGATTCACCGGCGCGCTCAACGAGCCCGAACCGGTGCCGCGGAACAAGCGCACGGTGGTCACGCCTGGCGGCACGTCGAAGCGGTAGCTGGCGACCAGCAGGTCCTCGGCGCCACCGTCGACGTTGGTGCGTTGCAGCGCCGCCGCGAGCACGGGGTGCACGTCGACCGCCGTGGGGACCATCGCGCCAAACGCGCCGGCCCCGAGGTTGGTGTACTGCCGCAGCCCCGGGCCGCTGGCCGTGCGATCGAAGGCGATGATGTCGAGGCGCAAGTCGGCGTTGAGGTCGATGACTTCGACGTCGGTGGGCTGGCTGGTGCCGGCGAGCGTCGTGCGCACAAACCCGCCGACGCCATCGTTACGCAGCCATTGCAGCGCCCCGGGCACGAACACATCGCCTTCGCATGCCACCACGACGTCGGCGCGGCCATCGCCGTTCAGGTCGGCGATGCGCAAGCGCTGCGGTCGGCGCGCTACGGCCACCGACGGTCCGGCCACGAAGGTGCCGTTGCCGTTGCCGTACAGCACGGCGACGCGGTCGTTGAGCACGTCGAGCACGACCAAGTCGACGGTGGCGTCGGCGTTGATGCGACCGCTCGCCACCGCCACCGGACGACCACCGACCGTCGTCGTCACTCGAGCCGCGAAGAACCCGCCGCCCTGATTGAGCGCGACCGACACGGTGCCGTCGTCGTCTTCGGCCACCGCCACGTCTTGGCGGCCGTCGCCGTTGAAGTCGCCGAGCGTGATCGCCAGCGGGCGTCGCCCACAAGCCACGTCCGGTTGCGCGGCGAAACCCATCGTTGGCGACACGAATGGTCGAGTCGCCAAGGGTGCGAGCGTGACCATGCCGCCGCCGTCGATGCCGTTGCCGAAACTCGGCCCATCATGGTTGGGGCCGGACGGCAACCCCCAATAGTTGTCGATGGCGACGATGGTCAGGCCGCCGGTGTAGAGCGCGGTGTCCTTGCCGGGATCGTTGCGTTCGCCGTTCTGCACCAAGTTGCAACGCACGAGCACCAGGCCTGAGCTGGCGCCGGTGACGTGCACGCCGCCGAACGCGTTGCGGTGCAGAGAGCACTCCTCGATGCGCACGTTGATGCAGTCGGCGATACCGACGCCGAACATGCCGTCGTAGCGAAAGATTTCAGCGCCGACGAAGCTGTTCTTGCCGGTGTAGCCGCCGCAGTCTTCGATCAGCGTCCGGCGCACGATCGCGCGATGGCTGAACGCGACCAACGAGATGGCGCCGCGGGCGTCGCCAGGCGTCGCCCACGAGCGTGGGGTCGAGAAGTGCCCGCATCGCGTCAGGCGCGAGTCCTCGACGACGATGTCGGTGGCACCCGACGCTACCACCGCGGTCTGGAACAGATCGGTGAACGTGCAGCGCGCGATGGTGGCCTGGTTCGCGCCGATGAGCTCGATGCCACGGTCGCAGGCGACGAACACACAGTCGCGCACGCGACTTTGCAGCGCCGCGTTCCACGCGATCGCGGCGGTTGCACTCGCGCTCCGGTTGAAGCTGAATCGACAGGCACGGATGTCGTGTCCGAGGGTGGTCGGCCCATCGACGAGGACGACGCCGGCGCCGAAGCCAGAGAACGTGCAGCCGTCGAGCACGACGCGGTCGGAGCCCGAGTTCGCGTGCACTGCGCGCGTGGCGCTCGTGCCGGCGAAGACCAGTCCTTCCACGGCGACATCGTCGGCACCGACGATGGACAGGACTGCGCCAGGCAGTGCACTCGGTCCCAGCGTCGCGGCCCCTGGCGTCGTCGCGGTGAGTCGCAGGGTCTTGGGGATCGTCGTGCGGAAGGGATAGGCGCCGGGGCGCACAAAGATCTGGCCGCCGATGTCGACGACGTCGACCGCGCGCTGCGGCGTGCGGAACGGCAGCGACGACGAGCCGTCGCCCGTGAGGTCGTCACCCGTGGGGTCGACATACACGACCGCAGGCGGCGCGCTGCTCGGCTCAGCCGACTCGGGGTATCCCGGTCGCAGTCCCACCCAGCACAACGCGACGAGCCCCAATCCCATGACGTTCGACATAGTTCCACTCTCTTGGCCTGCGAAGTAACACCCCGCAGGGTCGATGAGTCGTACTCACGATCGCCGGTGTTGTCCACTCGATCGCCTGCGTCCGCCGCAAGAAGATCAAGAAGATATGGATTGCATCACCACCTCGGCCGTGGACGGGTTGGCTAGCGCAGCGTGGCTTGGCCGCCAGCGCACCATGTTTGCCCGCTGCGTATGACTGCTTATCGGTGCAGAGCAAGAGACAGATTTCTTGCACGCAGTCTGGAAAGCTCGCCGCGTTGCTGGCCTTATGTCCGCACGTCCGCCGAACTCCGGCGTGTGTCAGTCCCTCGAAGAAGAACGGAGAACCCATGACTCGCTCAACGGCTATCGCTGCCTTCATTGGCTTGCTTGCTATTGCTATCCCGGCCCAGATCCACGTCAACCCCGCGGGCAATGACTCCACCGGCGACGGCAGCATCGGCAACCCCTATCTCACCATCACGCGCGCCCAGACCGGCGCCGCGGCTGGCTCCACGATCAAGCTCAGCGCCGGCACGTTCGGTCTCGCCGAGCAAGTCGTGTTCACTACGACGTCGCTGACGTTGGTTGGCGCTGGAGTCGGCGCGACGACTCTCAAGCCGCACGCCACCGCCGTGGCGCAGTATCTCGCGGGACTGCTGCCTGGCACGCTGGAGGATCACCGCATCGCGCTAGCCGTCAACGGTCCGGGGCGGGTCGATGTGCGCAACCTCACCATCGACTGCGACTTCAACTTCACCGGCTTCGGCACCGGCCGCCTGTACGGCATCTGTTTGCGCAGCGGTGGCGACGCGACGATCGAAAACGTTGAAGTCAAGAACGTGCGCACCAACCCGCTGAACGGCATTCAGGGCCCGGTCGCCGTCGTGGTGCGTGGCGACAACGCTCTCGATCCCTGCGAGTTGACGATGCGCAACTGCTGCATACACGACTGGGGGAAGAACGGCTTCGTGTCGAACTTCAACGCGTTCTCGATCCTGCAGGACAACCAGTTCATCGGCTCGGGACGGACTGCGGTCATCGCGCAGAACTGCGTCCAGGTGAGCCGCGGCTCAACCGCCATCGTGCGCGGCAACCTGATCAAGGACTCTTTCTACACGCCAGCGACGGTCACCTCGACCGGGGTGCTCCTCTTCGACGCCGCGCCAGGCTGCGTGATCGAAGACAATGCCTTCAACCGCTGCCAGTCCGGCTTCTACACCTTCCTGTCGGTCGCCGCCAACGTGCCAATCGCCGTCCGCGACAACCGCATCACGGAGTCGACCTGGGGCGTCACCGTCTTCGGACACTGGGGTGCCACCTTCACCAACAACGTGATCCACGGCTCGACCGACGACAACGCCTACGACAACAGCACCGGCGGCAACACCAACACCTGGACCGGCAACAACTTCTCCGACTGGTCGGGCGTGGGCACCTACGCCGTTCCGGGCGGCAGCGTGATTGACCCCTCGCCGCGCCGCGGCGTCGACGAGTTGGGTGCCGCCACCACGGTGGCCGTCGGCGGTGTGCCAAACGACATGGTGATCGCTGACTTCGGCGGCACCGCGGCGCTCGACTTCGCGACGGTGAACGATCCCGCGAGCCCCTTCGCCTTGCCGAGCCTGAGCATCGGCATCAACACCGGCTTCCCGAGCTACGCGGTGCAGACGCTGTCGTTTGGCGGCGCTGGCGCGCAACCCGCCGGGCTTTGTGTCGGCGAGTTCGACGGCGCCGCCGGGCTCGACCT
>JANPER010000221.1:0-81289 GCA_031423015.1 Planctomycetota bacterium | reverse complement strand
GCCTCAGTCAGGCCTTTCGTCGTCGCGACTGGTGGGGTTGCTTGCAATTGCATCGGTTGTGCTCCTGGTCGTTCGTTTGGAGCCGCCGAACCTAGCGATCGCATCAGCGCGAGTCAGACACGCTTGCCGGAAGGACACAGTTGCTCTCCCGCTAGAACTCAATGTGCCCGAGTGCCGCGACGTGGTCGATGGACGAAGCGAAGTCGCAGCGTACGAAGACACGATCGAAGCCGGCGTCGCGCGCCGACTGGGGAACGTCGACGAGGTTGGTTCCCATGCCATAGCGCATGGCTAAGTTGGTGAACACGTGGCGCGTGCCGACCGTGGTGCCGCCAAGCCGCATCTCAACCACGTAGTGCGCCTGACTATGCAAACTGATCTTGAAGCTGGCGGCGTGTGACACGGCCCCCAGGTCGATCTCGACCCCGCCGTCGTACACGCCAACACATCGCGCGTCGTGCCAGGGTGTCTGATCTGGCGTGGTTCGCAGGTCGGCGACGTTGACCTGTCGGGGCATCGGCACGCGATACTCACCCTCGGCATACTGGCGCAGCAGGTGGTCGTAGCGCCCGCGCGCAAAACGCCAAATCGCGACCAGGCGCTCGCGGGTGAAGATCTCGCCGCGGGTGAGCTGCGACAGCGCGTCGTAGTAGCGGGCGAGGGCTGGCGACCGGATCTGGTTGTCGCCGGCAAACACCGACTGCAGGTAACCGTCAGGAACGCGTCGGAACAAGTGCCCCACCCGTTAGTTCTCGTCGTCCTTGGCGGGAAGGCGACAGATCAACGGATCGCAGATCACCGTGTCGACCAGGTGATAGCCCGGTCCCGCGACAAAGCCGATGACGCCGACCGCCGCGGCGATGATGACCGCGGGCTCGAGCTGATGGCTGGCGCGCAGGAACTGCGTTGCGCCGCCAGCAGCTGGGATCGAGCGCGTCGGCGACAACAGACCGAGACCTGAGTTCCACAGCCGAAGCATCTTCGCGAAGCGCGAAGATGCTTCGGCTGTGGAAAGTCATGAGACGTAAGACGTAAGTCCAGAACGCGGACAGGCGGCGATGGTGAGGCGGTCAGACAGCGGTCTGGGACTTAGGGCTTACGTCTTACGGCTCACGACTCGCGGCAGAGCCGTTCATGCAGCCGCCCTCGCGTCTCGTTGGTTGCGGCTCTGCCGCGCTGAGTAGTAGACGCTGCGTTCGTCGTTGATCCCATGCGCGACCGTGCCTGGTCCCTGATCGCTTGGTCGACTCAGCAGCGGTGGCCGAGGCGACCACAAGCCGCCGGCCAGCACGCCGAGGGTGAGCACGAGTGACAACCACGGGCGGCGGGCGACACGTGCACCACAGATCACGCCCAGCAACAACGGCACCGTGAAAAAGCGACCCAACATGAAGTCGCCGCCGATCCGAACGGTGTAGGCGACATACATCGAAGCGCCGAGCGACAGTGGCCAGCTGACTCGCCTCATCAACCCGGCAAGGACACCTCCGGCACAGAACACGATGGTTACCGGGTCATTGACCAACGTTGCAACCACATAGCTCCATCCCTGCACGAGCATGTCACAGAGGGGGATCCCGGTCGCGAGCAACTTGGCGTGGCTCGGCATCGGCAAGGGCGAACCAAAGTAGAGGGTGGCGAACGCGAGCCAGGCGAACAGTGGCTGCAACCCAAGAGCCACCACCAACGCGGCCCCCACGCTGCGGAGTCGCCACCAGGCCACGACGATCGCTGGCGCGACCACCAGAACGAGGTCGTAGCGCGTGCACATCAATAACCCACCGACGAAGCTGAGCCAGAACAGGGCCGCCCGGGTGCCTGCGGCGCGCAACGCGATCGCGGCGAACACGGCAATCAAGGCGTGCGCCAGCGGGTTCTCCAGTCCCGAGGTCGAGTAGTCGACGAAGGCGCGGCTCGACAACAAGACGCTGACGGCGGCGACCGCCGCCGGGGTCGAGCCCGCGCCGCGCATGATCATCGCAATCGCGGCGATCGACAGCGTGATCGAGCAGAAGATCGTGGTGAAGTACACCTCGCCCGTCAGAGAGCGCAGGCCACCGAGCAGCAAGAGCCACAGCGGATGCGTGCTCACCAGCACGCGGTCGGCCGCGTTCCAACGCAGACCATGACCGTCGGCCAGATTTTCGACCACGCGCAGCGTGATGTAGGCGTCGTCGCCTAGCCAAGCGCAGCGCACGACAACGGCGAGGTAGGCCAGCACCGCGACACCGAGCGCGACTCGCCACGCTGGGTGAGCGCGCGACGCGACGTTGGCGTCCGCCGTCACTTCTGACCGCGCGGTTTGGCGACTGTGATCGGCGGGCCTTCGCGGCAGCCGTGCTCAGCTGGCGACATCGCCTGGTCGGGCTCGAACCGCATGCACACCGGGCCCTGCGCGTGATCGCAGGTGCGGCACCGACACGGCATGCAGGCGGGCGGGTTTGGGTGCACCGATACGCGCGCCCGCAGCGGCGCCGAGCGCGCCGGATCCTGCGGCCCGAACAGCACGGTGACGTCCGCGCCGCACGCCGCGAGCACGTGCATCACGCCCTGGTCGGGCCCGATCGCGCGACCCTCGGCACGCGCCAACAACGCGCCCAGCGCGATCAGCCGACGCAGCTCGCCGCGCGCGTGCCGCAGCAGGGGAATGCCGGGCGGCAGGGGCATGCCGACGGGCTCCCGTGGCCCCACCACCACGATCGCAGGCCACGCACAAGCTCGTGCCGCGCCTGCCGCCGAGGTTGCCGGCCAACTCCGATTGTCGGCTGGGTCGCCGAGCACGAGCAACAGGAACGGCAGCCCGGGGTCGACGCCGAGTGCGCGCAACGCCGCAGCTTCGTGTGTTACTTCGGCCTCGGTCGCGATCAAGCGCGACGGGGTCGGCACGGCCTCGGGGGCCACGGCTCGCACCACATCGAGGGCCAGGTGTGCGGGATGCGGCACCGGCTGGCTGGCCGCGATCCGTTCGGTCAACAGGCGCGCGCTGCCCGGCTCACGGCGCCAGGTCGACGCGATGCCGATACGACGTGGTGCGCCCGACGCGCACACCGCGAGCGCGCTCTTCCAGTTGCCCTGCAGGTCGAGCGCCAGATCACAACGCAACGCCCGCAATCGGCGCATCAAGCGGGCGAAGCCGAGCAGGACCGCGCGCCGATCGTGCTCGACGATCGACGCAACCCAATCGAGTTGCGCGTACAGCGGCGCGAACTCGCGTTGCACCGCTACGTGCAAGCGCCACGCCGGCCGCGCTCGTGCCAAGGCCTGCATGGCCCCCAATGCATGCACGATGTCGCCCATGGCCGACAGCCGCACCAGCAGGACATCGCACGCCTGCGTCGTGGCCGCGTTCACATGTGCTCCCACAACAACACGGCGCGCCGCGGCAATTGAACGCGCGCGCGGATCACGTAGTCCTTCGGCGGCAGCGTCGCCTTGGCCACGTGTTCCCAGGCTTCCTGCGGCTTGGCATCCGCTTCGGTCAGCAGCCAACGCGCGTGCGGCTCGCGCTGTGCCAACTCGTCGCCGGGCGGCAGGACGCCAGCGTGCAACAGGATCGGCGACGCCACGTGCAACAACGTGGCGAGGTCGCTGGCCTGGCGCTCGGCCAGCACACGCGCGAGAGTCGCCCCCGCATGCGCATACGGCTCGCGCCAGTGCGCTCGATGCTGGGCGAACGGAGCGAAGACGGTCCACATGGCGACGACCGGCAAGGCCAGCATGGCGATCACGGCGCGCCGACCATTGATGACCAAGAGCGGCAGCATGGCCGCGAACAACAGACCGAGTGCCGTGCGCGCGCCACACGGCGCGGGTAGCCAAGGCGTCGCGCACAGGCCGACCGCGCCGACGAGCGCCAGGCCGCGCACGATGCCGCGCCCGAGCGCCGGCAGCACCGGCACGCGCAGAAACGCCGCGACCGAGGGGCTGACGGCCACGAAGAAGAGTGGAACCGCCGGCAGCAGGTAGCGCGGCGGCCGGGCCGGAAACAGCGCGAGGATCAGCACCGTCGAGAACGCGGCGGCCGCGACCATGCGCAGGAACGCTTCGCCGCGGTCGGGCTCGGCGGGCCGCTCGCCCCGGTACTCGAAGAACAGCAACAGACCAAAAGGCAGCGACGACAGCAGTGCGCGCCCAAAGTGCAGCGGCGTGTCGAGTACGTGTTCCCAATCAAAGAGCGTCAGGCGCCCAACGCTCTCGACGGCGGCGACGTCGATCAGCGTGTCGAGGCCGGCCACGGCGCGGCCCAGCGCCACGTAGTACAGCGCAGGCGCGATGGCCATCACCAACAGGGCCAGTCCGAGTCCACGCGCCTGGCGTCGGCGAATCCAGACGGCAGCCGTCCCGGCCAGCAGCATGAAGAAGGGCGGCCCCTTCACCAAAATGGCGAGCCCGGCGATCACGCCGCCGATGAGCAGGCTCGACCTCGATGCGAACGCCGCGCCGCGCGACAGCAACAGGATCGACGCAGCGGCGAGCGCCGCGAAGAGCGGATCGATCTCGGCGCGCGGCACCAGCGCCACGGCCAACGGCGACAGCAGCGTGCCGAGCCCGGCGCACCAAGCGGCCGCAGCGCCGTGCGAACGAGTGACCAGCCCGTGGGCCAGCCAGGCGAGGCCACCGAACGCGAACGCGCCGGGCAGCCGCATCATCCAGGGATCGGTTCCGACCCAGCGCGCGATGCCAACGAGCACCCAGGAGTGCAGCGGCGGCTTCGACAGCATGGGCTCGCCACCGAGCGTCGGTACCAACCAATCGCCGTGCTGCAACATCTCGAGCGCGATCAACACGCGCCGCCCTTCAGTGCCCGTCCAGTCGTCCGGGTTGATGATCCCCGGAAGGAACACCACGGCGGCGGCGAGCAGGTAGAGCAGCCCTACCATTCGCGCTCGACCCGCGGCTCCACGATGCGCCGGCGATACCAACGGATCGCCAGGCAATCGCGCAAGCCGCGCAGCGCGCGGTTACCGATGCCGTACTTGGCGCGGCCAGCGCCGCGGGGCCGATGGTTCACGGGTTCTTCCACGATGCGCAAGCCGACGTAGCGCATCAGCGTGGGCATGAAGCGGTGCATGCCGTTGAAGCGCGGCGCCTTGAGAAACGCGGCGCGCGGCAAGACCTTCACGCCACAGGCCGCATCGGTCACGCGGTCGCCAGTGATCCAATTGCGCGCCCCGTTGCCGATGCGCGAGCTGACGCGCCGCACGAAGGAGTCTTGTCGGCGCACGCGCACCCCCGCGACGCCATCGCAAGCGCCGCTCTCGACCAGCGAGAGCAAGCGCGGCACGTCGGCCGGGTCGTTCTGGCGGTCACCGTCAAGCGTGGCGATGAGGCGCGCGCGCGCACGCTCGACGCCGGCGAGGACCGCGCCACTCTGGCCGACCTGACGTTCCAGGTGCAGGATCCGTAGCCAGGCGCGCGCGCCGGCGGTTGCGCCTGCGGCCTTGAACGCGCACGCCCGTGAAAGCGTCGCGTCGCGACTGCAATCGTCCACCAAGACCACCTCGAACGGCCATACGCCGGCCAGCGCGGTCTCGACTTCCTCCAGCAACGGCACGACGTTGTCTTCTTCATCGTGCATGGGGATCACGAGCGACACGCGCAGCGGGACTTCGGCGGCAGACTCCACGGACGAGGCTGCCTGAGCTACGGGGCGGCTGGCTCCGATGCAAGCGAGAGATCGGGCCGTGGCGGCAGTCGGCACCCCCCGAGCCAGCATGCCAGCCTGAGGCAGTTGGGGTCCACGCCCCCTCCCCATCGCGGCCTTTGGGCGCATTGCGGGTCGCGCTGGGACGAAAACCACCAAGAGGCTGCGGGCGTTGGCATGCAGGCGTCGATGTCCGCTCTGTCCTCGCAAGTCGTCCACCGTCTGGAAACAGAGTCCCGGCGCCGCGAAGATGCTCGGCCTGGTCTCACGACCGACGCCGCGCGTTCGCCGCGACCGTATCGAGGGAAAGCCCCTGACTTCTGCCATGAGCGCTTCGACCACCGCCCCGCGCACCATCAAGCCCTACGACCGGGAGCAGCTACGCCAGCAATGGCTGAGCGCGCAGCCGTTCCCGTTCTTCAAGATCGACGGCTTCCTCGAAGACGCGTTTGCGCGCGAGGTGACGCGGGCGATGCCGAGCTTCGACGAGGCGCAGCGCCTGGGGCTCACGTTCAAGAGCGTGAACGAGAAGCTGAAGCTGCAAGTCACCGACTCGACCAAGTTCCCGCCGCCGGTGCTCGCGTTGCACCGCGCGCTCGCGTCGCAGGAGTTTCTCGACGACCTGGTCTACATCACCGGCATCCCTGAGCTGCTCGCCGACGACAAGCTCGACGGCGGCGGCATGCACCAGACCGGACCCGGCGGCCGGCTCGACGTGCACGTCGACTTCAACATCCTCGAAGACCGCGGCTGGCACCGGCGGCTCAACATCCTGATCTACTTCAACCCGACGTGGCAAGAAGACTGGGGCGGGCGCATCGAGCTGTGGGACAAGGACGTGAAGAAGTGCTGGCACTCGTTCGTGCCGATCCTGAACCGCTGCGTGGTGTTCGAGACCAGCGAGACCAGCTACCACGGCGTCACGCCGCTGAGCGCGCCCGACGGCATGTCGCGCAAGTCGTTCGCCGCCTACTACTACACCGCGGAGCCACCCGCGCACTGGAACGGCACGACGCACAGCACGTTGTTCCAGGCGCGACCCGACGAAAAGTGGAAGGGCACAGTGGCGATGCCGCTCGAGAGAATGCGGCACTCACTGCGCAGCGGCTGGAAGTCGATGAAGCAGGCGGTGCGACGCACACTGGGCATGCCGGCCAAGAAGCCCGACAGCTGAGCGCGGACCGCGCGCGGCGCTTCTAGCCGCGGACCTGCTTGATCATGTCGGCGTACTTCTGCGCCTCGGGCGTCCCCTCGACGTGCTTCTCGAGGGCCGTAGCCCACTTCTTGGCGGCATCTTCGTCCTTCAGCGGGCCCTTGGCCCAACGCATGGCGTTGAACAGCATCTCGGTCAGCGCCTCCTTGTTCTTGATGCCGAGCGCCACCAGCTTGTCGAGGTCGCCGAGGAACGCCTTGGCGCTGTCGTCGTCTTGCACCGAGGTCATCTTGGCCTTCACGATCATCTCGTAGAGCCCCTTCTCGTTCTTGGGGTCCAGTTCGAGAGCCTTGGCCTGAGTCGCGGCATCGGCCTGGCCGGCCTTGACCAACGCGTTCACCGCTTGCTCGACGATCGCGGCATCAGTCGACGCGACCGCGTTCTTGGCAATCTCCGCCACCTTGTCGACGCCGACGTCTTCGCCGGTCATCCCCGCGAGCATGGTCACCGCGGTCGCCACGACTGCATCGCGCTCCTTGCCTTCCTTCACCTTGGTGAACGACCCGGTGAGCGACGCCACTTCGGCCATGCGACGCTTGCCGGTCTCGAGCATGCCGTTGATGACCTCGGCGTACTTCTCTGGCCCACCCGGGGCATAGCCGCTCTTGCCGAACACGTCGCCGGCCGGCGTCATCAACAGCACCGTCGGGTAGCCCTGCACGCCGTACTTCTGCGCCAGCTCCTGGTTGCGCTTGGGGTTCGGCACCTTGGCCTTGATCTCCTCGGCGTTGGGGAAGTCGAGGGCGACCAGCACGAAGCTCTTCTGCGCGCTTTGCAAGAAGGCGTCGTGGGCGAAGACCTCCTCGTGCAACTTGATGCACCAGCCGCACCAATCCGAGCCGGTGAAGTCGACGAGCAGGTCTTTCTTTTGTGCGGTGGCCGCCTCGACCGCCTTGTCGAAGTCAGCGAACCAGACGTGATTCGATTTCGCGGGCGCAGCAGGCGCGGGGGCAGCATCGACTTGGGCGGCGAGCGGCGACAAGGTCAACAGACCAAGAATCAGGGGCGAGAAGTTGTTCATTTGTGATTGGCACCAGTCGCTGCGCGCGCAGGGGAGCCAAAGAGGCATGCCTGCTACCGCGCGCGCCGGGGAAGGTGCAGGATGGTCGAGCGCGCAGACACATCGGGCAAGGGGCCAGGGGAGTCAGTCGGCAAAAAACCCTTGCTCAAGCGCCGCCGAGTCGCGCACCCCGGCCCGCGCGCTTGCCGGGCGCAGCAAAGGCGCAGATCGGACAACGCGCAGCGTCGTGGCGCAGAGCCGGACAGTGCTCGCGGCCGAACTGGATCAGCTGCAGGTGCAGTCGAATCCAGGTGTCACGCGGGAACACGCGGCACAGGTCGTCCTCCGTCTGGCGCACATTGCTCCCGTTGGACAGACCCCAACGCGCTGCAAGGCGATGGATGTGCGTGTCAACGGGGAAGGCAGCCACGCCAAACGCTTGCGCCAAGACCACGCTCGCGGTCTTGCGGCCAACGCCGGGCAAGGCTTGCAGCGCTGCCAATTCACGCGGCACGTCGCCGCCGTGGCGATCGACGAGGAGGCGCGCCAGCGCCGCGATGTTCTTCGCCTTGGTCGGTGCCAAACCACAGGTTCGGATGTGACGCAGGATCGTCGGCACCCCGAGTTCGGCCATGGCCAGTGGGGTCGCGGCGGCCGCGAAGAGCGCGGGAGTCACCAGGTTGACGCGCGCATCCGTGGTCTGCGCCGACAGCACGACCGCCACCAGCAGGGTGAACGGATCGTCGTGCGCGAGTGGAATCGGCGGCGCCGGATACAGCTGGTCGAGGATGCGCAGGATGCGCGCGGCCTTGTCGGCGCGGTTCACGCGGCCGCTGTAACCGCTTGAGCGCAAGAAGCAAGTTCCGTCAACTCGGCCGGCGGCGCCGCTCCGCCAATGCACTGACCCCCTGGCGTGCGCTCCGACCGCGCGATGAATTACCAGAGCGCCCGCTTTCTTGAAACTCGGCCGACGCTCCACGACACGACGGCCGTTGCCCACCACACCTTCGAAGTCCTGCCAATGATGCAACATTCACGCTTGGGACCCGCTTGCATGGTCCCCGTCCTGTTGTCGGCCACGCTTGCCGGCCAGTGCTACCTACGGCCCGCCCCCGCGGCGGCGACCGGTCCATTCCGACGCATCGTGGTCGGCAACCTGGTGCCCGACGCCGGCGCGCGGCGCGTCGACGCCGCGATCCTGGCCGGCAACAGCGTTTGGCTCCTCTACCGGCCGGACACCTGGGGCAGCTATCAGCCGTGGAATGTCGGCAGCAGCGTCGATGACATCGCTGTCCTGTCGCGGCCCAACGCAGCCACCGACGCCATGATTGCCATGGGTGGCGCAACGCCAGTGTTGTTGACCTACGCTGGCGGTCCGGTCGCAACGCCGCTGAGCGTCACCGGGTGGGGCGGCATCCGCACGGTGGCCGCCACGACCGACGGTGCGTCGCACCTCGTCGCCGGGCTCAATCGCACCGCCGATCTGCTTCGCATCGGGCGCGTCACCTGGAGTCCGACGCCAACCTTCACGCAGCTCACGAACGGCGCGGTGACAACGCAAGGCGCAGCGTTCGGCATCGGCTGGGCCGACTTCAACAATGACGGCGAGCCCGAAGCACTCGTCGCCAACTCCGCTGGGCTATCGCTCTACAACACGACCGGCCTGCGCACCGCGCTCATCGCGTCGAACAACGTGCTCAGCCGCATCACCCGCGTGCGCGTCGCGGGTCGCGATCGCGTACTGTGGCTGAGCCGGGCCGCAGCCAACGGCCCTTGGTGCGCTCGCTTGCTGGACAGCAGCGGCATCGTGGGCCCAGTCCCGCTCACCCTGCCGATCGGCACGAATCCGGAGAACGGGCCCATCGACGTTCTGGGGGTTGAAGGTGGCCCGATCGCCGTCGATGAGGATGGCGCACTGATCAGCTATCGCGTCGGCTCCGGCGTCACCCAGACCGCGGCGTACCGCATCGACTTCGAACAGGTTCTCGTGCAGGGAATCGCGGTTGCACAGCCTGGCGCGATGTTCACTCCGGGCTGCGCCGCGTTCCAAGACGTCGATGGCGATCAGCGCGCCGACGCGCTGCGCCTGCGCGCAGAACCGCGCGGGGTCGAGGTCTGCCCAGTCAACCTGACGCCGCAAGCGCCACAGGGCGGCAGCGCAGAGCCGCTGGTCATGTTCAGCCTCACGTCGTCGTCGACTCCCCCGCACCTCCGGCTCGCCTTCGATCCGGGCGCCGACAACCTCGTGGATCTGGCGGTGTACCATCGGTTGTGGAGCACGACGAATGAGCCAGGAACCGTCAGCCTCATTGGCGATCCCATGGTCCAACATCCCCTGCAAACACCCATCGATCTCGATTTGCCCCCCGTCGGCAGCGGCCCGTATGGCGCCTTCTACCTGGAGGCAACCTACTACGGCGGCCCCGCTGGTGACTCCCAATCGAAGATCTACCTGTTAGCCCCAAGCTCATCGTTGAACGGCAACCACGCCGCCGCGATCGATCTCTATCTGGAGGGACAAATTCTCCTCCACAGCTCGAATCCACCGATCCACGATCGCGAGCTGCACCTCATCAAGCGGCCATCGAAGTCGATCATCCCTCCAGATTGAGAGGCCGATCGGCTTCTGACGCGCAGCGAAGGCCTCGTGCTCGCTGTCACAGGGGCCGGTGTCCCAGGCCGATGACCTGGAACTGACCGCGACGGACACGCGCGACCAGGGAACTGCCGCCCGCCAGCGCGGAACGCGCGCGTTGCAGCGCGGCGGCGGGCGACGCCTGGCGCATGAGTTCTCGATAGAAGGGATCGAGCAGCGCCAGGTGCTCGACGAGCAACACCTTGTCGCGCGACTGCATCACCGCCTGTGCGCCGGCGGCCAACAGCGCCCCGCCCAACGAGGTCAACGAGATCCCTTCGCCCAGGCGTCGCTCGGTCGCGCCCGCACCGCACACCGACAAGACACCCAAGCCGCCGCGGCGCGGCCGCTTTGCGAACGATTCGTGCCACAACGAGCCGTCGTACAGCGACAGGCCCGTGAGCAGTTCGTCGTCGCGGCTGTCTTCGTGCGCCAGGAAGTGAGTGATCGCGGTCGGCTCAGCGTCGGCCGCCGCCTGCACGGTGGCGCGCGCGCCGATGCAGGCACGCTTTGACTCAACGTGCTGCAAGAAGGTGAGGTCGCCCTCGGTGAGCGTCAGAGACTGCACCTCGGATGCGGCCGCGCGCGGGGCGATGCAGGCGAACAGCGTGAGCGAGGGCGGCGAGCGTGGTGCTTGCACCAGGTCGCGCGCACAGGCGATTGCCCACGGCAACGACGGCAGTTGATCGACCGGCACGATCTCGCCGAGCAGCGGCGCGTCAGCGGCATCGGTCGAGGGCAGCACCTCGAAGGGAAGGTCGCGCATGAGGTCGGCGCCCACCACGCTCAGACACTTCCAGGTGCGCACTTGGTCAGCCAACGCGGCTGGAAGCAGCGCCGCACGCGCCGCGTCGAGGTCGCGCCGCAGCGCGATGCCGTGCGCGGCCGCAGCCTCGTCGGTGACGGCGGTCAGGCCAACCAGTCGGTTGGTCAGCGGTCGACACGCGTGTTGCAAATCGTTTTCGGCGGCGAGCAGCCAGTGCTGCACCCGCGCATGCGTGATGGCAAACACGTGCGACTGAGGCCGCGCCGGCAGGTAGATCAAGACCCCGCCGTCTGGTTGGAGCACGTGCTGGCGGATGGCTTCGAGGTCGCCTGCCGTCGCGTTGCGCCGTCGCGCCAGCACGCTGCACGCCTGCGTTTCGAGCAAGCACATCAACGCTGCCTCGGCTGCGGCAGCGCCCGCGCGCGTCAGCCGCAGGTGGATCAACTCGCTCAGCAGCAAGCGCCTTGCAGGTGGCTGCAAGAAGCCGAAGCCGCCCGCGTCGGGCGGCAATCGCCGCCATTCGTCGACCTGCGCACCAAACAGATCCTCCAGGGCCTCGCCACGGCGACGCCGTTCTGCCGCTGCACAGGGTGACAACCGGGCCAAGAGCGCCGCGAGGGCGGCGACGCGCACTGCCGTGCCGGTCTGCGCAATGTGTGCCAACCCACGGCAACGCTCGAGATGCTGCTCGGCAGCGGCGAAGTCGCCTTCCGTGATCGCCAGGTCCAACAGCCGCACGTGCACCTCGGCTTGATGCTGCGGCGCCAGGGGCTGTTGCGCGAGCGCAGTCAGCATGTCGCGCGTCTCGGAGCGGTGATCGCGCGCCAGTTCGGCCACCGCGACGAGCAGCGTCATCTCGGTGCCGCGCAACCGCCACTCGTCGTCGCGTTCCGCGGTAGGCACTTGCGCGAGTTCATCGAGCCGCGCCCGCAACTTCCGCTTGGCCTTGGCCGCGCCGGAAGTCGCCAGCAGGATCTCGACGTCACGCTCGATGCAGTTGTCGAGCAACCCGCCATCGCCAAGGGCCTGTGCCATCTGTTCGCTGCGCAGCAGGTGATCGGAGGCGGCATGAAACCGACCATGGCCGCGCAGGATCTCGCTCCACACACCATGCACCTCACCCAGGCCCAGCAGCCGAGTCCGGTGCTGCCCTTCGCTTTCGCCGGGCGCAGGCTCGATGCTCTGTTCGACATCGCGGGCTGGCATGAGCGTGCGGATGGCTTCATTGGCATCACCCTGCACGCGGCACAGATCGGCGAGGAACGCGCGGCACCGCAGCCGCTGCCCGAGCCAGAAGTCATGCGAGTCCATCGTGCGCACGAACGCCCCGAGTTCGCGTCGCGCCAGGTCAACTCGCCCCTGATCGGTGTAGGCCTGGGCGACGATGTGCTCGACGTTGGCGCGCAGAGGACGATCGCCGGCCCGCGCCCGCAGGCGCACGACGAAGCCGTCGAACGCATCGCGCTTCCAAGCCATCGCCGCGCCCGCGTGTACCGCATCCTCGAGAGCGCCCACCACCTCGTTCACGCGCGCGGCCGGCGCGTCCAGCATGGCGACGAGTTGGGCCACGTCGACCATGGTTGCCGGCTCACGCGGCGCCGCGTTGCCTTCTGCCGCCTCGCCTCGCTTGCCCCACGCGCTCCTCATCGACATGATCGCGATCAGCAACAGCGCGAACGCCCCGCCGGCTACCGCCAGGCGCGCGGCGCGAGCGATCATGCGCGCGCCGCCGTGATGCACTCCCGCGCCCAGGCCAGATCCGTCTCACCAAGCGCCGGGACCGGCAGCTTTCTGTAGTCGATCCGCCGCGCGTACGCCCCCTTGGCGTAGGCCTCGGTCAACACCGCCTGGAGATCGAGCACCACGTGGCCCGCACCCGCGAGCAGCGGCACCGAAATCCGTGGGAGGCGCTGCCGGAGCATGATGGCATACAACTCTCGACGCCTTCGGTCCGCGGCCGGGCTGACGACGACACGGTACGGCGAGGCAGTAGCCGATGTCGCTGGAGCCGCGACGGTGGGTTCACCGCTTCGCAGCAGGTCGATCTCCACCAGGCTCGTCGTCGAGGCCATGACCTCGCGCTGCTTGGTCAGATACAGCTCGCGCCCAGGACCCGGCCGCTTGTTGCTCGGCGACAGCACCTCGATGACAGTCACGACGTTGCCTTGGGTCGCCGCGTCACGGATCTCCAGGAAGGTCTCACGGCGTTCGACCGGCTCGACCATCAGCACGGTCGGCTGATCCGCGTCCGTCTGCATCCGCGAAGCGTTGGCACCCCGGATCGGCGCCTCGACGACCGAGACGTCGGGGTAGAAGCCTGCGGCTTCGGCAGTCTCGAGGTAGACCCGCGCGCCGATGGCGACGAAATAGGCCGGCCCAACGCAAGTCTGGAGCGCGTCACCGGCGTAGGTGATGAGGCGTTGATGGACGTCCGGCCAAATCGATGCCTGTTCGATCCAAGGGTCCATGCCCGGGAAGGGGCTCGTCATACCGCCAGTCTAGCCCTGGCACCGTGCGGGGGTGACGCAGCGATGGCACCGGGGAGCCGATCTTGCGAGCGGCCATGCTGCTCGAAGGCTGGATGCGTGCGGTGTCGCGCGGCGGTGGAACTAGTCGACCGTCACCTCAACTGCACCCGAACGTCGCACCAACTCACTGCCCACGCGCACTTGCACTTCCCAGCGGAACGGACGCGGCAGCGAGCGCCGCACCGCAGCTTGCACCGACCATCGCGCATCCCGATCCAGCTCGATCGCGTCGATCTCGGCACCCGACGTGTCGCTGAACACCAAGAAGTACGCCTGATTCCGCGACAGGCTGCCGCTTGGGTCGTGCCAGGTGAAGATCTCCGGCAACACTGCGCGCGTGCCCTCGGGGCTCAGGCGCCAAGGGTTGGCGAGGGTGTAGGTCGACGGGATCGCGCGCCCGTTGCCTTGCCCGAGCGTCCACCACAGGGCGAGCGCGCAGATCAGCAACGCGGCAACGACCAGCGCCGCAGCGCGCAGGCCGCGCCAACGCGCGCGGCCGCGCACCTGCCGCAGGTCGAACGGCGGCAGCGCCTGATCGGCAGGCGCCGCCACGGCCGCGCGTTGCATTGTGCCTTCGCGATCCAGCCGCACGGCCAGCGCACGCAGCTTCGAGAAGCGCGTGCGCAGCCCGGGGCTCATGGCGAGAGCCGCCGTGAGCGCCGGATCGTCGAGGGCGCGTTCTCCAGTCAGTGCTTGTTGCAGCATGTGCTCGGGGTCGAGGTCGGTCATGGTTGCTCCCCTTCTTCACCAGGTTTCCCTCTGGACAGAATCTGTTGCAGCCGATCGAGCCCGCGGTAGTAGCGGGTCTTGGCCGTATTCGGCGAGATGCTCAGGCGCGCAGCGATGTCGTCGAAGCTGAGGTCCTCGAAGTGCTTGAGCGCCAGCAGCTCGGCTTCGGCGCCGCCGACCTGCTTGATGCCGCGCAGCAGCTGTTCGCGTTCCTCCAGCGTCTCGATCTCGCGCTGGCCGTGCGTGTCGACGGTCTCGCGCGGGTCTTCCATCGCGACGAAGCGACGGCGCTGCCGCGACCGGCGGCGCACGGCGTTGAGGATCTCCAGGTTGCACAGCCGGTAGACCCAACCCTCGAACCGTCCGCGCCCCTCGTAGTCGTGCAGTTTGCGCAACACCAACAGCGACACATCCTGGGCCACGTCGGCCAGGTCGTCATGGCAAAGCGGCCGGCCCAGGCGGGCGTTCAGATAGCCGAGGATGCGAGGCACGCAGCGCATGCGTTGGTTGAAGGGCAGAGTGGCACTACCGACGCCTGCGTGCACCGCACGCACGAGCGCCAGGTCGGCCGCACAATCGAGGCTCGGTTGTGCGTCGAGGTCGTGTTCTTGGGGCAACGGCGAGTTCTGCAAATCCACGCCGATTCTGATGCAAGTCGAAGACCGGGCAAGAGGGAACTGCCGCGTCGGCGAAGGCCGCCGAGCGCGCATACTGCGGCGATGCGTCGGAAGGCAGCCGCCACCCCGGTCCACCCCCACGTGCAGGGCCTGCTGCGGCTCTTGCCAGCGGCCGACGACCGCCGCCAGCGCAGCTTCGTACTGGCTTCCTCGGCGGCGGCCGCCACGGCGCTGCGCGACGCGGTTCTGGCCCATCGACCCGGCATGCTCGGGGTGCGCTTTCTCACACCCACGGCGTTCGTAACCGAGCTCTTGTGGCTTCTGCGTGAGCCCGCTCAGGACGCGTCGCTCACGCCGCTCGCCGAGCGCGGCCTACTGCGCGCGGTGCTGCGGGCTACCGACAACGAGGTCGCGGCCTACGCCCTGCGCCATCGGCCGAGTCTCTCTGCGCTCTTGGCCACCTGCCGCGAGTGGCTGCGCGGCGGCGCGCCATCGGCACAAGCCGCGGTGTCTGGCTGGGGCCAACAGACTCTCGCCGTCGCCGGTGCCTTGGCGCGCGCGTTGCTCGCCCACCCGTTCGACAACCGTACCAAAGGCATCGCCGCGGCGCGGTGTCGGCTCGAACGCGGGGAGCGACCGCGCCACGATCTGCTGGTGGCCACCGTCGGCGACCCGATGACGGCCGACCTCGAGGCGTTGCTCGACGCGCTCACGCGGCACGTGCCAGCGACGGTGCTCACCCATCTGCCGGCCTGCGAACTCACGCCCAAGCTACCCACGCGCTCGGCGCACCCGACGCTGGAGGCCGAGCTGCGCGCCGCGGCCCATCGCTGCGGCTTGGCCCTCGGCGACGGCCAAGCGCTGCGCGACATGATCGTGGCCGCGCCGCGCCTCGGTCCGTACGTGCCGTTCCTGGCGTCGGCGTTCGCGGCCGAAGGGATCCCGCTGCGCGCGCACGCCGAGACGGCGCTGGCCCACGAGCCGCGCGGCGCGCTCGCGGTGCACGCGGCGCGCTTGCTGTTCGACGGCGCACCGACGCGCAGCTATCTCGCGCTGGCTGGCGCCGACCTGCAACGCGCGCCGCTGCCGCCCGCCGAGCATCACGCACTCGAGGTCGAAGCGCGCAGCCGCGGCTTGGCTGGCCATGCGGCGCTGCCCGAACGCTTGGCGGAGTTGCTGCACGAGCGGGCGCCTTTGGCGGCGGCGGCGGTGCGGCGTCTCGCCACCCGTGCCCACGCCGCAGCCGCGTTGCAGACGAGCGCGCAGAAGGCGCGCGCGCTCGACGAACTGCTGGCGAACGAACTGGTGGCCGCGGCGCCTGGCAGCCGCGACGCCGACGCTGCCGAGCGTCTGGGTGAGACGCTGCGCGAACTGCTGCACGCCGATGACGCCGAGTTCTTGCTCGATGCGCTCGACCTGCTGCAGGGTCGCGGGCTACCGATCGGCGCGCGCATCGGGCACGCCGTGCAGGTCGTCGAGTACGGCGACGCGCTCGCCTTTCCCGCGCTGCACGTGTCGCTGCTCGGCGCGGCCGACGACCAGCTGCCGCAACCGACGCCGCCGCCCACGTTCTTCAGCGACGCCGACCGCGAGGCGTTGGGGTTGCCCTCACGCGTGGCCACGCGCGCGCAGCAGGCGCAGACGTTGGCGCAGCTGGCGTCGCTGCCGCTCGCCTCGCTGCACGTCAGCCGACCGCAGACCGACACGCAGGGTCGCGTCGTCGGTCCCTCGCCGCTCTTGGCCACCGTCCTCGACGATCGCTTGGCCGGCGTCGTCGAGCACATCGAGCGCGCGCATCCGTTGCCGCGCGCCGCGGCGCGGGTGGCGAGTGGCTTGGCGGCGCTCGACACCGCCGTGACCCTTTTGGCGTTGCAGCACGGCACCGCTGCCGCCGCCAGCAAGCTGCTCGGCGCGCGCGGCAGCCAAACGATCAAGCGTGTGCAGCGGCTCGAACACTTCGGCGGCGACCTTTTGTGCGATGGCGACATCGGCGACGCGCGCCGCGGTGACGACACGGGCACACTCTCGGTGAGCGACCTCGAGATGCTGGCGCGCTGCGCGCATCAGTTCTTCTTTCGCCGGGAGCTGCGCGTCGAGGCGCTGCCACCCGAGCCCGACGCACTCGCCTTGGCACCGGGCGCGGTTGGCTCTGCGGTGCACGCGCTCATGGCCGAACTGCACCCGCGCCTGGTCGCCGCGGCAGGCGACGCGACCGACATCGACGCCACGCTGTTGGCCAGCGAGCTGGCACCGCGCCTCGACGCGATGCTGCGCGCGAACTCGCCGCTCGCGCACACGCTGCCGGCCCTGCACCGCATCTTGGTGCGGCAGTGGTCGCGCGCGGTGGCGCTGAGCTTCGCCGACGACGCGCGCGCGCTGCGCAGCTACGGCATCACGCCGCTGCACCAAGAACACAAGATGGAGGGCCGAGTCGCGCTCGGCGGTGGTCGCGAACTCGCGATGCGTGGCCGTGCCGACCGCATCGATCGCCTCGCCGATGGGTCGTTGCGCGTGATCGACTACAAGACCGGCAACAACCCGGGCGCGGTGTTGTCGACGTCGGACATCTTGAAGGGTCGGCGCCTGCAGATGCCGGTGTACGCCGCGATGGCCGAGCAGACGCTGAACGCCGAGTTGCGCGACCTCGGCGTGCGTGCGGTGCAACCGGAGCTTTTGGCCAACGGCGAGTTCTGGTTGAAGTGGCGCTACGCGTCTGACTTTCTCGGCGGCAAGTTCAGCGACGCGCTGCGCGAAACCCTGCGCGTGCTGGCCGACGTGCGCGCCACGGGCACGTTCGTACCCAGCAACGACGCCAACAAGGTGTGCCGCTTCTGCGACTTCCGCGCCGCCTGTCGTCGCTTGCACCCACCGAGCCGCGAGCGGGTCTTCAACTCCGACCGCGCCGAGGTGCGGCGCTACCTCGGGCTGCGCAGCAAGTCGATCTATGCCCCCATGCTCGGAGGTGTTGGGCTCGGAGGCGCCAGTGCTTCCTGACCACGACGCGCGGCACGCGGCGCTGACCGACTTCAGCCACAACCTGGTGGTCACGGCGGGCGCCGGCACCGGCAAGACATCGCTCCTGGTGGGCCGCGTGCTCGCCGCGATCTTGTGCCAACACATGGATACGAACCGCGTGCTGGCGGTGACGTTCACCGAGAACGCCGCCGCCGAGATGCGACAACGCCTGGTACGCATGCTGCGCGCGGTGCCAGCGTTCGTGCGCGGCGAACGTCTCGACGACTCGGACGCGTTCGTGTTGTCGACGCTCGGCATCGGTGCCGAGCACGCGCGCCGCGCCGAAGAAGCCCTCGCCGATGTCGATCGGTTGGCGCTCGCGACCTTCCATGGCTTCTGTCTGCGCCTGCTGCAGGAGCACGCCGCCGACCTCGACCTGCCCGCGGTGTTGCGCGTCGGCAGCGACGAGATGGTGCGCGCGCGCTTCGACCGTGAGTTCTTGGTATTCCTCGGCGAGGCGGCCGAGGGCGAACACGCCGCGGCGCTCGACCGTTTCGACGCCAGTGAGCTGCGCGAGTTGGCGTTTGCCCTGCTCACCCTGCCCGAAGAAGCGTGGGACGAGTTGGCGACGCCGTTCGCGCCGACCGACCTCGCGCAACGCGAGCACGATCTGCAAGCGTTGCTCACGGACCATGCGCGCGCGCGGCCGGCGTGGCGCGACTACGCCGAACGCTTGCTCGCGGTGTGCGGCGCCCTGCGCGCGGGACGCACGCCCGACGACGAGGCGCTGTTCGACAAGGGCACGCCGAAGGCGGGCAAGCGCGAACTCGGAGAGACCGAAGACGAGCGCGCCACCAACGCACTCGACGGCCACCGCGGCTACCTGCGCGGGCTGTTGCTGGCCGACGAGGAAGCGATCGCGCTGGCGCGCGCCTTCTTGTTGCCGTTCCTCGCGACGCAGCGCACGAGCCGCGCGCAGGCCGGCGAACTGTCGTTCGACGACTTGTTGCTGCTGACACGGCACGTGCTCATGCAGCGACCGGCGGTGCGCAAGAAGCTGGCGCAGCGCTTCCAGACGATCCTGGTCGACGAGTTCCAGGACACCGACCCGCTGCAGTACGACGTACTGTTCTTGCTGGCCAGCGACCCAACGCGCGACGCCGGCGACGTGGTGCGCGAGCCGATGGCGCTGCCGCTGCGCGCTTGCCTGTTCATCGTCGGTGACGCCAAGCAGAGCGTGTATCGCTTCCGCCGTGCGGATGTTGGCGCCTACTACCGCGCCGTGCAGCACGTGGCAGGCGACGGCGAGGCACCACTTGGTCGACGCCTCGTGCTGTCGGCCAACTTCCGCAGCCGGCCGGCGGTGCTGCGCTTCGTCAACACCACGTGCGCGCGCACGCTCACCGAGGACGTGCCGTATCAACTCGGCTACGAGCCCGTGCACGCGGTGCGGGACGACGCCGAGGGCGCCACGGTTGAACTCTTGCTGCTGCCCGCGAGCGAACGCGGCGCTCGCGCGTGGGAACGCCGGCAACGGGAAGGCCGCGCCATCGTGCAGGTGCTGCACGACCTCCAAACCAGCGGCACCAAGCTCAGCGACGTCGCCATCCTGCTGCGCGCCGCCGCCGACACGACGTGGCTGCTGCGGCCGCTGCGGCAGGCTGAGCTGCCGTACGTGCTGCAGGGCAGCCGGCGCTTCTACTCACGGCACGAGATCGTGCTCGCCGGTGCGTTGCTGGCGGCGATGGCGCGACCGTTCGACCCGGTGCCGGTGTTGGCCGTGCTGCGCTCGACGCTGTGCGGCGTCGCCGACGGCGATCTTCTGCGCTTCACCCGCGCGGGCGGCGTGTTCGATCATCGTGCGCCGAGCGACGGCGACGGGCCGGTGCAAGACGGGATGCGCTTCTTGCGCGATCTGCACGAGCGCACGCAGGGCCGCCCGCTGCACGCGGCGCTGCCGGCAATCCTTCGGCACGAGGAGTTGCTGCTGGTGGAAGGCGCCGGATTCGAAGGCGCGCAGCGCCTGGCCAACCTCGATCGCCTCTTGCAGCAGCTCCTGCGCGCCGCGCCGATCGACCTGGCCGAGGCCGCCAGCCTGGTCGAACGGCGCACGCTGAAGGAAACCGACGACGAAGAGAGTCCGCTGTTCGATGAGGCCGCAGACGCCGTGCGCATCATGACGGTGCACGCGGCCAAGGGACTGGAGTTCGCGGTGGTGATCGTGCCCGACCTGGCGCGCCGGCCGCCGTCGGATCCCGACGGCGATCGCACGCCGGCGCAGCGCACGTTCACCGCGGATGGTCGGCCGTTGGTCGCGGTGCGCTTGGGCGAGCGCGAGAACCGCGCGGCGCAGGTCGCCCGACAAGAGGCCGGCCGGCACCAGGAAGCGGAAGAGCGTCGCTTGTTCTACGTCGCCGCGACGCGTGCCAAGGAGAAGCTGCTGCTGCTGGGGCACGACGACGACGACCTCGTCGCCGATTCGTTGTGGCAGAAGGATCTCGCCGCGGTGCCGCTCGACGAGGCCGGGGTCGTGGTGCGCGCGCTGCAGGAGGCGCCGACGGCCGGGCGGCGCACAGCGGAGCCCGACGACGTCGACATCGATCGCATCGCGCACGCGCTCGCGAACCACCGCACGCTCTCGGTGCGCGCCGCGCAGCAGGCGCGGCTGCCGGTCGCCGTCAGTCCGAGCCAGCTCGAGGACGCCGATACGTCAGCGTTCGCCGGCGGCGTCGCGCGCACCGCGGCGCAGGCACGCGGCCGCGCCGCGCACGCCTACCTGGCGCTGGTCGACCTGGCGAGGCACGCGGTCGACGACGATCTCCTGGCGCACGTGACCAGCGAGGCGACCACGCGCGCCGAGCTACGCCCGTGGCTGGTGCGCTTTCACGCCAGCGACGTGTGCGCGCGCCTGCGCGTCGCCGCGCACGTCGAGCGCGAGATCGCGGTGACCTACCGGGACGACAACGGCCACGTGGTGCACGGAATCATCGACGTGCTGTGGCAGGACGCGCACGGCACCTGGCAGGTGATCGATTGGAAGACCGATCGCGATCCTGATCCGGCGCGCTACGCCGCGCAGCTCGCGGCGTACGCGCAAGGCGTGCAGCGCGCGCTGGGGCTGCCGCGCGCGCCCGCCGCGGAGGCGGTGTTCCTGGCGACGAGCTGACAGGTGCGGCGGCAGCGGATGGATCTGCGGACCGACAGCGATGTCGTTCGTGACCACACCGCTGATGCAGACGCTGCGCGGCACGCAACAAGAGTTTGGGCGACGCAAGTGTGTGCGCCGCCCTGGCCCGGTCTAGCCGCTCACTGACTTGTCAGTTGGTGAAGACGACGCAGAAGCAAAGGCCCAGCTCGGCGGTGGTGCCGACCGAGATGGCTTGGTGGTACAGCGGCACGGTCTTGAGCGCGGTGTTGTTGGGGATCGGGACCGGTGTGGTCGCGTTGCCCGCGCCGTCGAGCGCGCCGGACAGGAACGACGTCACCGATGCGAAGTCCAACCACCAGAGGCCGTTGAACCCAGGAATCGGGATGCCGCCAGTGATTTGGCCGGCAGCGATGAACGTCGCGTAGGCGGCGCCCGCCTGGCCACTGACGGCAAACGAGACCGTCGTGCCGATCTTGCGGTTGCCGACGATGCAGTACGTGGGGCCGGTCACGTCCTCGACGCTGACGTTGTCGATGTTGACGCGCGGCGTGCCCGCGTTGCAGAGGAAGCTGCGCTCGGTGAAGATCACCAGCTGGACAGGGCCACTCGCCGCGGCCACCCAGCGACCGCAGAGGTGCGCACGCTTGGTCTCGTTGATGATGATGCTGCCGTACGTGATCCGCGCGACCTCGACGCCGTTCACTTGGGCGTAGATCCTGCCCGCGTCGGCGTTGGTGCCGGAGGACGTGGCGCGCGACGAGCTGACGTCGGCGCGCAGTTCGTAGGTGGTGCCCGCCACGAGTGTGATGGTCTGCTCGAGGGTGTTCGCCGGGTACGGCGCCGGCGTGACCTGACCGCCAGGGCCGCAGCCGAAGGCGTCGCTCACCGTGATGCCATTCGTGGCGTAGGTCGTGTCGAGCCCGGGTGTGCAGCTGTAGCCGCCGCCGAGCACCCAGGGCACAAGCGTGCCGGTGAAGTCACCGTTGGTGACCAGGTTGTGATCGCCCTGCGCGGCGACCGGCAGGACAAAGGCGAGAGAAAGGAGAAGCGTCTTGGCTTGCATGTGTTCTCGAGACGTGAGTTGGAAAGGGACAGACCCCGTTTGTTTTAGCAAGGAGCGGCCCGTCGTCGAGGCCGGTCTCCCTCGGAGTCACACCTTCCGAGCGACCAGAGGCAAGGACGCGGCGAAGCGGAAACCCCGATCCTGACGGCGCTATCGGCCCGGCACAGGGAAGGCGGCACTGGCGACCAGGTCGCGCACGCCGCGAGTTTTTCTTGCGCATGACTGCGGATGCGCGACGCCGCCATACCATCGTGGCGATGCGCTTTGCTAGCGCCCTGTCCACGTCTCCTCGGCTCGACGACGCCGTCGCCGAAGCCTGCGATCGCGCCCGCGTCGATCTCGGCCCCGGGCCGATCGACCTCGCGGTGGTCTTTGTGACCACTTCGTTCGGCCTCGATCTCGATCGCTTGCCCACGCTGCTGCATGAGCGGCTCGCGCCGCGCGCGCTGCTTGGCTGCACCGGCGGCGGCATCATCGGCGGGCGCCGCGAGATCGAAGGAAGCCCGGCGCTGAGCCTCACGCTGGCCCGGCTGCCGAACGCACAGGCGCACGTCGTGCACCTCGCCGCTGCTGATCTACCCAGCGAAGACGCCAGTCCGCGCGCATGGATCGACCGCGTGGGCGTGATGCCGGAGCAAGCGCGCGGCCTGCTCTTGCTGCCGGAGCCGTTCCACTTTCCCGCCGATCGGTTGCTCGCGGGCCTCGACTTCGCGTACCCGGGTCAGCCCAAGATCGGCGGCGTCGCCAGCGGCAGCCGGCATCCGCGCGGCAACGTGTTGTTCGCCGGCCGCACCTGCCATCACGCCGGGGCGGTGGTGGCGGTGTTCACCGGCGACATCACGATCGCCCCCGTGCTGGCGCAGGGCTGCAAGCCGATCGGCGCGGTGGGCAACATCACGCGCGCCGAAAACAACATGCTGCTCGCGGTCGATCAGCTCCCGGCGCTGCAGTTCTTGCAGCAGCAGCTCGAAGGTCTCGACGAGGGCGACCGCGAACTCGCGACGACGCGGCCGATCTTTCTCGGCATCGCCATGAGCCCGTTCACCGACACCAAGAAGCTGGGCCCCGGCGATTACTTGATCCGCAACGTGCTCGGCTTCGACCCAGAGGGCGGCGCGCTCACCATCGGCGAAGTGTTGGCGCCGGGGCGGCGCGTGCAGTTCCACGTCATGGACCATCACACCAGCGCCTTCGACCTGCGGCGCGCGCTGCAGAAGCAACGCGCGCTGGGCGACACGCCGGCCGGCGCGTTGATGTTCTCGTGCCTGGGCCGCGGCCAAAGCCTGTACGGCGAGGCCGACCACGACAGCCGGCTGTTCTTCGAAGAACTCGCCGATGCGCCGCTCAGCGGCTTCTTCTGCAATGGTGAAATCGGCCCGGTGCACGACACCACCTACCTGCACGGCTACACGGCGTCGATCGCCACGTTCTCGCCGCGGTCTGGCAAGTGAGCGCGACCGAGCCCTCGACGCTGGCGCCGCCGCGCGCGGGCGGCGTGCCCGTCACCGCGTCGGTGACCTTCCCGCGACACCCGGTGCGCGCGCTGGTACATGCCTGGTTGATCCTGGATTTCTTCGCTGACACTCGGCGGACGGGTCAACCGAGCAGCAGCCTCACGGCCACGATCTTTGGCCAAGCGTTCATGGCGGTGGCGTTCGCGGCCCTGCTGTTTCCCGACACGCCCCCCGGCGCCTTCGCCGCCGCCAACCTGTCGTTGTCGTCCCTCCTGGTCGGCATCGGCCACCTGGGCGACGAGAGCGCCGAGGGCCGCGCGCGCGCCGATCGCGCGCTGGTTCTGACCTCGCCGCTGTCGAGTCGAACGGTGCTCGCGGCGCGCGCGCTGCACGCGAGCTTCTACGTTTGCCTGCTGACGATTGGCATGGCGTTGCCACCGGCGATCCTGCTCGCGTTTCTGCCCGGCCAAGACGCGCGCGCGGTGCCGCTCTACGTCCTGCTGGCATGCCTGTGTTCCGGCTTGTTCACCGCGGCACTCGCGTTGCTGGTTCGTCTGTTCGCTCGGCTCGTCGGCACGGCGCGCGCGCAACTAGCAGCCGGCACCCTCAAGGCGCTGCTGCTGTTCGGCGGACTGGTGGCTTTCGCGCTGTCGGCGCCGCACCTCAAAGGCGCGGGCGCCGACTCACCGCTGCCGCTGTGGCTCGCGTACGCGTGGCCGCCCGCCTACGCCGGCGCGGTGATCGCTGGCGACCGGGCGGCGTGGCTGCCGCTGTTGGTCGGGCTCGCGACGCTGACGCTGGCCGCGCTCATGCTCGCGACCGACCGCGAGGTCGAGGCCGCGCGCCGCGTGCGCACGCCGCGCCCACTCGCGGCGCTGAACCGGCATCTGTGCCGCGCCCGCCCCACGCTGCACGCGGTCACCGCCTTCACCAGCGCGATGCTGTACCGCAGCGTCGGCTTTCGCGGCAAGGTGCTGCCGCTGTTTGGCTTGCCCGCCGGCATGTGGCTCCTGGCTTTCCTGGACCGCGACCCTGACAAGTCGCAGCGCCTGCTGGCGCTCGCGACGCAGCTGCCCGGCGTCTACTTGCCGTTCCTGATCGCGTTCCTCGGTGTTGGCGATGAGCCGCGGGCTCGTTGGACGTTCGCCGCGTGTCCACACTTGCCACCGAGCTTCCTGCGCCGCGGCATCGCCATCGCTCTCACCACGCACGTGCTGCTGCCGGTCCATGTCGTGCTCTTGCTCGTGAGCATGCCAGCGATCGGACCGGCGCGCGCGCTCGCGACCTCGTCGCTGGCGCTGGGCGTGTCGGTGATGGTCGGTCGGTTGGCGTTGCGAACCTTTTGCGACGTGCCGTTCTCGGGGACCGGGACGGGTGACGGGCTCGACTTCGGCAGCCTCATCACCTACGCGCTCGCCTTGACCATGATCGGTCTCGGCGCCGCGGCCCTGCCGACGATCTACGCACTGCCGCTCGGCCTGGCGGTGCTCGGCGCTGCCTACCTGGACCTCCGGAGAATCCCTAGTGACGCCACAACCTCCGACCCGGCCTGAGCCCCCGACGCTGCGCCGTGAGCTGCGCGCGGTGCTGACGTTGTATGTGGTCGTATGCGTCCTTCCTCTGGTGATCGGCTGGCTCTTCGGCCCGCGCACCCAATGACATCGATGGATGCGGCGAGGGCGGAGGCCAAGCGGGCGACTGGCAGCTTGTGAGCGGGGATACCGCCGGGTAGCTTCTGCGCACTTCTTCCCGGTCGGCTTTCACAGGAGGCGCACATGCCAGCTGAACAAGTGATGGAACGTGCTGCAAACGACGGCACGCACGCCGCGGCGACCTCGGCCAAACCGGAGGCGCGAGTGGTTGCCGATTCCTGTCGCGCGGAGCGCTCCGAGGACACCTTCAGTCCCGATCCTGATCGACGCTGTGACCGCTACCGCTTGGTCACACCCTACCTGCTGCGCCTGTAGTCGCCGGGCAGGGTGGCGCCAACCAGCTGCCTCACTCCGCCAGGATCCGCACCAGCACGCCGTTGGTGGCGTTGAAGCAAGCTCCGCTCTGAGCCAACGCCTGTAAGCACAGCTCACCGTAGGCCAAGGCTGGGTTGGCCGGGATCGGCAGGCAAAGGTTGGCCGGATTGCCGCCAAGCGGCAGCGACACCAGCGTCGCAGGATTGGGGTAGAGACTGATCGGCTGGCACAAGAAGGGCAGCGCGATCGGGATCGGCGGCTGCTGACATGGACCGGGGGCGAGCAGCAACACGCCGCTGCCGTTCGGACTGGCGAAGGTGATGCAGAGCGAACCGCCGACGTAGGGCACGTTCGTGCATTGCAGCGTGGGACCGCCGCTCACCTGACCCGAGCCCGCCGAGTCGCAGTAGCCTTGATACTCGTACGTCGTCAGCCGCGACCCACCCGCGGGGTTGAGACCGCCGAACATCACGGTCACGCCGCGCGCGCTGTCGTAGGCCAGGGCTTCGTAGTAGCGGCCGGGCGCAGAGACCAGCGGGGTGCGCTGCGCCCAGTTGTTGCCGTCCCACTCCCACGTCTCCTCCATCGGCGCGGCGCCGGAACCGAACAGCACGGTCTTGCCGCGCGCCAAGTCGTAGGCCATCGCGTGCTGATTGCGCGCTGATGGACTGGTCGCTGGCGTGCGCTGCAGCCAGTTGGTGCCGTCCCATTCCCAAGTGTCATTGAAGCTCGTGGCCGCGATCCCACCAAACAGCACGACGCGCCCGCGCCCGACGTCGTACGCCATGCCGTGGCCCCAGCGCGCGGTCGGCGCATTGGCGGAAAAGCGCTGCGTCCAGTTGTTGCCGTCGAACTCCCAGGTGTCGCCGTAGTTCTGCACGGTGCTGAAACCGCCGAACAACACGATCCGCCGACGAGCCGAGTCGTAGGCCAGCGCGAGGTGGCGACGCACGGCCGGTCGCGTGATCGGACTGAGCTGCGTCCACGTCGTGCCGTTCCACTCCCACGTATCGTTGAAGAACGTGTTCGACACGCTCGAGAAGCCGCCGAACATGACGCTGCGGTTGCGGAAGGAGTCGAACGCCATGGCGTGCGTGAAGCGCGCCGCCGGCACAATGCCCGGCAGCAGGCGTGTCCAGGTGCGACCATTCCACTCCCAGGTGTCGTTGCTGAGGGCCTGGCCAATCCCGCCGAAGAGGACGCTGCGACTGCGCAAGCTGTCGTAGGCCATCGCGTGCCCGAACTGCAGCGAAGGCTGCGTCACCGAGGGCATGCGCTCGACCCAACTGGCGCCGTTCCACTCCCACGTGTCCGTGGCGGCAAAGCCGCCGAACAGCACCGTGCGCTGGCGCGACGTGTCGTACGCCATCGCGTGGTTGCCGCGCGCCGACGGGCGCGTGGCCGGCGTGAACTGCGCCCACGTCGTACCATTCCACTCCCAGGTATCGCTCAAGGAGCCAGTCGCCCCGTTGCCGCCGAACAACACGCTGCGCTGACGCGTGACGTCGTAGGCCATGGCGCAGAACTCGCGCACCGGTGGTCGAGTCGCCGGCGTGCGCTGGGCCCACGTGGTGCCGTTCCACTCCCAGGTGTCGTTGAGCTGCACCGCCCCCGAGCCGGTGCCGCCAAACAGCACCGACACCGCGCGCGCTTGGTCGTACACCAGACTGCCGAACGAGCGCGCGGGCGGTCGCGTCGCCGGCGCGCGCAGCGTCCAGTTGGTGCCATCGAACTCCCAAGTGTCCTGCTGGAAGCCCGACGCGTTACCGCCGAACAGCACCACACGCAAGCGCGCGCTGTCGTAGGCCATCATGTGCTGCGACCGGACGGACGGGCGGGTGGACGGGGTGCGCTGCGTCCAGTTGGTGCCGTCCCACTCCCAGGTGTCGTCGAAGTAGTTGCCAATGCCATCCGTGCCGCCGAACAGCACCACGCGCCCGCGCAGAGCGTCGTACGCCATCGCGTGCTCGCTGCGCGGCGAAGGACTGTTGGCCGGGTTGCGCTCGATCCAATCGTGGCCATCCCATTCGACGGTCAGCGCCGCGCCGGACGACAGCTTGCCAAACAACACGGTGCGACCGCGGTTGGCAGCGAACGCCATCGCTGGCGCGAACATCGGCTCCATCGAGCGTTGCCGCCAAGTTACCTGGGCCGGCGCCGCGGGTGAGAGCGAGAGGATGCCGAGGACAGCGGCGACGAACGAACAGACGAGCGTAGGCCGCGGTGCCGAGCGGGGGCTTCGAGCCGAGTGAGAGAAGTGTTGCATGGATCCTTCGAGTGGGGCCGGGCTTCGGTCGAGCGAGGCGACCTATCCCAGCGATCCTGCCGCCGTTCATCAACGACTTCGTTGGGCGGCAGATTGAGCGGTGAGCATGGCGAGGCGCACCGCAGCGGACAAGACACAGGTCGTCCCGCGCCGACGATCAACAGTTCAGGCGGCACGAACACGGGGGCTCCGTTCGCGCCAGTCCACGCCGATGACGCGATGCCGAGTGACCTCGGCAGATGCGGCAACGGATCCCTATCGGGACCTGAGGGGATCGTTCGGATCGACGCCGACCAGGGCAGCCATGTCAGGCGGCAACGGCGCGACGATCTCCAAGTCCTGCTGCCGCCGAGGGTGATGCAGTCGCAGCCGGTGCGCGTGCAACGCGTGACGATCGAGGATGAGATCGCTCTGCTGCTCGACCGAAAGTTCGCCCTTGATGTGCGCGAGGAAGATCGCGTCGGGCACGCCGTAGACCTTGTCGCCCACGAGCGGGCAACCGATCGCTGCCATGTGCACGCGCAGCTGGTGGGTTCGCCCGGTCTTGGGTGACAGCTCGACGAGCGACAACTCGTCAGTCGTGGCGAGCACGCGATACTGCGTCGACGCCGACAGACCGCTGCCGTCGCGGCGCGCCTCCATCTTGAGTCGGATGGCAGTGCCGGAACGCGCCGGGCCGATGCCGAACTCGACGCTGCCAGACCGAGCAGGTGGCTGACCGCGCACCACGGCCAGGTAGGTCTTGCGCACCAAGCGATCCTCGAACTGGCGGCCGACCTCCGCATGAAAGTCGTCATCGAGACCCGCGGCGACGACGCCGGAAGTCTCGCGATCGAGGCGGTGCAAGAGGCGCGGCACGACATCGTGCGCGGGATCGTCGGGTCGCCGGTAGCGACAGTGCAAGAAGTGGATCAGCGTGCCGTAGACCCGCCGGCCCGCCGGGTGCACCGCAAGACCGGCCGGCTTGTCGACGACGACGAGCCACCGATCCTCGTACAGGATCGGCACCTCGAAGTCGGTCGGCGCCGTCGAGACATCAGGCTCGGGCTTGTCCGGCACATTCACGACGATCAACTCGCCATGACGCACGCGCGACGACGGTCGCGCCACGCGGCCATCCAGTTCGACGAGGCCTTCGCGAATCAGCCGATGCACAGCCGTGCGTGAGCGCCAAGACAGAAAGAACTGCAGCGCCACATCGAGGCGGGCGCCGGCCTGCCGGGCGTCGATCTTCACCTCGACGCGTTGCAGCGGTCGGGTCAGATCTCTTGGCGGTTGGCCAGCGAAGCGGGGCAGCACGCGGGCAGTCTAGCCCGGACGATCACCAGCGAACGGCTGCAAGCAACCCGGCGGAGCCGGCGCTCAGCCAGAGGGGCTTCAGTCGAGAGCCGCTACCGCATCGACGCCAACGTCTTCGGGGTCACCAGACTGCGCGGCCTTCACCTTGGACTTGCGCGCCGTGCGCGTGCGCACGCGCGTCTGCCGGCGCTGGGCGCGCTGGATGTTGCGGATGCGCTCCCGGTCTTCGCGCCGCTTCTTGTCGCTCGGCTTCTCGTAGTTGTTGTACTTCTTGGCCAGGCGGAACACGCCGGCGTAGTTGCACTGCCGCTTGAAGCGACGGAGAGCCGCATCGACGGGCTCATTGGGGCGGATTTGGACCTTGATCATTCGTCACGAAGGGTTGCGATCAACACTCGGCCGGCGCGGCTTGCGCTGCCGTGGCCGATTCATCGACCGTCAGGCGGGTCGCGGACGATAACCTCGCCCCCAGTTCGAGCAACGCCCGGTGCCACAAAACAGCGCGCAAGAGCCAGGCGAGGTCACATGGAGCGGCACCGTCGCGCGCTTCACGTTCAAGAACGCTGAGACCGGTTTTGCTGTCGTCCGACTGCAGACCGAGCCTCCCGGCGGCCTCGTGACAGTGGTTGGGGTCCTGGCCCAATTCAATGAGGGCCAGCAGCTTAGACTGACCGGGAAGGTCACCGAGCACCCCCGCTTCGGGCGGCAGATGGAGGTCCGGCTGGTGGAGTCGGAGGGGCCCAAGACCAAGGACGGCTTGGTGGCATACCTGGGCTCTGGCCTGGTGCACGGCATCGGGCCGGCGACCGCGCGCAAGATCGTCGACGCGCTGGGTGACGACGCGTTGGCGATCATCGACGCGACGCCCGACCGGCTGCGGGACGTGCGCGGCCTCGGTTCGGCCAAAGCGAGCGGCCTGGTCGAGGCGCTGCGCGCGCAGCGCGACGTGCAGGACGTGATGGTGTTCTTGCGCAGCCACGGACTGGGGGCGGCGTTGGCGACGCGCATCGTGAAGCGCTACGGCCGCGGTGCCGCGGCGCTGATCGAAGCCGATCCGTTTCGTCTGGCCGACGAGGTCATCGGCGTCGGCTTCAAGACCGCCGATCAGCTGGCGCAACGCCTAGGTATCGCGCGCGACGCGCCGTCGCGCGTGCGCGCCGGCGCCATGTTCACGCTCGGCGAGGCGACGCGTGAAGGTCACTGCTTCTTGCCCGCCGACGAACTGGTGCAGGCGACGGTCGGTCTGCTCGATGTGGACCCAGAACTCGTGGAGGACGCGGTGCGCGACTTGTCGCACGACGGCCGAGTCGTCGCCGAAGAGTGCGTCGGCAGCAGCGCGCGGGTGTATCCGCGCACGCTGCACTTGGCCGAGCTGGGCTGTGCGCGCCGACTCGCGCAGTTGGCGACGGCGGCGCTGCGCGCGCTGCCGTTCGACGCCACGCAGGCCGTCGCGACGTTTGCGGCCAGCAGCGCTTTGCAACTGCCCGACGGCCAACGCGCGGCGCTGGTGAGCGCGCTGCACGGGCCGGTGTCGGTGATCACCGGTGGACCGGGCGTCGGCAAGACCACGATCGTGCGCGCGCTGGTCAACATCATGCGCCAACACGGACTGCGGCTGCGGCTGTGCGCCCCGACGGGGCGCGCCAGCAAGCGCCTCGAAGAGGCCACCAAGCACGCCGCCACCACGATCCATCGGTTGCTCGAGTTCCAGGCCGGCATCTACCGCTTTCAACGCGCGGCGGAGAACCCCATCGAGGGTGACATGCTGGTGGTCGACGAGACCTCGATGCTCGACGTGCAATTGGCCTACGCCCTGCTGCGCGCCACGCCGCCGGGCATGCGCGTGGTGTTCATGGGCGACGCCGACCAACTGCCCGCGGTCGGCCCTGGCAACTTCCTGCGCGATCTCATCGACAGCGGGGTCGTGCCAGTCAGGGCGCTGCGCGAGATCTTCCGGCAGCAGAAGGCGTCGCACATCGTCGCCGCGGCACACGAGATCCTGCACGGCACCGCCCCCGGACGCGGCGAGGAAGGCGCTGACTTCTTCTTCATCGAGACTCCGAACGTCACGCAGACGCGCTCCGTGCTGCGCGAGTTGCTAGCCCAACGCATCCCGCGCGCTTTCGGTCTGGACCCGCTGCTCGAAATCCAGGTGCTGTGTCCGATGTACCGCGGCGAAGTCGGCGCCGACGCCCTCAACGCGGAGCTGCGGCAGACGCTGAACCCCACGGGCCGCGAGATCACGCGCGGCGCGGCGACGTTCCGCGTCGGCGACAAGGTGCTGCAGGTGCGCAACGATCACGAGCGCGAGGTGTTCAACGGCGATGCCGGTCGCGTCGTCGACATCGACGACGAGGAGCGACTGCTGGTGCGCTTTGGCGAGCGTACGCTGACCTACGCTGCCGGTGAGCTCGACCAGTTGGTGCCTGGCTACGCCATCTCAGTGCACCGAGCGCAAGGCAGCGAGTACCCCGCCGTCGTGATCCCGCTCACCACCGAGCACTTCATGATGCTGCGGCGCAACTTGCTCTACACCGCGGTGACGCGCGGACGGCGCCTCGTAGTGCTCGTGGGCTCGGCCAAGGCGTTGCAGATGGCGGTCGACAACGCCGAGGCGTTGCGGCGCAACAGCGGGCTGGCGGAGCGACTGCGCGCGGCGCTGCCCTAAGTCCTAATCTAAGGGCGTGAGCAGAAATCGACCCGCCGTGGCCGCCCGGCGCCCATCAGGCGCCGAGGAGGGGGAGGCCGCGTGTCGCGGCCGGCGTGGGGGAGGGTCCGCCTCCCCCACCAGCAAAGAACTCAGAGCCTGAGCAATTGTTGCTCAGGCTCTGAGGCGTGCCGCAAACGCGGTTCACTTCGGCGTGTTGGTCGCCGGCTTCTTCGACTGCGCCCTGAGGTACGCGTCGTAGAGCTTGCGATACTTCTCGCTCACCTCGGGCACACCGCCGCGCTGCTTGATGCCGCCCAAGTACTCCGGCAGGTTGCCCCACTCGGCGACTTCGCGCGCCCGCTCCGCGACTTCCTTGCCGTCGTCGGCCTGCGCCTTGCTGGCCTGCTTGTTCTCCGCTGAGGTCGGGTTTGGCTGCCCACCCTGCGGCTTCGACTGACCCTGCTGCTGTTGCTGTTGTTGCTGTTGTTGCTGCTCTTGCCGAACCATGTCAGGAGTTTGGTTCTCCTGGCGCGGCCCCTGCTGCTGCTGCGGCTTCTTCTGCTCGCCGTCCTGCGGTTCGTCTTGTTGGCCCTGACCAGAGCCTTCGCCACTACCGCTTCAAAGCCCCGACTTACTGAGTTGCTCGATCAGCTCGTCGATGCCCTGTTGCACGCGCTTGTTCGAGCTTTGCGCACCGTCGAGCATCTTGTCGATGCCCTCGGCGCTGCGTTGCAGCGCCTCGGTGGCTGCCTTGCCCGCGTCGCGCGACATCAGCAAGCGGTCGATCTCTTTCATCTCCGTCGCGACCTTCTCGGCAATCTGCTTCATCTGATCGCGTGGGTCGGGACCGAGCTGGGCCGGGGCCAACCCCGCGAAGAGGGCCACAGCACTCGACAACAACATGAATCTGCGCATCGTGAGCTACTCCAGGGGTGACTTCGTCTTGTCAGGCAGGACGACATGAGAACGATAGCCCCCGATGCGGCCACGCCAAGAGGGCCACCTGCGGCAGTCAGGGTGATTCGCGGAGAAGGCGATCGTCCGCGCAGGGCGGCCTTGGGCCAGAAACCACAGGTTGCAGGTCAGCGGCGGCCAAGGAGCGGGGCCCATCGCCGCCAAGCTCAGGCCACTCGCAAGGGCCCGACCCGGGCAAATCGGACACGGATGCGAGCGAACGACCGCCGCCGAAGTCGCCGGACATCCTCGACCCTAGTGTGCATGCCAGTGGCTAGACTCTGGGACCGTCAGCCCGCCAACGAAGGCGGGCCCGATGCGCGCTGCATGAAAGACCTAGTCCGCCGCCGGTCTCGCGTCGAGACTCCTCGCCGACCCGAGGGGAACGGGCGAGCCCACGTCAGGTGGCTCTTGAGCAGCGTGCTTTCGGTGCAGGTCCTCGCACAACAATCTCCGCCGCTGCCCGGCGCTGAACTCGTACACGACCTGCGTCAGGTGCTGACGCCATGCAGCCAGACCGATCCCCGCGCAGCCCTGCCAGGACTCGAGCGCTTCCTCGACAAGTACCGCGGCCAAGATCTAGCGCCCCTCGACTACGCGCCCGCGGTCTATCAGTTCTTGCACGGCGACTGCGAAGCCGCGGTGCGCCGGTTGGACTCCTACTTCACCCGCTACGCGCGACTGCCGGTCCCCGAGCACAACCAACTCGTGGGCCAGGTCTACGTGAGCGCGCTGCGCGAGGCCGCCGCGCAAAACCAGTTCGATGCCGCTCGCGTGCAAGCCCTTGCGCTCCGCGCGCTCGACTTGCGTCAGCCTCCGCAGCTCGTCGGTGACTCAGTGCACCGCGTGCTGCAGCAGTGCGGGTCGGAAGCGGACGTGGCGCGCGTGCGGGTCACGCTGGTGCGGCGCCTGCTGGCCGACGAGCAGCTGAGCGACGGACTGCGTGACGACGCGCTGGGATCGCTTTATGGCAAACCTGCGAGCGCCGATCAGCCATCGACCGTGCCGCAGTCCATCGAGGCGCGTGCGATCGCACTCTCGGGCCAGATCATCGACCTGCGTGCGCTGCGCGGCCGCGTCATCTTGCTGCACTGCTGGGCGAGCTGGTGTCCGATCTCTGCGGCCGAGGCGCCAGGATTGGCGGGGGCCTACGCGCGCTTTCACACTCAGGGCCTCGAGATGGTCGGCATCGCCGTCGATGGAAGTACCGACGACGAAGTGCGCGAACGCGCGCGCGCGCTGGGCTTCACCTGGGCGCAGGTGCAAGAGAAGGACTTCGACGGTGCGCTCGTGCAGCGGCTGGCGATCGACGCGTTGCCGGGTGCGCTACTACTCGACCGGCGCGGCATGGCGCACGCGCGCGGTGACGATGCGCGCGGCGTCGCGCTCGAGCAGCGCCTCGCGACTCTGTTCGCGAACTAAGTTCGCCCCGAGCTGACTAGCCTGCGCCGACAGGAAGGGCGAGAAGGGCACCTCCACCAGGACGGAGGGCTGTTGCCAGGAGACCGGCACGTCGACGAACACGCGGTCGAAGCCGATCGCGTCGATCTCGATCAGGACGTAGGCCTCGTCGACGTCGCGGTCCGCGTCGAGGACGGCGCGCCGGCTGACATCTTCTTGAAAGCCGACGTCGGCGTCCGCGAGGTCTTCGGCGGCAAACAACACGCGGCCGGTACGATCCGTGACCTGCCAGAGGTCGGGGTTGCCGGCCGCGCAGGTGCAGCCGCTCCACTCGTGATAGCCCTCGACGACGCGAACGCTGACGCCTTCCCACACGCCATTGGTCACCGGGTCGTAGACCTCGACTTCGATCTCCACCAAGCGCGCCGGCTGAGGCGTCACCACCACGGTGCGGCGGTGGGTCGTGCAAGAGCTGAGGGCAAGCAGGCCGAACAAACCGAGCCAGCGGGGAGCGAGCATGCGCGGATGATTGCGAGAAGCATGCCGACTCGCCGAGCCACCGACGGAGGCCTCGCATGGGGTCTTGGTCGGCGATCTGCGGCACAGCGAAGACCACTCTGTCCTCGGCGCACGACAGACGGCCGAGGGTCGCGCTAGCCGAAGAGTCGACCCTGGCCCGTGCGGTGCGCGACGGTCGCCAGGTCGGGATAGGTGGCGAGGAGCAGGTCCGGCACCGCCACCTTCGCGCCGCTGGTCTTCGCCACCAATTCCAAGGCCAGCTTCATCGCCTTGCCCTCGAAGTGGTTGTTGGCCACCACCAGCGTGGTGCCGGCTTGTTGCGCGATGGCGCGCAGACGCAGCGCGACGTCGTCGACCTCGGCCGCGGAGTAAACCCAGTCGTAGACCTCGTCGCGCTCGGCGTCCTTGCGGCCCCAGGCCTCCCCGTTGCGGCCGTGCAGACGGAAGTAAGCGAGGTCGTGTGCGTGCACGCCTGTAAGCCGTAGGTCGAACGAAGTGTCACGTGTCGGGTAGTCGAGGTGCACGAGCGAGACGTCGAGCCCGCGCAGGAACGCGAGCGCCGAGGGAGTCTGCCAGCTTGCGTGTCGCACTTCGACGGCGATCGGCGCCACATCGGCGAAGGTGGCGACGACGCGCGCGAGGTGATCGCGGGCGCCCTGATCGCAGGCGAAGCTGTGCGCGAACTGCGCCAACAGCGCGCGCAAGCGGCCCGACGCCGCCATCGGTTGCAGCGCGGCGCGAAACGCGTCGACGTCGGCAGCCGACAGGCGGCGTTCGTGCGTGAACACCTGGCCGAGCTTGGCGGTGAACAGCGTGCCGAGCGCCTGCGTGCGCTCGATCCAGCGCGCGCTCACCGCGGGAGTCGGCGTGCGATAGAATGTGGAGTTGACCTCCAACACCTGGACGTAGCGCGCGCAGAACGCCAGCGTGTCCTTGCAGCTCGACGCGTAGACCTTGCCCTTCCAGTCGTCGTAGCTCCAGCCGGCGATGCCGATGTGGACCCCCACGGCGTCACCGGCGCATGAAGAGCTGCCAGACGAAGATGTCGAGCGCGACGCTCGCGAGCAGGGCCGGCGCGCACACCGACAAGGGGCGGCCGGCGCTGATCCCGGCGGCGCGGACGCGCGCGTAGCGCGGCAGCATGGGGCGGCTCCAGAAGTACGCTAGCGTGACGGCGACCCAGCCGAGCAGCACGCGCGCCAGCAACCAGCCAGTTCGCGAACCGAAGGACACCGTGCGCTCGACGTGCAGGCGCGCCACGACGAGGTAGCCGATCAGCGCGACGAAGAAGAACACGTAGAACGTCAACGGCGCCCGTTCCTTGGCGTCGAGGCGACTGTCGTTCACCGCCAACGCGATGCCCGCGCCCATGGGTGACAACACGAAGCTGGCGAGGACCAGCACCGTGGGGTTGAGCGGTGCGCGGATGTTCGGGGGTGATTCACTCATCGGCAGGACTCGCGCGGCGCGCGTCGGCATCGTGCATGCGTTGCTTGACCTTGGCCTCGAACCCGCGCTCGCTCGGCTCGTAGAAGCGCGCGTCGGCGAGTGCGTCTGGCAAGCACGACATCGGCGCGACGCCACCGTCGAAGTCGTGCGCGTAGCGGAAGCCCTTGCCGTGACCCCACGACCGCGCCAACGCCGTCGGCGCGTTACGCAGGTGGTCGGGCACCGGGTGCTGCGCGCCGTCGCGCGCCGCCGTCATCGCTGCGTCGATCGCGCGGTACGCCGCGTTGCTCTTCGGCGCGGCCGCCAGATAGATCGCCGCCTCGACCAGCGGCAACCGGCCCTCCGGCAAGCCCATGTTCTGCAGGGCGGTGAGCGCCGCCACCGCGACCTGCAACGCCATCGGGTCGGCGAGGCCAACGTCTTCGGCGGCCACGGCGACCATGCGCCGCGCCGCCTGCATGGGGTCGGCGTCGGCTTCGAGAAAGCGTGCCAGCCAGTACACCGCTGCCTGCACATCGGAGTTGCGCAGCGACTTGTGCATGGCCGACAGCAGGTCGTAGTGCTGATCGCCGGCCTTGTCGTGCAGCAGGGTGCGATGCTGGATCGCCTCGACGATGGCCGTCTCGCTCAGCGTCTCGCCATCGAGGCACGTGGCCTGCGCCGCTTCGAGCGCGGTGAGTGCGCGACGCGCGTCACCCGCGGCGAACGCCAAGAGACGGTCGCGTGCCGCCGACGACAGCGACAGTGCGCGCCGGCCGAGGCCGTGCTCGGCATCGCTCAACGCGCGCGCGATCAGCGCTTGCACCGCAGCGTCGGGCAAGGGTTCGAGGCGCAGCACGCGACAGCGCGACAGCAGCGGCGCGATCACCGAGAACGCGGGGTTCTCGGTGGTCGCCCCCACCAACACCACCTGACCACCCTCGACGAACGGCAAGAACGCGTCCTGCTGCGCCTTGTTGAAGCGATGGATCTCGTCGACGAACAGCAGCGTGCCCTTGCCCTCGCGCTGCCGGCGCACGTCCGCCTCGGCGACCGCTTCGCGTACTTCTTTCACGCCGGACAGCACCGCCGAGAACAGCACAAAGTGCAGGCCGGATTGCTGCGCGATGAGCAACGCCAGCGTGGTCTTGCCGACCCCGGGCGGCCCAAACAGGATCAGCGAGCCGGTCTTTCCCGCTTCGATCGCGCGGCGCAGCGCCTTGCCGTCGCCCACCAAGTGCTCCTGGCCGAGAAACTCGGCGAGCGTGCGCGGGCGCAGGCGATCGGCGAGGGGGCGCACCGCGACTCTGCGCGCGGGCGGAGCCTGGTCGGGCGACGCTTCGAACAGGCTCATGCGCGCCTCTGCCGTCGGGCCTCGTACAACAACACGCCCGCAGCGACCGCGACGTTCAAGCTCTCGACCTTGCCCGCCATGGGCACCCGCAAGCGCGCGCGCGCCACCGACCGCAACGCTGCAGGAATGCCCTCGCCTTCGCCACCGAGCACCAACGCGCACGGCCCGCGCAGGTCGGCGTCGAGGTAGTCGACCTCGCCGTCCTCGTCGGCCACGAAGAGACCGAGGTTGCGTTGCTGCACCAAGGCCAACGCGTCTTCGACGGCCACCGCGCTGCGCACCGGCAGGCGGAACAGGCTGCCCGCCGCGCCGCGCACCGCCTTCTCGCGGAACGCGTCGGCGCCGCCGCGCAGCGCGACGAGTCCGTGCGCCCCGGCCGCCTCCGCCGCCCGCAACAACGCGCCGAGGTTGCCGGGCTCCTTCACGCCCGCCGCGATGAGCAGCAGGCAGGGCGCGGCGCCGAGCAAGTCATCGTCGGTCCACCTCGGCTTCTCGAACACCGCGGCGACGCCCTGCGGCGTGGTCACGAACGACAGCTTGGCACACACGGCCGACGAACAGGGATGGGTCGGGGCGCCGGTGGCACGCAGGCGCTCGGCGAGCGGCGCGAGCGCGTCGCCCCGGTCGGCATCGAACGCGGCCTCGACCGGCGTGAGGCCCGCGTCGAGCGCTTCCGCCACAAGCTTTCTACCCTCCACCAAGAACAGATCGCCCGCGTCACCGGTGCCCGCGTCGCGGAAGCGGGTCACGATCGGGTTCTTCGGCGAAGTGATGAGCGCGGCCTCGGGCACCCGCGCAGAGTAGCCACGGCGGGCGATGGAGCCTGCGGAAACTGGTCACCGGGCCACGTCGTGCCAGGTCGTGCCAGGGGCCACGGGCCGCCGTCACTTGCGGGCGCGCGCGTGCTCTTCCAGATGCTGCCGCAGAAGATCGCCGCCAAAGTCGCGCTCGAGATCGCGCCACACGGTGTGCGAGTGGTTGGCGCCGTGCTGCGTGTTGTCGTACTCGATGACGAAGTGCTCGCCGTGAATCCGGTAGTAGTGGCCTTCGCCCCGCTCGAAGCCACCGGCCCAGGCAAAGTGAATGTGCTCGACGCCGCGCTGCTTGATGCGCGCGAGTTCGCCATCGGCAAACTCGGCGCGCAGGTTGTGCGCGTACTCCTCGATCAGTCGCCACAAGACGGCGCGCTGGCCTTCGTTCATCGCCGACCACGGCAGGCCCGAGGGCTTGCCCAGGAAGTCGGCAGCGCGGGTCGGGCCCAAGATGACATCGGCCGGCGCGTCGGTCGCGATCACCGCCTTGGCGCGCTGCTCCTCGTCACACAGGGTGAGGAACGCGCGGGCCAGGTCTTCCTCGGCGCCGAGCACACGCCGACCCGCGGCCTTGCCGTCGCGCTGCTCGTGCGGGTTGCTGCCGAGGAACGCAGGCGTGGCGCTCGCGAAACGACCCTTCACCACGGTGACGCGCAGCGAGACGTGGTGCCCCTGAATGCGCCAACTCCAGGTGCCGTCGTCGGTGGGCTCGCCGAACAACAGCAGCGAGTAGCGGCCAGGATCCCGATGCGCCGCGTCACGACCAGCGCGACTCTCGATCTCGTGCAGCACGTTCTCCAGCTGCACGATGGCGTTTGTCTTGTCGTAGCCCCGCGCGCTGAGCGCCGCGCGCAGGAGCGCCTGCGCCGCCTGCCGCTGAGGGTCATCGAGATCTTGCAGCAGCACGCCTGCGTACGCGCCCGGCACGAAGTTCCACTGCGTGCGCTCGGCATCTTCGAGCGGTCGCTGCGCCTTCTGCCGCAAGGGTTGGCTCAGTGTCGCCACGAACGCGCGCGCCGCCTGCGCCATCGCCTGCGCGCCCGGATCGACTGTTCGACTCCACAACGCCAATCCGCCGCCGACTCCAAGGAACGCAATCGTCAAGGCGCGCGCGACAACCATGCCGGGCGAGCATACCGCGAAGGATCGGTGCGTTCTCTATGCTGCCAGTGCGCCAACGACCCGACTTCAACGCGGCGCTTGCAGCACGTCGCGCATCACCTGATAGACAGCAGTGTTGTCGATGTACTGGCCACGCACCGGGTCGGTGGCGACGAACTTGGTGTCGAAACGCGAAGCCCCGATGCCGCGCACATACAGCGGAATGAGCGAGTTCGAGTGGCCAGCCGTGTGCCAGACCCAGTAGACGACTTCGCCTACGTCGATCTCACTGTTGCCATTGGTGTCCTCCCAACTCGCTCGCCGTCCCGTGGACTGCACCACGCGTTCGAGTGCAAGGGTGCGCGGGCTGACCTCACCCAACGGCACGTTGGCGAACACCCGTCGATCCGCGGTCAGGTAGCCACACTCGTGGTCGCCGGTGACGATCAGCAGAGTGTTCGCCCAGTCGGCGACGGTGGTAGGACTGTCGACCCAAGTCACGACCGCGCGCACGGCATTCTCGAAGTCGATCATCTCGCCGATGCTGCTGTCGAGCTGGTTGTAATGGCCCGCGAAGTCGATAGCGCCGCCCTCGATCATCAACACGCATCCGGTCGAACGGCGCTGCAACACCGCGAGCGCCGCGTTGGTCATCTCGACCAGGGTCGGATTTTCGCGCGACGCTCCCGTTCCGTCGGCACGGCGGAATTCGATGTTGCCACCGCCCCCGCCAAACAGGCCACAGAGCCGCTCGGCTGCCGGGTTGTTCGCCGCCGACAACAAACGCGCACCACCATCCTGTTGACCACGAATCCGTTCGACGAACCTCCAGGCTCCGGGTTGGCCACTCTCGTTGGCCAGCTTGTCGCGCTGAACCACGCGCATGAACTCTTCCGCGGTCCATCCTGGATGCCCGCCCGCAATGATGACCGACGGCAGCAGCGTGGATACGCCTAATGAACCGCCATACCTCGCGTCGATGGCGAGCGTGCCGGTCGTGTTCGGGTCGCCCCACAGCATCTCGTCGGCAAGCGCGTAATAGTTGCCGCGATAGTCATTGTGGGCCAACCATGCCGCGGGCGTCGCGTGCGGCAACGGCACACTCGTTACGGCACCGAAGGCCAGGCCCTGCAAACTCGCCATCTCCGGCAAGGCTTGCAGTCGGCCGCGGGTGATGCTCGTGCCAACCCTGCCGTTGTAGGTCTTCTCGCCGGTGTACATCGCGGTGGCCGACGCCGCGCTGTCGGTAGCCGCCACCATCGGATAGTCGAACGACGACCAGGCGCGGGCGGAGTTGTAGCCGACACCCTGGTGCAGTACGAGCGTAGTCACGTCGAACGTCGCCATGGAATGACTGACGAACGGCGCGCCATACGGATCGCGGCCGGTGTAGAGACGCGCCGCCTCCAGCTGTTTGTAACCCCAGCCATCCGCAATCATCAGGATCACGTGCAGCGGCGCCGTCTGAATGACAATCGGGCCGCTGATGGCAAACTCGTAGCCCTCGGCCGATGCAATCAGGCGATACGAGCCACCGCGATCGACTCGGACGTCGGCGAATGTGGCCACCCCAAGGACCGCGGGCACCTGCAGCGTGCCGCCGATCTGCGCGCCGTTGCCGTTGGGGAGGAGTGCGATACGAACCACCTCACCCCCTGCGGCCGACGAGCCTCGCTGAGGGTCCGAAACGCTGACACGAAACTCAGGCAGGGACGTCCCGGCCTTGCCACCGTGTGGCAGGCCGACAAAGGTCAGCGTCGGCTCGACCGGCTGAATCGGCGCGGGCGGCGATCCGCCGGTGCTCGGGGCGCGCGACTTGGCGCATCCTGAAGCCATTCCTAAAGCCATGGCCCAGCAAACGTCAACTCCCCAAGACCATCGAGTTCTTGTCTGACCCATCGCCGTAGATCGAGTATCGCCGCCACCCATGCGGGGGGTTGAACCATACTGGTCGGCACAACCGTGTGATCCCGGAATTCTGCAGCCGAGCCCGCGCAAACGCGCGCGCTCGTCGGCCGCGCCCATCGTTCCCGCAACGACCGTGACCTCCCTCATCGACCTCGCCCTCGCCGCCGTCTATCCGACATCCAAGTCGTTCGCGTCCGTCGGGCTGCTTGTGTTCGCGGGGCTCGCGGTCTGGGGCCTGTACGCACTCGCCAGTCGCCACAGCTTCCGGCGCGCGCTCAACGCCACGGTGTCGACGCCAGCGCTCCTCGTTCCGGCCGCAATGATGCTGGTTGGTTGTTGGCTGCTCGCGATCAGCGACCCCCGTAGCTTGCATGAGAACCCGTTTGGCCTCCGGCACGGCTCGAACCTCGGAATCGGGCGGCCGGAGCACTGGGTCGTCTTCACGCTGGCGGCACTCACGCTGGCCGGCCACGTCGGCCTTCTGCAAGCTTGGCGGCGCGGTGGCAAAGTCGACGGCTACGCGTTCTTTGGCGGCATGGTCGACCACGGTGTGGCCTTGGCGCTCGGCAAGCTCGTGCTGTTTGGCGGCACCTACGTCGTGTCGATGCTGTATCCGAGTCGGCTGGGGAACGCGCTCTACATCGTGCCGTCGCTGATGCTCGCACCTCTCTACGCCGCGACCGCAGCGAACCCGCGGCGCCCGATCGCCGCGCTCCTCGCCGCGTTGCGCACCAGCTATCGGCGCTTCGACCTCGTCGGCAACTTGGTGTTCGGCCAGGTGATGTTCTTGGTCGCGAGCCTGTGGTTCGCCGATCGGCTGGTGCCGGGATCGCTCGGCGACTGGGACCTGCTCGCCTTCAGCAGCGGCTCGCTCTCCTACAACGTCTTCCCGTTCGCGCTGTTGATGCACGACCGTCTCTCGGTGTGCGTGTTGCTGACGGTCGCCAACGCGTTGGCCGCGAGTGTGTTCGTGGCGGGCTACTTTCTGCGACTCACCGAGAACGAGGCCGAAGACGCGGGCGAGGCGGCAGAGGAGACCACCTAACTCGGAAAGCCGTGCGTCGTGCCATCCACCGCGGCGCGCGGCACGCGCGACGGATCGAAGCCGGCGAGGAGCTCGCGTGGCGTGCACTCCGCGCCGCGTTCGCGCATGCCAGAGAGGAACGCCAGGTAGCCGACGAGTCGCTCGGGCGGCACACCACGCTCGCGAAGATAACGCAGCGACGTGTCGCCGTGCCGCTTGGCAAGGCGCAGGCCGTCGGGGCCGACCACCAGCGGCACGTGCGTGAACGTCGGCGGTGCGAGCCCGAGGGCGCGGTACAACAAGAGCTGGCGCGGCGTCGATGGCAGCAGGTCGTCGCCCCGCAGTACCTCGGTGACGCCCTGCGCCGCGTCATCCACCACGACCGCGAGCTGGTACGCCGGCAGGCCCTCGCGCTTTTGGATCACGAAGTCACCGCGGACACGGCCGAGCTGGTGGCCGTGGAAGCCATCGTGGAATGCGACCGCGTCGGCCTCGACTCGGAAGCGCACGGCGGCCTCACGGCCGACACGCGCGCGCGCATCGGCAACGTCGATGAACTTCCCCACACACGTGCCCGGGTACACGGGCCCGTCGATCTCCGCTTCATGCGGCGCCGAGGCCGCGTCTTCGACCTCCTTGCGCGAGCACACGCACGGATAAGCGACACCCGCGGCGAGCAGGCGCGCGCATGCGGCGCGATACAGATCGAGTCGGTCGGTCTGCCGCGTCACCTCGCCATCCCAGTCGAGGCCGAGCCAGCGCAGGTCTTCGAGCGCCTGCGCCTCAGCGCCGGGCTTGATGCGCGGACCGTCGATGTCCTCGCTCCGTAGCAGCAGGGTGCCGCCGCGACTGCGGACGCTGAGCCACGCCAGCAGGAACGTGCGCGCGTTGCCGAGGTGCAAGACACCGGTCGGGCTCGGCGCGAGGCGGCCGACGAGGGACATCGCGGCAGACATCGCGGCACAAGATACGGTGCGGGCGACTCGGCACGCAGGCTTCCTTCGCGCGAGGCGGGACCGGCAAACCATGTTTCGCAACGTGGCGACTCGACGTGCGGCTATGACTGCGCGCAATGACCGTCGGCCTGGTTCTCCGCATCGATGCCAAGTTCGCGCACGTCGAGATCGACGGCGCGGTGCACCAGCTCCCCTTTCGGGGCCGGCTGTTCGAAGACCAGGGTCACGAGAAGCGACCGTTTGCGCCGGGTGACCGCGTGCAGGTCACGGTCCCCAGCGCAGGCAGCAGTGGCGCCATCGACGCGGTGCTGCCGCGCACCAGCCGTTTCAGCCGGCGTGCGTCCGGCGAAGCCGAACGCGAGCAGGTCATCGCCGCCAACGTCACGCTGGTGCTGGTGGTGATGCCGGCCCGCGAGCCGGCCTTCGATCCCCTCCTCACGGACCGCGTGCTGGCTGCCGCCGAGCGCGAAGACCTGGAGATCGCCTTGGTGGTGAGCAAGATCGATCGCGACACCAAGCACGAAGTCGAGCCGTGGATCGAGCTGTACCGCGGCCTGGGTTACACGGTCTATCCGACGAGCACGCTGGCAGGCCACGCCACCGACGACACCTTGGCCGCGCTGCGGGCGCGCATTCACATCGGCATCACCGTGCTCTGCGGACCGTCGGGCGCCGGCAAGTCGACGCTGATCAACGCGCTGGTGCCGGGCGTCAGCCTGCGCGTCGGCGACCTCGGCAAGTTGCGCCAGGGCCAACACACGACGACGTCGGCGCAGTTGGTGCCACTACCCGGCGGCGGCTACGTCCTCGACACGCCAGGCGTCCGCGGCTTCCACCTGTGGCAGATCAACGCGCAGGAGCTGGGGTTCTACTTCCGCGACATCAAAGACCTGGCGCACAAGTGCGGCTACCGGAACTGCTCGCATCGCACCGAAGCTGATTGCGCGGTACGCGGCAACATGCACGCGAGTCGCTTGCGCAGCTACCACCTGCTCCGCGACGAGATCAAGCGCAGCTGACTCGCCGTCGTCACACCCCGACGATCACCTTGTAGCCCCAGGCTGCGAGCAGCAGCAGGGCGCCACCGATGACCCAGTGCCCTAGACGCAATGAGTAGGCGCGCGTCATGAACGAATAGCCGCGCAGCAGATCTGCGAGCGCGTTGGCCATCACGAATAGGCCGGTAGCGGTAAGGGCCGCGCCAAACGGCTGTGTCACCAACGCGCGCCACGGTAACCAGTGCACCAAGTAGCACGCCGCCGTCGTGACGCCGCAGGTTGGGCAAGGCATGCCGTAGCGCTGCGGCCAACCACACTCCGCCATCCCCAGTTGCTCGTGCGTGCCGTAGCCACGCGCGTCGGGCTCGACGCCAGCGAGCGCCCAGATCACGGCGACGCCGGCGCCCAGCACCGTGAGCGCCACCGCCCGATCGAGCCAAGCCGCCACCGGGCCCTCAGTCACTGGAACGCGCATCGACACGGCACACGAGGCTAGCCCGTCACGCCAGTTCTGTACGGCCCCACATCAGATCGGCGCATCGCAAGCCACGCACGCCAAGGCGCGGACGCGCACAGACCAACCAACGCTTCGGGCGCGGAGTGCCTCAACCTCCGCACGCTTGATCGGCCCGGCACAACAAGTGCGGTGCCGTCGTGGATACGCTCACCTCACAACCCGCACGACCACTCGACACCCCGCACGCGGGTGAGAATCAATCTGACTCGACTCATGCACAACCGTCTCGCACCGCTGTTCGGGCGCGGGCTGTGGCGCACCGACGGCACCACCATCGGCACGGTCGATCTCCGAGGCGCAGGCGGGGCCTTCGGCTCGGTCAGCTTCGAGGCAGCATGGATGACCGCGTTCGGTCCGCGTGTCTACTTTGCGGGCGGAACGGCAACACCGGGTACTGGCGGCATCGAGTTGTGGAGCACCGACGGTACGGTTGTCGGCACTGGCCTCGCGCGCATGGCGCACGGGAACCGACGTGAGTCCGCAGTTGCTTTCCAACAGGCGCGTTACGGTTTCTCGCTCCCGCGCTATGTCTCGCGCACGCGTCGCCCCGCGCGCGCATTTCGGAGGTCCTCGCATGTTGTTACGCACCCTGACCCTCGTTGTCGGTCTGATCAGCACGGCCTCGGCTCAGAGCCCGGCCCTCCTGCGCGACATCAACGCCAACGCCACTGGGGCGCCCGCATCGTCCGAACCCGGCGCGCTGCGCACCGTCGGCTCGCACGTCTACTTCTCAGCCACGACCTTCGCGACGGGTCGCGAGCTGTACCGAACGAGCGGCCTACCCGGGAGCACGCAGTTCGTCGCCGACATCAGGCCTGGGAGCGGTAGCTCGTCGCCCGCGGGCTTTGCGCCCCTGGGAACGCTGACGCTGTTCGCCGCCGACGACGGCAGCATCGGCGCCGAGCTGTGGCGAACCGACGGCACGACCGTCGGGACGACGCTCGTGCGCGACCTCGCGCCAGGTGAGGCCGGATCGCGACCGTCGTTGCTCACCCCGTTTGCCGGTGCGGTCTACTTCGCAACCGCGACGCAAGAACTCTGGCGCAGCGATGGCACCACCACCGGTACGACTCGCGTGGCCGCCGGGGTTCCCGTGGTGAGCCTCACCGTCCAGGGCGGTGCGCTGTGGTTCACGGTGTCGCGCGTCAACCCGACACAGGCCGTCGAGTTGTGGCGTTCCGACGGCACGCCCGCGGGTACGCGCCTCGCCGTCGCGCTGCCGGCGGAAGTGACGACCCAACCGATGCTCGCCACCTTGGGGGCGCTGTTCTTCATCGGCAACGCTGGCGTCTACCGCAGCGACGGCACAACCGCTGGCACGACGCTGCTGGTGCCGTCGAACCTTGCGCACGGACTGACTGCGGCGGCGGGCAAGCTGTTCTTCGCAGCGCGTGACCAGACCACGTCGTTCTACGAGCTATGGGTGAGTGACGGCACACCGGCCGGCACCAACTTCGTGCCCGTGTTGACGACAGGCACCGCGCCGAGCTTGCTGGTCGCCGACGGCAACCGGTTGTTCTTCGTCACGGCCGTGATCACGACCTCGGTCTCCGACGGCACGCTCCTCGGAACACGACGGCTGCCCGGCGGTGCGCGCTTCGTGCCGCTAGCCACACTCGCCGACGGGGATCGGTTCGCGTTGCTCGCGAGTGGCAACGCGTGCGTGTTTGCCGCCACCTCCCAGCAGACAGGCGTCGAGCTGTGGCGTAGCGACGGCACAGTCGCGGGCACAGCCCTGGTCGACGACCTCGATCAGCAAGTGCCGACGTTCGGCTCGTTCCCCCGCGAGTTCACGCAGGTTGGCGGGCAGACGTATTTCGTTGCTGCGGGCAGCGCCAATGGCGGCAATACCGACGCCGAGCTGTGGCGCACCGATGGCACACCGGCCGGCACCCGCTTGATCGCCGACATCGAGCCGGGGCCCACCGGCTCGTCACCCGGCGGCCTCGCCAGCATGGGCGGCTTCGTCTACTTCGCCGCGACGACCACCGCGTCGGGGCGCGAACTCTGGCGCAGTGACGGCACCGCCGCCGGCACGACCCTCGTGAAGGACCTCGTGCCCGGCAACTCGCCCGGCAACGGGCCCTTGAACCTGCAGGCGCTCGACGAGCGCACGCTCTTGTTCGCCGGTTACCAACCGGCGACGGGGTACGAGCTTTGGGTCAGTGACGGTACGAGCGCCGGCTGCCGGGACCTTCGACATCGGCTTGGCGGTCCCGTCCCATCCCTCGCTCGCGCGCGTGAGCCTGGCCGCGCAGGCCGTCGCCTTCCCAGGGCAGACCTTGCTCGGCCTCGACTTCACGAACGCGCTGGAGCTGGTGTTCGGGCGATGACACCGTGCAGAGTCTGAACCGAACCAAGATGAAGATCTCCCTCACGTCGGTCTGTGCGATCGCAACGCTCGCAACCCTGGTGTCGCTCTTGGCCGAACAGCGCACGCCGCGCTCTTGCTTCGTGCCGAACCCCGAGGGCGCGCGCCGGCTCGGGCGCCTGCCGGTGGCGTTCGTGCCGAACCTTGGGCAGTGGACACACGCCGCGCGCTACGTGGCGCGGGTCGGGGCGATGAACGTGTTCCTCGAAGAGAAGGGATGGACCTTCACGTTGACGGAGCGACCCGCGGCGAACCAAGAGGAGAGCGCGACCGCGCGCGGCGTCGCGGTGCGGATGACCTTCGCGGGCGCGAGCGCACCGACCCTGATCGCCGAGGTGCAGCTGCCCGGACGTCACAACTACTTCCTCGGCACTGACCGAGCCCGGTGGCAGAGCGACGTGCCGCTCTACGAGTCGGTGCGTTACCGCGAAGTGCAACCCGGCGTCGACGTGCGCGCGCGCGAGCACGCTGGGCAATTCGAGTACGACCTGCTCCTGCAACCGGGTGCGGACCTCGGGCCCGTCGAGATCGCGGTCGAGGGTATCGAGCGGATGCGCGTCGATACCGACGGCGCCCTCGTCTTCGAGACCGGCGTGGGCCCCGTGCGTATGCCGGTGCCGCTGAGTTGGGAGGTGGGCCCAGCGGGGGACAAGCGCCCCATCGCCTGCCACTACGTGCTGCGCGGCGATGACCGCTTCGGCTTCGACGTGACCGGCCGCCAACCCGGCTGGGCGCTCGTCGTCGACCCCGGCCTGGTGTGGTCGACGCTCGTGGGTGGAGCGGGCTACGACTACGCGCTTGCCCTCGCCCTCGACGCACAAGGCGCCGTGACCATCGCGGGGGGGACGGGGTCGGTCGACTTCCCGACCACGCTGGGCGTCTTCGACGCGACCTTCAACGGGGGCAGCCTCCCCCTTCCCGGCGACGCCTTCGTCACCCGGCTCGCACAAGACGGCGCCAGTCTCGTCTACTCGACGTTTCTGGGCGGCACGGGCAACGAGACGGCGTATGCGCTCGCCCTCGACGCGCAGGGCGTGGCGACCGTCGCCGGCGAGACCGGGTCCAGCGACTTCCCGACCACGCCCGGTGCCTTCGACCAGAGCTTCAACGGTCATGCCTTCTTCAGAGACGCGTTCGTGGCCCGGCTGTCGCCGACGGGCGCGAGCCTCGCCTGGTCGACCTTCCTCGGCGGGACGGCCAGTGACCGGGCCTTCGCCCTCGCCCTCGACGGGCAGGGCGTAGCCACGGTCGCGGGACAAACCTCGTCGTCCGACTTCCCCACCACGGTCGGCGCCTTGGACACGACCTACAACGGCGGCACGCTCTACAACGGCGACGCGTTCGTCGCCCGCCTCGCCCCGACGGGCGCGAGCCTCGTCTACTCGACGTTCTTGGGCGGGACGGACGACGACGGCGCCTACGCGGTTGCCGTCGACGCACAGGGCGCAGCGACCGTCGCGGGCGGAACCGCCGCCGCCGACTTCCCGACCACGCCGGGCGCCTTCGACACCAGCTTCAACGGCGGCAGCCTCCCTGGTGACGCCTTCGTCACCCGGCTGTCGCCGACGGGGGCAAGCCTCGTCTACTCGACCTTCCTCGGCGGGACACTCGTCGATTACGCGTTCGAACTTGCCCTCGACGCAACCGACGTAGCCACCGTGGTGGGAAGCACGGGTTCCGCCGACTTCCCGACCACGCCGGGCGCATTCGACACGAGCCTGAGCGGCACGAGTGACGCATTCGTCGCCAAGCTCGCGCCGACGGGCACGCACCTCATCGCCTCGACCTTCCTCGGCGGGACAAGCGACGAGCGCATCAACGCCCTCGCGCTGGATGCGCGGAGCGCGCCCACCGTGGCGGGGAGCACGGGTTCCGCCGACTTCCCGCCCACGCCGGGCGCATTCGACACGACGTACAACGGCCCTACGGCTCCGGGCGGTGATGCGTTCGTCGCGCGCCTCTCGCCGACGCTCCTGAGCCTCGTCTACTCGACCTTCCTCGGCGGGACGTTCCACGAGACCGGCGATGCCGTGGCGCTCGATGCCCGGGGTGAAGCCATCGTCGCGGGGAACACGAGTTCCGCCGACTTCCCAACCACGGCCGGGGCCTTCGACACGACTTACAACGGCGGCACTTTCGACGCGTTCGTCGCCCGCCTCGACATGCTGCCCACCGGCGTCGCCACGTTCGGCCGCTCGAGCGCCGGTTGCACTGGAGCGCTCGCGATCTCAGTGACGTCGATGCCGCGCGTCGGCAACGCCGCGTTCGCGATCACCTGCGGCAACGCGCCGCCGAACGCGTCGGGTCTGTTTGCGCTCACTGGCAACCGGTTCGCGAGCCCGGTTGTGGTGTTCGGCGCCGAGGTCTGGGTCGATCCCACGCTCGTGTTCCTGCAGCTCCCGGCGACCAGCAACCAAGTCGGCGCCAGCGAGGTGTCGGTGCCGATCGTCAACGTCCCGTCGTTGGGTGGCGTGCGCGTCTTCGCGCAGTTCTTGTGGGCCGGCCCCAACTCACCGCCGCCTTGCCCGCCCTTTGGCTTGTCGGCCTCCAACGCCCTCGACCTCACGATCCAACCCTGACGACTCGTCGTCGGCCACGTAAGCGACTCTGTCGAGAAAGTACAAGCGTTGGGCTGCAAGAGCCGCGGTGGGGCCCGTCATTCATGGGGGCAGCTCGATGTCGAACGCGAGTGGACCTTGCCCGCTGCGCAAAACGAGCGTGATCACCGCGCCCCAGCCAGCGTCGCAACACACGAGATAGGTGGCGGCTGGGATCTCGACTTCATAGCGACCTTCGCGATCGGTCAGGTCCCAGTCGGCGTGCCTGTCACGCCACTCTTGACCCGCAAAGTAGAACGTCAGCTCGCAGCGTGGGACGGGCTGACCGCAGCGCCGCACTTGGCCACAGACTCTGATCCGTGCGCGGCTCCGCCCGGGGAGCTGGCTTGCGTCACCCGGCACAGGGTGCCGGATTGCCATAGAGTCGGGCGGCGCCATGGGGCTCGATGCGGGCCGCCCCGACGCCAGTGCCGCAACACCCCCCGACTCGCTGCCGACCGACAGCAGCTCGGCGCACGGAGTGGCGGGCAACATGGCCCACGCAGGCTCGGGCGGCGGTGCGATGCACCACAACCCGAGCGCCAACGCCAGCGGCGGCAAGACGAGCAGCAGCGACAGCTTGACGAAGGGTGGCATGCGGGCTCCGCACTCTGGTTCACGCGACGCGGCCTTGGCGCTCGGGCCGTCGGCGCGCCGCGGCGAACTCCACTACTTGGTGAAGTAGCCTTCGGTGAGCGTTTGGTTGCCACCCTGCTCGATCGCCAGAACTTCGAACTGGTGCTCCCCGGGCGTCAGCGCGGCGACGAACTCCGGCGGGACGGTGACGGTCCGTGCCGTGGCCGGCAGCGTGACCTGGAACGATTCGACGATCACCTGATAGCCCGAGATCGCAATGGGCCGGTTGGGAAAGCCGACCGGCGGTGAGGTCACTTCGGACCAGGTGATGAGGAGGCGATTGTTCGACCCCACGGTTGCCGAGACCCGGGGGCCTGCCGGTATCGCGTGCGTGAACGCGGCCGTGCTCTCGAGCTCTTCCGCGTTGACGGTCACGCCCTCGAATGTGTAGTCGCCCTCCGGGAACATCGCGAGCAGACGTGCGAGAGGGAACTCGTTGAGCGACGGCTCCGCGCCCTCGAAGAACAACTCGGTCATGCCGAGATTCTGGTAGGGCCCACGGCCCCTCACGTCGAACAGCGTTCTCTCGCTCGGATTCTCGATCCGCAGACGCGTCCAGTCTTCCGCATCGAGAGTGACGTGCACACCCAGATCATTCGCGGTGGCGTTGTACTCCCAATAGATGCGCGCTTTCTTGAACGGGATCTCCTCGTCCCGCACAGGCCGTTCTGCAAGCGTGGCGTCGCGGCTGGCCTTCGTGCTGACCGTGACGATGTCGGTGGCAGCGGAGGCACTGTCACCGGGCGGCGCGATCACGGCCGCGAGCAGGAGGCTGGCAGCCAGTACGAGGCTACCAGGGAAACGGCTAAGGAGGCGGTTGTCTACGATGGTCTTCATGGCTTTGTCGAGGCCTCGGCCTCTGATGGGAAACACGATGGTCCCGAAAGGGACGTGTGCCTTCGTATGCCCCTCGCCTGAGGTGCTCCTGAGCGACAGCGTTTTTCTGTGCCCTCTCGCGTTCCGGTCGCGCTGGCCGGAGAAGTCTCGTCGAATGGGTGGCCGCACTTCTTCAGCGAGTTCCCCACGACCCCCGGAGCGCTGATGCGGCGGCACGCAGGCTACTCCCAGGATGGTTTCGTGGCTCGGCTCGACCCCAGTCTGCGCGGGTACCTGCAGCTGACCTACTCCACGCTGTTGGGCGGCTCGTCCGACGACTTCGTGCACGCCCTCACGCTGGACGATCGTGGCGTTGCCGTCGTCGTCGGTGAGACCAGTTCGTCGAACTTCCCCACGACGGCCGACGGTTGGGATACGTCGTACAATGGCGGCCCTTACCAGGACGCTTTCATCGCCAAGCTCGACCTGTTGCCAACGGGCGTCCAGATGATCGGGGCCTCCAGCCCTGGCTGCGACGGGCCGCTCGCGATCGGCGTCACATCGATTCCATCGATCGGCAACTCGCAGTTCGCTGTGACGTGCACGCGTGCGCCACCGAACACGCGGGGTGAGATCCTGATCGGAACCGGCGTCCGAACGCGACCGATTCGCGTGGTTGGAGTGGACGTCTGGCTCGACCCGCTGCTCTCTTTGCCGACCGATAGCAATGGCTCTGGTGCCTCCCGCCTCGTGCTCGCGATACCGCACGACGCCCAGCTGATCGGCGTTGAGCTAAGCGCACAGTTCTGCTGGATGGGCCCGATGAACCCACCACCCTGCCCGCCCGCTGGATTCTCGACATCGAACGCCCTGAGGATCGAGATTCAACCAGTGGCCGCGCGCTGACCCGGGCGCGTGCGCCAACCGACGTCGGAATGCCGGCCGACCGCGCGCTCACACCCCAGCGCCGTCGCTGAAGTCGTAGATGTACGCGAGCTTGTCCTTGCGCACGATCGCGTAGCTGAGCTTGCGCAGGATGTTCAGCTCGGGGTTCTCGTCGAAGCTGAGCCCGCGCACCACAGGCTCGGTCATGATGAAGTAGTTGCGCCGGTTGCCGCGCTTGGGCTCGTAGGCGCCGGGCTCGCAGTTGCCCGACAGCTCGAGTTGCACGGCACCGTTGTAGAAGCCGCGCACGCGCACCGTCTTGCCGTTGGCGGCGAGGCGGCGTTGCGCGTTGTCACCCGCGACGTCGACCAGTTCGTGCGCAAACACGATCTCGCGCTGGTTCACCATCACGCGCGGCGTGCGGATGACCTCGGGTCCGCGCAGCGACGCCAGAGTGGCGTCCTCGATCGATAGGTACGAGCGCTCGTGGTCTTCCAGCATGCGCGTGAGGCGCTGGAACTTGTTGGTCAAGCGACCCTTGATCAGGAAGCAGTCGGTGACGAAGAGGTCCTCGACATACCCGGCGGTGCCGGTGCCAAGAGACTCGGAGTCGAGGTTGTCAGGGTCTTCGTTGCTCATGATCGCGACGCGGCATGCACCCCGAGAAGGCGACGGACCTGACCGGCAAGGTAGAACGAGCCGGTGACCAACCAAGGCCCTTGGTGCCGGCGCAGAGCCGCGAGACCCTCGGCCGCACCGTCGACCGCCTTGGCCCGCAGGCCCACGGTGCGTGCGCCCGCACAGATTGTCTGCGCGTCCTCGCTGGCCGTGCCTTCGAGTCTGGTCACGTACAAGGTATCGACAATCGGCGCGAGCCAGCTCAACTCCGCTTGCCAACGCTTGCCGGCCGCCGACGCGAACAGCACGGCGAAGCGGTGGCCGGGCGCCATGCGCGCCGCCTCGGTCGCCGTCGCCTGCATGGAACGTTCGGTGTGAGCGGCATCCACGACGAACACGCCGTCTGGGGTCACGATGCGCTCGAAGCGCGCCGGGAGATGCGGCCGGAAGCGCACCGGGTCGAGCGCCGCAGCGAGGTTGGGCGCCAGATCGGGGCGCAGCGCCCGCAGACAGCAAGCAACAAGCGTCAGCGCCTGCGTCTCGAAGGTCGCCGCGTCGGGCAACACGAACGGCAGGCGCGTGCCGCCGTCGGTGATGACGCCACTCAAGGTGCGTCCGTCGTCGTGCGTGATGGCCAGCAGGAGGTCGCGGTCGAGCACCCGCAGTGGTGCCTGCACCTCGCGCGCATACGCTTCGATCACGCGCAGTGCGCCGTTGCGCGCAGCAGTGAACGCCACCTTGCCGGGCCGCAGGATGTACGCCTTCTCGCCCGCGATCGCCTCGACGGTGTCGCCCAGCAGATCGGTGTGCTCCAGCTCGACGTTGGTGAGGATCGACGCGTCAACCGGCACTGCGGTCGTGGCGTCGAGGCGGCCGCCGAGCCCGACCTCGAACACCGCGAGGTCGACCGCGGCGCGGGCGTAGCACTCCGCCGCCGCGGCAGTCATCACTTCGAAGAAGCTCACGTCCGCGAGACGTGATCGCTTCACAAAGTCGACCAGCTCGCGCACCACATCCTCCAACATGGGAGTCGGCTGGCCGTCGATCTGCACGCGCTCGGTGACGTCGTCGACGTGAGGCGACAAATACACCCCTGACCGCAACCCGAGGCGCCGTGCCAACGCGTCGAGATAGAGAGCCGTGGTGCCCTTTCCCTTCGACCCACCCACCTGCACGGCGAGGCCGCGCGCCGGCGTCGCTCCGGGTCGCGCCAGCAGCGTGCGGATGTTGTCGAGCGACCAACGCGGCTTGTCCTGGCGGTTGCGCTCGTAGTTGGTGAGCGGCGCGACGAGCGCGAGGATGCGTTCGGCGGCCGAAGTGCGCGGATTGTTTGCAGACACGGCGAGGGAGATCGGCGGGAAGCCTACAATCCCGCGCGCTATTGCCGCACGCCATGAGCAAGCTCCCCACCACCGCCCTCGCTTTCTTCTGCCTTCTCGCCGCGTCACCCGCGCAACGCAACCGCCGCGGCGGTGACGTGCCGCCGCCCGATCTCGAGTGCGGCACCTACGCCGCGCGCGAGTTCGCCAGCGAGGCGATGGCACGCAAGATCCCCTACGGCATTTATCTACCGAAGAGCTACGACGCCGCGGAGAACAAGGATCGCAAGTACCCGCTGGTGGTGTGGCTGCACGGCATGTGGGAGGACCACATGCGCTTCCACGATCGGGGCGGCAGCCAGGCGCTCGACGACTTGATCGGCAAGAAGGAGGTGCCGGAGCTGATCTTGGTGTGCCCGTCGCCGGGTCGCAGCAGCTTCTACATCAACGGCAAGGACTCCGGCCGCGCCGAAGACATGGTGGTCAAGGACCTGCTAGCGCACATCGCCGCGACCTACCGCGTCGAGGCGGATCGCAGCAAGCGCGCGCTCATGGGCGTGAGCATGGGTGGCATGGGCGCGCTCAAGATCGCCTTCAAGCACCCCGAGCTATTCGCCACGGTGGCGACGCACTCGGCCGCGGTGTTCCCGCCCGATCTCGACAAGCTGTCGGATCGCTTCAAGAAGGCGATGAAGAGCGAATGGCTGGCGCCGATGCTCGAGGAGACGTTTGGCGACCCGATCGACAAGGAGTTGTGGGCCGCGAACAACCCGCTGGCTCTGGTGGCGGGTCACGACAACGAGCAGCTCAGCACGCTGCAGATCTACTTCGATGCCGGCACCAAGGATCGCTACGGCTTCGATGGCACCAACGAGTTGCTCGACGCCGCATTGACGGAGAAGAGAGTGCCGCACACCTGGCGCAAGATCGAGGGCGGCGGCCACTCGTGGGGCGAGGGCCTCGCCAAGTCGTCGCTGCCGGACTCGTTGCGCTTCGTGGCCAGAGAGTTCGCCAAGGCCGCCGGCCAGGCGGCGCTTCGCGATGCGCTCTTGCCGGCAAGCGGCGGCATCAAGGCGCCCGCCCACAACGAAGAGCGCAAGGATCCCTGAACGAGACGCCAGGCAGCAAAAAACTTGGTCGAGCCCACAACTTGGTAGGGCCATGGACGATAGAGGCGGGAGCGGCTCATGTTCGCCCTCGACCACAAGGTGCGCGTCTTTGTCTTCCGCGTGATGGCGGCGGAGATCGAGTACCTCTTGCTGCGCCGGAAGCCCCGGCTGGAGTGGCCCATGGGACCCGTCGTTGGCCCCATCGGGCTCGACGAGCACCTCAAGGACGCCGTGTTGCGCGAAGTCAAGGCGGAGACCGGCCTGACGAAGCCACTGCACTTGCTGGACCTATCGGCGCCCAGCAAAGAACTGTTTGGCGACATGGGCCTGGTCGAGTGGCCGTTTGGCTACCAGGCGGGTGCCCCCGGTTGCCCCGCGCCCGCCGTGGTGCCCGGACCGATGGTGGGCGACTGCGCGTGGATGCCGTTCGAGCGGGCGTTTCACACGATCGAGATCGCTGGCGACCGGGATCTGCTGGTGAAGCTGCAACTGCGCGTGCGCGGCTGAAGTCGACGGGCAACTTCGAGAGAATCCGTTGCCTCTCGTCGGACGGCAATCGTTAGCTTTCGGCCTGACAGTCCCGTCCCGTCTCCGTCCACACAACGCCGCATGAAAAAGCCGGTCGCCAAGCCGCCCGCCCCGTCGTCTGCCGCCAAGGGTCAGAAGCCAACTCCCAAGGCGCCGGCTCCCACGCAGGCATCGCCCATCCATCCAGCCCCCACCACCGACGCGCCTCCGAACAACGGCCAAGCCCACGGCAACCCCAAGGAGCCGGCGATCGTCGGCGACGGGCGGCTGCCGAGTTCGATGATGCGGTCGTACGCGTTGCTGACCCCGGACCTGAAGGAGCTGTACTTCAAGTTCTACAAGGCCACCTACGGCAAGACGAAGCTCGACCTCAAGACCAAGGAGTTCGTCGCCATCGCCGCGTCGTTGTCGCACGGCTGCAAGGGCTGTCTGGAGGGGCATCTGCGCAAGGCGAAGAAGGAAGGCGCCACCGCCGAGGAGATCTCCGAGGTCATCGCGGTGACGCTCGGCGTCGCGGCGGCCGCCATCGTCGATCGCTCTGACATCGCCAACTTCCACTTGGGTGGCCTGTTCGACAAGCCCGCCGAGTGACCTCTCGAATGACAACCGGCGCGCAGGCGCGCTGATCCACCAGCCCCCGAACACATCACCAATGAACACTCTCGCCAACCTCGCCGCGTTGTGCGCATTCGTCGCGATTGCGCCGGCACAGACCAACACCAACGAGAAGGCTCCCACCGCGACGCATGCGCTGGCCTTCGACAAGGACACCGAGGTCTCGGTTTCGTTTGCCGCGTTCACCACGGCCGGTGGCGGCTGGCTGCGCCAACTGAACGACAAAGGCGCCGGGGGAACGCAGGCACGCAAGTACTACAACGAGCAGTACATCACGAGCTACCTCAAGGGCTCGCTCAAACTCAGCAAGGACACGCAGCTCGGCGGCAACGCGCTGTCGGCAGGCTCCTACAAGCTCACGTTCCGCATCGACGAGGATCTGGTGTGGCACCTCGTGCTCCTGAGCGACAAGGACCAGGAGATCTGCGCCATCGCGATGAACACCGAGCGCGACGACAAGCACGCAGCCAGCCGGCTCAGCATCACGCCGATCGCCGCCGCCGAGGGCAAGCAGGGCAATCTGCGCGTTCATTTCGGCCCGCTACGCGCCGATGTGCCGTTCGTGGTCGGCAAGCCAGCGACGGCGACGCCAGCCAAGCAGCCTGAAGCCGCGGGCACGAAGAAGGACTGACTCCCCGGTACCGTTATCCTGATGACCGCGGTGATGATCCTGTTGTTCTTCGGGCTGAGCCGACGTGACCGGCGTGACCACTCGGGCTACGAGGAAGGCCTGCTCCTTCGGCGGCGACGCCGACGAGGGTCGCCGGAGACGCCGGTCGCGAGCGCGACGTGATTGCGTTGCGCTGCGCACCACCGCGCGCACCGGCCACCGAAGTCTTGCTTGGCGTCGAGACGGCGCGCGACCTCGACGGGATGTTGGCACGGCTCGGCGAGCGACGCAGGCGGTTTGCGCTGATTGATGCGCGCGTCGGCGCGCTCCATGCCGACGCCTTGCGCGACCTGGAGCCGCGCTTGACCGTGCACGGCGGCGAAGCGGCCAAGACCTTCTCGGAGCTCGAGAACGTGCTGCGCACGCTCGCTCGCGCTGCGGTTGACCGCGACACCGTGTTGGTGGTCGTGGGCGGCGGCAGCGTGGGCGATCTCGGCGGCCTGGCGGCAGCGCTGTACGCGCGTGGCCTCGACTTCGTGCTGGTGCCCACCACTCTGCTGGCGATGGTCGACAGCAGCGTCGGCGGCAAGACCGCGATCGACCTGCCGGAGGGCAAGAACTTGGTCGGCGCCTTTCACCCCGCGCGCCTCGTGCTCATCGACCTGGCGTTCTTGCAAACCTTGCCCGAGGTCGAGTTTCGCTCGGGGCTCGGCGAACTGCTCAAGGTGGCGCTCGGCCTGTCCGCCGAGCTGTTCGCGCTGCTCGAAGCGAACGCCGACGCGGTGTTGGCCCGCGATCACCACACGCTGACGCAGTGCGTCCGCTTGGGGCTCACCGCCAAGATCGCGTTGGTGGAGTCAGACTTCGACGAACGCGGCGCGCGCCGTCTGCTCAATCTGGGCCACAGCCTCGGCCACGCACTCGAAGCCCACAGCGGCTACACGCTGCCGCACGGCATCGCCGTCGCGCGCGGCCTGCACTTCGCGCTCAGCGTCGCCGCGCAAGGCAGCCACCTCGCCGCCGCCGACGTCGCCCGCGCTCGCCAACTTCTAGTGCGCTACGCGTTCCAAGCAGACTCCCTGCCGCCCACCACCGAGTTGATGCCGTTCTTGCGGCGCGACAAGAAGGTCCGCGGCGACGGAATCCACTTTGTCGTGCCAACCGCCATCGGCGCGTCGACCACCGTGTTCCTCAGCTGGCCCGTGCTCGCGACTGCGCTCGAGTCTGCTTGAATCAACCGTGGATACCGTTCGACTGAACGACACCGCGGTGACCGTCACGACGCCGGCGGACGTACCAAGCGCCAGAGCAACAGGCTCACCGCCACCACCACGCCGTCCTCGCACACCGTGCTCCACGTCAGAGGGCGCACCAGGAAGACCCCAAAGCAGCCGCAGTTGGGCACGTGCAGCCCGCGCACCAGCGCGATCATCGCCCACGTGGCGAACGCCACGTGCAGCAGGGCGCACGCGGTGGCGGTCCGTCGCGGTTTGACCTCGAGCGCGAGCAGCAGAGCCAGCGTCGCCTCGACGACGATCATGCCGACCGCGACCGGCCACAAGGCGAACTCCGGCAGCGCCTCGTAGGTGCGGATCACCGCGACGAAGCCCGGCACGTCCAAGGCCTTGCCCAACGCCGTCGCGCACAGCAGCAGCGCCAACAGAACCTGCAACGTGCGCGCGAGCTGCTTCACTGCGGGCTCTGATTCAGTGCCCAGTCATAGGGAATGAACTCAACCTGGAACGCCGCCGGGATCGCTTGCTGCCGGTAGCGGTTGCCATAGTCGATGAGGCTCGGCGCCTTTTTCAGGAAGTCCTCGGTGTAGAACTCGAGGATCTGTGAGAAGCGCACCTTGTTGTCGTTGGGGCGAAGCTCGACGTGCAGCGGCTTGTTGAAGAACTCGCGCGCCGCTGTGTCTAGCTGTGCGTCGAGCTGCGTCGCCGAAAACGGCGTCTGCGGCAAGCGCGGACACGCGCGCACCATGCAGTTGAGCGCGAAGTGCACGCGCTCTTCGCCCAGCGGCCGGATCACCTGATTTTCGTAGTCGTAGAGCGAGATCCAGCGACCGCCCACCTTGAGCGCACGGAAGTAGAAGAACTTGGCGGTGTCGGCGGGCGGCACACCTGCGTGCAGAACGTTGTACATCGCCAGCGCGTTGTAGGAGTTCAGGTAGAAGGCGAGTTGATCCTGCCGCGTTGGAAACAGCGCCGGCTTCGACTGCGGATCGTTCAGCGCCACCCACGCCACGAAGACGTCGAGGTCGCGGCTGTCGGCCTTCATCGCGTCGAAGTCGATGCGGCCCTCGCTGTCTACATGGGCCGACAGCACGCGCGACCATGCGGCCTGCGGATCGACGCCCGTCAAAGAGACCTCGGGCGGTGGCACGTAGGTGGTGCACGAAGACAACGCGACCATGAGAAGCAGGCACGCGCGGGTGCCGCTGTGTTGTGGCAGATTGAGCATCGTGCGAACGACCAAGACCGTGGGCTAGCCTGCGTCGCGAACTCTCGCGGCGCTCGAAGGACCGAAAGCTACGCGCCGGCTGGCCGTTCGACCATGCGGAGTTACCGAGGATTGTCGCGGCCTACTCCTGTGGAGGGGCGCCGAGGCGACCCACGCGCGCCGCCAGCGTCGCCAAGATTGCCGGCGCGTCGAAGTCGACGACGACCTTGACCTCGCGCCCCACGCCGCGCGCAAGGAAGGCACGCCGGTGCAGGCGAATGCGCTGCTCGCTGCACTGCAACAGGTCGGGCGCCAGCACGGTCATCGCCGCCAGCAGGTCGTAGCCACGCAGGGCGTCGACCCGGAGCCACCTTCGATTGCGCGTCAATCGGCGGGCTGCGTGGTGGCCTAGGTAACCCCCAACGCGGCCGGGCAGCGCCTCGACGTAACGTCGCGGCAGCAACATGCGGCGGCCCACGTCGAGCGGCACCAGCGTGAGCGGCAGATGCGAGGCGAACACCGCACACGCTGCCTTGCGGTCGAGACAGAAGTTGAACTCGTGCGGCCAAAGCGGCGGCCAGCGCCCGCGACTTTGCATGTCGCCGCCGACCACGACGACGCCCGCTAGCTGGAGGTCGGGATTGCGCACAAGCGCCGCCGCGAGCGTCGTCAGGGGCCCGAGCGCCAGCAGCACTGCGTCCTTGCCCGCGTCGCACAGCAACGTGACTGCCTCAGCGTCTTGCTGCCCACGCCGCGCGGCACCGCGCACATGCCGCACCCGCACGCCGCTCACGGTGACCAGCGCCCGGTTGTTGGCATCGGCCTCCGTCTCACTGGTGTTGCCGAACGTCGAGACAACCGTCATCGCCGCCACGTTGCCTCCGAGCAGCGCCGCCAACGCAAAGCCGTCGTCTACATCGCCGCACCGGCTGCCCAGCGCATTGTCAGCCTCGACGATGAGCACCCGTGCCCACGAGTTCACGATCCACGGGCGCCGCCGGCGCATCCTTGGGCATGAGCGCCGCGTAGTACTGGTCGCGCACGCCGAGCGCGTTCGCCTCGCACATCGACACGATCTTGCCGTTGACCGACACGTGGAAGATGCACAGGTCGAGACGCTCACGCCCGAGTGGCGTTTCGATCTGTTGCCGGCTCATGAAGTGGTGACTCGACAACATCAAGCCGTGCAGCTTGATCCGCTTGCTGAGCAAGCCGCCGAGCGCGCGCAACGGATGACCATCGCCGATGCGGCTGAGCCACTTCCAGGCGTACGGCAGCGTGTTCCAGCCAAAGAAGAACGGCGCGTGCGCCAGCATGCCGAGCGCGCGGGCACCAATCTCCAGGACGCCACGATCGGAGCGGAAGGTGATGCCGCCAAAGCGCTTGAAGAACGCGCGCACGCGCTGGTCGGTCTTGTCGTCGCCGAAGTCGCGCGTCGACAGATACTCACGCTTACCGTCGTTGCTGGTGCGCACCGCGCCGGTGACGTAGCGCGTGCACTCGGGGTGGCCAAGGAAGGTGACGCCGCGGTCGAGCCGATGCACGTGGTCTGGCGTGCCCCACATGCCGACGCTGATCTGCCGCCACAGATGATCGATCTCGACCGTGCCGCCAAGCCCGTCCTCGGTACGGCCGACCTGCGCGATGGGCTGAAAGCTGATGAGGCAGAACGCGTCAGCGTTGCGCGCCATCCAGTCGACCACAGTCGGCACGCCGACGAGGTTGTCGCTGGTCACCGTCATCGTCGACGCCGCGCGCAGCTGCTTCTTGGTCTTGCGCCGCACCTCGCGCACCATCTCAGCGAACTCGTCGCGCAGTGGATTGAGTTCTTCTTCGGTCTTGGCAAAGCGATACATGTCACCGCGCCGGCCCCGCTGCGTGGTGTCGATGTGGATGCTCACCTCGCGCAGACCGCCGAGCACCAGCCGCTCGAGCATGCCGGGGTTGCGCCGGAAGGTGTCGCCGTGCGTCATCAGCATCGGCAGGAGCTGGATCTCGCGCGCGTAGCGCAGCAGCTCGATGATGTCGGACTCGGGGCGCAGCGTGATCTCGCCGTCGGTGAGCTGCAGGTTGCCCCAGCGGCCAACTTGCTGGCGCAGCACGCGCATCTGCGCCTTGATCGCGTCGAGCCCCTCCGCCGGGATCTTGTTGGCGTCCTCGCCGAGGTAACAACCGCGGCACGCAAAGTCGCAGCGCGGCATCGCGCCGATGGTCGCCCCGCAGCCCTCGCCGTGCACGCCATACATCTGCTGCGGCGTCTTGAACTTCTCCGGCACCCGCTCGCGCACGCGCGCGAGGTTCTTGCGGTTCTCGGGATGAACCGGGTGCCGAAAGGCCGCCCACATCGCTTGAAGTCGAGACATCGTGGTTTCCTGGCGCGAGGCGGGGATGTTCGACGGCGCGCCGACGGAAGTCAACCGCGGCTGCGCGCGCCGACTCACTCCTCGAGCACGACGTCCGCGCGGCGCGCCACCCGCATGCTGCGATTTCTTCGGGCGCCAAGGACCCTGCGCGGCGACGCTGCGCGCGATGTTCCCGTTGAACCCTGATCTCGAGACCATGCGTCGCGCCGGCTACGCCGCCATCGATCGCGCGGTAAACCACCTCGCGAACCAGCGCCAGCAGCGCGTGGCGCGGCGCTACACCGCCGCCGAACTTGCCGCGATCGTCGACGAGCCGCTGCCGGAGACTGGGCTTGGGATCGAGGCTTGCCTGCAGCGCTTCTTCGAAGACCTTCTGCCGCACAGCACGCAGGTCAACCACCCGCGCTTCTTCGCCTACATCCCGGGACCGGGAAGTTGGGCCGGGGCCATCGGCGAGATGACGGCCGCCGCCACCAACCTGTTTGTCGGCACCTGGCTCGGGGGCGCGGCGATGGCACAACTCGAGCTGCTGGTCGTCGCCTGGCTGCGCCAAGCGCTCGCGTTGCCCACCGCGTTCGGCGGCGTGATCACCAGCGGTGGCTCGTTGGCCAACACCAGCGCGCTGGCCGCAGCGCTCAGCCGGCGACCGAGCGAGCGCGCCCGCGCCGTGGTCTACGTGGGCGCTGAGACGCACTATTCGATGGCCAAGGCGGCGCGCGTACTCGGCGTGACCCACGTGCGCACGCTGCCACGCGTGCCGACCTCACGCTCGATCCGGCCGTGGTCGCCGCCGCGGTGGCAGAAGACGCGGCGGCTGGGAAGTGGCCCGCGTTCCTGTGCGCCAACGCCGGCTCGACCACCACCGGTGCGATCGATCCGCTGCGCGCGCTCGGCGATCTCTGCCGCGGCCATGGCATGTGGTTCCATGTCGACGGCGCGTATGGCGGCGCGATCGGGTTACTGCCCGAGGAGCGCAGCAAGCTCGCTGGCTGGGAACAGGCCGACTCGATCACGCTCGATCCGCACAAGTGGCTGTATGCCCCCTTCGAGTGCGGTTGCCTGCTGACGCCACGCCTCGACGAGCTACGCGCTGCGTTCGCCGCCGATCACGCCGGCTACATGCAAGACGTGCCCCGCAACGAGGTGAACTTCTTCGAGCGGGGTCAGGAACTGTCGCGCGGCAACCGCGCGCTCAAGCTGTGGTTCCTGCTGCGCGCGTGCGGCGTGCAGCAGATCCGCGCCGCGATCGTCAACGACCTGCGCCTCGCCAGGCTCGCGTGCGACCTCCTCGCCGCCGACCCGCGCTTCACCATCGTCACGCCACCGAGCCTGTCGGTGTTCACCTTCGCGGTCGCGGCCGGCGAGGCGGCGACGCAGCGCCTATTGGAGGCCCTGCTCGCCGACGGGTTCGTGATGCTGTCGTCGTCGCGCGTGGCCGGCCGCTACGCGCTGCGCTTTTGCGTGGTGAACCCGCGCACCAGCGATGACGACGTGCGGGAGTCGGTGCGCCGGTGTCAGGCGCTGGTGGGCGGCTGACATGGCGCTCGCGATGGGCTTGCCCCGACTTCAGATCGGCACCTGCAGGTCATAGGTCGAGCCGTCGTCGCACGCGTAATGCTCGATGCGATAGTGCACCTCGGCACCGTTCTCCATCACGGTCACTTCATCCCAACCGACCATGTGGCAGCTCGGTCCGCTAAGCAGCGTTGTGTGACCCGCTGCGGCGCTCGCTTCGGTCACCAGGCTCAGCAGCCGCTGCTCGACATCGACGGCGATCTTGCGCGCCAACTCGGCCGCCTGCTTCTTGCTCTGGCCCGGCGGCGGCCAGTTCCGCAGCTTGATCTCCACGGCAGGCGTGCAACGCACGGCGACCTTGGCCATGGGCGGCTGCTTGCCTTTGTCAGACTTGGGAGACGGTTCGCGCCCGGGAGCTGCGCCGTCGTCGCTCTTGTCACTACGCATGGGTCATTCCCTCGTTCTTCCACTCTGTGTGCGAGCGAACCGTGAATCGACGGCGCGCTCTCGAAGTCTGTTTGTCAGTCACGAGCGGTGCACGCGCAGCGAAAGCCAAAATGTTCCCTCGGGGCTCCGCCGATCGGCCGGCGCGCGCTCAGGCAAGGCGATATCGGGACTCGCATCAGGCACGAAGCGCCGCGCACCACCCGTCGGTCACCGTCCTCGAGCGCGCTCGACGACGGTCGGTCAGGCATGACCAACGGATCAGCCACCCACTCGTGTGCGTTGCCGACCAAGTGCCTCACATCGAACGCACTGACGTCGCGAGTTGACGCGTCGACCGACATCAGCTTGCCAACGCTGCCGGTGGGGCGAAGGGCGTCGGCGGCCATCCCGAGGTTCGCACACTGCGTTGCGTCGCCAGGGTCGTTGCCCCACGAGTAGATTCGGCCATCCGGACCGCGGCCAGCCACTTCCCACTCGATCTCGGTCGGCAGGCGCTTGCCGCACCACGCGGCGTACGCCATCGCCTGGGCAAAGGCCACGCCCACCACCGGAAGGCGCGCGTCCTCGGGCAGACTCCGACCACTCGGCCACGGCGCGTTCTTCTCACCCGTCGCGTCCACAAAGCGCTGGTACTCCTCGTTGGTGACCTCGTTCCGGTCAATGTCGTAGGCTCGCACCGTGACCGTCTGGAGCGGCCAAGCAAACGACATCGTCCCTTTCGGCGGGTCATAGCCGATCTGGTAGGTACCTGCGGGAACCCGGACCATCCCCTCGGGGGGATGACTCGCGTCGCGCCAAGGGGCAAAACGGATCGCCGCGTGCGCCTGCCCGCGAAGCACGATGACATGACGCTCGCTGAGTTGACCGCTCGCGGTCCGCAGCGTGACGATGTGATCGCCTGGGCGAAGGTCGACTTCCTCGCCGGGCATCGCTTCGACCTCGGGGTAGTTCGGACCATGCAGAGTGAGCACCGTGAGCCGGCTCGGAGGCTCACCGCTGGGCAACTGCAGCGCGACTCGCTGGGTGCCATGAGCCTGCCGCAACAAGGCGTCGATGCGAGGGTCCGTGCCCTCGGCAGACGCTAGGAGCGTCGCCGCGTTCGCATAGCTCTCTTCGCCAATCAGCCGGCCTCCCTCGACCAGCAACGCGTCGATGCGGCGAGCCTCGAGGCCGTACACGATCCCCACGGCGGCCAGCGAGACCAGCAACACGGCGCCCGCCGCCAAGAGGCGCGGGTACCGGCGCCCGGCCGCGAGCACACGCCGCATGGCCGACGGCATGCGTGTGCGCACTGGTTCGCCGCGCAGATAGCGGCGCAGTTCCTCCGCCATCTCGCCACACGAGGCGAAGCGGTGGGCCGGACGCTTGGCCATCGCCTTGAGGGCAATCGCTTGCAGGGCGCGCGGGATGCGAGCGTCGAAACGACTCAGCGAGCGCGGCTCGTCGATCTCGATACGCCGACAGAGGTCGTGCACCGAGTGACCGACGAACGGCAGGTCCAACGTCAACACCTCGTAGAACGTGACCCCCAACGAGTAGACGTCGGTGCGGTGATCGATCGGCGTGCCGTTCTGCGCGATCATCTCCGGGCTCATGTACGGCACCGTGCCGAGCGGCGTGTGCAGGCGCGACACTGAGGCGGCGGTCATGTCCTTGGCCAGGCCGAAGTCACTCAGCTTGGGCGTCGAGGCCGCGTCGATCAGCACGTTCTGCGGCTTGACGTCGCGATGCAGCACGCCGTTCTGGTGGGCGTAGTCGAGGGCATCGGCGATCGCTGCCACGATGCGCGCGCCGGAGGCAAACCGATCCTCGGTCGACGCCGCCATGTCGCCCGCGTCGCCGTCCACCAGCTCGCGCGCCACGCGCGTCAAGCTGGGCTCCGCGACACCGTGGTCGCGTAGTTCGCGCAGCCGCGCCAACACGAGCCCGAGCGTGACGCCGCGCACGTAGTCCATCGCGAAGAACGTGTAGCCCTGCGTCTCGCCGAGTTCGTGCACACCGACCAGGTGAGCGTGGCGCAGCCGAGCTGCCACCGCCGCCTCGCGCCGGAAACGCTGCAGGCTGTCGTTCGACTGCGTGAGCGCCGAGCCAAGCACCTTGATCGCCACCTTCTGCCCATCGCGACCCCGTTCGGCCAAATACACGACGCCCATGGCGCCGCGGCCGAGCATGCGCTCGAGCCGGTAGTCGCCGAGCTGCTGATTGGCCACCGGGAAGGCCGGGTCGGTCGCGATCAACGCGTCGAGGTCGGCGGCGGTGGCGAAGTACTCCGTCAACCGAGCGGCCAACGCTGGATAACGGGCCAGGTACTCGGCCGAGGACACCGACTCACCAAGGGCCTTGCGGTCGAAGTACTCGGCGAGCACCACGTCGATGTCTGGCGTCGGGTTCGCGCTCATTCCCCGAGCCCAGAACCAGGTCCGCGCATGACGTCGCGACACTTCTCTAGCGCGCGCGACAACAACTGGCGCACTGCGTTCTCCTGCTTGCCCAGCAAGCGCGCCACCTCGGCGGTCGGTCGGCCTTCGATCCGCACCATCCGCAACACGGTGGCGAAGTGTCTCGGCAGCCGGTCGAGCACGTGGGCAATCGACATTTGCGCGTGCTCGCGCCGCCAGTGCGACGACAAGCCGCCCCGCCCGACGAGACCATCGCCGAAGGCCGCGTTGGAACCATGCGACCCAACAGTGCCCGCCTCGTCGATCGAACGACATGGCGGATGGCGGTCGAGACCCTTGCCAAGGTCGATGATCCGGTTCCGCACGATCACGCGCAGCCAGGCCTCGAAGGCTGCCTCGTTGCCAAAGCTCACGTGCGCGATCGACTTGGCCACCGCCTGCAGTGCGTGCTGCACGATGTCTTCCGGCTGCACGGTCGCCGCCAGGCGCTTTCCCATCTGCTGCTTTACGCATACGAGGAAAAAACTCTGGTAGCGTGCCAACAACTGCTCGAGACACACCGGGTCGCGTGCGGCGCGCCGAACGAGCTCCAGGGTGCTGATCTCGTCGGCAGAGTCCATGGGTTGGCGCGCACTCTACCGACAAACGACGACCGCGAGTGGGGTGTGACAGCCGTCCGCGCGTTCGCGCCCCGTCTGGCGACGAATTGAGCGTGGCGGGGCCACGCCCCGAGCTGGTCGCCAACTACTGCGGCCCCGGCGCTTCGTCGGCCGCCGCCTGGCGCTGCCGATGCACCGCGACCGTGCGCAGGACCTCGTAGGTCACGGCGCCGCCCAGCGCCTCGAACACCGGCTTCAGCCGTCCGTCGGTCGCCGCGGTCAGCGCGGCGGCGACGCGCGCCTCGATGTCGGCCGGCACCCACGGCTCGATCGACGCCGGCTGCTCTTGCCGGATGAAGTCCGAGAGGTACTGCCAAACGGTACCGAGCGCGCGGCCGGTCGCCGCCGCCACGGCCTCCACCGAGGCGCCGCGCCGGAACAGCTCCTTGGCGCGGGTGGCGGCAAGGCTCGTGCTGGCGGCCGCTGGCTCGGAGGTGACGGCGCGCGGCGCGGGCCGCGGCCGGTCGGTCGCTGCAGCGTCGAGTTCCAAGCCAGCCGACGCGCAGTGCGCGGCGATCGCCGCCAGGAAGCGCTCGCCGAACGACTCGAGCTTCTTCTGCCCGACGCCGCGAACTTGCAACATCGCCAGCGGAGTCGACGGGCGCGCGCGCGACAGTTCTTCCAGCGTGACATCGGAGAACACGACGTACGGCGGCACCGACAGCTCGCGCGCCAAGTCGCGGCGCAGGCTGCGCAGCGCCTCGAAGAGGTCGCGCTCGGCCGGCTGCAAGTCGGGCCCATCGGCCTCGCCACGCTTGCGCCCACGCCGTTCACGCGCCGGCCGCGCCGCCAGGTTGACCTTGGGTTCCAGCAACACCGCTTGCCGCTCGGCGCGCAGGATCTGCGCCGAGGCCGGGGTGAGCACGAGCACCGGGTAGTCGCCCTCGCTGCGCGACAGGTCGCCAGCATCGACGAGCTGATCGATGTAGTTGCCCAAGCGCTGCGCGGCGACGTCGGCCAAGAGGCCGAACGTTGGCAGCTTGTCGTGGCCGCGCTCGATCACCTTCGCGCCCTTGCTGCCGCGCAACACGTCGATGACGTAGCTGGCGCCAAAACGCTGGCCGGTGCGGAACACCGCCGAAAGGATCTTCTGCGCCGTCGCGTGCGCGTCGGCGACCGGCTCCAACTCGCTGAGGCAGAAGTCGCAGGCGCCGCAGTTCGGCTCGGGGTAGTCCTGGCCAAAGTACTCGCTGAGCGCGCGGTGCCGGCAGCGCGCGCGGTTGGCGAGCCGCTGCATGTGTTGCAGCAAGTCGAGCTGCACGCGCAAGCTCTCGGAGTCGGCGCCGGTTTCCTGCGCGCTACGTTCCATCACCGTGCGCCACTTCGCCGCGTCCGCCGCCGAGTAGAGCAGCAAGCACTCGGCGGGCAGGCCGTCGCGCCCGGCGCGCCCGGTCTCTTGCTGATAATGCTCGACGCTCTTGGGCATCGCCGCGTGCACCACGAGGCGAACGTCACCGCGGTCGATGCCCATGCCGAACGCGACGGTGGCGACCACCACGTGCAGACGCTCGGCCCGGAAGTCGGCGCTCACCTGCGTGCGCTTCGACGCCGCGAGGCCCGCGTGATACGCGGCCGCGGCGATACCGCTGCTGCGCAGCGCGTCGACCAGGCTCTCGGTGTCCTTGCGCGCGATGCAGTAGATGATCGCGGCCGCGTCAGGATGGCGCAAGATCGCCTCGGCGACCTGCTGTGCGAGGTCGACGCGCGGCAGCACGCGATACGTGAGGTTGGGGCGATCGAAGATGCCCACCAGCAACGCCGGATCGCGCAGCTGCAACTGCGCGGCGATGTCCTCGCGCACACGCGGCGTGGCGGTGGCGGTGTAGGCCTGAAAAGGCACCTGCGGGAAGCGCGCGCGCAGCTCGGCGAGCCGACGGTACTCCGGCCGAAAATCGTGCCCCCACTGGCTGATGCAGTGCGCTTCGTCGATGGCAAAGGCGCCGACGTCGCGCTGTTCGAGCCAGCGCAAGAAGTGCTCTTGGAACAGGCGCTCGGGGGCGACCAGCAGCAGCTTCATGTCGCCGCTCACCGCCAGCTTCTGCATGTCGGCGCGCGCGCCGGCATCGAGATTCGAGTGCAGCGCGGCCGCCGGGTAGCCCTGCAGGCGCAGGCCGTCGACTTGATCCTGCATCAACGCGATGAGCGGCGACACCACCACGGTGAGCTTGCCGTTGATCAGCGGCGGCAGTTGGTAGCAGAGCGACTTGCCCCCACCGGTCGGCAGCACCACCAAGGAGTCGCGCCCCGCGAGCGCCGCGTCGATCGCTTCGCGCTGCAACGGGCGCAGCGAGGTGAACCCGAAGTAGCGTTCGAGGGCAGCGTCGAGGGCGCCGGGGGGTTGCTGCGGCGAAGGCTCGGCCATCGGGGCGGCACAGTCTAGGAACAGGTCGGCGCCAGCGCACGCGACGAAGGGTGGTCAAGCGGGCGCGCGTGGTTGCGCTGCCGCGCGGGAACTGGCCTACGCGCGGCGTCGGCCGGCCGCGCCCGCCGTTCACCTTCTCGCCCAACGCAAGCGCGCGATGCGGATACCGTCGAGGTTCGGATTGAGCGCCGCAATGTAGTACTGCCCACCGTCGAGCACGATCTCGGGCGCCGCCACCGGCAGAGTGCAGATGCGGTAGCGATCGTCGCCGACGCCGAAGTTCAACGGATGGGGCGAGGCGTATACGGTGCTCACGTTGTTCGGTCCGTAGAGCTGGGTCCGGCACAGGTAGAACATGCTGTTCTTCGCCACCGTGAATGGACACTCACAGTCACCGAGGAAGCTGCCCGCGATCCCGCCAGCGGCGACCATGATCGGCGCACTCCACTGCGCGAGGTCCGACGAAGTCCGGCAGAACACGGCCGCGGGGTATTGGGCGCCGACCCAGTTGCCCATGTAGTAACAGTGATGGAGGCCGCCGACCTTCAAGACCATCGCGTCGCGCGAGTGCACATAGGGACCCGTGAACAGATCCGGCTGGCCACGCTGATTGAGCACGCGCTTCCACTCCTTGCCGTCGCGGCTGCTGGCGAGACAGATCCGATGCCAGTCGCCGTACACCATGTAGAAGACGCCGTTCTCCTTGAACACGTGCGGCGCCTGCAAACCACCGAGGGTCTCGCCCAGCGTCGGATCGGCCAGCATCGCGATGCCCATGGGCTTCCAGTCGGTATCGGTGATGCGCCTGCCCTCCCAGCGGTGGAACAAGCGCGTTGCGCCGCCGCACCACGTGAAGCGGATGCACGACCAGATCTGCCACGTGCCGTCGGCCGCTTGCCAGATGGCGAAGTCCACCGGCTGCTGCCATTGGCTCGAGAACACGCCCAACTCGGGGTTGCCGGCCACTTGCCACCAGGCGCCGTCGATCTGCGGGATCTCCGGCGAGACGATCTCCTGCGCGGGCGAGTTGGCGCAGATCGAGTAGAGAGCCAAGAAACACGCCGCGGTGCGCACCAAGACCATGGGACCTCGTTTGGGCTGAGAACCGCGAGTGCTCGCGGGGCGCGCGAGGCTACGGCAGGCGCCAACTCGCCACGATTCAATTCGTGCGCCGATCGTCATGACCACCGTGTGCGCGAACCCGATCACCGGCGACGCCGAACGATCGGCACCTCCACCACCAGGCCGGACCGGTCAGGGTCCATGGTAGCATCGTCGCCAATGGCCAGCTCCCGCGCACGCAAGCCCGTCGGCGAAGACCAGCTCCTCAAGCGGATCACCTTCAATCCGCGGATCTTCGGTGGGAAGCCCATCGTGCGAGGCCGTCGTCTGGCGGTGGAGCACGTCCTGGGCATGCTTGCGGCCGGCGACTCGACCGAGACGATCCTCCGTGGCTATCCGTGGCTCGACGGCGACGACATCCGCGCCTGCCTGCTGTTTGCACGACGGCTCGTGGGCAACGAGCGCGTGGAACCGGTCGGCCCCTGATCCGTGCTGATCCTCCTCGACAAGGACTTCGGCACGCTCGCGGTGCTCAAGCGCAGGCGGCACCGGGGCATCGTTCGACTGGTCACGCTGCCCTTGGACACCTTGGTGCAGCGTTGCCTGCTGGTCCTGGTGAAGCATGCGGCCACCCTTGCCAGCGGTGCACTCATCACGGTGACCGCGAACCGCATCCGCGTGCGACCAGCGGAGTGACCGGCGCAAGCACGGGTGCGGCCTGTTGGCACAGGAGCACGAGGCCCCGGAGCTTCGCCCCGTGAACGGTTACGAGCGGGCCACAACCGTTGGTCGATCCGTGGCTCACCCGCGCGAAGCCGTCACAGCTCGTGCCCGCCGCGCCTTTCTTTTTGCTCGCCGCGCCCAACTTCCTCTGCTCTAGTCCGCGGCGAAACCATGCCGCGCCGCCAGGACATCGAATCGATTCTGCTCATCGGTTCGGGCCCGATCGTCATCGGTCAGGCCTGTGAGTTCGACTATTCCGGAACTCAAGCCTGCAAGGCGCTGCGCGAGGACGGGTTCAAGATCATCCTGATCAACAGCAACCCGGCGACGATCATGACCGATCCGGAGACGGCGGATCGCACGTACATCGAGCCGATCACGCCCGAGACGGTCGAGAAGATCATCGCCAAGGAACGGCCGGACGCGGTGCTGCCCACGATGGGGGGCCAAACGGCGCTCAACACGGCGATGCAGCTCGCCGACATGGGCGTGTTCGAGCGCTACGACTGCGAGATGCTCGGCGCCACGCGCGACGTGATCGCCAAGGCCGAGTCGCGCGACCTGTTCCGCAAGGCCATGCTGAAGATCGGCCTCGACATGCCGCGCTCGCGCCTGGCCTACTCCATGGAGGAGGCGATGTCGGCGGTCGACGAGATCGGCTTGCCGTGCGTGATCCGGCCGGGCTTCACGCTCGGCGGCACCGGCGGCGGCATCGCCTACAACCTCGACGAGTTCCGCGAGATCTGCGGCCGCGGCCTCGACCTGTCGCTCAACCACGAGCTGCTGATCGACGAGTCGCTGATCGGTTGGAAGGAGTTCGAGCTCGAGGTCATGCGCGACCACAAGGACAACGTGGTCATCGTGTGCTCGATCGAGAACTTCGATCCGATGGGCATTCACACCGGCGATTCGATCACGGTGGCCCCGGCGCAGACCCTGACCGACCGCGAGTATCAGCGCATGCGCGACGCGTCGATCGCGGTGATGCGCGAGATCGGCGTGACGACGGGCGGTAGCAACGTGCAGTTCGCGATCGACCCCAAAGACGGGCGCATGATCGTGGTCGAGATGAACCCGCGCGTGTCGCGCAGCTCGGCGCTGGCGAGCAAGGCCACGGGGTTTCCGATCGCCAAGATCGCCGCCAAGCTGGCGGTCGGCTACACGCTGCCCGAGATCCAGAACGACATCACCAAGGAGACGCCGGCCTGCTTCGAGCCGACGATCGACTACTGCGTCGTCAAGTTCCCGCGCTGGGCGTTCGAGAAGTTCCCCACCGCGGACCCCACGCTCACCACGCAGATGAAGTCGGTGGGCGAAGTGATGTCGATCGGACGCACGTTCAAGGAAGCGATGCAGAAGGCGCTGCGCTCCTTGGAAACCGGACGCACCGGCTTTGGCAATCAGCCGGGCAAGCCGCACGTGAAGCCCGAGCAGTGCGAGCGCGACGAACTGCGCTTCCACCTGGCCACGCCGCGCGCCGACCGCATCGACTGGATCCGCACCGCGATGCTGATGGGGATGTCGGTCGACGAGATCAACGACTACACGCACGGCATCGACCCCTGGTTCTTGAATCAGCTCTGGGACTTGGTGCAGCACGAGAAGGTGATGGCCGAGCGCGGGCTCAGGGGGCTCGCGGCGTGGGACAAGCCGTTCATGCTGCTCACCAAGAAGCTCGGCTACTCCGATCGACAGATCGCGGCAGCGTGCAGCACGCAGACGCGCGTGAGCGATTGGGACGTGCGCGCGCATCGACAGCGGATCGGCGTGAATCCGGTGTACAAGCTGGTCGACACCTGCGCGGCCGAGTTCGAGGCCTACACGCCGTACTACTACTCGACGTACGACGGGGTCGAGAACGAGGTGCGCGTGCCGCCCGACAAGAAGGCCGTCGTCGTGCTCGGCGGCGGGCCCAACCGGATCGGCCAGGGCATCGAGTTCGACTACTGCTGCGTGCACGCGGCGATGGCGCTGCGCGCGCAGGGCTACGCGGTGGTGATGGTGAACAGCAACCCGGAGACGGTGTCGACCGACTTCGACACCAGCGACATGCTGTTCTTCGAACCGCTCACGCACGAGGACGTGATGAACGTCATCGAGACCGTGAAGGCACACGGCGTGATCCCGCAGTTTGGCGGCCAAACGCCACTCAACCTGGCGCGCGGACTGCTCGATCACGGCGCGCCGATCGTGGGCACCAGCGTCGATTCGATCGAGCGCGCCGAAGACCGCGACTTGTTCACGCAGGTGGTCAACAAGCTCGAGCTGCGCCAACCGGCAAACGGCATGGCCAAGAACACGGAGGAGGCCGTGCGCTGCGCCGAGTCCATCAGCTACCCAGTGGTCGTGCGGCCGAGCTTCGTGCTCGGCGGGCGCGCCATGCGCATCGTGTACGACCGCGCGTCGTTGCAGGCCTACATGGCCGAGCGCACGTCGATCTCGGCCGAGCGGCCGATCCTGATCGACAAGTTCCTCGACAACGCGATCGAGGTCGACGTCGACGCGATCGCCGACGGCGAGACGGTGGTGATCGGCGGCATCATGGAGCACATCGAGGAGGCCGGCATTCACTCCGGCGACTCGAGCTGCTCGCTGCCGGCGTACACCTTGAGCGACGAGCTGATCGCCGAGATCACCGACTCGACGATCCGTCTGGCCAAGGAGCTGAAGGTCATCGGCCTGATGAACATTCAGTTCGCGGTGCGCGGCTCGGTGGTCTACGTGCTCGAAGTGAACCCGCGCGCGTCGCGCACCGCCCCGTTCGTGAGCAAGGCCATCGGCGTGCCGCTGGCCAAGCTGGCGGCGCAAGTGATGCTCGGGCAGAAGCTGAGCGAGCTAGGGTTCACGCAGGCGATCGTGCCCGAGTACTTCTCGGTCAAGGCGCCGGTGTTCCCGTTCAACAAGTTCCCCGGCATCGACACGCTGCTCGGTCCAGAGATGAAGTCGACGGGCGAAGTGATGGGCATCGACAACAACTTCGGCGCCGCCTTCGCCAAGGCGCAGATCGGCGCCGGCGTGAACTTGCCCGACATGCGCAGCACGGAGCCCGGCACGGTGTTCTTGTCGGTGCGCGACGAAGACAAGCGCTTCATCCTGTCGCTGGCGAACCGCCTGCACGCACTCGGCTTCAAGCTCGTGGCCACGAGCGGCACGGCGCGCGCGCTGACCAACAGTGGGGTGCCGGCCGAGCGCGTGTTCAAGATCCACGAAGGCCGGCCACACGTGCTCGACCTCATCAAGAACCGCGAGGTCAAGCTGGTGATCAACACCCCGAGCGGTCGCCTGGAGCGCAGCGACGACAAGCTGATCCGCGCCAACTCGGTGACCTACAAGACGCCCTGCATCACCACGCTGGCAGCAGCTGCGGCGACGCTGCAGGCGTTGGAATGGTTGCGCAAGCGGCCGCTGGACGTGACCTCGCTGCAGGAATACCACGCACGGCTGCGGGCGGACGCGTAGGACTTCGCCGATCACCGTCTCGACCACGACCCGACGTTCGAGAAGGTGGATCCGGTGGCGTCGGGCCGTAGCATGAGGCTGGCGCGCGGCGGTGGCGTCGCGACTCCTTTGGCGGACAAACATGATCAAGACCACGACCGCGCAGGTTCCTCTTCACGACTCCCCGGCGGCCAAGCAGATCGCCGCCTTCTGCCTCGAGGGGCACACCGCACCAAGCAAGACGCTGCGCGCCGGCTTCAAAACCTCGCCGCAGTGGGCGGCGATGGCGAAGGCGGGCACGGCGCTGTGGCTCGACACCGGCGACGTGGAAGCGACGCAGCAGCTGTGGACCAAGGAGTTCACGGCGCTCACCACCAACAACACGCTCCTCAACAAGGAGGTGCAGAAGGGCATCTACGACCAGATGGTGCCCAAGGCGGCGACCTTGCTGCGGCAGGCCATCGCCAATGTCGGCGACGCGCAACTGGTGCAGGAGATCGCGTTCATCCTCAACGCCGTGCATGGACTGAAGCTGGTGCGCACGTTCGACGCTGACGTCAGCGTGGAGCTACACACCGATGTCGCCAATGATCCGGAGGCCAGCTACCGCTACGGCAAGCGCTTCCACGCGATCTGCCCCGACCGCTTCATCGTCAAGGTGCCGCTCACGCCCGGCGGCCTGTTCGCCGCGCGACGCCTGAGCAAGGACGGAATCCGGCTGAACTTCACGCTCGGCTTCTCGGCGCGGCAGAACTGGCTGATCGCGCTGGTGGCCCGCCCGGCCTGGGTGAACGTGTTCATGGGCCGGCTCAACGCGTTCGTGATCGACCGCAAGCTGGGCGACGGCGACAACGTGGGCGAGAAGGCGACGCTGTCGAGCCAGCGCCTGCTGCGGCAGGTAAACGCCGCCCAAAAACTGAACGTCAAGCAGATCGGCGCTTCGATCCGCACCGGCAGGCAGGTCGCCGACCTCGCCGGCCTCGACACGCTGACCATCCCCACCGCGGCGGCTGCCGAGTACATCAAGCTCAACCTGCCGCCAGCATCGATCAGCAATCGCACCGCCGAGGATCCGAAGGTGACCTTCAAGGCGGGCTTCGACGCGGCGCGCGAGGGCTTCGACGTGCTCTGGAATCAGGGCGGCAAGATGAAGGACGCGATGGCCGTGCTCGCCAAGCAGAACATCGATGCGATGAACGCCGACACGCTGCGCGCCTTCCTGAGCGAGCACGGCGTGCCAGGCCTGTTCCCCGAGCTGAGCGCCGAGGACAGCGCTGCGATCATCAAGGACGGCAAGATCCCCGCGCTCGATCGCTGGGCCGAGCGCGCGCGCAAGGGCACGACCGACTGGGACGCCATCTTCACCGAGTCAGCGCTGCAGAGCTTCGCGGTGGATCAGAAGGCGCTGGACGACCGGATTCGCCGTTTCCTGTAGGCCTCCTGGCCGTGATCACCCGCGCCGCCGTCCGACCCGTGGTGTCACCGCTGTAGCCATGGCGATCCCCCTGAAGAAGCTCCGTGTCGACGTGTGGTCTGACATCGCATGCCCGTGGTGCTACGTGGGCAAGCGCCGGCTCGAAGCGGCCCTCGCGACCTTCCCGCACAGCAACGACGTCGAGGTCGCGTGGCGCGCCTTCGAACTCGATCCCACGGCGCCGCGCGAGCGCGACCGCACGCCCTACGCCGAGCGACTGGCGCAGAAGTACGGCTCGTCGCTGGCCCAGGCGCAGGAAATGATCACGCGGATGGTAGACGTCGCGCAGGCCGACGGCCTCGACTTCGACTTCGAGCGCATCCGGCCCGGAAACACCTTCGACGCGCACCGCGTGCTGCACCTCGCCGCCGAGCGACGCGTGCAGGGCGCAGTGAAGGAGCGCTTCCTCCGCGGTTACTTGACCGAGGGCGAACCGATCGGCGATCCCGAGACGCTCGTGCGCCTCGCGAGCAGCGCGGGGCTGGATGCCGACGAGGTGCGCGCGGTGCTGACGAGCGACAGGTTCGGCGCGGAGGTACGTGTCGAAGAAGGCAGGGCGACCGAGCTCGGCATTCGCGGCGTGCCGTTCTTCATGGTAGGTGGCAGATACGCGGCCTCGGGCGCGCAGCCTGCGAATGTTCTGCTGGGTGCGCTGACGCAAGCCTGGAACGAGTTGGGCGCGATGCCGGATCTGCTGGCGGAGGGCGCGAGCTGCACTGCGGGCGGCTGTTGCTGAAGCCATGGCTCAAGGAGAGGGTGTGGCACCCGTTCCGAGCCCCTTACGGACCGCACCGCCAGGTCGATCGAAGGACGCAACGTGCATTGGCCGTTGCAGTTAGATTGGTGGAGGCGAGGGGAGTCGGACCCCTGACCTCAGCATTGCGAAGCCGTGTTTGAACGACCTTGCGAACGCACGGAACCAGCGAGACTTCCGCACTCTAACTGACCGCGCGTTAGTGACAAGCGCTTTCACGTACGCACACGTGGTTCTGGGCGGTTTCGCGAGCGAGCGCGTTCAAACGTGGACAATCCACTCCTTGGGAACGAGCCCCATCACCGACGCAAGTACGGCTAGGTCTCGTTGCCATCCGCCGAGACGCCGGCATTACCGATCCTAAGACCACGCGACTCCAAGTAGCGCCTCGCAGCCTCGCTCGTGACGGGTCGCGCCCGCCGTCCTCGACGCCGCTCTGGCAACGCGGGCTTGTCAAGCAGGTGTTCGTTGGAGCGAGTGATCCACCGCTTGATCGCCGCTGCGGACGTATGCACTCGACCGCCGATCTTCAAGGCTTCCAGCCGGCCGGACCGCCATGCGCGAAGCACAGCCCAATAGGACAAACGAGGTAACCCCGCGTCGGTCGCGGCCGTCTTGATGTCGGTCAGGTTCTCGGAAAGGAGGACGTCGAGCACGGATGCCAGCTCGACACGATGGGATGGTAGGACCATGGGAGCCAACTAGACCACCGCGAGTCGCCCGACGGCTACCGGATGGCGTTCCAACCCAACACGGCTAGCCGTGATCCGTTTCGAGAGCGGCATCGAGCAGTTCGTCCTCCGCAGGCTTCGCCGGTAGGGCTCGCTGAAGCCCAGCGTGGATGTAGCGCGGGCGCTTCTCGCGGCAGTTCGAGATCGACCCGGTGATGCTCCCGTCCTTGCGCGCTAGTCGAGGGTGCTTGTCATTCGGACGCGTCGGTCGGTTCGTCGCATTCGAGTGCCCCGTCAAGTAGCTCATCCTCCGCGGCCCTCACGCCGGTGGTGAGCGAGAGGGCCACGCGGACCCGATCGCGGATCGCCTGGACCTCAGGGGGCAGATCCTGCGGGAACGCTCGGTCGACTGCCCTCCTGACTCGGATCTTCTCCAGCTGCATCATCGCCTCGGCAACCTTCGTCGCGTTCGTCCCCGCCGCGGGACCCGCCATCGCGACGGCGGACAGCTTGTCGTGCCGCTCGATCAGGAACTGCGCCGCCCGCAACCTGAGATTGGGCGAGCCGGTTTCCATGGTGTGCTCGACCACTGAGAAGGCCTTCTGCACCGTCACCGCCAACCGACCGGTCAGGGCTTCCCGCAGCATGGACTGGAACGCGGGCATTCCCACGATCCGGTAGGCGGTGGCCCTGGCAACGCCCAGTTCGGCGGCCAGGCTCGCCATCGTGGGCGCGGGTGCAGTCACCACATGTTCGACCGCCTTGGCCAGTTGCCGCTCCTTGAGAGCGAGCTGCCGTTGCGGCGACGGCAGGAACTCCGGCGTCAGTTCGGCTGAGCCGTAGACACCAGGGCGCGTCTCAAGGGGTCTCAAAGTGGCGTGGGAATGGGGGGCGGGGTGGGACCCGTTCCCAGCGGGAGCATCGACGAATGCAGTCATACGTCTCATGGTAGCACTGTACTGACGGCATGGCGAAACGCATGGATAGAGCACCGCTTCCTGACTGCCGCGATGGCCCCAGTGCGCCGCCAAGGCCCTAGCTGCGGTTCCTCCTCACGCGCCGGGTCATCGAGTCGTAGTGCAACATGACGCGAGCCGTAGCCGCGCCGCCATGATCTCGCCGCCCTGCGCGCCCCAAGCGCCGAGGTGGTTGATGCCGTGCGCGGGGTGGCCGACGCGGCGATTGAGTGGCACCAGCGTTGCCCATGCGCGTTCCGGCCGGAGCAAGATGGGCGCGTGATCGGGTACGATTGCAAGACGCAAGGGCGCCCGCGGCTCAGCTGGATAGAGCACCGCTTTTCTAACGGCTGCCAAGTCGGCACCGGGTGCGCCCCAACTGGCCCCAACTGGCGCCGGCGCTCGGGATTGCGACGCGCGGTTCGCCCCGGGCACGCCCCGGTGAACGCGGTTTCAGGACCCTTCGATGGCCTTGCGGAAGCGGGCGCCCAAGAAAGGAAGCTCACGGTGGTCAGTCGTCTGGCAGGTTCCGCCCACTCAGCCCGCGAATGAGTTGCTTCGCGAGATCTCCGTGCTCGATCATGATCCGCTGCAGCCCCAACCCCCGTAGTTTCATCTCCTCCTGGAAGTGCATGAACGCTCGGAACAACGCGGCGACCTCCGCCTGCGACAGCTTCAGTGCAGACCCCTTCAAGAAGTTGGCCCCGAGCCTCCCGATCAACGCTGCCCCGATCTTCGTCAAGTCACCGTCGACCATCGTGCGCAGGTAGCGATCCGACGCGTACTCCCGAATCCACCTCTGGGGCAGGGCCGCCCTTTGTGTTGCAGCGCTCGGCCGCAGAGCGCTGAGCGGGTGCTGAATCGACGACAGCTCGGACAACTCCTCGATCGTCAACTTCATCAGCGGGGTGTGGTTGTGGCGCGCCCACTCCGACACGATCCTGTCGCTGCCGATCTTGGACGGATCGTCGGGGCGTAGCCCCTCTCGACCCACGAAGAGGCATGGTGCGGCGGGAGCAACCGGTCCGGCGCTGATGTAGTGCGCTTCGCTCATGACCAACAGGGCGTGGAGGCTTGAGTAGCGAAACCGACCGTCGGCATGCCGGCTCTGGAACATCCGAGCTACACGATGAGCTACCACGTCGGGGGCAACTACCTCGGTGCGGTCGTTCAGGTAGACGACCAGGCCCTGGCTGGATGGAAGGCCAAACGTCTCCTTGGTGGCTCGAACCTGCTGGTTCGCCTTCTTGATCTGCGTTTCCAACGCCTTCGTGACCGCGGCCATTAGCACCGGCATTATCTCGTTACGGCGCGGGTGACCTTCAAGGAACGGCGCGACGTTCGCTTTTCCATAGAACACAGGCCAGTCCTTCTCCTCCATGAAAGGTGCTAGCGCCTTCTCGAAGTCTGGCCCCATCTCCTTGTCGGCGGACTTCACCTCCACGACGAGTCGACGCTCCTCGATCAGATAGTCCGCCTTCAGCGAGCGTTGCTGCTCCTCCGTCAACGTGAGGCGGTCGATGTTCTCAGCCCAAGGGCAGGCGTCCAGGAACGATCGGAATCTGACGTCGAGCTGGCGAGAGTTCATGGCCCGGCCCCAAACCGGCGGCAAGACATGCGACACCAGTCCCTTGCCAAATCCGAACACCTGATTGAAGAAAAACTTTCGCCCCCAACACGCCCCCGCTGCTCGCAACTTGGTACCGAGTGCTCCCGGCGCCCGTCGCAGCATCCGTCGCACTGCTCTTGCGCGAGGCAGACTTGTTCGATGACGAACAAGTTCAAGCTCACGGCGACCAGCGTCAAGCAGCGCTGTCAGCCGCCCGAGCCCGGCGCGACCAACTGGAACGGGACGCCCACCAACGAGCTGTGGTACTGGGACACCGAGGACCGCGGCTTCTTCCTGGCCGTGCGCCGCAGCTCGGCCACGTTCTCCGTGCAGCGAGACGTCGCCGGGTGCACGCGCCGCGTCAAGGTTGGGCGCTACCCGACTTGGACCGTTGACCAGCAGCTCGCAAGCGCGCTCGCGAGTTGCTGGTGCAGATGGACCAGGGCGTCGACCCGAACGCCCAGAAGGGAGAGGCCGCCGCACGCGGAACGACGCTGCGCGAGGCGCGCGAGTGGTGCTGCGCCGCCATGCGGGCGAAGCGCGCGGCGCCGCGATCCGTCGAGACGGTGCGCGAGGAGACCGACTGGCACCTGTCCGACTGGCTCGACCGGCCTCTGTCGAGCATTCGACCGACAGAGTGCGCCAGCCGGCACGCGCGGGTCACCGAGAACAGTGGGCCGTACGCACTCAACCGCGCGCTGCAGCTCTTCATCCTGCTGACCGGGCTGCGCTCGACCAACGCCAAGACGGTGCGCTGGGAACACGTGGACTTCGAGAAAGGCACGATCCACCGGCCCAAGCCCAAGGGCGGGGATTGGCGCGCGGCTCTCGCCCTCGGGTGCGCGCCGGTGGGCGCAGGCGGGAAGGACTCCCCATCGCCAGACCAAGAACACCTCTGGTGACCCTTTCCGAATGGAACCCTCGGTGAACGTAGTCATACGTCCCCCATGCTACCACCGAGAGACGTGTCGGGTGGCGGGGTCGCCCCCCACTGGTCGACCAACCAATGCCCGGCCCTCGGCGCTTGCGCTACCAGATCACTCTTCGTTGTCGCCGTCAGCCATCCCAAGTTCCCCGTCTGCCCACGCGCATACGTCCTCCACAAAGCGTCGCGCTCGCGCGAAGAACTCGGCGAACTCGTCGGCGGGCATCATCTCTGCGCTGTTCAAGCGGATACCACGATGCTCGCCGCCGATGCTCGGGCCAAGGCTCGCGGTTGCAAGGAGTCCAGACTGGATGTCCTTGTACTCCGCGACGAGCCTTGCTGTGTCCTTCCGGTGAGCGTGTGCAGCGGCGAGATTCTGCATCGAAACGCCACCGTGGCGTGATCGCGGCTGAGGTTCGCCGGGCAGTCGCCAGCCGATCAGCCTGTCGTGATCTCGGCAACGGCAGCAGCACGCGCAGC
>JANPER010000220.1:0-22809 GCA_031423015.1 Planctomycetota bacterium | reverse complement strand
GGCCTGTCGGCCTCGAATGCGCTGGCGATCACGATCCAGCCCTGACACACAGCCTGCCCTACATCCCGGGCTTCATCAATGGATCGAACCAGCTCACAGCCCCTCGGCTCCGTCCATCTTCGCGAGTCCGCGGTCGAACGTGCCCAACGGCGTGTTTCCGGCTTGGCGGGCGATCTCGAGAATCAGGTGATCGGACAGGCCGACGGAAGGTCGCCGGCGGTAGTTGGCGACCGCGATGGCGACCACGTCACCACTCTGGACGACGAGACTCTGATGATCGAGGAGCATCTCGATCGCCTCCGCCATCGGCTTCGGTCCGACGTCGTACACCGCGCTCAAGACCCAGATCGTCTCCACGAGCACGACCAGCGAGACCCAGGCACCACCAGCCTCGACGAACTCTTCGGCGGCGGCGAGTTGCTTGGCATCGTCGCGTGTCAGGAGGCGCACCAGTACGTTGGTATCAACGGCGCGCATGTCGTCCCCGAACGTGTCGACGGATGCCTTCGTCGAGTTCGTCGAGAGTTCTCGGCTCCGGCGCGTCGGGGAAGAGAACGCGATGCAGGTCCAGGAACGTGTGCTTCCCGACCCGGTGCACCAGCACCTGATCTCCCTCGGCGACCCACTCCAGGACCGAGCCGGGGCTGAGGCCCAGAAGCCGCCTGACCTCGGCTGGCACCGAGATCTGACCCTGCGCGGTGAGGCGAGACTGCGGACGCTTCATGCCAACACAGTACCGCGGTAATGCATGCTCGGCAAGTGTGGGGCCCAGCAATGGCTGAGTGACCCGACCGTGGGGAGCGCGGGGTTTCGGCATCGCGAGCGCCTCGACCTCGCGAGCGCATTCCCCTCGACCGACGTCGGTCAACTCGGCGACGGTGTCGGCGTTGTGGGTCCTGCGCCGTCTCGGTCTGTCGTACTGGCCGGGGCTGCTGGCCAGCCTGCTCTTCACCTTCACGCCGCACCGCCTCCTCTTCGGCGAGTACCACCTCATGTACACCACGTACTGGGCGGTGCCGCCGATGATGCTGGTGCTGCTCCGCATCGGCACCGGCGAGCTGGTCATGGAGCGGTGGCGCGATCTGCGCCTGCGCAACGTGCTCCTCAGCTTGGGGATCTACGCCGCGATCGCATCGACCGGCGGCGTCTACTACCCGTTCTTCGCCTGCGTGCTGCTGTGCACCATGGCGGCCTACGCCGCGGTGCGCGGCAAGACCGCTGAGCGGCTGGGCTGCCGCTCGTCCTGGCGGCGTTCACGTTCGCGGTGTTCGTGCTCAACCAGCTGCCGTGCATTCTGCACCGCGTCGAGCACGGCGCGACCGCGACGGCGCTGCGTAGGTTCCAGGAGGCGGACGTCTTCGCGCTCGAGTCGACCCTGGCTTCACCCTGGTCCGCCTCAGCGACTACGTGCTAGCCGGTTCACGCGGTTCCTCGATCGGTGACCAAGGACAAGGCGCGGCCGGCTCCTATGACAAGAAGAACAACCAATGGGGAGTGTGCTTCGCGGGTCGCCCTGGCATGCCGGTGCGCGTCACGCGGGGTCCCGGTGTGCGCGAGGTGTTGGCCAACGGCGTCATCGGTGCCAACGGCTATGTCTGGTTCCACGGCGATCTCGACAACAGCCCGCAGGGACCGCTGGGCGGCGCCGAGCAGATCCAGGTCGAAATGAATGGCGCCCCGTGGATGAACTTCCGCTAGCCCGTCCGGCGCGGTGAACTACTGCACGCCGTCGATCGGTAGCCCGCGCGCATCGGTCACGCGCGCATAGACGATCGTCTCGCCGCGCCCCTGGAAGACGCAGCGGATCGTATTGGCACCAGCCTGCAGCTTGATCAACAGCCCGGCCGGTCCTCGATGGTGACCGCGCCGTCACCTTGTCGCGGTAGCGAGACCGCGGTCACCTCCTGTCCGTGCAGCGAATGGAACCTGTAATGAATGGTGAATCGCGAACGACAGGTATCGCTCGCGAGGGTTCCTGAACGTTCACTTCCATTCGCTTTGGCCGGACGGGTCTTCACCTGCACTCGGGAAGCCACAAGCCGACTTCCATCCCGCGCGTCAGATCAACGACGCCGACGTCGACGATCTCGTGCGCAGGAAACGATAGACACGAGCAGAAGGTAGCCCCGCGGCCACTTCCAGCCATCACCGGTTGATTCCCGCGCCGAGGTTGGCGTGATCGCGCGCGCGTTCGTTGGACGAGTCGGTCGCGTGCCGGCTTGTCGCGGCGCAGCGGGCGCCGTCCAATGCTGCGATGAGGTTCGCCATCGTTTCCCTTGTTCTGGCCGCTTCGGCCACGCCGCAGGAACAGCGACCGTTCGATCCGTTTCGCGACATCGTCGTGCGTGGCGCGGTGACCTACGCAGCAGAGGAGATCGTGAACCAGCTCGCCTTCGACGAGACGGCGTGGAAGGCCATGCGTTCGCCAAGTCCCCGGTCAGCGGCCCATGTGCTCGCCGAGCGTGTGCGCGACGGGTATCGCCGTGGCGGGTTCATGGACGCCGACGTGATGATCGCACACGAAGACGGCCGCATCGTGCTGCGCGTGACCGAGGGACCGTGCGTCCGGTGCGGCACGGTGCGCGTCACCGGCAACCGCAGCGTCGATGCCAGTGTGGTGGTGGACGCGCTCGTGCAACCCGAGAAGCAATGGGACGGCTCGAGGCAATGGAACGGCTGGACCGCGGGCGGCGTCGCGCGCTGCGACGAGGCGACGCGGGCGCAAGCATGGCGGCGAGTCGTCGCGCGCTACGAAGCGGCCGGGGTCGGCGGCACGCGGGGCCACGTCGGCTTCGTGCGCAGCGACGAAGCTGTCGACCTGCACGTGCAGATCGAGGATGAGGGCGACGAAGTTCGCATCGGGAGGGTGGTGCTGGCAGCGTTCAAGTTCAGCCAGAGCTTTGGCGACGCTTGGCCCGCGACCGTGCTGCGCGCGATGCCTGACCTCGTGGGTGGCGAGCATCGCCAAGCGGCCTTGGGGCGCCTGCACCGCTTGTCGGGTGACGAGGCCACGGGTCCGATCGGCCTCACCATCACGGCCGTGGTCTTCCGTAAGCTCGGCAGCGAGCAGCACGCGAACTACCACTCGAAGGCCGCCCTCGCGCGCTGCGACTTCGATCACACCTTTGCCGATCTCCTGACGTTGGCACCAGAAGGGACGGCGATGCGCACGTGGTTGCTCGGTCTCGGTCGGCACTGGCGTGACCACACCGACGCGGTGCGGCCGCTGGACGGCAGCGAGCCGGACGAACTCGCGGCGCTGCGCACCGGCCTGCGCGTCGTCTGGGACGCCGGGCTCGGATCCTATGTGCGCCAAGCCGTGGAGTCGGCACGGCCACGAAAGGACTGAACCAGCGCGTCCATTCCCTACCCGTCGCGTAGCACGCGCGCCTCGGCGGACGCGCAGTGGTCGCTGAGGTCCAGGTTTGAACAAACCGCAGAGAGCAGAGCAGCTGCGCGCGCCACAGCAAGAACACGGCCCGCTGCGTCAACCGCGAGCGCCGAGCGGCTCGTCGCGAACGCGCCGCAGTGTCAATTCCTTGGGGTCGGCGCGGCCGCGCGCGTCTCCACACCCTCGACCGTCAGCGTCACCAGCCGTGATCGCAGCGACTCAGTTGCCGCAGTCTCTTCGGCTTTCTTGCTCGGTTCGAACACGACCTGCACAGTGTGCTCGCCCTTGTCGAACAAGCCCGCGAGCTTGGCATCAGCCGCCAGCTGGCTCAGATCGAAGCTGCGTTCGACGCTCTGCCCCGGCTCGAGCACGAAGCGCGACTCGCCCACCGTCACTTCGGCCTGCGGCGGCCAGCGCAGCTCGATAGGCAGCGCCTTGCCATCGACTTCCACGCGCAGCGCGCCACGCACATCGACACGCGCGTCCGTCGCGTTGTAGACGACACATTGGCACCGAGCAGGGTCCGCGCCCATCGGAGCGATCCCTGCGCGCAGACCACATGCCGCGTCGCCGAAGGAACGGGTGAGTGCCCAAGTCCACTTCGCATTGCGGCTCTGCTCGCCCTTGATGCTCGGGTGCGCGCGGTCGCGAACGAGCTGCCAGACCTCGCCGACGTCGCCATCGGTCTCGCACGGGATGTTGTAGCAACGCTTTCCCTGCTCGAATACCACGCTCGGACCTTTGGTGATGCGCGAACGAGCCTCGATCATCTCGGCCTGCGCCGGCCCTCTCGAGTACATCGGCGAACCCATGTTGACGTGGATCGACCACGTGCCGCCGCCGAGTCGGCCGAGCTTGTCCTCGAACGACTGGCCGTCCAGCTCCATCACCGCCGCCTTGCCGGCCGCAGAGGGGAATTCACCGTCGTACCCCAACCTGAGGCCTTGCCCTGGGGCGAGCGCCGTCAGGGTCAGCACGGCGAACAGCAAGGAGATGGGGGAAGGGAACGAAGTGGACATTGTCTTCATGGTCTTCATGGGTGGTGTCGTTGTTGTTCGAGGACGCCAGTAACAGCACTGGGCCGGGAAGGCTGTCACAGAAAAACTCGCAGCGGCGGACAGCGCGCCGGCCGAACCCGAGGCTCAGCGTGGCCGGCGGCCGCCTATGCGGTTCGCCATCCCGAGCACGTCTCGCACCTGATCCTCTACGGCGGCTACGCCACGGGCTGGCGCCACCGCGACGATCCCGCGGCGTTGCGCGTCTACGAGTCCATCGTAGAGCTGACGCGGCACGGCTGGGGGCAGGACAATCCGGTGTTCCGGCAGCTGTTCACGGCGCGCTTCGTGCCCGGCGGCAGTGCCGAGCAGTTGCAGTGGTTCAACGAACAGCCTGTTCGAGAAGCTGGGCGTGCGCTCGCGCGCCGAGGCCATCATCTCCGCGCGCGACGGCGGGTTCCGGGTGTGACCGGTGCATGGCGGCCGTGCACGCCGCCGGTCCGCGCTAGGATCTCGCCGCGCGCAGCGACCGTCGCGGAGTCGGCAGTCGAGCGCGACATCGAAGCAACGCCGTCACCACGAGATCCACACTTGCCCAACCGGACATCCGTCGCCTGGTCGCTGCTCCGCACCGCAGTCGCCGCCATCGTCTTGCTGCCCGGTGCCTGTGGCGGCGGCGATCCCGCGGACGAGGCGGAGCGCCTGGCTCCCGCGTGCAAGCACGACGGGGAGAGCCTCCCGCACCTCGGGGAACTCGCCGATCTCGCGCGCACGCTCCGCGATCCGCGCGGTGCAGGACCGCGCATCGCCAGCGCGCTCGCGAGCGGCCTCGACAAGGTGCTCGCGGAACTCGGCCCGCACCTGCCCGCCCCCCTGCGCGACCGGCCCCCGACCGACGGGATCGTGCAGGCGGTGTCCAGCCCCGGCGCCACGAGCGTCACCATCTTCGCGGCGACGCTCGGCTGCCTGCAGGTGGCCGAGACCGCCCTGGGCTACCTGCACCACGATTCGGGCTGGGCGCTCGCCGGGTCCGGGTGCCTGCAGCGGACCTTCGGCCTCGACCTGCGAGGCGTGACGATGAACTTCGACCAGTCGCGCCACGGCCAGCCCGCGTACCAGGCATCCAGGTACCAGTGGACTTCCAAGGGGTGCAAGGGCGGCGGCACCGACCTGCTGCTGCCCGTGGTCGACGCCGCCGGCGCCGTCAAGGCCTACGTGCTGCACAGCACGTACACCGAGGACCTCTACGACCCGGCGGCCGAGCAGCGGCGCACGATCCGCGAGTGGCGCGACAAGGCGAGCGCGTGCATGGCGGCCCGGCCGCACTAGGCGACGCGCACCAGCTAAGGGCGCGCGCAGAAACAGATTGTCCACTTGGCCGGCCCGCGCCGTCCATGGCGGCGTTGCGCGTCCTCGACGTAGCCCCTGGAATACGACTGCGGCGCGCGCCGTGCCCTGAACGCCGCGGACTCGCCCAATTGGCCAATCTGTTCCTGCGCGAGCCCTAACCTGCCGCGAACAGCTCCACTCACCTACGACTGACCCGCGCGCCGTTTCGCAGCCGCACGCTTCACCAGCTCATCGGCGATCACGCCCAGCAAGATCACGGCGCCGATCACGGCGAACTCGATCTGTTGCGGGATGCTCTCTATGAGGCGGATCGAGTTGCGCAGCACCTGCATCACCGCCGCACCCAGCAGCACGCCGACGACCGACACCTCGCCGCCGCGCAGCGCGCAACCGCCGAGCACGGCCCCGGCGATCGCATACAGCTCGTAGAAGTTGCCAAAGTCAGACGGTTGCGCCGAATTGACGTCCAGCACAAAGAGACAGCCGCCGACGCCGGCGAGGAACGCGCACACCACGTACGCGAGCACCGTCAAGCGCGCGGTGGCGATGCCGGAGTAGCGCGCGGCGTCCGGGTTGCGACCGAGCGCGCGCAAGTAGCGACCCCAGATGGTGCGGTTCAAGAACACCGCGGCGACCAGCGCGATGGCCACCAAGTAGAAGCACGGGGCCGGGATGCCGACGCTCCGGCCGTCGTCGAGGTCAGCCACCACCCACCGTCCGGCGGCGAGGTCGCGCAGACCCTCGTATCCCACGCCGAAGCCGACGGTTTGATCGCCGGTGAGGCCGCGCGCCACGCCGCGATACAAGAGCAGGCCACACAGCGTGACTACGAACGGCTGCAGCGCCAGGCGGGTGATGAGGAGGCCGTGCAGCAGGCCGATCAGCGCCGACAGCGCGAGCACCAAAGGCAGCGCCGTCGCCACCGAGTAGCCGTGCTCGACCAAGAGCCACGGCAACAGGCTGCCCACCAGACAGATCACCGAGCCGATCGACAGGTCGATGCCGCCGGTGACGATCACGAACGCCGCGCCGATGCTGATCACACCGAACAGGGCGCTGCGGCGGATCAGGTTCTCGACGTTGCCGGCGTCGTAGAAGCGGTCGGTGGCGAGCGCAGTCACCACGCAGACGAAGAAGAGCAGGCCGGCGATGCCGAGGATCTTCTTCACTGCGCCCGCCGTTCGCCCGCCGCCATGGGTCCAGCGCCGACGGCCAGTTCGAGAATGCGTCGCTCGCTGAACTCGGCGCGCGGCAGCTCGCCGGCGATCCGCCCCTCGTGCATCACCAGCACGCGATCGCACACGCCCATCACTTCCTCCATCTCGCTGCTGGCCAACAGGATCGCCAAGCCGCGACCCGCCAGCTCGTGCAGCAGGGCGTAGATCTCGGCCTTGGCGCCGACGTCGATGCCGCGCGTCGGCTCGTCGAGCAGGAGCACGGCGGGGTCGAGGGCGAGGCCCTTGCCGAGCACGACCTTCTGTTGGTTGCCGCCCGACAGGTAGCGCACCACCTGCTGCACGTGCGGGGTCTTGATGCTCAGTCGCTGCACGACCGACTCGGCCAAGCGCCGCTCGGCGCCGTCGTCGACGAACACGCCGGCGCGCGCGCGCCGATGCAGGCTCGGCAGGCTCAGGTTGTCGCGCACCGAGAGATCGAGCACGACGCCGTGTTGCTTGCGATCCTCGGGCACCAGCGCGAGGCCGAGTTCGAGCGCGCGCCGCGGGTTGCCTGCGGTCAACTCGCGGTCGCGCACCCGCACCGCGCCACCGCGGGCGGGCAACACGCCAAACAAAGTGCCCAGCAGCTCGCTGCGACCCGCGCCGATCAGGCCGGCCAGGCCAACGATCTCGCCGGCGCACACCTGCAGGTCGACCGCGTGCCGCGGCCAGGCAGCGGTGCGCAGTCCGGTCACCGACAAGGCGACCTCGCCCGGCGCGTGCGCGCGGCGTTGATAGAAGCGCTCGACATCGCGCCCCACCATCAGCGCCACCATGCGGCTGTGCTCGATGTCGGGACCAGCCAACTCGCCAGCGTTGCAGCCGTCGCGCAGCACGACGACGCGGTCGGCCAGCTCCCTGATCTCGAACAAGCGATGGCTGATGTAGACGACGCTGACGCCCTGCCGCCGCAGTTCACGCACCACGCCGAATAGCTGTTCGGTCTCGGACTGCGTCAAGCTCGAGGTCGGCTCATCCATGATCAGCAGGCGCGCGTCGATCGACAGCGCCTTGGCGATCTCGACCAACTGCTGCTGGCCGATCGACAAGCCAGCCAAAGGCCGCCGCGCGTCGACCGGCAGGCCGACGCGTGCGAGCGCCGCCTGCGCCGTCGCGCGCGTTTGCCCTTCGTCGACGAACGGCCCGCGCCGCCGCTCGTGCCCGAGCATCACGTTGGCGCCGACCGAGAGGTTATCACACAGGTTGAGTTCCTGATGAATGAGAGCGATGCCGGCGCGCTGCGCATCGGCCACCGAGCGCAGGCGCACGGCCGCGCCGTCGACACGCAGCTCGCCCGCGTCGGGGGCTTGCACGCCAGCCAGGATCTTCATCAGCGTGCTCTTGCCGGCGCCGTTCTCGCCGATCACCGCCACCACCTCGCCGGCGCGCACCTCGAGGTTCACGTCGCTCAACGCGCGCACGCCGGGGAACGCCTTGCACACGCCGCGCATGGTGAGCCAAGGCAACCGAGGCGGCGTCGGCTCGGCCGCGCCTCGTTGCCCCACCGTCACTTGCCGAGCTTCTGCTTGAGGTCGTTCCAGAACGCCTCGACGTTGTCGCGTCGGATCTGACGGGCCGGCACGTCGATGTACTGGTTGGCCGGGATCACCGAAGTGTCGCCGTTCTTCAGCGCGTGCAACACCTGGATCGACCGGTAGCCGTAGCGGTACGGGTCCTGCACCACGGTGCCGACGACGGTGCCGTCGATGATGCCTTGCAGCGTCGCCTGGTCTTCGTCGAAGCCGAACACCTTCACCTTGCCGAGCTTGTCGGCCTGCCGTAGCGCCTCGAGAATCGCCGGCGAGTTGAACGCGAACAGGCCGACCATCGCGTCCATGTCGGGGTGCGCCGTCAAGCCGTCGCTGGCGTTGTTCTTGGCGACCACACGGTCGAACTGATCGGTGCGGGTGCCGACGATCTTGAAGCCTGCGCCCTCGAGCACCGCCTGCGGCGGATCGAAGTTCGTGCGATCGTGCGGCCGCTGCAACAGCTCGTCGATGACGCCCTGGCGCCGCAGCTTGCCGTTCTCCTGCTCGAGTCGCCCGACGAAGATCATCAGCTTGCCGCCGTTCGGCATGGTCTCGCGCACCATCTTGCCGAGCAGCCGGCCGGCGTCGTAGTTGTCCATGCCGATGAACACCCTGCGCTTGCTCTTGGGCGCGTCGGAGTCGTGTGTGATCAGCAGGACCTGCGCGCAGATCTTGTCGATGAGCGCCGTCTGGTTGTCGGGATCGATCGGCGTGACCGCGATGCCGTCGACGCCGCTGGTCACCAGATCCTCGAGGGTCTGCTTCTGATCCTGCGCGTTGCCCGGCGTGCGGATCACCGCCGCCACACCGAGTTCGGCAGCCGCCTTCTTGGCACCGACCTCGGCGATGGTCCAGAACGGATCGACGCCGTTGGTGACGTAAGCGTAGCGGGGCATCTTGAAGATGAACGGCGCCGCTCCCGTTCCTGCCGTGACGATCAACACCACTCCGGCGATGCACAGGAGCCCAACGATTCCAATGAAGTACTTCATGCTCATCCCACCGTCATGCCACCGTTGATGGCAAAGCTCTGACCCGTCATGAACGCCGCCGCGTCGGATGCCAAAAACACGATCGCGCCACCGACGTCCTCGGGCACGCCCCACCGCCCCATCGGGATCAACTTCTTGTAGCCGTCCTTCTGTTCCTGCGGGTCGTCGGCGTGGCGCTCCACCGGGATCCAGCCGGGCGACACGATATTGACCGTGACGTTGAACGGCGCCAGCTCATTGGCCATCGACCGGGTCCAACCTTCCTGCGCACCCTTGGCCGACACGTACGCCGAGAAGTTCGGCACCCCGCGGCGGAACACCTCCGAGCCGATGTTGATGATCCGGCCCCAGCGCTTTTTCTTCATGTGCGGCAGGCACGCGCGGGTCAGCAGGAACGGGCTCTTGACGAAGAAGTCGACCATGCGCTGATAGAACGCCCAGTCGTACTCCTCGATCGGCTTCTGCGGCTGCTCGCAGGTAGCGTTCGGCACCAAGATGTCGATCGGCCCCAGCGCCCGTTCGACTTCCGTTGCCAAGCGGCCAACCTCGGCTTCGTTGGTGACGTCGGCACGCACCAGGCAACCCTGATAGCCGCGCTGCTTGAACTCGGCGAAAGTCTGCTCGGCCTTGTCTTTGCCGTTGTGGTAGTTGATGCACACCTTGGCGCCGGCTTGCCCGAGCGCCAAGGCCATCGCCTTGCCGAGGCCTTTGCTACTGCCGCTGACCAGCGCGACGTGACCCTGAAGCGAGAACGGTTGCGAGGACGCCATGACGTGGCGAACGATAGCGCGAGAGCCAGCGCTGACCACGGCGCTAGTCGCCGAAGATCTGCAACATGCGCTGCGCCACGAGGCGTTGCTTCAGGGTCTCCCGTAGCGGTGCATCGATGGTGGTCTCGATCACCAGGGAAGCCAGGTAACACGGCTGCGTGGTCTTGACGTGCAACGCCACGCCACCGCGCGTGCGACTGCCGATCTTGCTGGTGCGCGCCGCCGCGACCCCATCGACCGTCGTCGTCACCGACTTGCCGTCGTGCCGTAGCGCCACGGTGTACTCCGCCTCGGCGAGGTTCATCAGCGGCGACGCGGCTTGCCATTCCTGCACCGCCGAATCGGCCACCCCGATCTCGCCGTGCGGCATCACCCGGATGCTGCTGCCCTTGGCGTCGTCGCAGAAGGTGAGCAGGAACGTGCCCCGGTCGGGACAACTCAGGCGCCACTCGGCGCGGAACGGACTCGCGACCAAAACCGGCAAGCGAAAGGCGCCGTCGCCGGTGAGCACGAACTGCCCTTTCTCGATGACGATGCGCGGCGGCCCGGTGGCGTCGATGTCCTTGAACTCCCACTCCTTGGCGTAGGCGGCATCGGCGGCAAAGTCCAACAGGTGTGCCGGGTCCTCGGCGTGGTAGCGCAGGCGCACACGGTCACCCTCGCCGCGTTCGACGATGGCGCGCACACCGAGACCCTCGGCGGTCGTCGGGTCGAAGGTCGAAGCCAACAGCACGCGCGCGCTGGCGCAGCGGGTCGCGACGCACGACGACGGCGTGTAGCTGGCCGTGGTCCGCAAGCAGGCGCTCGAGGGCCGCGAGGCCTTCTCGGCCTTGCGCGCCAGCGGCGAGTTGCTGCAACAAGCGCCCTGGCTCAGCGAGGCGCGCGAGGTCGGCGTAGGCGGCGAGATCGCGCGCCAACGCCTGGGTTGCCGCGTCGTCAGCCGTGAGCTTGCCGCGGGCCTTTGAAACGTCAGCGTCGCTGAGCAGCTGCAGGCAGACGCTGTCGAGCGAGCCGAGTTTGACCACTCGCTGCGTGCGAGCCGCGATCTCGAGCTTCTGCGGCGCGAGGCGATCCAGTTCGACATCGAGCGCGTCCTTGCCGGCGCGCACCGTCACGCGGGTCGCGGTGAGCCGCTCGACGCGGCCGCGCACGCGCTGGCCGGTAAACTCGAGATCGAGGACCTTCTTGCCGTCGGCATACAGCGACAGCAGGCGCGGCGCACGTCGATGAGCGCCCGCAGCCGATCGCGCGTGCGCTGCACTAACAAAGCCGCCTCGGCATCCCCGGTGGGCAGCGCCGCCTGCGACAGCGCCCCGATGCGCGCCTCGCCAACGGCCGCAGCCAGGGCCAACTGCCAGTCGGACGGCGAGAAAGCGAGCGCCGTCGCCATTTCGGTGGTCAGTGGACTCACGGGCGGCGCGGACTGGTCCTGGCCTCGGCAGGGGGCCGGAAGGGCCATGAGGCACGCGGCGACGACATGACCGTGTACTCGCATAGCGAAGGGAGGCGCGGGCATGCTAGAGGCCGTGGTTGGTCGCGACCAGCCGCACTTGCGAACGGTCATCTCCGCATCCCTCGGCCTACCGATTGACCCACCCATCTCCGCCTGCCATACCAGGGACAATGACGTCTGAGCCCGGCGCTGCCCACCCACACTCGCGCATGCACTCGGGCGGCAGGCTGTCGTTCCGGCGGCGCGTGCGCGAGGTCGACGACGACGGCACGCTGCCGTGCATCGAGGGCGGCGAAAACCCGCCGCCGCTGCAAGACCTGGTGCGCGGTACGCCCGCGCAACTCGAGATCGAGGTCGGCTCGGGCAAGGGCGCGTTCTTGCTGGCCGCGGCCCAGGCCCGGCCCGACGTGTTCTTGCTCGGCATCGAGGCGTCGGTTTCCTACGCCAAGTTCAGCGCCGAGCGCGTGCGCGACGCAGGCGTGCGCAACGCGATGCTGCTGGTCGATAACGCGCGTATGTATCTGCAAGATCGTGTGCCGGCCGGCGCGTTGCGCACGGTCCACGTCTACTACCCCGACCCCTGGCCCAAGCGTCGGCACCGCAAGCGGCGCTTCTTTGTCGCGGAAACGCCGGCGATCGTGCACCGCTGTCTCGGCGACGACGGCTACTTGTTGATCGCCACCGACAACGCCGCGTATGCCGGCCAGATCGTCACGCTCATGGGCCGCTCCCCGCTGTTCGTGCGCGATCGCGGCGAAGAGGCGCGCCTGCTCGCGGCGCCACCCGGCCACGGCTTCTCGCCTACCAACTTCGAGCGAAAGTACATCCAGGAAGGACGCATCTTGCGCCGCTACGCCTTCCGAAAGAGCCCCGTGTGAACGTGAACGAGTCCCCGCCCAGCCTGCGTTGGATCCCAGTCGGTCGCCCCGACGCCTTGCGCTTCGAGCCCGGCGCGGTGGTGACGGTGGAGAGCCAAGAGATCGCCATCTTTCCACTCGTCGAGAGTGACGGTGGTTACTGCGCGCTCGCCAACTCCTGCCCACATGCCGGCGCGTCGTTAGCCGAAGGCCACCTGAGCGACGGCGAAGTGTCGTGCCCATGGCACGGCTGGCGCTTCGACCTCAAGACCGGCACCTGCAAGACGATCGCCGAGGACAGCACGCGCGCGTTCCCCGTGCGCCTGCAAGACGGCGTGCTCGAGATCGGCCTCTAAGGGCTCGTCGATGCGCGCCGCCGTGGCGTTGATCCTCGGGCTGAGCCTCGTGCGCTTGCCCGGACAACAAGAAACGACCGCTGCGTCACCGGCGGTGCCGTGGCTCAGCGAGGCGCACCTTGGCCTGCGCGTGTCGTTCGGGCTGTTCGCGCTGGCGCAGGAAGAGTTCGCCCCGGTCGCAGGAGCAACGGAGCCAGAAGCGGTGCGCGCGTCGACACGGGTGTCGGCGGCTGATTACGCGCAGTTGACACAGCACTTCACCGCGCGCGCGTTCGACGCGCGCGAGTGGGCTCGGTTGGCCAAGGATGCCGGCGCCGGCTACCTCGTCTTCCCGGCCAAGGCGCGCGACGGCTTCTGCCTGTTCCGCAGCGCGCACACCGAGTTCGACGTGGTGGCTTCGGCGCACGAGCGCGACATGTTGCGCGACGTCGCACGCGCTTGCCGCGAAGAAGGTCTGCGCCTGGGAGTCGCCTACTCGCTCGCCGACCTGCAACACGACGACTACCTGCCGCGCCACGCTGCCGACAAGCGGCCCGCGGCCGAGGCTGACTTCGAGCGCTACGTCGCCTTTGCCCGCGCCCAGCTCGCGGAGCTATGCGAAGGCTACGCGCCAGCGCTGGTTCAACTCTACGGCGTCGAGTCGTCGTGGACGCCGGCCCACGCGCGCCAACTGGTGGACGCATTGCGGGCGCCAACGCCTCGGGTCGCGTTGTGGTGTGCGGCGCCCGCGCGTACGTTTGACATCGTTGACGCGATCACCGTGCCGGTCCTTCCCTCGCACGATGCGGCGCTGACGCCGCCGTGGGTCCTGACCTACGACCTCGACGGCCCCGACGCGGACGCCGCGATCCCCGCACTGTTCCACGCCACCAGTCGCGGCGGCCACCTGCAACTGCAGGTGCACGCCAACGCCGAGGGCTCTTTCTCGGCCGTCGCGGTCGGGCGCTTGCGCGTGCTGGGTGAATGGGTGCGGCGCAACGGCGAGGCGATCTTCGACGCGCAACCGCTCGACGCACAGGATGCGCGCTGCACCTGGAGGGTGCGCGATGGCAACACGCGGCTCTACGCGCTGCTTGGGGCCGAGGTCGCCGGGGCATCCGACGAGTTTCTCCTGCCGAACCTTGGCCTCGAAGCGATCGGCGTCGCCGTCCTCGGTGGCAAAGAACTGGCCTGGACACAGCGCGGTGGCCGGGTCGCCATCGCGCGTAACAGCCTCGACGCTCACCAGGTGATCGCCGTCGAGTTCCGCGGCGTCCGACGCTGAGCCGCCGCGCGGCCGAACCCAATCTGTCGTCGGGCCCGAGCGCGCATTGCCAAGGGCGCTGCACACGCGGACGTCAGCGGCCCGCGGCAACGCCCCAGGAAAGCGTCACCGGCACGCTTTACTTGGCAGCCACAGCGGCCTAGTCTTTGAGACAACGTCGCAACAACTAGATCGCCGTGCCCGCCGCCTCTCCATCCACATCGCTGACCCTGGCCGACCTGCCTCGCCTGCTCCAGGCGCGCGTGCTCGACGTGCTTGGCGGCGACGCCATCGCGGAACGCCTCACCGTGCTCGGCTTCGCGCCGGGGACGGAGGTGCACTTCGCGCGACGCGCACCGTTCCGCGGTCCACTCATCGTCGACGTGCGCGGCGCGCAGATCTGCTTGCGCGTGCAGGAAGCGCGGCGGATCCGGGTCGAGCCGATCGAGGCGACCAAGTGAGCCACGCCCCAGCCGTCGTTCAAGCGGCGCCCAAGGCGCGCCCACGCATCGCGCTCGCGGGCAGCCCGAACTGCGGCAAGACCACCTTGTTCAACGCGCTCACTGGTCTGCGCGGCAAGACTGGCAACTACCCAGGGGTCACCGTCGATCGGCGCGTCGGTCGCGTGCCCGCCCCGACCGGGGACAGCGACATCATCGACCTGCCTGGCCTCTACTCGTTGACGGCGATGGCAGAAGACGAGGCCGTGGCGCTGCGCGTGCTGCGGGGCGAGATCGGTGAGCGCCAGCCCGATGGCGTCGTGTTCGTCGCCGACGCCACGACCCTTGCGCGCTCGTTGCCGCTGCTCGCTGAGTTGTTGGTGCTCAACCTGCCCGTGCTCGTGGTGCTGACCATGATCGACGAGCTGAAGGCGCGCGGCGGCGACCTCGACCTCATGCGCTTGCAGCGTGCACTCGGCGTGCAGGTGCTCGGCGTGGTCGGCAACCGCGGCCTGGGCCTCGACGACCTGCGCGTCAAGCTCGGCGCTCCCCTGGCTTGGAAGAAGCCATCGACCAGCAACGGCGCGCTGCCCGCGCCGTCGGCCGGCGATGCCGCGGCACGCTTTGCCTGGGCGGACGCGGCGCTGGCGCAGGCGACCCGCGCGACGCTGCGACCCTCGACGCTGACGCGCCGCATCGACGCCGTGCTGCTGCACCCGGTGCTCGGGCTCGTCATCTTCATTCTGTTCTGCGCCACCTTCTTCCAGGCGATCTTCTCGTGGGCCGCGCCGGCGATGGACGCCATGTCGGGCGGCATGGATGCGCTCGCTGATTGGCTGTTGGCCACGCTGCCGCCTGGCATCCTGACCGAGCTGCTCGCCGACGGCATCGTCCGCGGCGTCGGCGCGGTGATCGTGTTCGTGCCGCAGATCGCGCTGCTGTTCGCGCTCATTCTGCTGTGCGAAGCCAGCGGCTACATGGCGCGGGCCGCGTTCGTGGTCGACCGCGCGATGGGTTGGTTCGGCCTCGAAGGCCGCTGCTTCATCGCGCTGCTCAGCAGCTACGCGTGCGCGGTGCCCGGCGTGCTGGCCACGCGTTCGATCCCGTCGCCGCGCGATCGCCTCGCCACCATCCTGGTGGCGCCGTTCGCCACCTGCTCGGCGCGCTTGCCGGTGTACGCGCTGCTGATCGCCGCGGTGATCCCACCCACGTCGGTGCTCGGCTGGTTCACGATGCAGGGCCTGACGCTGTTTGGCCTGTATCTACTCGGCGGGCTGACCGCCGTCGTGTTTGCTGCGTTGTTCAAGCGCGGCCTACTGCGCGGCCAGAGCCTGCCGTTCTACCTGGAACTGCCGCCGTATCGCTGGCCGTCGCTGCAGTCGATCGCCCTGCAGACCTGGCGGCGCCTGTCGTCGTTCCTCAAGGACGCCGGCAGGGTGATCCTCTTGGGCGCGATCGTGCTGTGGTTCTTGCTCAACTTCCCGCGCACCGAGGCACCGCCGCAGGCGACGCGCGAGCAGCAGCGCCAGGTGGTGATCGAGAACAGCTACGCCGCGCACCTCGGCCGCTCCCTCGATCCGGTGTTCGCGCCGATGGGCTTCGACTGGCGGATCAACGTCGGCTTGATCGGATCCTTCGCCGCGCGCGAGCTGATGGTCACGACGCTGGCCCAGGTCTACGCCAGCCCGCAGACCGACGACGCGGATGCCACGCAGCAGAGCCTCAGCGAGATCCTGCGCACGCCGGAACCCGCGACCGGCAAGCCGCCGCTGTCGGTGCCGAGTGCGCTCGCGCTGATGGTGTTCTACATGTACGCCCTGCTCTGCCTGTCGACGGTCGCCGCGGTGAAGCGCGAGACCGGCGGCTACAAGTGGCCGCTCTTCATGCTGGTCTACATGTTCGGGCTGGCCTGGGTCGCGGGTTACGCGACCTATTGGATTGCGAGCTGAGAACCGCTTGACGGCGGTCAAGGCACGCGCAGCAGCTTGTGCACCTGCGGCAGCACACGCACGGCAAAGCCCTGGGCGCGTGCCATGCCCAACCAAACCTGCATCTGCGCCGGGGTCGGCGTCGTCGTCACCGCGCCGAAGGGCGTGACCGGCTGCAACACCAACAAGATGCCGGCGGCGAACGGCGCAAGGTCGCGCAGGGCGCGTGCGACGCTGGGTTCCGCGACCTCGGCGGTGAGCACGATCTTGACGTCGACCGTGACGTTGCCGTGCGTCAGCGCCGCCGCCACGCACGCGACGTGCGCTGCGCCATGCACCTGTCCCTGTACGGTCTCCGGCAGCTTGTAGTCCGCGCTCACGTGACGCAGCGCCGGCAGACACTCGCGCAACGCCGCCGCGTCGAGCGCGGCGGTCTCCAGGTGCAACGGCAAGTGCGCGCCGAGCGCTGGCCCTAGCTCGGCGATGAACCGGGGATACACCAGCGGCTCGCCGCCCGTGATCGACACCGGATGCGTCCGCACCACGTCGCCCACGACCTCGCGCACCAAGGCAGCGGCCTGCTCGGCGGTCACCGGGTTCGGCACGCGGCGTGGCCCCGCGGGCGTGGTCACCGCAAAGTCGGGCGCGGCGACGTAGCTGTTCGGGGTGTCGCAGTACGAGCAGCGCAGCGGACACGTGGCGACGCGCAGAAAAGCCATCGGCACGCCCACGAAACGGCCTTCGCCTTGGATCGAGTCGAAGACTTCGACGAGCGCGGCCTTGCTGGCGACACGCATCGGCGATCAGGCAACACGGCGCCGGCCAGCCGGCGCCGACTTCACTTCTTGCCCTTGTCGGCCGGCTTGGCAGCCGGCGCGGCACCCTTGGCCGCGGCTCCCCCTGCGGCCGGCGCGGCGGCTCCCGCGGCGCCTGCGGCTCCGGCCGCGGGCTTGGGTTCCTTCTTCTTGACCTTGGTCTTGAAGCGGGTGCGCACTTTGGGCAGGCCCAGCACGGAGTCGCCGGCTTTCCAGCGGCCGTTGGTCTTCAGCGCCGCGAGGCGCTCGGTCCGGGTCCACACGTTGCGCTCGCCGGTCATGCCGGCCGAGATCTTGAGGCTTTGGTGCAGGGTCATGGCAGTTGGCCGCGCGGCGTCAGGCCCGCGCTCACTCGATTTGCATCAGGTCTTTTTCAACCGACAGGCGACCGATGTCGGTGGCTAGTGTCGGCCAGGCTCGCGACGCCGGCACTGCGCGCAGCTTCGTCAAGACCTCGGAAGCAGCTGGGCGCGTCGGCGCGTAGGTGAGGACCACCCACACATCGACCTTGCTCTTCGTTGGCAGCTTGCGAATGCGTGCCGTGTCGACACCGTTCGCCCGCAGGAACGTGGCCGCTTGCGCGGCTTCGGCCCTCTGCGGGGCGGAAAAGCGTAGCAAGTCGAAGAACAGGTTCGAGAGGATCTCCTCCTCTTTCTCCGCCGCGATGGCCCCGGGTGCCGGCTTGTCGGCGTCGAGCGGTCCCGGCCGCCTCGGCGCGGCCCCCTCGGTGCCGCGCGACGCGAGGTCGGGCGTGGTCTCGGCGCGGGGCAAGAACCGGCCCAGGGTGAAGCCCACGCCGAGCGCCAACAGGCCGACGGCGGCCACGATCAAGCCGAACGGTGCCGTGCCAGGCTCGGGACGCGCGCCGCGCTTGCGTGCCGGCCGACCTCCGACGCCGCCGAACCATTGCCGCACCGTGGCCGTCAGCGAACCGCGCGTGCCGGCGGCTGCTGGACGACTCGTGGCCTCGGGGGCCTCGGTAGCCCCGAGGGCCTCCGAGCGACGGGTACCGCTCTCGCGTTGCTCGAGCAGATAGAACAGATCTTTGCCGCGCTTGCTCACCGCCAACTCCCTATCGCATCTTGCTGTCGCTACTTGGTCGATCGCGGGCGCTGACCGAGCGCACGTCGCATCGCTCCCGCCACACTAGCGACTCCAGCGTCGCGAAGAAAGTGTGCGGGCACGGATCGCGACGCTGGACGCGAACCAAACCGGTGACGTGTCTGCGGATTCTGGCGACCTGGTGAACCTGAGCTAGCGCGCGAGTTCACGAATGCGATCGAACGCCGGGCTGCTCGCGTTGGCAGTCACCGCCACGAACGCGCGCGCCTTCGCCGCCGCGGCTTCGTCTTGCCCGAGACGGCGCATCGCCATGATTTGGTACAGCACGGGAAGACCGGCGTCGTGTCCTTGTGCGCGCAAGCCGGTCTCTGCCGCAAGGAACAGATCGAGCGCTTCGGCGGCGCTGTCGCCGCCGCGCTGCAACAGCGTCAGTCCGAGCTGGTAGCGCGTGTAGGCACGGTCGGGCATCAGCGCGAGGCAGCGGCGGAAGTGCGCTTGCGCCTCGACGAGCTGCTGCTTGCCAAACGCCTTGACGCCGGCGTCCTCCTGGCGCGTGGCTTCTTGCTCGATCACCATGCGCGCGCCCTCGGTGGGCACATCACTCGGCGCCAGCGCGCAGAATTCGCGCAGGTGATCGATCGAGCGATCGCGCTCGCCGCCTTGCAGCATGAGCTGGTAGCCGAGATCGCGGTGTGTGTCGGCCAGCAGGCGGACCACATCGGGGTCATCGGGCAGCGTCTGGCGGGCGCCCTCCAGCAACACCAGCGCGTCGCGCAGGCGACGCTGGTGCCGGCGCGCCATCGCCAAGATCAGGCTGGCCTCGGGGTTCGTCGGCTCCAGCTCGCGGATCTTGTCGGCGCGCGCCTCCAGCTGTTCGCCCGGCAGTTGGAACAACAACGGGCGCGTCTCCAGCACGAGCACCGCTGCCAACAAACGCCGCACGCCGCTGTCGGTGGGCCGCAGGCGCAGCGAGTCTTCGTAGAAAGCGCGCGCGTCCGCCAGCTTGCGTTGGCCGGCCAACGCCATGCCCAACTTGGCGAGCATCGGTGCGTCGTCGAGGCGCGCCGCAATGGCGCGCCGCGCGGCCGCCTCGGCCGCGCCGAACAAGCCCTGCGCCAGCAACAGGTCGACCTTGCCGGCGTGCGCGTCGGAGTGCAGCGGCGCGCGCAAGAGCGCGTCGTCGAAGCTCTTGAGCGCCGCCAAGTTGTCACCGCTGGCGCCGAGCCACTGCGCGCGCACCACGTGCGGGTCGGCCGCGTCTGGATCGGTTTGCACGGCGCGATCGAGCATGGCAAACGCCTCGACGCGCGCGGCGGCAGCGTCGTCGCGCAGACGACCATCGGCGAGCGACACACGCAGAAGAGAAGAAGCCCGGTACGACAACACTGCGGCGTGTTCCGGCGCCAGAGTCAGCGCGTCGACCGCCAGCTGCTGCGCTGCCTCGCCGTCGCCCGCAGTCTGCGCCATCACCGCGCCCTGCAGTGAGCGCCGCACGCGCTCGAGCCGCGCCGCCTCGCTGTCGGGCAGGGCCCGAGCTGCGTCGAGCGCCTGGCGCGCGTGGCGCACCGCCGCCTCGCGACGTTCCTCTTGCCACGCCACGCTCGCGAGCGCGGCTTCGGCGCGCAGCTTGTGATGCGGATAGCGTGCCCATTGCGTCGCCTGCTCGAGGAGCAAACGTGTCTGCGTCCGATCCCCCGCGACCGCCGGCGTGATCGCCAGGTTGAGACACGCCACCGCGTTGCGTGGGTCTTGCGCGAGGCTCTGGCGCCACAGCGTTTGGCTGTCGGCGAATGCGTCGACGCGGGCGATGGTGAGCACTGCTGCCACCACCGCGAGTCCACCGCACGTCAGTGTCGCAGCGCGCCCCGCGAGCGCGGCGATCGCCAACGCCGCCCACGGCACCACCAAGTAGAGGTAACGATCGGCCGCGGCGCTGGTCGAGGCGGGCAACGCCGTGTTGAACGGCAGCAGCGCGATCAGCACGGCGCACGTCGCCACGCCGGCAACCCGCGTGCGCGGCCGCAGGAGCGCACCGAGGGCAAGCGACGTCAGCGCCGCAAGCACCACACTCGCCCAGCCGACGCGCGCGGCGAACGCTTCGAGCGTGATGACCTCCGGATACAGCACGTTCAGGCTCGTCGGCCAGATCAGCTTGCCGAGGTAGTGCAGGTAAGCGCCCGGCGCACGCAGCAGCCGATCGCTGAGGCCCGCGTCGAGCGCACCGGCGAGCGTACCCTCGCGCACGGCCAGCGCGCTGTGGTGCAAGCCGCCCAGCAAGACCACCGCAAACAGCAAGAGCACCGCGCGCCACGCCCCGGGCTGGCGCGCCGAGCCAAGCACCAGGAGGGCCGCCAGCGGCGCCACCACGATCGCGGTGGCCTTGCTGTACAGCGCGAACAGCGCCCAGAGCCCCACGGTGACCAAGCGCCGCCCAGACGGTGCATGCGCATGCGCGACACACGCCGACAAACAGGCGATGACGCCAAGGCCCGAGAGCACGTCCTTGCGGCTGCTGCTCCACGCCACCGACTCGACCAACGCCGGATGCAGAGAGAACAACGCCGCCGCTGCGGTCGCCGCCGCCACCGACAGTCCGAGCCGGCCCAACAAGCGCGCGAGCAAGAAAGCGACGACGACGTGCAACAGGGCCGAGTGCAGGCGTGGCACCCACGCGGCGTCACTGCCGCCAAGCAACCAGTCGACGTAGAGCGACAAGTGCGCCACCGGCAGGTAGACGTTCGCGATCGTCTGCCTCGGGTCGAGCACCTGCGCCAGGCCGCCGCTGGCAAAAGCGCTCTGCGCGCCGAAGAAGAACGGATCGTCGAAGTTGAGGTGCTGGGCGTGCAACGCCGGCGGCCCGAACACGAGCGCGCCGAGCAGCGCCAAAACGACGAAGGACAACAGGGCCGGCAAGCGCGGCGCGGGCGAGAACGTCATGCGCGGGATCGCGAAGGCGGCTGAGGGGAGCCGCCGCCGTAGGCAAGCGAGGCACCATACGCCACGGTGCAAGCTCATGGCCAGCTTGCATCAAGCGACGGCGCCCGAGGTTTGTGCTTGACTCCCGCACCCTAGGTGAATCCCCTATTACGCCGAGCCGCGTGCTCGCCCTTCCCTAGTCATCCCGCCATGCGAATCTCTCCTCTCCCCCTCCTCAGTGTCCTCCTGGCGTTCGCCGCTCCGATCGAGGCACAAGACACCGTTCGCCTCAAGAACGGCAACGAGCTGACCGGCGCCATCAAGAACATGGCCGGCGGCAAGGTCAACCTGAACCACCCGTTGCTCGGCGACGTGACCATTCCCCTCGAGAACATCGCCAATCTGTCGAGCGGTGGCGAGGTCACGCTGCTCACCACCTCGGGTGAGCGCTACCGCCGCCGAATCCAAGGCTTGGAAAGCGGTCGCCTCCTGCTCTCGGATGCCGCCGGCGCGCTGAGTGGCCCGCTGGCGCTCGATCAGCTGGCCGAGCTGAACCCCGACGAGACCGGCGCCAAGTGGACCGGCGCCGTCAATATCGGCGGTGTTTACTTGACCGGTAACACGGAGCGCCGCTCGATGAACGCCGGCGCCGACGCCGAACGCCGCACGCAGGACGATCGCTTGACCGTGCGTGGCCGCTGGGACTACTCCGAAGACAAGGTCGGCCCAGGCCTGTGGAACCTGAGCCAGCGCCGCACCTACGGCGGGATGAAGTACGACTACTTCTTCGCGCCAAAGTGGTACTTCTGGGGCAATGTGAGCGCCGAAGGCGACACCAAGGCCAACCTCGACCTGCGCATGACGGTGGGCGCCGGTATTGGTCACCAGTTGTACGACACCAAGACCTTCAAGCTCGGTCTCGAAGTCGGTCCTGCGTACGTGTACGAGGACTACCGCACCAACACGCCGACCAGCGAATCGGTGAGTGGCCGGGGCGCCTACACGCTGCAATGGGACATCACCGATACGGTGCGCTTCCTGCAGTTCACCGAAGCGTTCTTCAGCCTGGAAGACGGCAGCGACGTGTTTGTGCGCAAGGACTCGCGTCTGCAGACCAAGCTGTCAGACAGCATGATCGGACAGCTGCAGTGGATCCTGCTGTACGACAACACGCCAGCGCCGGGGAACGATCGCGCGGACAACAACGTGAACTTGTCGGTCGGCTGGAGCTTCTGACCTGCGGGGTAGCGGCGACGCATGTTGCTCAGGCGCTGAGAGCGTGAGCAAGAATCGACCCGCCGTGGCCGCCCGGCGCCCATCAGGCGCCCAGGAGGAGAGGCCGCGTGTCGCGGCCGGCGTGGGGGTGCGTGGGGGAGGGTCCGCCTCCCCCACCAGAAAGGAACTCAGCGCGGCAGAGCCGCAACCAACGAGACGCGAGGGCGGCTGCATGAACGGCTCTGCCGCGAGTCGTGAGCCGTAAGACGTAAGCCCTAAG
>JANPER010000219.1:0-12713 GCA_031423015.1 Planctomycetota bacterium | reverse complement strand
ACAACCCGGGGGCCCACCCCCGGGCGCCCCCGCCCCCCCGTCCCATGGCCCCCCCCCGCTTACCCGCCGGCCCAAAACCCCCGGCGGCGGGCCCCCCGGCGGGGCCCCGCCCGCGGCGGTCATGACGGACGACGGCTCAGTTGCCGAGGGTCAGATCCAGGCCATTGCTGTGGCCGACGGGGAAGCCTGCTGCACCGGCGTCACCCCACCAGCCCTGGAAGGCCAGGTTCAAGCCGCACAGGTTGGAGCCATGCGGGATCGCCAACCGCAGCGTGCTGTTGAACGTAGCGTTGAACGCGGGCATGGGGATGCTGGTGATGGTGTTGACGTAGAGGGTGCCGAATGGCGGGAGCGGGAGGCCACCAGCGATCGAGGTGCCGATGAACAGGATCGGCGAGGCGCCCGCAACACCGTTGCTGAGGCGCAGCGCGAAGTCGCGACCGAGCACGGGGTGACGCACCGGCGAGCTCAGGCTCCACGCGCCAACGCCGTTGGTGCCAGCCTTGCCGGCGCCAAACACACCGGCATTCGCGATGACCTGGTTGGCCGCGGTACCGTAGAAACGGAACGGCACTGCGCAGCCGGCGGGGGGGTTCGGCGCAGGCGCGTTGGTAATCGGCAACCACGCGTTGTTAAAAAACTGAATGGCATTGCCCGTGACGTCCACCTCGTTCTCGGTGACCGGAGGAACCCACGGACCGCTGGTCGAGGTGCCCGTGAACTGAAAATGCAGCCAGTACACGCCGGGTGTCAGAACGAACGCGGGCACCGTCACGCGCACTTGCGCAACCTGGCGCGCGGTGTTCGTGGGGAAGTCACCCAGCAGCGCTCGATAGGCAACGCGGACGCCCACCGGGCCAGCGGTCACCAAGTTGGTCGTGAGGTTACCCCAGATAACCGTGCCGCCGGCGTTGGGTGCACCCGACCAGATCTGGGCGTAGACGCCGGTGATCGTCGGCGGCACAGCGTTCGTCTGGTAGGTGAGGAACTCGAGGTCAGTCACGTTCCACGAGCCGCAGACGGTGAAGTCATCGGCAAGAGCGACGGCAGCCCCTCGGTTGGAGCCAAACCCGTAGACGTTGTGGGCGATGTGGAAAGTCGCGGTGTTGTCCAGCGCGCTGGCATCGACGCCGCCGGCTCCACCGAGCGGGTGGGTGACGATCGTGCCGTTGTCGTAGAGCAGCGTCTGGGCGCTGACGGTGGTCGCCAGGGTCAGGAGCGCCGAGGAGACAGAAAGGGCAAGCAGAGAACGCATGAGGTTTCTTGGGAAGAGAGAGAAGATCGCCACCGGCAGAGCCAGTCTCCGCGGGACGAGCCGAAAAAGGTAACCCGCACAGATGCCAACCGCAAGGTCCGACGTCTCCGCCCCAGCGCCTTTCCACAGGCAGGACGGTCCCAAAGGGCGACTCCGCTGAACGCTGGACCCTACGCGCCGATCACAACGGCAGCGCTACTGAATTGCGGCGAGTCGAACGGACTCTCGGCCGCGGCAAATCGACTGAACGCCGCCTGAGAGAAACTCGCCATGCCACCCTCGCCACCAAGTCGATAGCATCCGCGCCCCGATGCAACACGGCTTCATCATCGACCACCGCCGGTGCATCGGCTGCCACGCCTGCACCGTGGCCTGCAAATCCGAGAACGAGGTGCCGGTCGGCAACTTCCGCACCTGGGTCAAGTACACGGAGATCGGCTCCTTCCCCCAGATCCGCCGCCACTTCGCCGTGCTGCGCTGCAACCAGTGCACGTCGGCGCCGTGCATCACGATCTGTCCAGTGAATGCGCTGAGCAAGCGCAAGGACGGCATCGTCGACCTCGACAAGGACGCGTGCATCGGCTGCAAGGCGTGCATGCAGGCGTGCCCGTACGACGCGATCTACCTGAACGAGGACACCGGCGGCGCGGAGAAGTGTCACTTCTGCGCGCACCGCGTCGAGCAGAACCTCAAGCCGGCGTGCGAAGTCGTGTGTCCGACCGAGGCGATCATCTCGGGCGACTTCCATGATCCCGAGAGTCGCGTGAGCAAGCTGAAGCGCGAGGTCGCCTCGGTGGCGCGACGGCCTGAGCAGAACACCGGGCCCAACGTCTGGTACCTCGGCATGGACGACGTGTCGTTGCACCCGGGGCGCGCGGAGGAGCCGTCGACGTACCTGTGGAGCGATCGACGGATCCCGCCGCCCGCGTATCCCGAGGGTTCGATCCAGACCGCGCCGAACGCGCGCACCGTGCTGGATGTCGACCACAAGACGCACTGGGGTTGGCGCGTGGAGTCGTACTTGGTGACCAAGGGCATCGCCGCCGGCGCCGGCATGCTGGCGCCGTTCGTCGCTGGGCTGGGGCTCAGCGGATGGGCGTTGGCGTATCTGCCCGAGGTCTTGGCGTTCGTGCTCACCGCGATCACCTGCGTGCTGCTCATCGCCGACCTCAAGCGGCCGATGTTGTTCTACCGCCTGCTGACGCGGCCGAACACCAAGAGCTGGCTGGTGAAGGGCGGCTGGGTACTGGGCGCGTTCCTCGGCGTGGCGTTCGCTGGCATCGCGGCGCGCCTGCTCGGCCTGCACGCGATCGCCGACGGCCTGCGCTGGTTGCTGGCACCGATCGGCGCCGCGACCGCCGGCTACACCGCGTTCCTGTTCAAGCAGTGCGAAGGCCGCGACCTGTGGCAGAACGCGAAGCTCTTGCTCCCTCATCTGTTGGTACAAGCGCTCGCACTGGGCGGGGTCGCGCTGCTGATCGCCGGCCCGAGCGTGGCGCTGGCGCAGATCGTGGCGTTTGCCGGTGTCGGTCACCTGCTGTGCGTCGGTCTCGAAAAGCTCAGCAAGCATCCCACCGACAACGCCCGGCAGGCCGCGGCGCTGCTCGGCGTCGTGCCCGCTTGGCCGCGCGGCAAGGTGACCGCGCTGATCGCCAGCACCGTGTTCGTGCTGACCGGCATCGCCGCGCTGTTCCTCAGCGCGGGGCTCGGCACCGTGACCCCCATGCTCGCAGGCGCCGCCGCGGTCGCGCTGCTCATCGGCACGTTCTTTTGGGAACGCGCCTACATCCGCGCCGGCCAGTTGCCGTCGCTGTCGTAGCGGCGCAAACGCCAAGGCGTTCCGACAGGCCACGGCGGTGTTCGAGCGCGTCGACCCCGAGTTTCTTCCCGCTCCCGCTCCCGCTCCCGTTCCCGCTCCCGTCACGCTTGACGCTCCGCGAATGTGGTCGCGCACGGGTATCGGGAGCGGGAGCGGGAGCGGAGCAGAGGCGGGCTGAGGCGAAGCCTCGCTTGGGGTTTGGGGCTTGGGGTTCGAGGATCGGGTGCGGCGGCTTTGCGCCACACCGGCCGCCCCCTACTCTCGCGCGGGCTCATGTCGCCCACGCCGCCACTCTCCGGCCTCAACGTCACCCCGCTCGAGTCTTTCCCGCCGCCCGATCAGTGGCATCACTGGGAGGAACTTGACGCCAAGGCCTGGCCGCGGCGCGTCAAGAAGACCTACCAGCTCATCCCTACCATCTGCTTCAACTGTGAGGCAGCGTGCGGCTTGGTGGCATACGTCGACAAGGACACGCGCGAGATCCGCAAGCTCGAGGGCAATCCGTATCACCCGGGCTCACGCGGGCGCAACTGCGCCAAGGGGCCGGCCACCATCAATCAGGTCAACGACCCCGACCGCATCTTCTATCCGCTGAAGCGGGTCGGGGCGCGCGGCGGCGGACAGTTCGAGCGCACCACCTGGGACGAAGTGCTCACCACGCTCGGCGGCCGCATCCGCAAAGCGATCCAAGAGAACCGCAAGACCGAGGTGATGTATCACGTCGGCCGACCAGGCCACGACGGGATCATGGAGCGCACGCTGCAGGCCTGGGGCGTCGACGGCCACAACTCGCACACCAACGTGTGCAGCTCGTCGGCGCGCGTCGGCTACACGCTGGTGACCGGCTTCGATCGCCCGTCGCCCGACTACGCCAACGCCAAGTTCATGCTGCTGATCAGCGCCCACCTGGAGACCGGCCACTACTTCAACCCGCACGCGCAGCGCGTGCTGGAAGCGAAGATGAAGGGCGCCAAGCTCGCGGTCTGCGACATCCGCCTGTCGAACACGGCGAGCATGGCGGACTACTGGCTGGCGCCGCGCCCCGGCACCGAGGCGCTGATGCTGCTCGGTTTCCTGCACGTGATCCTGCGCGACGGCTTGGTGAACGAACCGTTCGTGCGCGATTGGGTGGACTGGCGCGGTTGGCTGCGCGCGCGCAAACAGACCGGCGACTGCGCCGCGTTCCTGGCTGACCTCGCGGCGTTCTACGCGTTCGCCACGCCGGAGCACGTGGCGCGCGTCACCGATCTCACCGTCGCGCAGATCGAGAGCGTCGCGCGCGAGATCGGCCAGGCCGGCGCCGCGTTCTCGGCGCACGTCTGGCGCAACACCGCCAGCGGCAACGAGGGCGGTTGGGAAGTCGCACGCGCGCTGGCGATCGTCGGCGCGATGGTGGGCGCCATCGGCAGCGTCGGCGGCACCAGCCCCAACGGCTACGACAAGTTCGTGCCCAAGCCGCACACCACGCCGAGTCCGCAGCAGGTGTGGAGCGAGCTGCTGTATCCGCGCGAGTGGCCGTTCGCGCACCACGAGATGTCCTTCCTGCTGCCGCACCTGCTGAAGGACGGGCGCGGCAAGCTCGATACGTACTTCACCCGCGTCTACAACCCGGTGTGGACCAACCCCGACGGCTTGGTGTGGATCGAGGCGCTGCGCGACGAGAAGCTCGTCGGCTGCCACGCGGCGCTCACGCCGGTGTGGAGCGAGACCGCGCGCTGGGCCGACTACGTGCTGCCGATGGGCGTCGCCACCGAGCGCCACGACCTGATGAGCCAGGAGACGCACGCGGCGAAGTGGATCGGCTTCCGCCAGCCGGTGCTGCGTCGGGTGAAGGAACTCGCCGGCGAGACCGTGGAGTGGACCTACCAGGCCAACCCCGGTGAGGTCTGGGAGGAAGACGAGTTCTGGATCGCGTTGTCCTGGAAGATCGATCCCGACGGCGCGCTCGGCATCCGCAAGCACTTCGAGTCGCCCTATCGTCCAGGCGAGCGCATCACCACCGACGAGTACTACCGCTTCATCTTCGAGAACTCGGTGCCGGGGCTGCCCGAGGCGGCGAAGAAGCTGGGTCTCACGCCGCTCGAATACATGAAGCGCCACGGCGCCTTCTTGGTCGAAGACGAGGTGTACGAGGGGCACCGCAAAGAGGCCAAGATCGACGGCGCGACGCTCGACCCGCACGAATCCGCGCTGCGCAAGGACGGCAAGGTCGTCGCCCCCATCGTCGACGGCAAACCGCGCGTCGGCTTTCCCACGCGCAGCAAGCGCCTCGAGCTGCACAGCCAGCTGCTCGAGGAGTGGGGCTTTGCTGACCACGCCTTCGCCAACTACGTCGAGAGCCACATCGACGAGAAGCAGCTCGACCGCAGCAAGGGCGAGTGCGTGCTGGTGTCGACGTTCCGGTTGCCGACGCTGATCCACACGCGTTCGGCCAACTCAAAATGGCTGACCGAGCTGTCGAACACCAACCCGGTGTGGATCCATCCGACCGACGCCAAGCGCCTCGGCCTCGACACCGGCGACTTGCTGCGCGTCACCACGCGTATCGGCTACTACGTGAACAAGGCCTGGGTCACCGAGGGCGTGCGGCCCGGCCTGGTCGCGTGCAGCCACCACATGGGTCGCTTCCGGCAGAAGGGCGAGGCGCAGGGCGTCAACCGCTGGCAACAGCACGAGAGCGACATGCAGGAGACGTCGCCCGGCAAGTACTTGATCCGCCGCACCCGGTCGATCACCGCCTTCGACAGCAAAGACCCCGACAGCAAGCGGGTGTGGTGGAGCGACGGCGGCGTGCACCAGAACTTCACCTTCCCGGTGCAGCCCGATCCGGTGTCGGGCATGCACTGCTGGCACCAGAAGGTCACCGTCACCAAGGCCAAGGCCGAAGATCAGTACGGCGACACCTTCGTCGACACCCACAAGTCGATGGATGTCTACCGCGAGTGGCTCGCCAAGGCGCGGCCCGCGCCAGGGCCTGGCGGGTTGCGGCGGCCGCTGGAGCTGAAGCGCGTGGCGCGGCCGACCGACGCCGCGTATCGGCTGACGTAGCACGATCCGCATCAGCTTGCTCCGCGCCCGCCCCACCACACTCCGCCGATGCCCGCGTCGTTGCTCACCTGCGAGCTGACCGACGACGGTCGTTCGCCGCCCTCAGTCGACCATCCAAGCCGGTCGATGCTGGAGCGCCAGCTGCAAGATGCGCTGGATCAGATCCGCGAACTGCAGACCAGCCCGTTTGGCCGACACTGCGAAGTCCTCGTGCCAACGCAGGTCTGGATTGGGGTTGGCCTCGATCACGAACACGCGCTCGTCGGCCGCCATGCGCAGGTCGATGCGCGCGTAGCCAGACAAGCTCAAGGCCCGGTAGATGCGCTTCCCAGTCTGCTGGATCTCTGCCACCTTGCGCGGGGGCAAGACCGCGAAGTCGGAGTCGACCCCAACCTTCTCTTGGTACTTCAAGTCCCACTTGACCCGCGACGTCTGGATCGGCTCCGAGCCCTTCGGCAGATTGCGGAAGGTCAGCTCGCGCGGCTCGAACACCGTCAATCGCTCGTTGCCGAGCACGCCGACGGTCAACTCGCGCCCTTCGATGTACTCCTCGACGATGGCGTCGGTGCCGACGCTGTCGTGAATGAACGTCACGCGAGTTGCGAGCGCTTCGACGTCGTGCACGATCGACGCCTGCGCGATGCCGATCGAGGCCTCCTCGCTGGCCGACTTGACGAACAGTGGAAAGCGCAGCTTGCCGGCCGACCGCACCTTGCGCCCGCGACGGTGCAGAACGAACGCCGGAGCGCGGATGCGATGGTAGGCCAGGATCTTCTTCGACAGCGGCTTGTCGCTGGCCAGCAGCAGACCGCGGGCGTTGCAACCGGTGTAGGCCACCTTGAGCAGTTCGAGGTAGCTGGCAATGTGTGCCTGATAGACACCGACGTCGTGGAAGTGCGTCAGCATGTTGAAGCAGACGTGTGGCTTCCACTCGTCGATCGTCCGCCGGATCGGTGACAGCTCGTCGCCGATCCCGAGCACGCGCGATTCGTGCCCCAGCTTGCCGAGCACTTCGAGGATGTCGTGCTCCATCTGGAACGGGATCATCTCCTGCTCAGTCAAGCCCTCGATCGACTCCGGCGGCACGAGCTGCTCATGCATGAGGGCCAACACGCGCAGCCTTCGCTTCATCGCAGGAACTCCTGTCGCCGAGAGTGCACGAAGCTCATCGTCAGCGTCGTGAGCAGAATCGCCGCGCCGACCGTGGCTTCGCGCTCGGTGCCCGGCAGTCGCAGCCCCAGCTTGACACACGAGGCGATCACCTGACGCAGGGCTTGATCGACGACGTAGCGGTGCTGCCCGGTGATCCGCGACACGACCACCATCAGGCGGTAGCGGTGACGACGCAGGAAACTCGCAGCGGCGGCGCGGCGCCGAGCGCCGCTCTGCTCGACGAAGAACCGACGCAGGTGATCGTCGTGCGGCCCCGGATAGTCGAGTCCGAACGCCTTCTGCTTGCGCTCGTAGTAGTCCCCGAGCCGCATCTTGGTCTGCGCCAACGTATCGGGACGCACCCGGCTCTTCACCGGCGCCGCAACATCCTTGATGCTCGCCATCAGCTGGTCGACGAACTCCAACTTGCGCAGCGCCGGCCAGCCCGCATAGTCGCGCCGCCACTGCGCGCCGGGTTGCAGCCAAACGGCGAAGCACTCGGCCCAGTCCTCGGCGGGATGACTCTGGGCATACCAGTGATCCAGGTTGACGACGAAGCGCCGACTGTTGGGACGCGGGCGATAGGTCGCCGCGTAGGGCCGCGAGTTGAGGCCGAAGACCTCGCGCCACGGCTTCTTGCGATGCAGGTGGTAGGCATTGTCGAGCGCGTGCCCGGTCTCGTGCCGCATCAGCTTCATGCACCACGCCTGGTTGCCGCCCTCGATCTCCAACATGCGGCGATGCTCGAGCCGCGCCAGCCGAGGATGCGCCAGGTAGAACGGCATGGCGAAGCCCGGAACCCCATCGGGCGAGAACCAGCTCGTCGACAGCCAGACGTGCGGCTGAAAGCGCAGGCCAGCGTGCTCGAGTTCGCGATACAAACGCTCGACGCGAGCCTGCAGGGCGGTGCCCTCAAGTTTCAGCTCGAGGTCGCACAGCCGGACCTCCAGCAACTCGGCGTGGTCGAGGCGAGCCCACCACGGCTCGCGCCGCCGCCTCGCGGCGCGGCCGGTGCGTCTTCGCGTCGCCATCGCGGGCCACGCTAGGGAGCCGGCCGTGCGCGGGCAACCGCAAGGCGACGTGATCTTGCCGCGTATGGATCCACCTGCAACACCTGGACAGGGCGCGGCCACGCCGGTGAGATCCGCAGGGTCATGCCGCAAGCGAGCGCGTCCGAGCTGCCCCCTATCTGGCCCGCCGATGCCCGTCACGGGGTGGCCGCCGGCCTGCTGGCCCTGGCGATCCTGGCGCTGGGCCTGGTGCTCGGGCACTTCCACGAGCTGGGTGGCTACATGGTCGAGAACGACTTCTACGGCCAGTTCTATCCAGCGGCGCAGGCCGTCCTGCACGGTGAGCCGATGGCCAACCCCCGCAGCGGGCCGGGCTACCCGCTGCTGCTGGCGGCCGGGTCGTGGTTGACCCACGATCTGTTCTTCTTTGGCAAGGTCGTGGCCAGCGTGTCGCTCGCGGCCAGCGGTTGGCTCACCTTTCTGGTGGTGCGCGCGTTCAGCACCGCGACCGCGGGCATCATCGCGCAGTGCTTCGTGTACGCGATCCTCGGTCGCTACTGCTGCGTCGTCGGCAACGACCTGCCGTTTGTTGCCCTGGCGACGGCGTCGTTGTTCTTCCTGCTGCGCCGCCAGCAGACGAGCGGGCTCGATGCACTGCTGGCCGGGACGTTCGCCGGCCTTGCCATGGCCCTGCGCTACCCCGGCGTCGCGTTGATTCCCACCGCCATCGTCGCGCTGTGGCTGTGGCCCCCACCGGCCACCACCGGGCGTCGTCGCCTGCTGACCGGCGCGTTGTTTGCGCTGACGGCGATCGTGTGCAGTGTGCCCTCTTGGGGCGCCGCAACCCTGGGGTTGACGACGGCCAAGGAGAGCAAGGCGTACGCGTTCGTGGCCCTGGACATCTACGCTGACAAGAACGACCGCTTGTCGCAGACCCACCTCGACGACATGGAGGTGCGTTTCAGTTCGATGGCCGACGTGTTCACGCGCGACCCCAGGCGCGTGCTGTCGCACTACTCGACTGATATTTACGAAGACGCCGTGCGCGTGGCCGCCGACAGCGTGACCCTGCCCGCCGTGTTCTTCGTGGGCGCAGGCCTCTTGCTGTGGCTCGCCATGGGAGCCGCCGACCGACGGCGCGCCGCCAGCTTCCTCGTGTTTCCTTTGTTCACCTTCGGCATCGTCGCCCTGGTGCCCTACCAGGCCCGCTACGGCTACCCGATGGTGCCGGCGGCTGCTGGTTTGATCGGCGCCGCGTTCGCGCATCGCTGGACCACCGCGGCGGCGCACGAGGCGAGTTGGCGCATCGCGCAGCGTGTGCGACGTTGTTGCCTTTGGCTCGCGTTCCTACCCCCACTCGCCATGACGACCATCAAGCTGCGCGAGTATGTCACGAGTGAGCCGATCGAGCTCCTGACGGGCGGCGCAGCCCTTCGCCCCTTGGTCCGCCCAGGTGACCGCATGATCGCGCGCAAGTCGCACCTGCCCCACCTGGCTGGCGCGCAGTTCGTGTTCAGCAAGCAGAACCTCGCCTTGCCGGAGTTCCTCGCTTGGGCCAAAGACGAAGCGAAAGCGCGCTTCCTGCTGGTCGGCCAGTGGGAAGTGAACACCAACGGGGCGCTGCGTCCGCTGCTGGCCGGCGACGCCCCCCAAGGCCTGCGCGTGGTGTGGCAGCACGAGTCACCAAGACAGGTCGTGTACGAAATCTTGCCGCAGTGAGAAGCCGCCTCTCAAGCCGATGGCACGGCCGCGCCGACATCGACTACGGGAGAGAAGAGCTTGCAGGTCAGCGATTCAAAGTCAGCCCCGGCACCAAGCGACACATCACCGGGAGGTCAGCAGCAACCGAACGCGCCCGCGCGCTTCGTGTTGCCCACCAGCGAGATCCACGTATGGGTCTGCCACCTCACCGCGCGTTGCAACTTCGCGTGCGACTACTGCATCCAGAAGCCAGGCATGCGCCCCGGCGAGAAGCGCAAGCCGTGGGGTCGCTACGACGAGCTGACCGGCGCCCAGTGGGTCGACGCGCTGAATGCCTTCCCCGTGCGGCCCGAGCATCCGCTGATCCTGACCGGCGGCGAGCCTTCGCTGCACAAGGACTTCTACTTCATCGCCGCGCACCTCGAGGGCTACGACCTCGACATGACGTCGAATCTGACGTTCGACATCGATCGGCTGGCGCGCGAGATGGCGGCGCGGGGCAAGCGCTTCAAGACCAGCTTCCACACCTATCACCCCAAGTTCATGGCGCCGGCCGAGTTCCTGGCCCGCGCCGAACGCTTGCGCGACTCCGGTGTCGTCGAGCAGCCGACGTTCTCGTTGGTGAATCTGCAGCAGCACCCGTACTTCCGCGACGACGAGCACGACCGCAACGTCGCTGCTTTCCGTGAACTGGCCGACAAGCGTGGGCTCACGTTTCAGTCGAACGAGTTTCGCGGCACGCATCTGGGTGCGCCGTACGACCGCCAGAGCAAGCAGGGCATCGAGTGCACCAGCGCGTGGGTGAACATCGCGCCCGACGGTGACATCTTCAACTGCATGTATCACCTCACCGAGCGCAAGGCGGCGTTCGGCAACCTCGTGCGCATGGCTGAGTGCAAGCCCGTGCCCGGCATGGGCGAGTTCTTCGCGTGCAACGACTTCGGCTACTGCGACCCTTGCCACGAGAACTCGGGGCACGGCGCGTTCCGCGACGCGGACGGCCAAGTGTTTCGCCGCACCAACGGCAGCGAGCGCGCGTACCTGCAATGGCTGCAACCAGAGAAGATCAAAGACCTCGCCAAGCGCTGGGCCAACGCCGGCGACCCGCAACGCAGCTCGCAGGCGTTGTTGGTGGCGATCGGCAAGGGGCGCGCCGCGGGCGACCCCGAAGACCTCGACGCCTACGCCGACCTCGGCATCGCGCTGTTTGACTCGGGCCACAAGCCGCACGGTCTGGCCGCGCTGCTGCACGTGATCGAGAACGGCATGGTGCGGCACGACGTCTTGGCGGCGGCGCTGCTGGCCGGCCGAGAGCTTGCGCGTCTCGACGTGGTTCGCCCCGCGATCGCCGCGCGCGTCGGCGACGACGCGCTCGCTCGCCTCGAAGTCGCCCTGCACGCCACGCTGGCCTGATGCGCATCCTCGTGCGATACGGCCAAGCCTGGGGGCTGGGCGACCTGCTGTGCTCGGACCCCATGTTGCTCGGGTTGATCGAGCGCTACGGCGAGGACACCGAGATCTGGGTCGAGGGCAACGTCGGCAACGTGATCCACAACCCACACGTGCGCGGCTACGGCGACGCCAGCCTGCGGCCGGACCTGGTGATCCTGGTGCGCCACTTCCGCGACATGGATGCCGCCGCCTATGGTCGGCTGGAGGCGATGGACAGCCTCATCGACCACATGTGCAGCTACGCCGCGGTGACGCCGAGCGACCGTCGCCCCAAGCTGCACCTCGGCGCGGAAGAACAGGCGTTCATCAGCGAGATCGGCCTCGACGCTGCCGTGCGGCCGCGCGTCGCCATCTGCGCCGACTACCTGGACCCGCTGCGGCACTGGCCGATCGAACGCTGGCGCGAGATTGCGCAACGCCTCGACGCGCGCGGCATCTTGGTGCTGGAGGTCGGCAGCCACACCCGGCTCGGCGTCGGTGCGGACTTCGTGGCTCAGCTCAGCCTGCGACAGACCGCGGCCGTGTTGTCGCAGTGCGATCTGTTCCTCGGCAACAACTCCGGCCTCTTCCACTACGCACAGGCCGCCGGTTGCACCTGCGTCGTGCTGTTCTCATTGGCAACGCCGCGACGCTTCGTGCACCCGGGCGCCAGCGTGGTGCCGGTGCAGGCGAGCGAGCTGCCCTGCATCGACTGCATGACCCGCAAGTTCGCCGCCATGCAGACCCTCGGCTGCGTCGCCGCGCCGCGTGGCCGCTGCGTCACCGACATCAGCGTGGCGCGCATGTGGGCCGGCGTGGAGACGGGTTTGCAGGTCGTGGCCCGCAAGTCTGGGGTGGCCGCAGCCCGGTAGCACTCAGCGCGGCCGAGCCGCAACCCACGAGACGCGATGGCAGCCGAACGGCGGCTCGGCCGCGAGTCATGAGCCGTAAGACGTAAGACCTAAGTTCCAGATCGCGGTCTGACTATCTCAACGTCGCCGCCGGTCCGCGTTCTGAGCTTATGTCTTGCGGCTAACAACTTACGTCTTTCCACGGGCCGAGGATCTCGCGGAACGCGAAGATCCGCGGCCCGTGGAACTCAGCGCGGCCGAGCCGCAACCAACGAGAGGCGAGGGGGGCGCTATCGACAGCTCGGCCGCGAGTCGTAAGACATAAGACGTAAGCCATAAGTCCCAGACCACTGCCTGACCGCCCCGCCATCGCCGCCTGTCCGCGTTCTGAACTTACGGCTTACGTCTTACGGCTCATGACTTTCCACAGCCGAAACATCTTCGCG
>JANPER010000218.1:0-2558 GCA_031423015.1 Planctomycetota bacterium | reverse complement strand
GCATGCGAGAGGCCGTCGCATCCGTGAACGTGCCGGTGCCGTTGTTCAGGTAGAGGAGGCTCTGCTCGAGGCGGTTCCCGACGACGATGTCGCGGTCGCCGTCACCGTCCACGTCGCCGAGCGCCAGCGAGGTGGTGAAGTGCGTGCCGACCGGCATGCGAGAAGCCGTCGCATCCGTGAACGTGCCGGTGCCGCTGTTCAGGTACAGGCGGCTCTGCTGGAGGCCGTTCCCGACGACGAGGTCGAGGTCGCCGTCACCGTCCACGTCGCCGAGCGCCAGCGAGCTGGTTTGATAGCTGCCGACCGGCATGCGAGCGGCCGTCGCATCCGTGAACGTGCCGGTGCCGTTGTTCAGGTAGAGGCGGCTCTGCCCGTTGTTCCCGACGACCAAGTCGAGGTCGCCGTCCCCGTCTACGTCGCCCAGCACGGTCGATTGCGTCTCTTGACTGCCCGCAGGCAACCCGCGCTTCCCCAACTCCTCGAACTGCCGCTGCGCCGCAGCCGAGGCCGCAACCGCAGCCATCACCGCCGCGGTGAGCAAGACAGAAACCTGCGACGCGCGATGCGACGACGGACAACGAGCCGAGGCTTGCGGACGGAGCTTCATCAGCACTCCCTTGCCTAGAGACGAGAACATGGATCGAGCGGCAGGCGAGATGGTCTGCGCTCGGGGAGGGAGGCTACTCAGGTACCTGGAGAGCCACCAGCCCCCACACTCCACGCGCTGATGGCCGCCGGCGCCTCCGCTCTCGATCGACCTGGGGGAGACCATGTGGGGAGACCAGCTACCGCGGCGGCTCCTCCGATGCGTTCGTCGCGGTGACGATCCCCATCAGCACCGCTGCCGACGGCTTCGCACAGCTCCGCGTGCCGCTGCCGCCGGCCCTGCCGCCGTACGGCGTCGGCGTGCAGTGGGTCTTCCTCGCCAAGACGCCGCCGTGCGGGCAGCTCCTCGCGGCGCTCGGTCTGTGAGTGACCCGACCGCCGCGGGCACCTCAGGCGAAGCCTCGGCACACCCTCAATCCGCTCGCACGCCGAGCTGCTCGAGCTCACCGGCGAGCCGCACCAGCGCGCGGCTCACGTGCGTGCGCACCGCGCCCGGCGACTTGTCGAGCACGATGCCTCGACTTCCCCGCCAGATGGCAAACCGCGACGACAGCTCGGTCGGCCGATAACATCTCGGCCAATGCACCCGATCGTCCAGGAGAAGCTGCCCGAGGTGCGTAAGCTCTGCGCGCGCTACCACGTGAGGAGGCTCGAGCTCTTCGGCTCAGCGGCAACGGATCGTTTTGATCCGGCGCGGAGCGACGTGGACTTCTTCGTGGACTTCGACGATCCGCCGGATGAGCGGCTCGGCGACCAGTACCTCGGCTTGCTCGAAGAGCTCGAACAGCTCTTCGGGCGCGGTGTCGACCTCGTAGAGACCGTCGCCATCAAGAATCCGTACTTCCTCGAAGTCGCGAACCGAACGCGAATGACTGTCTATGCAGCCTGAGATCAAGAAGCACCTCTTCGACATCTCACAGGCAGTCGCCAATCTCGAGGCATTCATGCGCGACAAGAACCGCTCGGACTACCTGAATGACCTGCTGCTGCAGTCCGCTGTCGAACGCCAGTTCTTGATCGTTGGTGAGGCCATGGTGAGGCCATGGTGAGGCTGCGCAACGACGCGCCGCACGTCGTCACTTCGATCAGCGAATGGCGCTCGATCATCAAGTTTCGCAACGTGCTCGCACATGGCTACGACGTCGTCAAACCGGGAAGGGTTTGGGATGTGATCATGGCTGACCTGCCGAAGCTGCGAGCCGAAGTCCACGCGCTGCTTTCTGCCAAGAAGCCGGAATGACAGCGGCCCGTGCTCGAGCACGTCGTGGCGGACAGCAACTCCAGTCGCGGTTCGCGCAGCGAGGTCGACATCGTCTCCACCAGGATGGGTTCTGCGGAAGGGTGCCGCTGCGGCGCCGCCTCGGGTAGCGTTCCGGTCCGGGACTTCGCCGGAGACACCGACCGGAACCAACACCGAGCCATGGCCGACACAAACGCGCCGCCGCCCGAAACACCGACGTTCCAATACACCCACTCGCCGAGCTTCCCGGCCCTGCTCGAGCAACTCGGGATCTCGCTGGCGGTGACCACCTACCAGGCCGGCAAGCTGATGCTCGTGCGGGCGGACCAGGGCCGGTTGTCGACGCTGCTGCGCACGTTCGAGCAACCGATGGGGCTCGCGGTCAACGAGCGGCTCGACCGCATGGTCATCGGCACGCGGCGCATGGTGTGGACGCTCGCCGCCGCGCCGGAGATCGCACCGCAGCTCGATCCGCCGGGCCGCCACGACGCATGCTTCGTGCCGCGCTCGGCGCACGTCACCGGCGACATTCGCAGCCACGAGATTCCGCTGCTCGGCGGCACAACGTGGCTCGTCAACACGCTGCTCTCGTGCTTGTGCACGCTCGACGACGAGAACTTCGGCTTCGTGCCGCGCTGGCGCCCGCCGTTCGTGGACCGCCTGGCGGCCGAGGATCGCTGCCATCTCAATGGCCTCGCGGCGCAGGATGGCA
>JANPER010000217.1:0-2139 GCA_031423015.1 Planctomycetota bacterium | reverse complement strand
GCCTCAGTCAGGCCTTTCGTCGTCGCGACTGGTGGGGTTGCTTGCAATTGCATCGGTTGTGCTCCTGGTCGTTCGTTTGGAGCCGCCGAACCTAGCGATCGCATCAGCGCGAGTCAGACACGCTTGCCGGAAGGACACGATTGCACTTCTAAACCCAAAGGATGAACTGCATGACCGTGCGAAGGCTATTTCTTCGTCGCTGCCGGACCCACGCGTCCTCACGACTGAGATGGTATTGGTCGAGTTGCTGAACGAGTTCGCAACCCGCGGTCCGATGCTTCGAGCTGCCGCCGCGAGCCTTGTGAACGGCCTCAAGGCCAACGCGAGGACAATCGTGTTGCCGCAAAGTGCTGAGATGTTCGCCAGCGCGTTCGCACTTTACGCCGGCCGCCTCGACAAGGACTGGGGCATCACGGACTGCGCCTCGTTCATCGTGATGCGCGAACATGACATGACCTCAGCACTCACCTATGACCGCGATTTCGAACAAGCGGGCTTCAAGGCTCTCCTGAGGTAGCCAGTGCAGTCATGCGTCTATCGCCGCACGTTGGCGTGTTGGCGCAGTGGCGTGACGTTCTTCTCGGTCCGAATTCGCGAGTTGTCATGATCCGCGGAGCTCGCCAGCGCGCCAGCGGTGCGAATCAGCAGGCCCGGTTCGGGCATTGCCGGTCGAAGGCAACGGCGCCGGCCGCGAGGCTCTACGGCGTCGATCGCAACAGCTCGTGCCAGTCGCGTTCGGCACGCTCGACGAACAGGATCTCGATCCCGTCCGGCTGGCGCCGGTAGGCGATCAGCGTCGGTGCGACCGACCAGAAGAGGATCCACTCGTCAAGCGTGATGTCCTCGCGAACATGACCGAGGCCGGGGGTTTCCGCCAGCCGACGGAACGCCGCCTCGAGTCGCTCGAACACTTCTTCGGCAACTCGCACGCCGAAGTCACGCTCGACGTAGGCCAGGATCTCTCGATAGCCCGACGCCGCCGTCGGCGTCAGTCGATAGTTGGCACTCACGCCTTGCGGCGCGGCTTCGGTTGCTTCCGCCGTCGCTCCTGCAACCACGCGCGCATCTCGGCGGAGACCTTTTTGCCGTCGACGAGTTCGCCCCGGTCGGCTTCAGCCACTCCTCGGCCGAGCGCGCCTTTGAGATGCGCGAGGTGTTGGTCGCGAACACGATCCTGCTCGACGAGCAGTCGCAGGGCTTCGCGGACCACCTCGCTCTGGTTGTTGTAGAGACCAGACTCGACCTTGCGCTGCACCAGCCGCTCGAGCTCCGGGGTCAGATTGACGTTCATTGGCGCAGGCTATCTCGGTTGTCGAAGACCGACAATCTCTGACAATGGACGTGCAGCCGGTCGCGACTTGGCCGCCGCAGGACGGGCCGCAGATCGAGCCAAGCTGTAGGCGAATGGTAGCTCAATACTCGCCCGGCGACATCTGCGCCGCCTGCCAGAGTTCGTCGAACTTGGCCCGCACCGAGGGATGCAGCGTGGCCGCGAAGTCGCGCGGCAGAGTCAGGGTTCGCACCAACTGAATCACGTCGTCGAAATCGCGTGGTCGGTCTGGCCGCGACAGGCCGCAGGCCAGCTTGAGTTCGATCAGGCTGCGCAGGTCGATGAAACGCAACCCGTCGCGCACCTCCGCGACCGAGGTCGGATCGGGGAACCGCACGCGGCTCGAACTGCCGTCGCCGGGGATGTCGCCAGCCAACAGGAAGTCGACCGGTGTGTTGAACTCGACGTCGCGGACGCCGCGCGAGCCGGGGAACTTCTCGACCCACGCGAGGCCTATGCACGCATCCTTGAACTTGCGGAGCCCATCCGCAGTGATCAGCACGTCGACGTCCGTGGTCACGCGCGCGTGGCCATGCGAGGTGACCGCGAGGCCGCCGACGATTGCGTGCGGAATGCCCAGTTCGTCGAGGCGCGCCGCGAGCTTGCGCGCGGCCTTCTGCACGTCGGCGCGTCCCATGAAGTACTCGCTTGCGTAGGCGAGGCCGGTGGCGGCGTTGAACGTGCGGCGCGGGTCGGGCATCGAGTCGGCATGGTACTCGGCGCCCCGGCCGGCGGTCGCGTTCGCGCCGCCGCGGCCGTTAGAACAGTTCCACGACCGGCACGCTGTACGACACCGTGCCGGTCAGCGT
>JANPER010000216.1:0-1586 GCA_031423015.1 Planctomycetota bacterium | reverse complement strand
ACGTCGACGGGACGCTGTGGCTGCACGATCGGACCACGCAGGGCACGTTCGAGCGTGGTCCAAGACGGGAACCCGCCTGAATCGGATCGCCGTCGCCGGCATGAACACGCAGAACGCGCTGGGCGGCGAGATCGCGTTCCGCGGGATCGCGCGGTGCACGTTCCGCAACGGCAACGCCGTGAACCCGCCGGACTACAAAGAGCACGGAGGCATGCGCGTCGATCCGTCTTCTCTGTGGCCTTTGTGTTCTCTGTGGTTTTTTCTCTGCTCTGGTCACTGATGTCCAAAACTTGACTCATCCGTCACGTCTTCGATCAACCAAGGCCTCTAGAGACGTGCCGCACCGCTTCGAAGCGATCACAGACCGCGGCGAGGCGTGCAGAAGTCGTTGCGGCGCGTACAGAATCGTTGCGTTGCGATTCCGACAGAACTTGCGGGCGTGCGCCGAGGTCCAACGCTTGTTGGGCGAGGCCGGCCCGCGCCCTGCCACCTCACGCGGCGGCGCTTGGCCTCCCCTCGCGCGGAGGCTCGTCGTCATGACCGTGAGCGCTTGCCGGCGCAATCTCGCTGGGAGCGACCGGCGTGCCCGTCGGCGAGTTGGCAACCGGCACCGGCGGCAACTCGCTGCCCTCTTCGCTGCCGCGCCTGGCCCGCGCCGCGGCCACGCGTCCCACCGTGCGCACCGCGGTCCACCGGGTGAGCAACCCTGCATCACGCTGGAAGCGGACGCGGTTGTAGGCATCGAGCAGCCGGAGCAGTTCGATGAGTTCGGCGAGCGAGCGCTCGAGCTTGGTGCGGGTGTCGTGGTGGTGCTGGCGACGAACCTGCGCCTGCGTCGTAGCGTCGCGGAACTGGGCCAGGCCGTTGGCAAGCTCGGTGATGTGACCGCGCGCCAGGCCGTTGCGGGTCAGGGCGTCCTGATGGGCCCGCGCGACCTCGAGGAGACTCGCGGCGCGGGTGACGAACGCTGCCTGGCTCTTGCTGCGCGGCGGCGTTGCGAACCGGCTGGCCACCTGCGCGTCACTCCGCGTGGCGAACGCACCGATGCGCTCCATGCTGGGCAGTAAGTGCGCCTCCAGGCCGCGGCGCAGGTCCGCCCCGTGACGCTGCGCCGCTACGGCGGCGAGCCGATCCTTGTGCTCGGCGAGGAACAGCGACTCTGCCGCCGCGAGCTGCGCCTCGAACTGCGTCGCGACCGTGGCCTGGTTGCGATCGGTGAACGGATGCGCGCGCAGGAACTCCAGCGTGCGCGCGGCCATCGCCAACTTCCTTGTCAACATGCGGTTCATGGTCAGTCCTCTGATGTCGTCATGCGCAGCGACCCCGTCGGTGGTGCGCCGCGCGCAAAGCCAGATCGACGGCCGGCGGATGCCGGCCGCGCCAACGTGGCCAACAACGCGAGCGACTGGGGAGCAGCGGCTCACCACAGCATGAAAAATGCAAACTGGCATGAAACGGGCTGCGCCGCGGCACTTCGCGGCCCGACCGTGCCGCGAAAACCGCCGACGGGCCTCGTGGTACGTGGCGCGGCGATTTCAGCACGCTGTCCACGACTTCGTGCGCGTGGCGCACCACCTTGGGCCGTT
>JANPER010000215.1:0-6831 GCA_031423015.1 Planctomycetota bacterium | reverse complement strand
GATCGAGCCGGACAGCTGGGTCGCCCGCGGCGAGTTGCTGCGCCAGGGTGCCGTCGTGGGTCGTATCGACCGCGCGTTCGCCGGGGCGACGCTGATCGCGCAGCTGCTGCTCGGCGGCCAGGTGTTCGACCTTCTGCGGGTGAGCTTCTGAGTTCCACGCCAGGGCGAGCAAGCCAAACCGAGGTGTTCGAGGATGCGAGTGATGGACTACGGCGACTCACCAGCAGGCGCCTGCGTCGCGGCGTCTTCCGCAGTGTTCCTCAGCTCCTCGACGCAATCATGCGCTACGTCGATGCGCACAACGATGAACCTCAGGCCATCGTCTGGACTGCCACCGTCCAGACCATCCTGGCCAGGGTCGGCCGCGCAAGACTGGCTCTGAACAAGGCCACTCATAAGGGTCCAACAGCGTGAATCGGACCACTAGTCTAGATGGCCGCTTCCGGCCGGCAGGTTGAACTCGCGCTGCAGCAAGAGGATCGATCCTGATTGGCGGCACTCGAAGCGGAGCGCCCTACGCGAGGCGTCAACGCGACTCCTGCTCGCGCGCTGCCGGCGCCGGCAGCTTCGCCTTCCAATCAACGACTCTTTGGGCGCTGACCTCGCTCGGGTCGTACGTGTGCCAGTCTTCGTAGAGGCGGATCAGCGCTTGCGTTGCCCGGCGGAAGTTCTGCGGGTCGCGAGCACGCAACTTGCTGAACAGGGCATGCGCCTCGATCAGCTTCGACTCGGCGACCGCGAACTCCCGCGACGGCCCGGGACCGGCGTAGGCCTGGCCGAGAGCCAGCAACAGGACGGCCAAGCGGACATCGTCACTTCTCTTGCGCGCCGCAGGCTCGGTGTCTTTGAGCAGCTCGATGGCAGCACCGTGACGATTCTGTTGCACCAGCACGAGCCCGAGGCTGGTGATCGAACGGACGGTCTCTCGGTGCTGGTCACCGAGGATACGCCGGCTCCGCTCGCATGCCTCTCGCCACAGTCGTTCAGCCTCTTCGAGCTTGCCCTGCATTCGGAGCAGCACGGCCATGCTCCGGATAGAGTTCAACGTCTCGGGGTGATCGTCCCCGAGCACGCGTCGGCGCTTGTCGAGACTCTCGCGCACGTACTGTTCCGCTTCGTCGTGCCGGTCCATGTCGCGGAGAAGGCCACCGAGGCTGTTGATCGCGGCCAGAGTCTGCGGGTCTAGGTCGCCCAGGGTCCGCCGACGCTTTTGTACTGCGTCGCGGAGAAACGGCTCGGCCTGCGTGAGTTCACGGCGAGCCTTGTGCAAGCGTCCCATCGCCACGATCGCCGCCACGGTCTCTGGATCGTCGTCGCCGAGTAGGTGCGGACACTTCGCCAGCGCTTCGCGAATGAACGGCTCCGCATCGTCAGGCCTTTCCAGATCCAGCAGCAGGGCCGCGGTCCGGTTGAGGGATTCCATGGTGTCGCGATGCTGGTCACCCAGCATCCGGCGTCGGATGTCGAGAGCTTCTCTCTGCGGCGCCATTGCTTGCTCGAACAGACCCAGCTTGCCCAGGCTACCCGCGATCGTCTGCAGCAGGCTCGCCTTGACCACCGGCTGATTGCCGAGCTGCCTGTCGACCAATTCCAAGTCGCGTCCGAACAGATCGTCCAGTAGCAGACTTCGGGCAACTGTCGTGAAGTTCACGGGTGCCAGCTCCGCTTCGAGCGTTGGTCGGCGCGACTCCGCCACGGCGTCGAGCACGGTTCGGCGCAGGTAGATCCCCGTCCTCTCGATGTCGATTTGTGCCCACTGCGACTCCTGGAAGGCGACGACCTGCGTCAGATCCCTCGCTCGCTGCTCCATCGCCGCGGCGTTCTCCCTCGCTTCGAGCGCGAACGACATAGTGCTCGCGATTCCCGCCACCAAGATGACAACCGCTGCACCCAGCGCGGCGGCCAATGGGCGGTTGCGGCGAACCCACATGCGTAACTCGACGATGGCGCCCGTCTGGTAGGCGCGAACGACGCGCTGCTCGATGAAGGCGCGCAGATCTGCGGCTAGTTCCGTGACGCTCGCGTAGCGAGCGGCAAGATCCCGCTGCATCGCCTTGTCCGCGATGGCCACGAGTTCCGGTGGAGCCGTCTTGTCCAAGTGCTCGATGCGTTGCGGCGGCCCCTCGACGACGGCGCGCAGAGCGTCGTACGCCGACCGGCGCAGCCCTGGTGTGGTGTAGGGTGCGCGGCCCGCTAGCAGCTCGTACAACATGGCGCCGATCGCATACACGTCGGCGCGCGCATCGAGCGGCTCGCTCCTCGCCTGCTCCGGCGCCATGTAACTCGGCGTGCCCAAGTGCTGACCGTCCATCGTCGCCAGCGACGAGTCCTCATCGCTGTGGGCATCGCGCTGCCGCACGCTGAATACGCCGGACATCGACTTCGCCGGATCCGGACGGATGCGCAGGTCGTGCGCGTCCGGTTGGCCGATGAGCTTCGCCAGCCCCCAGTCCATCACGTAAACCTCGCCGAATCGGCCGATCATGATGTTTGCCGGCTTGACGTCGCGGTGCAGCACGCCCTTGCTGTGCGCGTAGGCCATAGCGTCGCACACTTTGAGTACGACGTCGATGGCACGCGTTCGCGTCCAGCCTTCCTGCTCGGTACGCGCCAACGCGAATACCACGCTCGCCGTGAGGCCCTTCACCAGGCGCATCGTGAAGTACACCTCACCGTTGTGATCCAGCCCCAATTCATGCACCGGGATCACGCCTGGGTGATCGAGCTGACTCGTGACCTGTGCCTCCTCGAGAAAGCGGGCGAGTACCTGGCGCCTGAGATCCCCACTTTCGCTGTCGCGACGCTCCTTGCGCTCGAGCAGGGTCTTCATCGCCAGGCGACGATTGAGATGGGTGTCGCGGATGCGTAGCACGACACCCATGCCGCCGCGGCCGAGCTCGCCCTCGGCACAGTAGCGTGCCCGGTCGAGCCGCGGCGCGTCCGCGAGCCGGTGCAACAGCTCGTCGGTCGACGTTGGCTGCACCGCTTCGGGCACCTCCATCGCGGGCGGATGGCCAAGCATGGTTGCAGTGGGGTTGGCTTCCCGCTCGCGCACGCGGGCGAGCACGCGCTGCGCCATCGCCCGCATCTGCGGCTGACGCTCCGTCCGGCGCGCCAGCTCCGCCTCCGGATCTTCCGCTTCGAGGCAAGCGTGGATCAGACTCTCCAAGTCTGAGGGCGGAATCTGTTGCGGATCACCGGGCTCTTCCGTGTCTTGGGTCACCTCCGGATCTTACGAGGACCGCAGCGGTCGCGAGATAAGACGCGCGATAAGACGCGCACAGTGCGTGTTCGGGGCGGGTGCTGCTTTGCGTGGCCGGCGCATGCCTGAGGTGTGTGGCATTGAAGTGCCCAGCTTGGTGTCAAGTTCGGGCGGTGTTCCGGGACCCTTGTGGCGGGGGTTGACGCGACCCTCGAATTTGCCGCTCGAACTCTCCGCCGCCGCGCCCGGCAGTGTTCAGGTCCCGCTGTACATGAAGTAGCGCGATTGGTAAGGCACACGCGCATCGGGGTAGGTGCGCCCCATCCCCCACAGGTGATCGTCGAGCATCTGGCTGTCGCCGGACTCTGCCCACATGGCAGTCACATAGATCGTGTTGCCGTCCGGCGAAGCGTAGCCATTGGTCGAGGGCTGGATCTCCCAAGCAGTACGGAACCAGGCCGGGATGATCGCCATGCCGGACCGAGCCAGCTCGATGACTCGCCGGCCCTCGGCATCGGTGTCGAAAGTCACTCCGCCGTAGCCCATGAAGCCGTGTAGCCCATCGAACACACCGCGCCAGCGCGTGAGTGCACTATTGGTGCCGCTGTTCCGGAAGTGACTGCTCTGATGTGGACCGCACGCGCCGATGATGAGCCACTCGAGATCGCCTCCATAGAAGTCGCCGGGGTTCTCCGGAGACGTCCCGACGTTGCTGAATTCCATTTCACTGGAGCCAAGCAGCCAGCCGTCTTTGTCTGCGTGGCCCGAGTAGAACACGCAATCCACGTCGTCCACGTAATTGTCGTCGTCGCTCACCCAGGCAGCCATCACAGCATTCCGGTCACCCTGCTGGAATTGGATGTCCCACCCCGCGCCGGCGAGGCCACTCGTGAAGCCAGAAGCATTGGCGCGACTGCTTGGCAGGCCGTAGTCACCGCCCAACCAGACCGATCCGGCGGTGCGCACGACCATAGGTTGGAGCAAGCCCTCGCCGTGCAGCGGAGCGACCGGCTGCACCGAATGGTCCAGCGCATGCTTCGTGGCTGGCACGATGGCGATTCGGCCAGGCATCGTTCGGCCGTGGGCCTTGACGACCGACCGGATCACCCACACTGGGGCGAGCAGGTCCTGCGCCGCAAAGGCCGGCGCCGAGTAATAGGCCAGTGATGCATCGACCGCCACCAGGTCGAGTTCGCGCACCGACGCACGGAAGGCCGCCTCGGCCTCCGGCTTCGAGATGATCTCCTCTTCGCTGGCGACCTCGGCGATCGCGCGCCAAACGCCGTGGTAGCCGATGATATCGGCGCCCGCTCCGACGGCGACCTTGAAGTCTCCACCGCCCCCGACGACCGGCAACTCGACGCGCCGCCCATCTCGGTCGACGGCCACGCGCACCTCGTAGTTCACCTGCCGGTCCAGCAGGATCTTGAACGCCGGACCAGGGACGTCCAAAGCGATCCCGGTCTCCGAATGAGAGGCGAACACCACGCGCGTGCGCCCATCGGCCGCCGGGAGCAGCTCCGTCTGGGCGAGAAACCGATCGGCTGCCGCCCGCGCCTGCGCCTCGTCGGGCAGTTCCGGGATCATGGCCGGATTCCAGAGCTTGGCGGTGTCGCGGAGCATCAACCCCCCGCTGGCGTGGTATGCCTCGATCTCGACCGCGGCCGCACGGCGGCCGCTGGTGCGCGGGTGTTGCGTGGTGATCGCAGCGAGCGGGCCGGCGGACTTGGTGACGACCGCGAGAATCGAGTCGAGCCGCCACTGGGGAATCATCTGCGCGCGGTGGAGGCGGAACACGGGCAACGACTCGCGGCGGCGTTGCGCCTCGGCGCCCAGCTGCAACACGTCGCTGAACACGACTCTGCTCGCAGACTCCGAATGCTGGATCAGGATCGCCTGTGCCCAATATCTGGTCGCTGGCGCGATCGGCAGTTCGATCCTGGTCGTGCCTGCGGCATCGGTGCTGACGGGGATGACGAGGTGCGGCACAACCCGCAGGGAGCAGCCCGCTGCGCCGCAAGCGGCCAAATCGAACGGCAGCGTGATCTCATCTGCAGGTCGCTGCTCCAGACCGACGATGATGATGCCCCGGCTGAACGGCTGCCAGCTAACCCGCAAGCAAGTCGGGTCGGCGGAGAGCACGGCAGCAGCGGCCTCGCCCGCCGCCCCTGAACACCCCTTACTGACGCCCTCGCCCTGAGCGGCCAACGGAATGGCAACGAGAAGGACCGCAGTAGCGGTTCCACAGTGTTTCGAGAAGTTTCTCATGGATGACAATGACCTCCCTCTCGATGGGCAGCACGGTTCGGTCGTGACGCAGCGCTGGTTCTGATTTCAGTGGCGCGGTCTCGACGCCTTCGCTGGCCGTGACCTCGATGTCGTAGTCGTAGCGCAGCCGCAGCACCGGATCACCGGCCAGGCGCGCGAAGGCATTCTCGCGTCGACTACCGTCGAGGTAGTTCATCACCAAGCGATCGCCCGGCACCGGTTGCCACAGCAGGCCGCTCTCACTCGGGCTCACCGTGCCATAGCCGACGTAGCTGCCCTGGTCGGACAGCCGACCCGCCGACTGCGCCTTGGACAGCGACTCGCTGACCAACTCCTGGCGACGCATCGAGATGCGCTCCCGGCCGGTGAAGGCGAGCGCTGCGCCGAGCAACGCCTGGTCGCGCATTGCGACAGTGCGGACGCAGATGCTGGCATCGCCGCGCACCCCGAGCGTCGTCGCGAGCCACGGCCCGCGTTCGCGCTGATCGTGCGCTACGAGACGACGAACTGAGGTGACGGCCAAGGCCGCCGCGGAGTCCGTTCCAATGGCTTGCGCGCGCCTGCGGTAGCGCATCATCGCGACGATCACCGCGATCGCGATCCGCTCACGCGCACTCTGTCAGGCCGCCGCCGGGGCGATTGCTGGCATTCGAGGCGAGGCTGGCCGAGACGGTTTGACTCGGTTCGGGCGAATGCCGCGTCACGCGGCGGGGGCCGCGCACCATCGAGTGGGGGAGGCCAAAGCCATGACATCGATCCCAACCAACTCCCCGTTCCTCACCTTGTCGACTCTCTTGCGTCGCGGCGTCTTGCTCGCGACGTCCTCGATCCTGCTTGCCGTGGCTGCATGTGGGGGCGGCCCCAAGAAGTCCCCCGTCCCGCCTGGCGGTGGCAATCCGTCCGTGCTGTCGATCAGCCCCGCGCAGGTCGAGCTCGGTGCGGGTGCGACCCAGCTGTTCGCGGCATCCATAGACGGGGCCGTGACTGTCGACGTGTCTTGGACGCTGGCGAGCGGACCTGGCACCCTGACGCCAGAAGGCCTCTATTCCGCGCCCGCGACGATCGACAACGACGCCAGCGCGGTGGTTCGGGCGCAGGCAAACACGGGTGCGCGGGGCCTCGGCGAAGCGACGGTGCGTTTGCGCGTCGCGCCCGTGGGGGGGCTGGAAGGTCTCGCGACCGCCGCCGCCTACACCGCACCCGACCGCGTCTCACAGCTTCGTCGGCGGCAGAGCCAGCAGGCCTTCATGTGGTGGGCCGAGGCGGGGACCCTGTCGGGCCAGGGCGGCTTGGTCACCTTCGGTACCATTCGCGCCGTGGGCGGGCCGGTGCTGGTCTACGAACCGCAGCCCACGGACCGC
>JANPER010000214.1:0-9266 GCA_031423015.1 Planctomycetota bacterium | reverse complement strand
TGTTGCGTTGCACGTCCAGTCACGTGGCACGATGCAAGGAGGTTGGCAGGGAAGCCGCACCCCAGTGAGGCGTTCCGCGTTCCGTTCCTCGGCGCCCCCGAGAGTGGATGGGAACGGAACGCCACTCGGCAGCCGTGACGGCAACAAACCCGCCAGGGGCGCTGCCCCTGGACCCCGAGGTTTGTAAGGCATGGCTCCGGTGTCCAATGGAGTGCACGCCAAGTACAGAAAAGCGGCCCCTGACGACCGGAGCCGGCAGGGGCCGTGATGCAGCCCATTGGCGCACCGTCGACCCGGCTATCCCTCGGCAGGTTGCACCTCTGCAGAGCCTGCGTCTGTTTCACCGGGCAAGACTCGAGATGTCATGCGAGGCTCCAGCCGAGATCGGAGCGCGCGGCGCGACCGGCTTCGAGGAGAGCCTGCAACGCGTCTCCGAGGCGCTGGTTGTTGACGCGTAATTGCTCGCGCAGTGCGGCGCGAGACTGCGGCGCAGTCGCGCTCGCGAGCACGGCGATGACCTTCTGCGGGAGATCATCGACCGAGTCCGCCTCGCTCTTCAGTGCCGGTGGTTCCTTTGCCGGTTTGCCGGTCCGGACCTGGTCCACTTGATCGCTTGATGTGGTTCTTCTTGCAGGGCTGACCCAGTTGGCCTGGTTCATTGGTTCCGGATCGGGCAGTGCAGTGCAGTCGTGGTGCCTGCGCCGTAGATTCGCCGCGCTTCGTCCAAGCAGAGAAGGCGTGCGCTGATTGCCTCTGGTTCGGGCGGAGGGGGTGCTTCTGGTTCCTCAGGTGCGCCGGTCTGGCGGACTACCAGCGATCCTGCACGCTGTAGCGCGATCGCAGCGCGAATCGAGAGCGGGATCCGCCGACCGCGCGCTCAATCATCGGGATTGTCGAGCGCGCCGTCTTTCGGCGCGCGCCAGCTCTTGCCGGTGAAGTTGAGGATGCTGGCGTTGTCGATCAGGCGGTCGACGGTGGCGACGGCCTGGGCCTCGGAGGGGAAGATGCTCCGCCACGACGAGAATCCGGTGTTGGTGGCAAGCACGGTCGGTGCTTTGCGATGGCGCGCCGAGATCAGCCGAAACAGGAAGTTGGTCGCGCGCGCATCGAAGGGCTCGTATCCGAACTCGTCGCAGAGCAAGACCGAGGGCCGCTCATAGCGCCGCAGGACTCGGCGATACGTTCCATCGGCGAGGGATGCCTGCAGATCCTCCAGCATCTTCGCGGTGACGACATAGAGCGCGTCGAAGCCCTTCTCGCACGCGCCGCGCCCGAGCGCCTTGAGGATGCGCGTCTTGCCGAGACCAGGGCGGCCGACGCAGATGATGTTGCGCGCCTCCGTGATCCAGCGGCAGTCCAAGAGCTCGCGCACGCTAGCTGCGCGCAGCTTGGGCCTCTTCGTGAAGTCGAAGCTGTCGAGGGTGTCGAGCTCACGATCGAGGTGCGAGCGCTTGAGGATGCGAGTCAGCTTGCGATCACGGCGCGTGCGGATCTCGGCCTCGAGCAATCGGGTCGCGAAGTCCGAGTACGAGATGCCCTGCTGCTCGCTCTGGTCGAGGAGGCTCTTGAGGTGATCGCGCGTAAGCGAGGTCAGGTTGAGGCTCTGCGCCAGACGCTCGAGGTCAGCCACGCGATCTGGCGCCGCCTCGCCCGACGAGCCAGGTGTGCTACTCATGGTCGTCCTCCTTGTCCTCTGCTGCCTGGTCGAGATGTGCGTAGTCGTCCAGCGATCCAGAGTCGACATCACCGAGCAGCGCCGCGGCTCTGGAGCTGGCCGAGATCGGCGCTATGGGCTCGTCGATGGTCGGCTCACCCGACTGCTCGAGAATCCGGCGCACGACATGCGCCGAGTAGGCGCGATGCTCCTGCGCACGGGTCGCAGCGGGCACAAACGCCGCTTCCCCAAAACGCTCGCAGAGCCGCCACAGAGCGCGGAGATGGATGTGGGCGAGCCTCTTCATGCGCACCTTCAAGCCGACGACGAGATCTGCGAGCGTCGGGAAGCGCACGAGGAACGCCTCCTCCAGCCGAGGCGCTGGCCCCAGCGCCGGATGGTCGGCGCGGCGCGGCATGCCTTCGTAGTGGGATTTGTCGATCTGCAGCTTGCCCTTGTCGCGCTCGTCGACATAGCGCCGTGTGAATGCGACCTCGCCGGCTTTGCCGAGCACCTCGAAGCGCTCCGCGAAGAGCCGGACGTACACGTTGCTGTTCGCCAAGCTCATGGGCACGGTGTAGGGCGTGCTGCGGATAGTCAGCGTCGAGTCTTCGCCGACGTGGCGCAGCTCCTCGTCACAGGTCGCGAAGGCGGCGCTCGGCAGACGGATCAGGAAGTCGCGCTCTGCGTTCCACGCCTCCTCGGGCACGCCACCGGTGGTGCGGTGCACGCGGCTGTTGGCGACGTCCTTGAGCCAGATCCGCGCGCGCTCGTTCATCTCCTCGAGCGAGCCGAAGCTCGAGGCGACGACGAAGTCTCGCTGGAGGTAGAGAAAGAACTTCTCCACGGCACCCTTCCGATCTGGATCGGCGACCCTGCACAGGAATGCTTCGAAGCCGTAGTGCTTGCTGAAGTCGAGGAAGCGTGGATGCCAGATAGGCTCGCCGTGGCTCTTGATCTGCCCGAGCACGACGGTGGCCATGCGGTCGTAGACGACGCGCCGCGTGACGCCCTGGAAGTCCTCGAAGGCGTGGCAGTGGGCCTCGAGCAGCGTCGATTGCCGCTCGTCGAGGTAGAAGCGCACGTGCGCCTTGCGCGAGTGGTGCAAGACCGCGGAGAAGGCGTGCACGATCTTCATCCGGTCGCCGAGCGACACGCGGTATGGCGACCAGTCGACCTGCATCTCCTCACCCGGGGCAGTCTCGAAGCGCCGGCGCACCTTCTGCTTGGGCCCGCTCTTGCCACGGATCGTGCGGACCTGGTCGGCGAGGATCGTCCGGCCGCCGCTGTATCCCTGCCCCACAAGCTCGCGCAGGATGCGCGTGATGGTCAGGCCTTGTTCGGCCTTCTCCTTGATCGCGGCCTGGAATGCGTCGAGCTTGCTCGATCTCTCCATGGCAGTTGCCGCCGCTTGCTGTGCCTCCAGAATGCCCGCTTTGCGTAGCGCCTCCTGGACGGTCTTGCGGTTGACGCCGGTCCGCGTCGCAATGCGGCGCGTGCCGTATCTCGCACGATGCAGGTCGAGGATCTGCTGATGCTGCTCCGTGGTGATCTTGGGATGGCTCTGGGTCTCGCTCGGCTGTTCGCTCGGCTGGGCCGGGCTCTTGGATTGGTCTTCTGCCACCGTTCGTCTCCTGGTCATGGTTGAGCTCGCCCGGCGTCTCGATGGACAGCACCCGGGCGGTCTCGGAAAGTTGGTGTTTGGTGAGGCGCCACTCGGACTCGAGCCGGCGACGCTCGGCAGGTGTGAGGCCCTGGTCAGGCAGCCGGAAGTCGGCGATCTCTGCGAGCATCTGGCGAGCCCGCTCGAGCCGCTCTTGGAGCGCCATGGCGGTTGCGCCGAGCGGCGAAGCGCTGCGGCTACGATTGCGCACCACATCGAGGGGCTGGGCCAAGAGCTGCTTGCGCTCGGCGTTACTCTCGCAGCAGCGGAGGGCAGAGACCAAGGCCAGACCCTCGTGGACCTTGAGCCGATGCTGCAGGGCGGAGCGCGCGACCTGATCCTGAGCCTCGTGGCCGAGCGCACAGAGCGCATAGGCCAGCGTCGGGCCGAGCTCGCGTCGGTCGACGCGAGCAGATACCGCGGGCGAGAGCCTCGTCGCCAGCATCAGGCGCCTTGCCACCCACCCCTTCTTGCGGCCAGCCATCGCCGCGACCGCGGCGACGCTGATGCCCTCGCTGCGCAACGAGCCCACGACCCGCGCCTCGTCCATGGTCGACAGCGTGCGCGGCGGAGCATTGCTCCGGAGCAGGAGCACCTTGGCTTCGTGCTTGGACGCCGCTCGCTCGACGACGACCGGCACCTTGGTCGCACCGCGATCGCGCCAGCGGCAAAGCCGCTTGAAGCCGTCGATGACCTGCAAGCGCCCTTCCTCGGTGCGGATCGCGCGGATCGGAAGCTCGCTCAGAGTTGGCGCATGCGCTTGCTTCGGTACCGTCTCTCTCGACCGCAGGGGCGCAAACCCGGTGGCCAGCTCCTGCGGTGAGACCAGCAAGATCTCGGGCACGTCAGCGGCACCACCCAACGGCTGTGCGCGGTGCGATGAGTTCAGCGTCATCGCTCCGCCTGGTCTTCATGGCGTAGCGACAGGCCCTCGCAACGCCGCACGATCTCTGCCGGGAGCAAAGGTGGCGGCCCTTGCTCGGGAAGCGACAAGACTTGGTGGAAGCCGTCCGCCGCGCCGTCGCGGAATGGCCGGTATGCCACGAGATCCAGCTCGATCAGCCGCGCAAGCGCGCCAGCGACCTCTTGGTCATCGAGGCCGAGCTCGCGCCCGATCTTGGCGCGGCGGTAGAAGCTGACGCCTTCGCGATCGGCAACGAGGCAGAGGAAGGCGTAGGTCGCGAGCGCTGTCGGTGAGAGTGCCTGCAGCCAGCCGGCCCTGTGCAGCGCTGCGTCGATCCACCCGAACGCGATCCCATCCAACGCGCGGACTCGGTCGGGTCGGGGGACGATGACTTCGAAGGGGAGACGGCGACGGCCGTAGCTCGGCATGGCGTTCCTCAAAAGAAAAATGCTGTGCCGGCGCTGGAATGAGGTGCGCGGGCGAGATACGAGTTGAACGCTGCGGAACGTGTCGAAACGGCCCATTTGGGCTCGGTCTCTCGATGGACCTCGGCGTGTGGATGCGACCCGAAGTGCTCGCCGACAAGCTCGACGCGCGCAGCGAAAGCAATTCCGAGCAGGCTTGGAACCTCGCGCGCTGGCCAATCGCTCTATCCGAGCCCGGCGACCATCGGCTCTTCGTCGCCGTCAACGGCGCCTGGCGCGGCTACTTCAAGATCGCCGGCGACGCGCTCTACAACCCCGATGACGCCCGCACTCCCTACACGCTGCTCTTCGATACCAAGACCTGGACTCCGATGACCCCCGTCGCCGTGCACCGCTTCCGCGGCTTCACCTATGACGTGCCGCGACTCGACTCCAAGACGTCAGCAGACTGATCGCGCGGCAGAGTGGACCAGTCAAATTCCGTTACTGGACCACCGCCAAACCGGCGATCTGGTCCACCGGCACTGAAGTCGCTCCTTTGACCGCCTGCCCGGACCCGTAGATGCGTTGCCTCGCCGCCTTGATCAGCGACGAGATCGAGGACCATCGGCGGCGGTGCTTTTGCGGCGCGATGCTCGAGCGTGAGCACGATGCGGTCTCCGTCGCGGGCGAGGTAGGCGTTGCAGTCGCCGATCGCGTGCAGGTCCGAGCTGCCGCGCAGGGCTTGGCCTGGCTGCGCCCGCTGCTTCTTGCTCGCGTGGTGCACGAGCACGATGGCGACATCGAAGCGGCGTTGCAGGTCGCGGATGTAGCCGAGCAGGCCCGAGATCTCGGCAGCGCTGTTTTCGTCCAGGCGGTGCAGCCGCACGAGCGGGTCGAGCAGCAGCAAGCGCGGTCGTAGTTGATCGACTGCCTGCGCCAGGCGCTGCTGGTCCGCCGCGAGGTCGAGCCGCAGGACCGGCGCCGTGATGACGTAGAGGTCGAGCAGCCAGATGTCCTTGTTGCGGTGGCGGCACAGCGCCTCGATGCGGGAGCGCACCTGCGGCAGCGCGTCCTCGGCGAGGAACACCAGCGCCTTGCCTGGTGCCTTAGTCTCGAAGTGGCCGAGCGCCTTAGTGCCGGTCGCGACGCTGACCGCCATATCGAGGCCGAGCCAGGTCTTGCAGCACTTGGGCGCACCGCCGATCAGGCCGATGGCCGAGCGTGCCCAAAGGCCTTCGATCAGCCAATGCTGCTCTTCGTCCTGCTTGTCGAGCATGGCCGCCTGCACGATCGAGAGCGGATCTATGTTCATGGCACGAGCACCTTGCGCGCGTTGCCGACGTGGGTAGCGCCGCACACGTCGTGGTCATGGTCGTGCGCAATCTCAAGGGCCTTGCGGGCGAGTTCGTCGGTGGCGCGCAGATTGCCGCGGCCGATCTCGAACAGCGCATCGAGCGCGCCCTTGTCGAACGGCACCTTGACTGCGCCGGCGATCGTGCACCGGTGCTCGACGTAGCGCTCGACCTCGTCGCGCGACAGCGACCGCAGCGCGACGTAGTGCGACAGTCGCCGCGCGACGTCCTCCATGTCGTCGCGCCGCAGCAAGTCGCGGAGTCTCGGCTGCCCGGCGAGCACGACGCTGAGCACGAGTCGGCTGTCCATGTCGAAGTTGGTGAGCAGGCGCATCATCGACAGCGTCTCGGGCCGCAGGTCGTGGGCCTCATCCAGGATCAACACGGGCCTGAGCCCGTCGGTCGCAGCGGTGTCCTGGAAGCGATCCTGCAGCTTGCGCACCAAGGATGGGTAGGTGCCGGCCGGCGGCAGGCCGATGGCGTACGCGATCTCGCGGCACATGTCGCGCTTGGAAAGGCCGGTCACCTTGACGTAGTGCGTGCGGTAGCGGGCCTCGGGCAGACGCGCGATCACGGCGCGGAGCAGCGACGTCTTGCCGGTGCCGGCGGGCGCGATGATGGCGCACGACATGCGCGCATCGAGCGTGCGCAGCACGACCTCGATCGCCTCGTCGAAGTCATCGAGCGGGAAGCGGTCCTTCACGGCGAGCTCGCGCGTGAACGGCGTAGCGTGGTAGCCGAAGCGGCTGCGGAAGTCCTTGACGCTCACCATGGCAAGCCCTCGCCGCTCAGGTCGGCGTCGTGATTGTCTTGTGGCGCCACGAATCCACCGTCGCCGCTGACGATGGGACCGAAGTCGCGCGCGAAGAAGAGGTCGGCGGCGCTTTGGCTCGGTATCGGCTGAGCGTCGACGTGATCCTTGTTGTCCACGTCGCCCTTGGCCCGTTGCGCGCGTGCATTGCCGGTGAGGTCGACCGGGTGCAGGTCGATGACGCGCCCCTCGTGCAAGAAGCTGATGCCGCCGTCGAGGAGTCGACGCCGTAGCACCACCTTCTGTCCGCCGTAGCCCTTGGGCATCTCGTAGTCGACGGCGCCGACCGAGACGATGTGGTCATTGGACACGCGGCGCTCGACACACAACTCGAACTTCTGGCGCAAGCCCTCGTTGTCGTTGGGGAAGCGCAAGGGCTTGGGGTCACTGTGGAACCGCTGCCACGGCGTGGCGCCATCCAGGCCCTCGTGCGCCCTTTGCGCGTAGACGTGCGTGCAGTAGTGCGACAAGCGCAGATCGAGCGCGCCGCAGCTCGGGTCGACGTCGGGGCGCCCATCGAGCCCGCGTAGGACGTCGGCCTTGGCGGTGCGATTGAAGCGCTCGATCTTGCCGCGGCCTTCCTTGTAGCCGGCCTCGCCATGGATGAGCGGGATCGTGAGCTTGGCGAGTACCGCGACGGTGTCCTCGGCGATGAAGCCCGGGCCGCGGTCCATGTAGAGCGCGCACATATGGCCGTGCTTGGTGAGGCATCCGTACAGGCCGCGCAAGAACAGCTCCTTGGTCTCGCTGCTGCCGACGACGACGTGCAAGACGTAGCGGGTGGCGTCGTCGAGGAAGAACAGCGCGACGCGCTTGGTGCGTGTTTGTCCGGCGCGGAAGTGCTTGCCGTCGCACAGCACCATGTCCATGCGGTGCGGGTAGGCGAAGCGACGAGCGTCGCGGTCCTTGGCGCGTTTGCCGCGCGTGACCCGCAGCCCAAGCCGCTTGGCGGTGCGGTAGACGGTGCTGCGGTCGACGGCGTCGTGTGGCGCGAGCACGCCGCGCTCCTTGGCCCTCGAGATCAGCTCAGGGATCGAGGCGGGGTGATCGCGTCGCTTCTCGCGGGCGAGGAACTCGACGAACGCCTCGGGCAGGGTCAGCGACGGCTTCTTGCTCGTGCGCACCCCGGGCTCGAGACCGGCGATGCCGCGCGCTTCGTACGCAGCGAGCCATCGGTAGAGCGAGCGCTCGGAGACTCGACGCGGCGATCCGTCGAACAACGTGAACTCGCAAGACGCGACCGCGCCGATGGCGTCAGCGCGCTCTTGCCCGGCGTGCATGCGCGCTGTGACTTGCGAAAGGATCGCGAAGCGGGACAGCGCTTCGCTGGATGGAGTCGATTGGTCATTCATGGGATGCGGGACCGTAGGCAGGAGCGCGCGGCGCTTTGAGGTCCCGCTTTCGTGGGTGAGCGTCGCTCGACGAGGCCTATGTGGGCGGGCTCGTTCCGTGCACGCAGAACGGCGATCGCATCACCACTTGCCGCGTGGCATCCCAGTGCAGCGGCTCGCCCCACTGGCCGATCAAGTGGCCGCAAACCAGGAGCTGCTGGGCGCGAACAGATGCGCGCCCCTGCAACCACCCGAGCACCGAACAGACCCCGGCGCCGAGCGCGCGGTAGCCCTTGGCCTGGCGCAGATCGCGGAGTGAGAGCAAGCCGACCGACAACGCCGTGGCGATCGACTCGCGGGTCTTCTCGGCGAGGTCGATGGCGACGCCGACCAGGCGCGACGCCAACTGTAGATGTCGGCCCTGGGTGCTCCACCAGCGCTCGGGCACCTCGGCCTTCGTCTCACGTGCCCAGCGCTTGCCCTCCTTGGCGTCGAGCGCTGCCGCGAACACCGTGTCTTCGAACTCGGCTGCGACCGCGCTGCCCTCTCGGCCGATCGGCTCGCCATCCGGAGTGAGCTTCAGCACCGCTTGCCGGCGATACGGCGCGTAGCCTGGCGGGTACAGCGTGAACGCCACTCCGTGCGCGCGACACTCAACCACGCACAGTGCGTGCCCAGGGCCCGTCTTGCGCGCACGTCGGTGGTGCAGGGCGAGCCCGCACTCTCCGCCACTCGAAGGATCGACGCCAGCCGGGCAACGCGATGGCATGACCGCGTCGACCTGGCCAGCTGCATCGATGATGTACGGGGTCACGAGGAACCTACGACACAACCGCGGGCGGCTGGGATAATCTGGGGCCATCGCTCTGACGCGACGTGCCGCCGGCCCTTTGCAATTGAGACGGTGGCACGACATGCGAAGCCCACGGTGATCAGACCGTGGGCTTCATTTCTTGGGGGACATGGAGATCGCGCGCCAACAGCGGCCGCGACACGATCCTACGTCCCTCGGCAGGCCTCTCTCACGTCCGCTTGCGATTGAACCGCCTTCCCATCCCCAACCGAACTTCGGCGCCGGGACCGCCCGTCACGGAACGTGCAACGAGAACTCGCTCCTCAGGTCAGCGGGCGTGCAACGCAACAC
>JANPER010000213.1:0-4887 GCA_031423015.1 Planctomycetota bacterium | reverse complement strand
GGCGGGTGCGCGCGCTCCTGCCCCTGCCGAGATCACGTCAGGCTGATCGGCTGGCGACTGCCCTGCGGACCTCAACCGCGATCACCACGGTGGCGTTTCGATGCAGAATCTCGCCGCTGCACACGCTCACCGGAAGGACACAGTTGAGCCGCTGCACGTTCCATGGGTCGCGATCCATCTCGAGCTTCAACTCGGGGAAGACGCAGGCCGGGTCCTTGCGCGCGAGGCCGGCCTTGTAGCGCTTCTTGAACTCGCGGCCAACGTCGCGCAGCTTCTTCAGCATCCACGGGTCCTCGAAGTAAGCGTCTTCGCCGGCGTGCCCCTTGGCCGCCAGCTTCGCCCACTTCTTGACGGCCTTGGCGTTGGAGAACGTCGGCTCCATGCCGACCCACGCGTCGGCGAAGCCTTGCAGGTCGGCTCGTTGACAGCGCGCCAGGGCTTCGAACAGGGACTTGGTGTGTTCCTTCGACAAGAGTAGACCTCCGGGTTCGGCGCGATCCTACTGCAAGGGCGGCGCGACCGAAGGCTGGCGGTTGTTGCCTTTGCGGCCCACACTGGACCGCATGGCTGAACCCTTCGTACAAGAGGAGACCGTCCGCTGGTCTGACGTCGACGCCATGGGGGTGCTGAACAACGCGGTGTACCTCACGTTCTTCGAGCAGGCACGCTTCGGCTATTTTCGTACGCTGTCGGCGATGAGTGGCGATGCGTTCCCGTTTGTGCTCGGCAGCGCCGCCGTGCGCTTCGTGCGGCCGGGCCGAGCCGGTATGCGGGTGCACATCCTGGCGCGCGTGGTGCGCCTGGGCACCAAGAGCTTCGACATGGAGTACATCGCGCGTTGCGGCGCGGACACGTTGGCGACGGCGAACTCGACGCTGGTGTGGGTCGATGGCGAGTTGCGTAGCGTGCAGATTCCGGCGGCGGTACGGGGGGCGATCGCGGCTCGCGAAGGGATCTCGCCGGGCCCGTGATCGCCGCACGCAGCCGCCGAGCCTAGGCCGGAGCATCGCCGGCGCTCGCCTTGGGAGCGCCGTGCCGCGCTTGCCGCTTGCCGCCAGCGTTCGGCGCGCGCGTGCGCCCCGTGGTTTCGTCGCCGGCAAACGGCCGCAAGAACGCCGGCCAGTCGTTGGGTCGCGTGCGCTGGAAGTCAGCCCACAGCGCGCGTCCGACGACGTCGCTTGGCACCGCGAGCACCTCGATCAGGTAGGTGAACAGCAACTCAGCCAACCGATGCAACGCGATGCCGTGCTGTGCCTGCGTGCGCGCGTACAACCAGTCGCTGAACGCCATGAAGCGCGCGAACGCCGAGTCATCCTGCCATAGCAGCGGCGCCGTCTGCACGAAGTTGCCGCTGTTGCGCAAGAGATCGAAGAAGCGCGCGAAGCGGCGCAGGCGCTGCAGCGTGGCGAAGTCGAGGCACGACGTCGACAGCACTTCGTACGGGGGCTCTTCGCCGTAGAGCATCTTCCACTCCTGGTCGTGGCGCACGATCGGCGTGCCGCGCAGGCGCTTCAGAATGCCGACTTGGATCTCGTGCGGATCGAGCGCGAGCAGGCGATCGAAGCCGCGCGCGAAGGTCGCGAGGTCTTCGCCCGGCAGGCCGACGATGAGATCGGCGTGCACGTGCACGCCAGTCTCCGTCCGCAGGAAGCGCAGGTTGTGCGCGGCCTGGTCGTTGTCCTGCTTGCGGCTGATGCGGGCCGCCACCTCTTCGTCAAAGGTCTGAATCCCGACCTCGAACTGCAGCGCGCCCGCAGGGAAGCGAGCGATCACCGTCCGTAGCGCGTCGGGCAAGCGGTCGGGGATCATCTCGAAGTGCAGGAACAGGCCCTCGCGCCAGCGTTCCAAGAAGAACGTGAGGATGCGCAGGCTGGTGGCCATCCCGAGGTTGAAAGTGCGGTCGACGAACTTGAAGTGCTGCACGCCGCGGTCGAGCAGGCGCTGCAGGGCGTCGAGAAAGGCGTCGAGCGGAAATGCGCGCACGCGCTCGTCGAGCGACGACAGGCAGAACTCACACGAAAACGGGCAGCCGCGTGAGGCCTCGACGTAGACCACTCGGTGTGCAACGTCGACGTCGGTGTATTCGTCGTACGGCATGGCCAGGCGCGCGAGGTCGGGCAGCGGCGCGTCGATGATCTTGGCGGCGGGCCGTTGGCCTTCGAGCAAACGCACACACAGCGCGCCGAAGGCCACGTCGCCTTCGCCGCGGATCACGTAGTCGGCGGCTGCCACGATCGTTTGATCTTCGGTCTCGTGGCTCACCTCGGGTCCACCGAGCACCACGACAACCTCGGGCGCCACGCGCTTCAGCGCCTGCACGACGGCGGTGAGCGGCGCGACGTTCCAGATGTAGACGCCCAGCCCGACGACGCGCGGGCGCTCGGCCAAGATGCGTTCGACCACGTCGAGAGTCTTGGTCTGCGCGTCCAGCTCGATGAGCGCGGTCCGTGGCCGCAGATCGCCAAGGTTGGCGCGCAGGTAACGCAGCCCGAACGAAGCGTGGATCCAGCGCGCGTTCAGCGTCGCCAGAACGATGTCGTGAGTGCCGTGGGGCGCGAGGGAGGAAGCCAAAACGCGATCAGATGATGAAGTCGCAGGCCGACGACACTGGGTTGTAGTACTTGATGCGCATCGGGCTCACCTTGTTGGTGATCGTGTCGAACACGTTCACCTCGTCGAGGTCGCGGCCGTACACGTGGAGCGACAACGAGCGCTGCGTCGTGGGGTTGCCGATGCGGTGGATCTCTTCGTACGGCGGCAGCACGTAGCTCACGGTGCCGACTCCCACCATGCGGCCCCGGGTTTCGCGCAGCTCGGCGTAGTTCTCGCGCGAGCCGTCGTCGAGGCGCTCGTAGCCGACTTCTTCGAGTTCGTTCTCCATCAGGCCCATCACGCCCCACGCGCTGTGGTCGTGGATGGGCGTCGACTGCCCTGGTAGCCAAACCAGCGATAGCACCACGAAGCGATTCGTGCGGTCGCGGTGCAGGAGGTAGCGGGCGTAGCTGTCATCGATGGGCGCGCGGTATGACGCAGGCAGCCAGCTGGGGTCGTGCACCAGGCGGCCAACCAGCACCGACACTTCCTTGATCGTCTGCGGCACGGAGGGGTGGCGATCGAGAATGGCTTCGACGTCGCAGACGAAGTGCTCGAGGTCGTAGGCCGGGCCAAGTGGCCCAGAACACGCGTCGGTCATGGCTGGAAGATTCTGGCCTAGCGGGCGTCGCAGGCCCATCATTGTGCCGCTTCGCGCCGCTGCCGACACCTGTCTGGTGCGGACACTTCGCGATTCGCTCGAGACCCAAAGATCTGCTGGATGACACCTGCACGCCTCGCCGCCGGCACGCCGGCGCGTCCTTGCCATGGTCTTGTGACCGCCGCGTTTGCCGCGGCGCTCGCTCTGGCCGCCTGCGCTGGCAACTCCGGGTCGGAGAACCGCGTGCGCGACTACCTGTTGGTCGACGACCTGACGCGTGCTTACGAGGACTTGCAGCGGGTCGCGGAACAGAACCCCGAGGACGCCGAGGTGCAACGCCAGCTCGCCGAGCTACGCGGCGTGTACTTCCTGCGCCAAGGGCAGCAGAAGGTGTTCGCCGACGAAGACTGGGCGGCGGTCGAGGATTTCGAGCGCGTGCTACTCATGGATCCGCAAAACGTCGCCGCCAAGCAGTGGAAGGACAAGGCGCTGCTCAAGCTGGCGCAGCGCGCGGCTGATGCCGGCGACGACCATCGGTTCCGCGGCAAGCTCGAAGCCGCCATCGAGTCCTATCACCAGTCCGAGACCTACGTGCCAGGCTTCCCGGCGGCGCTGCGCGGCGCCAAGCTCGTGGCGGATGTCTACAGTGCGCGCCGCAGGAAGGGCCAAGAGAACTACGTCATGGGCATGCGCGCGCAGGCCGATGGCCGTTACGACCAGACGCAGTACCACATGCAAATCGCGGTCGCCAACGACCCTTCGCTGGTCGCTGCCAAGGAGCGCGGCGAGACGGCGCGACGGCAGCTTGGGCAGGAACGCTTGCGGCTGGCGCGCGTGGCCGAAGAGCGCGGGTGGTACGACACCGCGCTGCGCGAGTACAAGGGCGTCACCGCCGAGTTTCCCCTTCTGGTGCCTGACCTCGAGACGAAACTGGCCACGCTCCAGCGCGAGGTCGAGGCGATGCGCAAGCTCAACGAGGCGACGTTGCTGGTCCATCGGGGCGACTTTGCGCGCGCGCGCCCGCTGCTGGAGCAAGCGTACGAGACCAGCGTCGCGCAGCGCGCCGCGATCTCGGCGCAACTCGTGGCGCTGCGCGAGGCCGACCTCGACGTGCGCTACACCGCGGCGCTCGACCTCGAACTCGACTATCGCTACGACGACGCGTTACGTTCGTATCGCAGCATCGACGAGAGTTGGCCCGGTCAACTCGACGTGCGCGCGCGTATTCAGAACATCGAGAGCTCGTTGGAGCTAGCGCGTGAAGCCAAGGAAAAGGGCGAGAAGGCCGAAGCCGCGGGCGACGTGGAAGCGGCGATCTCGGCCTACCGCGAGGCGCTGACCTACATGCCAAAGTTCGGCGACATGGTGGAACGCATCAGCAAGCTGCGCGCGAAGTTGAAGCCGGTGCCGCCCGAGGGCGGTTCTGGCAGCGGCAGCGCCGCCGCGAAGAAGTAGCCGAGCCGGTGCCTCTTCGCGCGCTGACCGCTTGCGCGTCACTGCGCGCGCAATACTCTGCCGCCCTCGCAGTTCCACGCGCCCGTAGCTCAATCGGATAGAGCACCAGACTTCGAATCTGGGGGTTGGGGGTTCGAGTCCCTCCGGGCGCGCCATCCTAAGTGCCGTCCTCTGCGTGAGTTGTGACGGCTCATTTCAGAGGCACGAGACAGACGTCTGCGGAAATGTACTCCCGGATG
>JANPER010000212.1:0-34316 GCA_031423015.1 Planctomycetota bacterium | reverse complement strand
TTTTGGGCCCCCCATCCTCATGTACCTCTGTGGTTCTCCCTTCTTTGGGGCTTTGCGGCTGGGGGGGGTGGCGGTTCGAATGTTGGGGGGGGTCGCCCGCGCGGGTGTCTTCAGGAGCGTGTCCTTGCGATTGCCGTCGCTCCAGAACGACGCCGTGCCGTTGGCGTCGACGTCGGAGCGCAGCGTGCCGCCGAACGGGTCCGGCAACGGGGCGGGCGCTCGGCCGAGCGCGTGATCGACCGCCAGCCGCAGGACGCGCAGCTCGGCGAGCGCCGTGAGGCGAACCTTGACGACACTGTGCACGTTGCCCAGCACCGAGCCGATCGGGTTGCTGCCGTGCGCGAACGCCTCGTACAACCGTCGCACCTCGCCTTCGTCGAAGCGCCGTGCCTGCTCGACGAGGCCCCGCACTTCACGGGCGAGCTGCATCGACGCGAAGCCGTAGGCGGCCACCGTGAGCCGGGTCGAGAACCCATAGCGCCAGGCGCGCCACCGCGGTAGTTCGAGGACACCCCAACCGAGCTTGTCGACGTGGCGCACGAACAGTGCGAGCTCGGCTTCGAGGGAGCGGCCGAACAACGGCAGCGAGCCGTCCAGCGCCGCGAGCCCGTCGCGCAGCGTGCGCAGCGCGTTCTGGTCGAGGCTGCCGAGCAAGGCGGCACTGACCGGCACTTCACGAATGGCAATTGCGAACCCGGCGACGCCGAGCAACTCGGAGATGATCACGCCGCTGCGCAGCAAGTCGCCGCTGTACTGCAGGGTGTCGAGCCAGATGCGTACCGCGCCGGTGTGGTCGCCGGCCACCGCAGCCCCAACTGCGTGCACCAACGCCAGGTTGACGACATCGCGCGCGAGCAGCAGGTTGTCGGTCGGATGCGAAAGCCCCTTCGCCCACAGGATTGGTGGCCGTCCGTCGTGGCTGTGAGCGCCCGCGGCCAGCGCATCGATCACTGGCTGGCTCGACGCGATCAGCTCGGCGGCGGTCGGTGAAGCGGGGACCTTGATGGTGTGGGCCACGCCCGCCAGCTCATTCGCCTGCGCTCGCATGATCTGGGCGATGTCGCCGGACCCGACGCCCAGCGCCGCGACGGCGGCCTGCGCGCGCTTGTAGTGCGGGTGCGCCAAGCCATCGGTCGCCTCGCCGTACAGCACCGGTCGCGTCGGCGACTCCGCGTCGAGGCGAGCCTCGAGTGCGGCGGTGGCGCGCAAGAGTTCGTGCCAGCGTCGGTCAGCATTGTGCTGAATGGCGACGACGACGACTGCAACGAGCGCCAGCAAACCGAGGCCGATCAGGGCGCGCGCAACCCATCGACGCCGCGGCCGTGCCTCGTGGTCTGCGCGCACTTCCTTCAGCGTAGCCGATGGCCGCGCGGCCAAGGTACGGCTCATCTCGTCGACGGGGGCGGCTGTGGCGCAATCTCGTCGGGCGCGGGCTCGAGCAGCGTGTTGAGCTTCGCCGTCAAGAGGTGTGCACTCACGGGATGACCGAGCACGACGTCGGCGCCGGCGCGCGCGGCCTGCAGCACGTGCGGCCTCGACGGCACGACCAACAGCAGGACCACCTTGGTCTGCGGCCGCAGCGTCTTGATGCGACGGCACCACTCGAAGCGCTTCTCTTCGGTGGGCGCCACCTCGATGAGGATGGTTGCGTCCTTCAGCGCGGCGGGGTTCGGCACGTCGCCGCGCGGGCGCTTGTCGAGTTCGAGGCCCACGCGCCGACAACTGCGGCGTAACACGTTGGTGGTGGCGACGTCGATGAGGAACGCCGCCAAGCGCCCGCGGATCGGCGCGGCGGGACCGTCGTCTTCCTCGCCGTCGGCGCCAGCTGCCGCTCCGGCGCCGCCCTTCAACGGTCCGCCGTTCCACCGCTCCGCGGTGCCGCGATCCAGGAGGATGCTCGCGTTGGTCGCCGGCAACTTGTCGACTGCGATCGTCATCGCGATCGCGTACAGCGGTTCGCTCCCCAGCACCGACGTGTCGCTGGCGCCGGGCACCAGCGTGGAGTGGTCTTGTTTGCGCAGGCCGATCTGCCCGCCCACGTGCTCGCGCAGCACGGCGTCGATGCCGGAGCACAGCACGTTGGCCACCTCGGCAAAGGCCTCGAGTTCTTCGCCTTCGAGCACGCCCTTGTTGCGCCGCGTCGTGAGGACGTCGTCGGGGGTCATCATCAGCGCGCCGGCCAGCGTCGTGGCCTCACCGGCTTCGCACAGGAAGAGCAGCGTCTTGCCCGCGAAGTCCTTGTCGAGGGCGCCGCGCACCACCGCCATCGTTCCGGGCAGGTTGGCCGCGACCTCGTCGGGGGTCGTCGCCGTCAGCGCGCCCGGCGTGACCTGGATCTTCTTGCCCACCAGGGTCTGCAGGGTTTCCTGCACAGATTTGCAGCAGGCATCGAGCAGGGGCTTGAGTGCTAGCTTGCGAGGTGCGTCCGTCATCTGCGCTGACGTGAGGTCGTCCCGAGTCCATGCCTATATCGGAGGGCGCGCGGGTCGGGCTTTTGCCGAGTCGGCTCGCGTGGCATCCTTCCTCGGGTTGGTCGCGACTTGCGACAGGATGTGAGTCGGTCGGACGAACGACGGGGGCGACTCCGTGGTGGTTCTGCACAGTCTGGTGATGACGATGCCCGCAGCTTCAGAAGGATCGCCGCGACGCCGTGGCCTCATCGTGGTTTGCTCGATCGTGCTGGTCGGTGCGGCCGCGTTTTTGGCATGGCCGCGGCCCGTCGCGCCCGCCGCATCTGTCGCGGAGGAACTCAGCCAATCGACGGAAGCGTCGGCGGCGCGGCTGGGCGCTGAGGCTGGCGCACGCACGGCGCTGCCCGGCGGCGCAGATCCAGCGCGAGGCGCATCGCAGAACACTGCCGGGCGCGGCTTGCCCATGGCCGGGCTGGTGACCGGGGTCGTGTTGGCGGCCGAAGACAGTCGCCCGCTCGCTGGCGCCGAGGTGTCCCTGTGTGGTTGGCCGCGCAGCGATGCCGAGGTCGCCGCGTATCGCCGACCGCTGCGTTGGAACGACCCGCCCGCGCAGGTAACCGGGCCGGACGGCCGCTTCGCGTTTGCGTTCGCCACCGCGCCGCTACCGCCGCTCGGCTGGGATCTCTTCGTGCGCGCGCCGCAGCGAGCCACGGGTCATCGGCGTTGGCGCCAACTCGATGCTGACCGCGCCGAGGCAGCGTGCGAGATCAAGATGGCGCGCGAGTTCAGCGTGCGTGCGGGCACGGTGACCGAGCGCGGTGAGCCGGCCGCAAACGCGTGCGTCGAGCTGTCGACCGAGGTGGCGCCGAGCAAGCCGGGTGGGAGGAATGTGCATGTGCGCGCCGTCAGCGACGCGGGCGGCAACTTGGACTTCGCGGCGCTGCCCGTGGGCGAACACACCGCGATCACGTCGAACGCGGGCGCGTGGCGCATCGTCGGCTGGACCAAGCTCGTGGTGGCCAGCGACGGCAGCGTGCAAGGCGGCCGCATCGTGGTGACCGCGCTCGACGCGAAGATCGAGGGCCGCGTCGTCGACGACACCGGCAGCGCCCAGGCCGGCGTCGAGGTGATCGCGACGACCGTTGACTTGCGCCTCGGCGGCCACCTCGGCAAAGCCACCACCGGTGCCGAGGGTCGCTTCATGGTGTGGCGCCATCGCGACGCCGAGCCGGGCGCGGCGCTGCGTCTGATGCTGGCTGACGAGACGGCGCTCGCCCCCGCGCCGAGCTGGAACGCGCCCGCGCGCGACTACGTGGCGCCGCGCCGCGGCAGCGTGCAGCTGCGCGTGGTCGACGCTGCGGGCGAGCCGGTCCAGCGCTTCGCAGTCGAATGGCTCGGCGGCAACAAGCCGGCCCGCGTCGGCTCGATCGGCGGTCACCACTCGCGCGGCGAAACCGACCTCGGCGCGTGCGCGGCGGGGATGACCTTCCTCGATGTGTTGCCCGGCGGTCAGGACCTGGGTCGCGCCGGCATCGTCGGGATCGACGTCGCGCCCGCCTCGGCGCAGATCGAGGTGGTGCTGAGTGCGGGCGCGATCCTGCGCGGTCGCTTGGTGCCGGCTGACATCGGGCGTCAGTTGGCGCAGCGGTCGCGCGCCGGGGCGAACGAGGAGGCGGCGATGCAGATGATGCGCGGCGCGATGGACCAGGTCGCGGTGTTCGCCCGCCCGGTGCTGCTCGGCGCGGCCGACGACGGCCGCCGCGCCGAGTTGCGAGCCACGTTGCGCGACGGGGAGTTCGTGCTGCGCGGCCTCGCCCCGGGCGCGTGGGACTTGGTCTTGCGTGGCGGTTGGTTCCTGAGCGCTTCGACCTCACCACCTTTTGCACGCATCGAGATCGCGGACGGTTCGGCCCGCGACGAAGTGTTCGACGTGCATCACCTCGTGCCCGGTTCGCTGAGCGGTCGCGTGCTGATCGATGGCGCGCCCGCGTCGGCGATGAAGGTGCGCCTTGCGGGCAAGGACTGGTACTCCGCGCCGACGACCACCGACGCCGCCGGCAACGTTCGCTTCGAGGCGGTCCTGCCGGGTCGTCGCTGGCTGCACGCCGAGAAGCACGGGTTCGATCCGGACCCGATCGTGATCGCGTCTGGGGTGAACGCCGAGCACACCTTCCATCTCCGCGGGATGCCGGTCACCGTGCGCCTCCGCCTCGATGACGGCACGTTCGTGCGCAGTGGGCTGTTCCAGCTGTGCCTGGAGCCGGACGGCCTGCCGGTCGCGTCTGGCCGCCAGCAAGGCGATGACGTCGTGTTCGACCGCGTCGCTCCGGGCCGCTACAGCGTCCGCACGGTGGCTTTCCCGGGTCAGCAGGAACTGCACGGCACCCTCGATGTGCCGGCCGGCGTGCCCTCGGTCGAATGCGAAGTGACGCTGCGCGTCGTCGAGCCGAGTTCGCCGCGGTAGGCGCGCGGCTCAGTCGAGGTCGTAGATCGGCAGCTTGAGCTTCTTGGCCGCGGTAAGCATGCGGGCGTCGTACGTCGCCAGCCGCAGGCGTAGGCCGTTCTTGCTGAGTGAATCCATGGAGGCCAGGTGCAACGCATCGAGGGTGCGCACCGGCGCAGGAAACGGTTCCAACGCACGCGCCAAGGTGTCTGGATCGAGTGCGAGCATGGCGACGCGCCCGAGCAACGCGCGGGCGGCATCGCCATGCGACTTGCCCAACTTGTAAGCATGCAAGCGATTCCACACCTCGTACTGCAGCACGCGGCTCGACACCAAAGGGCCATCCCAGATGCGTTCGGGCGGCCGGCGATCCTCGGCCAACAAGTGCGCGAGAGCCACGGAGGAGTCGAGGTAGATCACGCGCGCCTCACCGGTCGGCGCGGTCGCGGTCGAGATCGATGAGGATCTGCTTGAGTTTCTTGACCGGCAGGCTCGGCGGCGGGCCCGCAGCCGGCAGCGACGGCGGCGTGAGCGAACCAGTGCGCACCAGCTCGGCCAACGTCGCGTCGCTCACCGACGCCGCGCGACCTTGTCGCGGCGGAATCAGCTCAGCGACGACGCGGTCGCGATCGGTCACGAGTACCGTTTCGCCACTCTGCACCAGCCGGATGTACTCACTGAGGCTGTTCTTTAGCGACTTGATGCCAACAGCACGCATGGCATCAAGGTAGCGCCCGGTAGCTACCTTGGCAAGCGGCGCGGTGAGGCCGTTCCACCCTAGCGGGGTCCTGATGATCCGGCCTCGCGTGTCTCGAGCCGTGCCAGCCCGAAGGTCGCGGAAACAACACGCGAAAGATCTTGGGTCCCGATGTCGCACGAGGCCGCCGTCGTGCGAAGGATGCACGACAACCACTCCATGCGCCGCGTCGAGGATCGCCTGTTTGCTCGCTTCTGCCGAACGGCCGACCCGCGTCACCTCGCCGAGGTGTTCGACCGCACGGCAAAGGAGTTGCTACGGGTCGCCGCCCATCTCACGCGTGACCGCGCGAGCGGCGAAGATCTCGTGCAGGAGACATTCGTGCTCGCGATCCAGAACCGCACGCGTTTCGACGGACGGGGCGGCGTGCTGGCGTGGCTGCTCGGCATCCTGGCGAACCTTGCCCGCCGGCACCGACGCACACAGCGGCGTGCCGTCACCGGCGACCATGGGCCGCGACTTGACCTCACGAGTCCTCTGGCCGCGGCCGAGCAACGAGAGTTCAGCGAAAGCGTGGCGACCGCGCTGCGCGCGTTGCCGGAGGTCTATCGCCAGGTTCTCACCCTGCACTTGGAGCACGGACTCAACGCCAAGCAGATCGGCGAGGTGCTCGGGCGGCCGGCGGGCACGGTGCGGACTCAGGTCGTGCGCGGGATGGACCTGCTGCGCGGCTTGCTGCCGGCTGGGTTCGCCGCGGCCGGCGGGTTGGTGCTGAGCACCGAGCGTGGGCTCGCTGCCGTGCGCGACGCGGTGTTGGCGCGGGCGTCGATTGGCGTGGAGAAGGCAGTGCCCCTCGCCGTGGTCGGCGCGGGCGTGATCGGAGCGAGCATCCTCATGCAGAAGTTGACTCTCGGGGTCGCGGCAATCGCCGCGGTTTGCGGCGGTGTTTGGTCGTGGCGCACTCTCGTCGACGGGACGGCCAGCCAACACCAAGACGACGCGCAGTCCGCGGCGGCGTTGCGCGTGTCGACCGACGCGACACAGGCGCCACCACCAGGCGGCGCACGAGATCTGGTGCGCGCACCGACGACAGCGCCGGTGGAGGCAACCGGCCTCGCGTCGTTGCGCGTGCGCGTGCAGTGGGCCGACGGCACACCGGCGGCTGGTGTCGGTTTGTTCATCTCCGACGGTTCCTACGTTCCGATCGACTATCGACCGTTGCTCGGTGAGGGGCTGACGAACGCGGCTGGTGAGTTCGAACTCGACGCATTGCCGGCGGGCCCGGTTGCGGTCACCACCGATCGCGGCCTGAGCGCGCGCCTCCGCGTGAAGCCGGGTGAGAAGTGCGACGTGGCGTTGCGACTGTCAGCCGGCCTGACCATCGAAGGCGAGGTCGTGGATCCGCAGAATCGTGCCGTTGCCGGCGCCGCGATCCTCATGTTCGACAGCAATCGGTTCCGTGATCGCGACCTGACCTTGGCTCACAGCGATGGCGCAGGCGGGTTTCTGATCCGCGACGTCGAGGCTTCGTCATGCACCCTGTGCGCCCGGATGAGCGGCATGCAACGGTCGTCCCCGGCGAGCGCCAACGGGATCGCCGGCAGCAGGACCAAAGTTCGACTGACGCTCGGAGGACCGGCGCACCGCCTGCAGGGTCGCGTGATCGACGAACGCGGGACGCCGTTGTCGCGGGCGCTGGTGGGGGTGGCGATCCCGCGACCGAAGATGGGGAAGGGCTATCGCGGGCGCTACTACGACACCCACCTGACGCGGGCGGACAGCATCGGCTGTTTCGCGATCGATTGGGCGCCGCCCGGGGACATCGTGCTCTTGGCGCAGTCGCCGGGGCAGCCTGAGAGTACGCCGCGCGCCTACGCACGGGTCACCGTCGATCCGACGGTTGGGCCGTTCGACTTGGTCGTGCGGTCGACACCAGGGTGTTCGGGGGTGATGCGCGACGAGCAGGCACAGCCGCTCGCTGACCAACAGGTCTCAGCGTTTTTGCGCGCCGACTCCTTCGGCATCCGCGGTTCAGTGTTTGAGAATGTTGGCACCCGCACGGCTGCCGACGGTTCCTATCGCCTCGTCGGCTTGTTCCCAGGGAGGTGGCGGTTGTATGCCAAATTCGCCGACGGCAAGGCCATCGAGCACGAAGTCGAGCTGCAAGCGGGACAAGAGGTGCAGTGGGACTCCATCGTCGCCCGCGGACACGTGCAACGCGTGCGTCTCTTGCATCCCGAAGGAACACCGTTGGTGGATTGGGTCGTGCAATGGCGGGGCTACGGCCCGAGTGTGTGGCCGCCGGGGCAGAAGGAATGGCGCGAGGTCGCGTCAGCCTTCACCGATGCCGATGGCTGGGCCAAGGTCGAGGGTCTCGCCACCGCGGAGCACCAGCTCTTCGTGCATCGCCCGTACAAGGGGCACCAATACAACATCTACGCGACGCTCGCGCGCGAGGGTGTGGTGGCGACGCAGCCCGAGGTCGAAGTGCGGCTCGGGCGCGAACACTTGCCGAGCGCGCGGGCGATCGGCCGCGTCCTCGACAGCAACGGCAAGGCGCTCGTCGGGACGCAGATCATCGTTTCGCCCCACGGCGGCGGCACGCAGGTCGAAGTGCCCACCGACGCGGAAGGCCGATTCACCTTTGGCCCGTTGCCCCCGGGGAAGTTCAACTTCGGCATCCGGGCGCCGGAGCATCCCTACTTTGGGCTCGGCAGCGTCGAGTTGCAGCGCGACGGGACGCACGACTTCGGCGACGTGCGCCTGCGAGCCGCGGCGCGGCTGTTGTTGCGCGTCCGTGGTCTCGCTGACCTGAGCAAGGTGAAGATCACCACCGCCTGTGGCAACGAGCCGGCGCGCGCTTGGTACTTCGCATCGCCGCCCCAAGCCGGCATGTTCCGTTCCGAGCCGTTGCCCGCGGGGGACTACGTCGTCTACGTCCAGGGGCCACGTGTCCACCCGGTTGTCCGTCGCATCACCCTCGTCGAGGGCCAAGAGGCCGCCGTCGACCTGGAGCTACGTGCGGCTCGTCCCACGCCGCTCACCATCCAGCTCAGCGAACCCGTGGTGCAAGACGGCATCGCAAACGGTGTGCTGACAGTGACCGATGCTGGCGGCGTCAAGATCCTCGAGGAGGCGTTCTTCGAGAACTTCGCCGACCTCACCGAGCGCCTGCTGTTGCGCGACTTGGCCCTGCTGCCGGGCCACTACGTCATCGCCGTCGACGACTACGACGCCAAGCGCATTGCCCGGGTCGAGGTCACTGTGCCCGCGAGCACCGACGACCAGCCGTTCCCGATCCGAGTGCAGTGACCGGTAGCCGTCTGCCGCCTACGCCGACGTGATCTGCACCTGGTCGATCTGCGCCTTCAGCCGCGACATCACGTTGCTGTGGATCTGGCACACGCGCGACTCGGTGAGTTCCATGATCTCGCCGATCTCGCGCATCGTCAGGCCCTCGTAGTAATACATGATGATGATCAGCCGTTCCTTCTTGGTGAGGTTGCGGGTGATCGCTTCGAGGACGTCCTTTTGGTGGATCGTCTGCACCGGATCCTGGCCCTTCTTGTCGGCGAGGATCTCGACCTTCTCCATCTCCTTCTCGTCGTCGGAGTCGTCCCACTTGTCGGACAGCGAGAAGATCGTCTTGGCGTTCGCCTCGGTCTCGGTGGCCTGCAGCTCGGGCAGCGTCAGGTTCATCGCCGCCGCGAGTTCGAAGGTGTTGGGGTCGCGACCGAGTTCGCCTTCGAGCTGGCGCAGCGCGCGCTCGAGGCGGTGCGCCTTGAGGCGCACCAAGCGCGGCACCCAGTCTTGCGAGCGCAGCTCGTCGAGGATCGAACCGCGGATGCGCGTCGTGCAGTAGGTCTTGAACTTGATGCCGCGGGTCACGTCGAAGCCGTCGATCGCGTCCATCAGGCCGAACGTGCCGGCCGAGGTCAGGTCGTCCAACTCGATCGACTTGGGCAACGTTTGCAGCAGGCGCTCGGCGATCACGCGCACGAGCGGCATGTGGCGCTCGACCAGCGAGTTGCGCAGGTTGGTGTCGCGCGTCTTGCGGTAGGTGTGCCAGATGGATTCAGCGACGTCTTCCACGATGCGGGAAGATGCCGGACGGGAGGTTGTCGCGCCAGGGCGCCGAGTCATGTTGCGCAAATGAAGCTCGGTCTTGGGGGTCGGCGGCGCGGTTTCGCGTTCAGCGATTGCTACGGAACCGGCGGCGACCGAAGAGGACGAGCGAGTGGTGCGAACGGAAGCGGAGCGAGCCATGGCGGTTACCTGAGGGAAGGCGGTGCGTACGACGCGCCGGCTCCTGCCCTGCGCGTCAGCGCAGAGCAAATGCAGGAGTCGGCGTCGTTCGCTTCCGGCGCAGGCGTTGCAAGTCAGGTCGCGGGTATCCCGGGCTCGTTTTTGTCGGGCAGAGCAGCGGTTGAGCTGCGGTGACTGCCCTCGCTTCAGTGCGGGAACCGGCTGCCAGAACGATCGAATCGTTCAGGCCCTTGGCTTTGCGTCCCCAGCTTTCGCTGGGTTTGCCTTTGTCGAGAAGCGACACGTTTCAAAAGAACGGCTGGCAGTTGCCAGCGCGTGGTTATCGGTCGGCGAGCCAGGCGACTTGAGTCGAGCGGCGACTTTTTTCGCGACTACCAGCGGCCGCCGCCATGTTGTGGGGCTGACAGGGGGGGTCTACCACCTGTTGCCAGCGTCGGCCGGCGTCCCAATGCCAAGCGGACGCGCCGCGGCACGCAGTGGTCGAGCAGCACTCGCTTCATGCGGCGGCTGGACCGCCAGCTGCGAGGAGGCGCCTCGCATGCTCGAGCACTGCGACTGCTTGCTCGCGGCTCACCCCTGGGAACTCGTCGAGAAACTCACCGAGGCTGAGGCCGGCCTCGAGATTCGCGAACAATGCGTCCACCGGGACGCGAGTGCCAAGGAAGCACGGCCGTCCTCCGAGGCGTTCGGGATCACTCCAAATGGGCAGTTCGTCAGGGGTCGAGCGATCACCGATCACGGTTTGAGGTTACGGAACCGCAGGTCGATGGTCAACCAGGGCCAGGTTGCGCAGGTCGAGCCGGTCGCGAGGCAGGTGAGAGCGCGACACCTGCTTGCCGGCAACCTAGCGCGTCGGTCCGATCACCGTAGCTCAAGGCGAACAGGTGGACCCTCCACGCTGCCGACCGTGAACGCAACCGTGCACTTGGGTTCTCGGTCTCTGGTCGCCACCGAGTACTTCCCCGATGCGAGCCAGATCTCGCATGCCAGGGGACCAGCGGGCTCCTCGTTGGCCCGCGCCGACAACACCAGCTTGCCGTCGCGCCGCACTTCGAAAGCGATGGAGCGTGGGAGCTCGGCGCCACCGACGTGCGTGAACTCAACGCGCTGCCGGACACCGGGCGCCGCGCCGACCTCGAGCTTGCAGTCCTTGCCCGCCTCGATCGAAAACGGCAGCGCCCGTGCGGCGACGCCCTCGCCGCACACCAGCAAGCGGTAGTTGCCGGGAGCCAGCAGTTCCGAGCGCAACGGCGGCACGGGGGTGTAGAGGCCACAGACGAAGCGCTCGCGCGCATCGAGGACCAGGTGATCGAGCTTGCCGGCTACGGCAGCGGTCTCGTGCACCACCAACCTGCCACCCTGCGGTAACTGGATGGTGCCGACGTCCCAGGTCGTGCCAGACCCCATCTTCTTGTCGTCGAGCGCGATGGTGGGATGGTCCTTGCTGCTGGTCCGCAGCGCCCAGGTGCCGGTCGTGACTGTCATCGCGAAGCGACCATCGGCGGTCGTCGACTCATCCCGGCTGTCGTTCATCGTCTGCTGGCGCGACGCGCGCACCGACACGCCTTCCACCGGCCGACCATCAGGCCCGACCACCCTGCCGATGATCTGCGCGGGCGGCGTCAGATCGCGCTCCACCTCGAGTTCGATCGCGCCCGCACGCGGATCGAAGCCGTTGCGGAGCATGGGCGTGATGGCTCGCCCTTCGACGGTCACCGACAACGGCCGTCCGTCCGGACAATCAGTCACCATGAAGCGGCCCTCTGCGTCGACGCGGACCAACTTCGCCCAAGGCGTTCCGGCGCCACGAGCTTCCCACCGGCACTCGAGGCCGCCGACCGGCGCGCCGGTCTGGTCCACCACGCGTCCGCGCAGCGTGAGCCCGTTCGACAACAAAAGCTCGCCGCGCACCGTGGCACCCGCCTCGCCGTGCACGCGCGCCGTGGCCTTGCCGAGTGTCTTCTCCTGCGCCGACAACTCGACTTCGCCGACCGGCAAGCCAGTCAGCGTGAACGTGCCGTCCTCGGCGCTGCGCGTGCGGAGCTGCACGAAGTCGCCGACGCGGCCCAACGTCACGTCGACTGCCTTGGTGGGCGCACCGGCTTCGCTGCGCACGATGCCGACGCAAGTCACGCCGGCCGACAGAGTCACCCGAACTGGAACCGTGCGTCCGGCCGCGACTTCGCACGTGCCGTTCCACGGCGCCAAGCCGACCGCGCGCACCATGATCGGCTGCGTACCCACGGGCACACCGACGGCCACGAACCGACCCTGCGCGTCGGTGCGCACCTGCGCCGGCAGCGGTTCGGCCCCTTCATCGGTGGTCCAGATACCGTCTGTCTTGCCGTTGCCGATGCGCACGACGGCGTCCCGCAATGCGCTCCCATCGGGAGCAAGCACGACCCCTTCCACGACGCCACCGACAGCGGATAGCTCGATGCGGATGTGCTCCGCACCGCCCGGCTTTCCCTGCACGACGTGCAGCTTCGAAGCGGCATACGCCGCCGCGCGCGCACCGATCCTGAACACCGCCTGGCACCCACGGATCGTGAAGGTCCCATCGGCAGCCGTGACGGCAACCTGCTCGGCGTCGGGGACCGCCCTCCCTGGCATGCCAGCCTCGACCAGAGCGCCGCCCACTGGCACGCCGTCAGTGTCGACGACGATCCCCGTCAGTTGCATGCCCTTGTCGAGCCGCAACGTGCATTCGCTGGTCGCTCCCGGCTGGACTTCAGCCATCGCGCTCGCCTGTTGGATGTTGGTGCAGACGCTCACGCTGCCCGGTGCCAACGCCGCGAACTGCACCGTGCCGCTGGTGTCGGTGACCGCCCGCGGCACACCGACCCGGAAGTCACTACCTGGCCGGCGGACGGTCACCATCAAGCCCGCCGCGGCCTTCGGTTCGTCGGCATACCGCACGTGCACGACCAACGTGCCCGTGGTTGCCGTCTCCTCTCTTGGCGCCGCGACGACCCCACGCTGCGGTGCGTCGAGGGGCGCCGCGCCGGTGGGCTCAGGCGGAACGTCGATGCGCGCCGTGAGAGACGCGACGTCCGCACCCGTCTCCATCGGCCCGGGATCGACGCTGCCACTCTTCGGCCAGAGCGCCCACGCCCCCGCGAGCACCAGCAACGCCGCCACTGCCGTCACGATCTTGGTCTTGGTCGTTATCGCAATCACTCCCATCGACAAGGCTGGAATCGCATGCGCGTGCGCGAGCTCGCGCCACGGCAGGCCGCGCGGCAACGTAGCGAACGGTACCAACGGCAACAGCCACGCGCGCCGGTCGCCCCCGTGTTCGGCATCGAGCCGCCGTCGCAGCGCCTACAGCGGGTCGATTCCTGCTCACGCCCTCAGTCGACCTTCACCAACGCCTCGACGCGCTGCCCGGTCAGCTTCTTGCGCCCGTGCAAGAACGCCAGCTCGACCACGAAGGCGCAACCGATGAGCTTGCCCCCCAGCCGCTCGATCAGCTCGCACGCCGCCCGCGCGGTGCCGCCGGTCGCCAGCAGGTCGTCGACCACGATCACGCATTCGCCCTTCTTGACCGCGTCCTCGTGGATCTCGAGCGTGCCCGAGCCGTACTCAAGCATGTAGTTCACGCTCTGCGTGCGCCACGGCAGCTTGCCGGGCTTGCGCACCGGGATGAAGCCGACGCCGAGCTTGGCCGCCACCAAGGCGCCAAAGATGAAGCCGCGCGACTCGATGGCGGCCACCTTGTCGATCTTGTCGGCCTTGAAGCGCTCGACGATCTGCTTGGTCGTCTCGTCCATCGCCGCCGGGCTCTGCAACAGCGGCGTGATGTCCTTGAACACGATGCCGGGCTTGGGGAAGTCCTTGACGTCGCGCAGATAGCTCGAGAGGTTCATGGGCATCAATCTGGCGGGTGATTGGGGGTCGAAGTCGGGGAGAGACGGCAACATGGCCGAGACGCTGCCTGGATGGAAGACATCGTCGTGGTTGTGCACGCCAGACCATCGCTTGGCCCACGGCTGACCGGCCACACCCGCCGCGGCAGCGGGCGTTGGCAGGTGGCCTGCGTCCGCGGCGGGCCCGTTGCCGATGCCTGAGTTGGTCTGGGAGCCGACCGACCGGGTGGGGCTCGCCAACTTCTCGAGCTGGAGCACACCATGTTTGTCGTCGCAAACTTCCGCGCGTGGATGGTCCTGGCGCTGGGCACTACGTGCTCGTTGACCGCGCAGACCTCGTCGAACGCAGCCCTCGCGGCGTTGCGCGCTGGCAACAGCCGTTTCGTACAGGAACGAACGCTGGCGCAGACCACTGATCTTGCCGCGCGCCAGTTACTTGCCGAAGGCCAACATCCGATCGCGATCGTGCTCTGCTGTGCCGACTCACGCGTGCCGCCAGAACACGTGTTCGACGTGGGCCTCGGCGAGTTGTTCGTCATCCGCGTGGCGGGCAACGTGTGCGATCCGGAGATCCTCGCCAGCGTCGAGTACGCCGCCGAGCACCTCGGCGTCACGCTCGGGGTCGTGCTCGGCCACGAGGGTTGTGGGGCGGTGAAGGCGAGCGCGGAGTTCGATCCCGCGGCGCGAGCGCAGCCGAGCCTAGCGATTCAGGCTCTGTTGCAGCGCATCGACCCGGCGGTGCAGCGTGCGCGAGCGCTGCGCACGGGCACCGACCCGATGGTCGCTGCCGAGGAGGAGAACGTGCAGCAGACGGTGAGCGAGTGCCTGCGTCGCAGCGCCGTGCTGCGCGGCCTGGCCGAGCAGGGCAAGTTCAAGCTGTTGCCGGCGCGCTATCGACTGTCGACCGGCGCGGTCGAGTGGCTGCCGGAACGAGCCTTCAAGCTGACGGCGCCGCCAGTCACCGAGCACGCCGCGCCGCAGCGTCGCAACGTGCCCCCGCACGCCGCGATCGTACGGTTGCAGGAAGGCCATCGGCGCTATCTCGCGGCGGTGCAGCCGAAGGGTGATGTCAGCGCCCAACGCCGTGAGACGCTGGTGAGTGGCCAGCGTCCCTTCGCCGTGGTGGTGACCTGCGCCGACTCGCGCGTGGCGCCGGAGCACCTGTTCGACTGCGGCCTCGGCGAGATTTTCGTGGTGCGAGTTGCTGGCAATGTGCTCAACGACGACGTGCAGGCCAGCATCGAGTATGCCGTCGAGCACACCGGCGCGTCGGTGGTGCTGGTGCTCGGGCATGCCCACTGCGGCGCGGTGAAGGCGGCGTGTGGCGCTCGCGGCAACAAGAGCCAACACCTCGGCCCCAACTTGGATCGCCTGATCGCCCGCATCGCGCCCGCGGTGGACTTGGCGCACGCCGAACACCATGGCGGCGACGCGCTCGTCGAGCGTGCGGTCGAACTCAACGTCCTGGGCACGTTGACTGCGTTGCGAGCCAGCAGCCATGTGGTGCATGAGTTGGAGCACACGGGGCAGCTCGCGGTCCTCGGTGCGGTCTATCAGCTCGACAGCGGCGAGTTGAAGTGGCTGCGCGAGGGCGAAACGCCAGCGGCGCCCGCGGCGGAGCCCGGCGGCAGCCGCCCCGCGCGTCACTGAGGTGCAAGCGCCGTGAATCTTCGCGTGGAGCGCGAAGTCCCCGCTGGGCTACGCGGCATTCCGAGGGCAGGTGACACCCGGTTGGTCGCGCGTATGATCCCGCGCCGATGGACCAGCGCCGACGCCGGCTGCACGTGCTTCGTTCGATGGCATTGGCTGGCGCCTGCGCGCTGCTGACCAGTTGCCTCACGCTCGGGGCCTGGGGCTTCGACTACCGTGTCGATGACGGCGACGATGAACCGAGTTGGTGTTGGAGTCGCCAGTCGTACGACGCCGGGAAAATGGCGTGGTGGCAGCGCGTTCTGCTGACTCCCTTGACGCTCGCCGTCGACTGCCTCACCTGGCCCTTGCAATGCTGGCTGTTCAAGGACGACGAAGACGACACCTGCGTCCATGGCGCTCATCATGCAGGACCAGGTCCGGGCGGGAACAACGGCGGCCTGGCCGGAGCGTTCTTTCGTGGCTCGGTGCAGCTACACCGATTCGACTCGCACGGTAGCGAACGTCTTTCGCAAGCGCTGGAGATCCTCAGGATCCGTCGTCAGCACGCGGTCGTTTCGTGTGGCGGCTGAGGCCATGATGATGGCATCGATGGCTGTCGAGCCGGGGACGGCAGCCATGGCTTCGCCCGCCGATCGGGCCAGCGGCTCCGAAAGGGGCTCGACGATGCAAGCGCCGAGCAGCATCGAGATTCGCGCGGAGCGTGATCCGCCGCGCCATGTCTCGGCGACTACAACGGTGGGCACCGTCAAGTCGAGCCCGCGGCTCTGGGCTTCCTTCAGGTGAACGAGCAGCCGGCGCTCGCGACGCTCGAAGGCGATCAGCGCGCCGCTGTCGAGAGTCAGGCCTGCCATTGCGCTCGGACCTCCGCCAGTTCTTGCTCGGTGATCTCGCCGTGCTCGGCCTCGTACTCCGCGATGACCTGTTGCAGCCGCTGGCGCCGCAGCTCGCGCGCGAGCGTCTCGGTCACGTGCGCGCTCAGTGTGGCGCCGGTCTTGCGAACCAGGCGCCGAGTCTCGAGCAGAACGCCGGAGTCGACGGTGATCGAGATCTTGGTGGCGCCGCCGCGGCGACGAGGCCTAGGCGCCGCACGCAGGCGCGATCGTGAGGTGCTGCCACGCGGAGTGGGCTTGCTCATGCTCAGAATCCTACCACGGGTAGGATTTCACTCGAACCCGACGGCGAGCCCAGCTCAACGCAGGAAGAAGACGAACTCAACCGGCGGTGGGTTCGAGTTGGCGGGCGTGGCGATCACGATCGGTCCGGCTGCGCTCCGACCCTTGCGGTCGCGGCCGGCGAAGGTGTAGGTCCCGGGCGCCAAGCTCAGTCCCCATTCCGCTGCGCCTGACCCGCCTTGGCCGCTCGCGACCTCGTTCCCCGCGCCGTCTTGCACCGACCAGCTCGGGCTCGCGGGCGGCGGCTGCCCAGCGTCCGTCGCCATCTTCAGGCCGCAGAATACCCCGACGCGCAGACGCCATGCGACGGTGGTGTCGCGACCCTCCTCGATCGTGAAGGCGAAACGGTCTCCCGCGATGCTCCATTCGCGCACGGTGAGCACGTAGTGTCCGGGAGCCAGCGGCCCAGAGCGCAGCTCTTCACCCTGCGGCGTGGCTTCCAAGACGGTGTCGCCGCCATGGATCGAAATGCTGGCGCTGCGCGGCAATGCGAGCTGGCCGCTCTCGTCGGTGAAGCGCGCCACCAGCTCGCTGCCCCGACTCATGCGCAGGTCGCCGAGATCGGTGGTCTCGCCGCCGCACAGGACGGGGGGCGGCAAGTAGCGCGTGGCCCAACCGGCGCTCTGCACAGAGACCTTGCACGACACTGCCGGCAACAACGCGGAGAACGTGCCGTCGCTGGCGCTCCGCTCGACGCATCCCATGCGCTGGTCGACGGGATGAATGGCGATGGCGGCATCTGCGAGGGGAGCGCCGTGTGCATCGACGATGCGCCCGCGAAGCGTCGCAGGGGTCGTGTGCTCGGTGGGCACGCGCAGCACCAGCTCCGGCCCACCGGGCGCGATGGCGTCCTCGACCAACACCGCCAAGTTGATGCCCGCGACGGCAAGGAACACCGACGCCTCGATCGACGGTGGGCAGCCGGCGACGCTGAACCTGCCCTCGGCATCCGTCTTGGCACTGCCACTCCAGTGCGTCGTCCATCCGGTCTGTCGCAGACTGATGCGCCAGCCAGTGAGCGGATGCTCCTGCGCATCGACTACGCGCCCGCGCAGCACCGTCGCTGCGGCCGGTGGACGGATGACGAGATCACATTGCGCTTCGGCGCCCGCCGTCAGCTCGACCGCGGCGCGCGCGCGCCTGGCCTGGTCGGTGTCGCCGAGCCGCGCCCACACCGTGCGGTCGGCGCGGTCCGCTGTGACGCCATGCAGGCGAAAGCTGCCATCGGCGCGCGACACCGTGAGGCAGTGGTCGAAGTCCTGGTAGGGATTGCCGATGCCGACCTTGGCATCAGCCACCGGCGTGCCAACTTCGTCGCGCACGGTGCCGTTCACGATCGCTTCGCGGGGCAGGATCAACTCGACGTGCGCCGACTCACCGGCGGCCACCGCGACGGTCTGCTCCGCGCTGCCGGTCTGCGCTGCGCGCGCCCGCACGCGATGCGCGCTCGCGGCGACGCCCTCCACGGTGAAGGCCCCGTGCTCGTCGGTGGTCAGGAGCAACGGCGGTGGCGGGCCCCGCGTCGTGCCGTCCGGCCCCTTTTCGGAGCGTGCGTCGAGCGCCTCGATTTGCACGGTGGCACCCGCCGCCAACGCGCCGTCGGGGGCGCGCACGCAGCCGGTGAGTGAGCCGCCGCGCGCGCCGAGCACGATCACCATCGACACCGTGTCGCCCGCCTTCGCGCGCGGCCACTCGAAGTTGGAGGGCGCGTAGCCGCGAGCGCTGGCCGCGATCGCCGCGCTCTTGCCGAGTTCGCGCACGCGGAACCGCCCGTCGCGGTCGCTGCGCGTGCACGGCAAGAACTGGCGCTGGCCGGTCGTTCCACCCGACAGCATGATCGCGGCGTCGGCGATGGGCGAACCGTCGCCGTCGACCACGCGGCCTTCGACCTGGACACCACGAGCGATGCGGATGGTGGCGTCGGTGCGGGCGCCGCCCGCGATCGCGAGACTCTCGCCATCATCGCGGTCGAGGTAGACGGTGAGTTGCCCGACCGGCACGCGCTGGCAAGCGAACTCGCCACGCGCATCGGTCAGCTTGTAGTACGGAAAGCTGCGGTGATTGTCGCCGCCCCACGCGATCGCCCTCACTGCGACTCCGACCGCTGGCGTGCCGTCGCTGTCCCACACCACGCGTACGTGCGCCGAGCCGTGCTCGATTTGCCTGGCGACGTCCAGTTCCGCGCGTCGCATGACTTGGGGTGTTGGCGGGGTCTCGACCACCACACCAGTTGCTGCAAGCGATGCGGGCGGCGGCATCAGCGCGGCGGGCGCGGGGGACTCACCCGCGAACCTCGTGACCAACCATCCGCAAAGGCACACGGCGCCGACCAGCAGGGCGAGCACGAGTTTCTTCATGAGCAATGTTCCTCCGATCCCGGTCGCCAGCGTTGCCGCTGCGGTCAGGTTGATGCCGGCGCAGCTCGCAGCCACAGCAGCGTCGGCGTGCGCCATGACGACGGCCCGCATCGCCGCCAGGCCGCGGCTCGGCAGCAACCCCGCGAGAGCGCCGACCGCCACGCTCGCGGGCAGCGCGTTGCGCAGCAGGTCGAGCCCGCGCACGATTTGCGTGCGCACGGTGCCCGACGGCCGTGCCAAGGCGTGCGCGATCTCGGCCGCGGTCATCTTGTGGCCGAGGTGCAGGCGCAGCACCGACTGATACGCCTCCGGCAAGCCTGCGATCGCCTCATCGACTTGCGCCGTCAGCTCGGCCGCGAGCGTGGCTTCCAACGGATCGGGCAGCGCTGAGCGGGTCAGCCGCTCGGCGTCGAGCGGGCGGCCTTCGCGCTTCCACAGGGCCTGCACCTTGTGCTGCAAGATGCCGAGCAGCCACGCCAACACCGGCTTGCCCGGCTCGTATGCGTCGGCGCGTTCGATCGCGGCCAAGAACGTCGCCTGTACCAGGTCTTCCGCATCGGCAGGCCGCCGCACCAAATGCACTGCAACCCGCAGCAGCTTGGCAGCCGTGCAGTCGTACAGCGCCCCGAGCGCTTCGATGTCGCGCTCCGCGCGGTAGCGTGCGAACAGGGAGTCTTCGGAACCAGGCAACACGGCGAACCCTATTCTCCGCAGAGGCAGTCCTTGCTACATGCAGTGAGGGTGAACTTGCACCGGGCGGCACCTGCAGCACAATGCCGGCTTGCCCGATCGAGGCGTTGCGCCGTCAGGCCAGCCTCGTGCCCGCGCCCCAACACGCTCCCGCATGAAGAAGCTCTTGCTCCTGCTGCTCGCCGCCGTCATCGGCACGTTGGCGGTCTCCGCCTACAACGACAAACCCGACGGCATCTTCGCGAGCTTCAAGTCGTGGGCGCAGCCGTACGTCAAAGACGTGCAGCAGAAGGTGAAGGAGAAGCTGAGCACGGCCACGACGCAGGTCACTTCGATGGTCGCTGGCCTGCTCGACGAGTCGCGCTGCTCGTTCAGCTGCAACTACAACTCGGGGGCGCCGGCTACGACGCGCACGATCACCACCGGGCCGCCCGATCAGCTGGGGCTGCGCGCGGTGGGCGAGATCCTGGCCGAGTCGGGCCTGAAGGCGAACTTCAAGGTGTTGTCCGGCGACGTCGCCAACGCGTCGGCGTTCGTGCACGACGGCGAACGGGTGATCGTCTACAGCCCGTCGTGGATGCAGAAGCTGAGTCAGTCGGCGCAGTCGAAGTGGGCGATGTACGCCGTGTTGGCGCACGAGATCGGCCATCACCTGAACGGCGACACCATGCCGAAGGCCGGCGACTATCAGAAGCGCACGGCCGCGCAGAACCACGAGCAGGAGCTGAGCGCCGACTACTTCGCGGGGTTTGTGCTCGCCAAGTTGGGCGCCAGCACCGAAGAGGCGACCGCGGCCGTGCGCATCTACGGCGGCAGCGAGTCGCACTCGCATCCCGACAAGGGGCGGCGCGTCGGTGAGCATTCGCGCGGGTGGCAGAAGGGTCGCGAGAGCAGTTCGCCGACCGCCTTGAAGCCTGACGCGTCGGCAGAGCTGGTGCGCTTGCAACAAGAGATCGGCCGCCATGCCGAGCACTACGGGCCGGGCTACGTCGTCATCGACGGCCGCGACGCGGCCTGCCTGGTGCAGTGCAAGCTGGTGTTCGATGGGCGCGCCATCAAGGTGAAGGGCATCCGCTACGACGCCGAGACGCGCGACGTGGCGATTCTCGACTGGCGCCTAGATCCGCAAGACGGGCGCCCGCACCCGGTGTCGGTCAAGGCCACCGGCGTGCTCGATGGCTCCGCCTGTCATCGCGTGACCATCGCCAACGCCGGCGAGTTCAACTACGCGGTCAGCGAGAGCGAGCGCCGCGACCGCGACCCGAACCAGTTCGCCCGGCTGCTGCAGCGCTATATCGAGTTGGCGGCGCAGTGACCGCGCAATCCGTCGCGTAGGCCGGCGAAGTATGGCCGCAGGAATCGAGCGCTGCGCCACACGACCAGGCCCACCAGCGGCTTGACGACGACGGCGATCAGATAGAAGCACCAACGTTGCGCGGGGCTCAGCCACTTGCGCGCAAAGCGCACCTTGCCCGCCGTCAGCCAGTAGAGCTGGCGGCTGCGCATGGTGCCGGCGATCGGCGGCTCACTCTGCGTGCCGCCATCGGCGTGGCGCACGACGGCGTCGCGATTGACCCACAGCGTGCGGCCGCGTGCGGCGATCGCACACGACAGGTCCATGTCTTCGACGTAGAGAAAGTAGCCCTCGTCGAAGCGCAGACCCTCGCGCAGCAGATCGGCAGCGATCAACATGCACGCGCCGGTCAGGAACTCGGTCGCGAACTCGGTGGCGTCAGTGGGCGCGTGCGCATGGCTGCCCGTGAGCGTGCAGCGCCGGATGCGTCCCGCCTCGAACAACGTGCGCGTACCGTCGAGGCTCAACAAGCGCGCGCCCACGGCGCCGGCGCCTTGGTGGCGGGCGAGGGTGGCGCACAGTTGGCGCAACGCGCCTGCTTCGGGCAGCGTGTCGGGGTTGAGCAACAACACCGCGTCGAGGTCTTGGAGCGTCGCGAGGGCGCGCGTGATGCCGACGTTGCAGCCGGCGCCGAAGCCCCGATTGGCCGTGTGCACCAGCGTGGCGCGCGGGGCGAGTCGTGACAGCTCGTGGGTTTGTTGCGGGTCTTGGCTGTTGTCGATCACGAACGTCGGCACGTCAGGTTCGTCGCGCCAGAGTGCTTGCAGGCAGAGCGTCGTCGCGGCCGCGCTGTGATGGTTGACGATCACCACCGCTACCTTGGCGATCGAGCGGGCGTCGGCCGTAACCTTCGTGCGCGTGGTGAGTGGGGTCACCGGCCGGCCTCGACCAACTCGGTCGTCGGTGCGCGCGTGCGCCCTTCGTTCTCACCCTCTGCCATGAACCCGCTGCTGCGCTGCAGGCCGACGCCCAACTCGCTGGTCCGTCCGCGCATTTCGAGCACGAACAAACCGACGGCGAACGCCACGGCCCCGCCGCCGAGCTGAACGAGGACGCCGAACGTCTGCAGGGCCACCGTTGTTGCGATCACCACGGCGGTATGCAGCAGCGGGCGCGGCCATGGCGTGAGCAAGGGGAATGTCAGCTCCGCCCGCAACGCACACAAGGCGGCGAGGGACGCGCAACACAGGCCGACCGACGACGCCAACGCCGCGCCTGCGGCGCCATGCGTTGGTAGGAGGGCCAGCATCATGGTGGCGTACGCGGCGACGCCGATCGCGACGACCTGCACGTACCCGCGCCACGCGCCGCGCGCGATGAGGGCTTGGGCGTACTGTGACATCGGGCCGACGATGGCCGTGCCGAGCAGCAGGAAGCGCAACGGCCAGGTGGCCGCCGCGTAGGCGGGACCGCACAGAAGCAGGAGCAGCGGTTCGGCGACGATGCAGCCGCCGGCCGCGATGGGCAGAACCAGGTGAGCGCTCGCCCGCACCGCGCGATCGAGCGTCGCCACGGAATCGCCGCTACGGCTCGCGTGCGATAGATGCGGCGTCAGTAGGCGCCCGAGCACCCGCACCGGCGTGTCCGCCGCGAGCACGATCTTCTGCGCCGCGGCTAGCAAGCCGACTGCCTCGCTGCCCACGAAGGCGCGCAACAGTACGATCGGCGAAGCGAAGACGAACTCGAAGCCGACCTGCGCGAGGCCTACCGTGTCGGCGTGGCGCCAAGGGTGTGTGCCGACCACGGGTTCGCCCGCAGGCAATGCCACCAGCCAGCGCAAGGCGATGATGGCGTAGACGACGCGGCTGCCAACGTACGCCAATGCGAGCGCGACGAGTCCGCCGCCGCAGGCCAAGGCAAGCGCCGTCAAGGCGAGGTACACGGTGCTCGCGATCGCATCACAACGCACCTCATCGCCGACGCGGCCGAGTGCGTCAGCGAGCTGTTTCATGTCGAGGACTGAAAGGGGCACCAGCGCCGCGCACAGGAAGAAGAACGCCGGCGCATCGCTGACCGCGCCGGCGATCGCGGCGAACGCGATCGCCATGGCGGTGGCGCGCAGCAGGCGCGGCCGCATCGACTCGTGCAGCAGCGCCACGCCTTGCCGTGGCTCGCGCGCCACTTCGCGCGCCGCCAAGGTGCGGATGCCGGCGTCGGCCATCAGGCCCAGCAGGGCCGCGATCTGCAACCCGAACGCATACTCGCCGAACGTCGGCAGGCCGAGGTGCCGGATGATCACGATGGTGATCAAGAGCCCGAGCCCGCGCTGCACGGCGGTGCCGACGACGAGGGCGGTCAGCGTGCGACGGACGTGGCGACTCACGGCACCAGGGTGGCGACGTCAGCGCGTGCGCGTTGGCTCGACGTCGCACCGCGCAGGGGCAGTCGCGGTGCTTGTCGCAGGCCCTTGCGATAGCCCGCGACGATGCCCGTGGCTTGCCCGCGCAGCGCACGCGCAAAGGCCATGGGCGACAACTTGCCGGTGAGCACCCAGGCGAAGAAGCGCGCCGTCTTGGGCACCTGCAGGGCCAGGGGCTTGAGCCGGCGCAGGCGCGCATTCGCTGGGCTATGCCGCAGCGCCAGGTAGATGCTGTTCTGCGTGATCGTGTGCCAGTCGCGATCCCAGAGCGTGCGTCGGTGCGGACCCGGCGCTGGCTCGTGGTAGATGGCGGCGTCGGGGCGGTACGTGGTGGCGTGCCCGGCGACCCAGAGACGCAGGCTCAGGTCGACATCGTCGAAGTGGTACGCGATGTTCTCGTCGAAGCCGCCCAGCTTGAACAGCACGTCGCGGCGCACCGCCAGGTTGCCGCCGGGCAACGTGCGCGCCGTGCCGGGCGGCGGCTCCGCGCCGTCGGTCAACACGAACGGCCTGCCGCACCGCGACACCGCCATGGCGCCGTACTGCAACGTGCCGTCGCCGCGCAGCACCCGCCCGCCCACGGCCGCGATCCGTGGATCGGTGAACGGGTGCAGCAGGGCCTTGAGCCAACCCGGCTTGGGCCATGCGTCGTCGTCGAGGTACACGATCACGTCGCCGCGCGCGTGCTGCGCCCCGTGGTTGCGCTGCAGGCTCAGGTTGCGTTCCTGCGTGCGCAGCACGGTCACTTCCCTGTGCTCGGCGGCGACCATCGCGGTGCAAGCGTCGTCACCGGGTGCGTGGATCGTCACCACTTCGACGTGCTTGTGCGCGGCAGTCTCGTCGCGCAGCGCCCGCAGGCAGCGCGCGAGTTCAACCGGGCGCCCGCACGTGGGAATGAGGATGGAGACGGAGGCCGAAGACACGGGATGGTGGTTGCGAGCAGACTCCTGGGCAGCAGTTGGCGCTCGACATCGACGCGGCGTCGGATGCACGACGCCGGGTGGCGGCGCTGCGTCAACTCGTGTCTCGTTTCGGCAATGCCGCCCGCCGGCCTGTAGCGAATCCCGACAGTGGCTCCGCGGCCGTGCCAACGCAGGTTCGGTGCGACAAGGAGATGGTCACCGTTGCGACCCGCCAGCGGATGGCGAAGATGCCCAGCATGCTCACACTCGTCCTATGCGCGCTGGCCAGTTGGCAGGGCCAGGCCCCGGCCGGGGGCTTCACTCTCGACGGTCAAGCGCTCGCCACGCCGACTGCGGTGCTCAGTCCGCTCGGTTGGCTCGAGGTTGTCGGGCGTCGCGAAGGCGCGGGTTTCGTGGGTCTGAAGCTTCGCTTCGCCTTGCTCGAGTGGCCTACGCGGTCGGAGCAAGAACTCAGCCCAGAACTCAGCGAGGAAGGCGTGCGCGCGTTTTGGAGCACGAAGCCAAGTCAAGACGGCGAGGCGTTGCGCGGCAAGCTGACCGTCCGCGAGTTCGCCCCCACCCGTGTGTCCTTTGCGCTGCGCTTCGAACATGGCGGCGCGCAGCACACGGCAGAAGTCGACTTGCCGGCGAGCCTGTACACGCCGCCGCTCGTGCCGACGGTGACGGGCAAGTTCACGCCGCCCGACGATTCGCCCGACATCGACGACGTGGTGTTCTGTGCGTTTGGCAACGGTGGCACGGGCCTGCCTGGGCAGCGTCAGGTTGCTGAGACCGTCGCGTCACTCGCTCCGACCGGCCCGCTCGACTTCGTGGTGCTCCTGGGCAACAACTTCTTGCCGCGCGGGGTGAGTTCCGAACGCGACCCGCTGTTCAAGACGCACTTCGAAGACGTGTACGACCGCACCCGGTTGGCGGTGCCGTTCTACGTCGTGCAGGGCCCAGTCGATCATCGCGGCCATTTCTACGCGGCGACGAACTACAGCGTCATGAATCCGCGTTGGACGAGTCGCGCGACCGGGTTTGGCGTCGAGTTCACCTGCCGCGGCAAGACTCTGGAGTTGTTCGGCGGCGACTCGACTTTCATGGCGGCCTCGATCGCCGACTCGCGCTCGCGCACGTCGCTGCGCGGGTTGTTCGACACCATCCGTGCCTCGAAGGCCGACTGGAAGATTGTGTGTGCGTACGATCAGCTGATCCCACTGGGTGGCCAGAGTGACGGCCCGAACATGAAGGTGCTGGAGTCGCGCGCACGCGTCAACCTCGAAAAAGCCAAGGTCGACCTGCTGTTGCACGCGTCTTCACCGGGCCTGCGTTTGGTTGTCTCCGAGTCCGGAATACCTCAGGTGCTGTCGGGCGGCGGCGGCGGGCCTGAGATGGCCGGCGCCGTCGAGAAAGTGGCTGGCACCAAGTTCGCGTTCGAGGGCGGCGGCTTTGCGTGGTTTCGCTTCGACGGCACTGCGCTCCACATCTCGTTTCGCGATTCCACCGGCAAGCTGCTCTATGCGCACAAGCTCACCAAGCCATGACGCTGCGCCCGTGGCCGTTGGTGCGCGACGAGGAGTTGCTGCGCTACAAGGTGTTCGCGGTGCACAAGACGCATCGACGCTCGCCGCGCACCGAGCAAGACCACGGGTTCTTCTTGGTGCACACGCTCGACTGGGTGAACGTCGTGGCGCTCACCGACCAAGAAGAACTGGTGCTGGTGCGGCAGTATCGGCCTGGACCCGACGCGATGACGTTGGAGATCCCCGGCGGCTGCGTCGACCCTGGCGAAGACTTCGGCACCGCGGCGCGGCGCGAACTGCGCGAAGAGTCTGGCTACGTCGCCCGCGAGTTCATTCGTCTTGGTGCCGTGAATCCAAACCCGGCGCTGTTCAACAACACCATCGAGACCTGGCTGGCGCTCGGCTGCACGCGCGCGGGTGACGTGCAACCCGACCCCGGCGAGGACCTCGAGGTCGTGATGGTGCCGCTCGCCGAGGCGGAAGCGATGGCGGCGCGCGGCGAGCTGAACCACGCGCTGGCGTTGTCTGGGCTCTATCTCTACCGGCTGTGGCGCGACCAGCGAGCGCGCGCCGCGCCGCTCTGAACTCTTACGCCAACTCCTTCGCCACCCGCGTGATCGCCTCGGCTAGCGCTGCCTCCAAGGCCGCGCTAGCGCCCCGGCACGCGGCCAGTGTCTTGCGGCTGCCCTCGAGATACTCCGCCTTGCGCGCGTGCGAGAACCCGGCCATGTCGAGCAGGTTGTCGATGCGGTCGGCGAGGCGGATCGTCTGGGCTTCGGGCGGGGCATTGCGCGCGCGCTCGATCACATCGTTTCGGCGGTCGGGCTTGGGCAAGCGCATGTCGCCGGACAGCACGGCCACCAGGTCGGCCACCCGCACGCCAAAGCGGCCGCGCAGGTCGTCGTATTCGCAGTCGGTGTCCTCGATCAGATCGTGCATCAACGCCGCCATGATCACGTCGGGGTCGCTGACGGCGCCGATGCTGCGCAGGCTCTCGGCGACTCGGATCGGGTGCGCGATGTAGGGCGAGCCGTCGCGTCGCCTCTGCGCGGCGTGCTTCTCCAAGGCGTACAACAGGGCGGCGGCGATGCGGCGGTGCGGAGCGTCTTGGCTGTCGAGCGAGTGCATTGCGCGCATTCTGCCTCGGAGTCGCGGCGGCACCTATGCTGACCTGATCGCAAGAAGACCGACGTGGCGTCGAATCTTGCCCCGCGCAGGCGTATGCGCGGGGTTCCCTGTGTCTGTTCTGGTTCCGGTCTGGTTCCGCCCCTTACGCTCACCCTGCGCATGGAAAAGCACGGCAAGTTCGTCTTCCTGCTCCTGATCTGTCTGGCCGTTGCGGTCGGCGCCTTCTTCTTGTTCAGCGGCGGTGGCGCGACGCCGATCGACGTCGTGCCGGCGTCGACCTCGACTGACCCGGCGTCGCTCTCGGTGACGCCAGCGCTCACCGCGACAATCGACGGCGACCATGCCGCGCCCGTGCGCAGCACCGTGAATGTGCCCGGCGCTCGGCCGGCGCAGGACCCCGAGATCGTGGCGGCGCTCGCCAAGTTCAAGGGTCGCGTGGTGGCGCACGACGGCACGCCCGCACCCGAGCGGACCGTACGCCTGCTGCGCATCGACGCGCAGGTGGCCTTCCAGCTGGAGATCTCGATGTTCTCCGCGCCGATCACCGACTTCCCTGACGTGTTTGCCGGCGAGACGATCACCGGCGCCGATGGCCGTTTCGAGCTGACTGGCGTGTGGCCGCGGTCGATCTACATCCTGAAGGCCGACGCCCTTGGCCCCAACCCCACGCTGCGCCTGGCGGACCGCACGCCGGGTCCGAGCGAGACCGTCGATCTCGGCGACATCGCACTCAAGAACGCGGCGACCGTCACCGGCGTGGTCATCGATGACGGCGGCAAGCCGGTGGTAGGTGCGATGGTGCGGGCGGCCGACATCCCGGCGATCGCGACGCAGTTCTTGCCGCTCGAACAGTTCGACCCTGAGGGTTGGTTCATCGTCGGCGACGCCGACAAGCGAATGGTCGTCGAGCTGCCCGCGTGGGCGAACAAGTTCTGGAAGGAGCTGCCCGTGCCAACCACGCTGAGCGACGCAGAGGGTCACTTCCGGTTGGAAGGCATCGAGCCGGGCGTGAACCTGATCGCCGCGACCAAGTCCGGCTTTGTGGCAGCGACGCAAAAGAACGTCAAGCTCGATGCCGGGCAGACGCGCGACATCGGCAAGCTCGAACTCGGTGAGGGTGAGGTCGCGTCGGGCCGCGTCGTCGACCAGCAGGGCAAGCCGATCGCTGGCGTCCACGTGATCGTCGGCAACCGGCTGAACGCGGTGCCGATCGCCTTTGGCCGCGACGCCGGCAAGACTGACAACAAGGGAACCTTCGAGTGCCGCGGCCTCGGCAGCAGCAACGTGATCGCCGCGGCGCAGCGCGCGCCAGGCGAGCCCTGGGTCATCACCGAGCCCCAGTCGATCCAGACGGACATCGTGGTGACGCTGCCTTCGCGCCATACCCTCACCGTGCACTTGCTGAGCGAGTTGGGGCAAGCGATCGTGTCGCCGCGTCTGCGCTTGCTCAGCTTTGGCGACGCCACGGGAGAAGACGAGCTGCCGGTCTTCGCGCAGCTAGGCATCGCGCGTCCGGTGCCGCTCGAGGCGCGGCAGACCAAGCTGCCCGACGGCCGCCTTCAGCTCAGGGAGCTCAGCGCCGGCAAGTACGCGATCGTGGCGGGCGCGGCCGGGCACGCGGCGACGATGCAGACCGTCGATCTGACCGGCGACCGCGATGTCGAGCTGCGCCTGCCGCCCGAGCAGATGATCGATGTCGTCGTCGTCGATGCGCAGGACAAGCCGATCCGCAACGCTGCGGTCTACGTCGAACTGCGCGGCAAGGGACCGGACATGATTCCCCTGCACGCGGGCCACACGGGCAGCGATGGCAAGGTGCGCGCGAAGGAAATGCACGGCGAGTCGGCCGTCGTCGAGGCGACGCATCCTCGCTTCGGCGCGGTGGCGGCGAAGGTCGACTTGCCGGCGACCACGCCCGTCGTGTTGAAGATGTGCGACCCGGCGACGATCGTCGGCGAGGTGACCGAGGACGGCAAGCCACCCGAGCTTGGCAAGTACACGGCAGTCGTGCAGCGAGCGGGGAGCGAGACGCATGGTCCGGTGTCGGGCATGCCGGCGATCGCCATGCTCGACGCGGACGGCAAGTTCACCATGCGCGGCCTGCAGCCCGGGCCGTGGCGCGTCGAGGTCATCAAGTCGCTGCAGGCGATGCGCTCGTTCAGCTCGATGATGGAGCTGATGATGATGGCGCAGTTCAGCAATCAGCTTCCCGAGCAAGACGTGCAGCTCGTGGCGGGACAGACCACGCAGGTCCGGCTCGAAACCAACGCACCGCGCATCGTCGAGGGTCCGAGCGCGCGGGTTGGGGGCACGGTGTGGGTCGACGGGCGGCCGGGCGAAGGCATGATCGTGCACAGCTGGAGCGAGCAGCAGGTTTCCGCGGTGGTCGACGCGTCTGGGCGCTTCGACCTCGGGCAGGTGAAAGAAGGCTCGATCCACCTGCGGGTTGCAGAGGCGCCACGCGGCGGCCTGGCGAACCTGACGAGTTTCAACGACGCGGTGTGGTCGCAGCAGGTCGAGGTGAAGGTCGGCAACGACGTCAATCTGCGCATCGAGGTGACGACCGGGTCTCTCGTGGGGTTCGTGCTCGACGTCGACGGCAAGCCGGCGGGTGCTGTGCAGGTGTCAGCGTGGGGCAACGTCAAGGGACCCGACAAGAACCTTGCGCGGAGTGGCGGCTCGACGCTCACCGATGAGGAGGGTCGGTTCGAACTGAAACGCCTGCCGGCCTGCACTTATCACATCGAATGCGACGGCGGCACGCGCGGACGCGCGCACGCAACCGCCACCGTGGCGACCGGCAGCCAGGCCAGCGTGCGCGCGCAGTTGCTGCGCACGTTCACGCTGCGCGGCAAGATCGATCGCAAGACGCTAGCGCAGGACAAGGAAGATCGCTGGCTATGGCTGTCGTTGGAGCGGCAGGGAGGCGGTTTGGGCGAAGCCGGCGGTCAGGGCGGGATGGTCGACCGCGAGGGCGACACCTTCAGCATCGACGGCGTGCTTCCTGGTGCCTACACCCTGCGCATTCACGGCAACATGGAAGGCGAGTGGACGCACGACGGCGCGATCGACATCACGCGCGATGTCGACCACTTCGTGGTGCGGCCGATCAAGCTGCCGACGCCGGTGCCCAAGAGCGAAGCCAAGAAAGGCAACTGACGGTCTGGCCCTCACTCGCCAAGCTTGCCCGCCAGCTTGGTGGTCACGCAGCAAAGCAAGCGACTGGTGGGCGCTGTTTTGCCGGCGAGTTCAACACCGACCAGCATGCCCTTCTTGAATGGGATCGAGCCGCGGCCGAGCAGCAGCATCGCGAGCGTCCCACCGAGGTGGGGCTCATGGCCGACGAAGGCGACGCAGGCGAGTCCCTCTGTTGCGTCGGCGAGGATCACACGCGCCACGTCATCTGGATCGGCTTCGGGCACCAAGCAGGCGAGTTCGCTGCGCTTGCCGTGAAAGCCCACCGCCTCGGCGAACACGTCGGCCGTCTCGCGGGCGCGAATCAACGGGCTGGAGTAGACCCGATCGACGTCGCCGACCAGCCGGCGCCAAGTAGGCGCGGCCCGCAGCAAGCGCTCGCGACCCTCGGTCGTGAGTCGGCGCTCAGCATCGCTGCGCGCGCCGTGTTGTCCGACGTCCTCGGCTTCGCCGTGGCGCAGTAGGTACACGATCACGGATGCGAGCGTAGCGGAGGAGAACGGTGAAATGGCACGGCGCTCCGGGTGGCTGTGTCACGAAGCACAGAGAGGAGAAGCACTGGAGGAAGGAGCGAACCGCCGGAAGCGCCGTGCTTCCTCCCTACGCGCCGCCGATGCTGCGGGGCCAAGAAAAGCTGCGCCGAAAAAATGCGCGACCACACTCGGGACCACACTTGCGGGACCACACTGTCGAGCGCGTTTACGCGCGCAACTCGAAGTGACCCTGTCGATCGCCGATGAACACGCGACCCGCCATGCCGATGAAAAGGCCTGACTCGACGACGCCGGGGATCGCGTCGAGGTCGCGTTCGAGGCGCGCCGGGTCGTCGATCAAGCCGAAGTCACAGTCGAGGATCCAGTGGCCGTTGTCGGTGACCAGCGGCTGTCCGTCGCGCATGCGCAGCGCGGCGCGACCTCCCAGCCGTTGCACCGCGACGATCACTTGCCGATGGCCGAAGGCCAGCGCTTCCACCGGCACTTTGAATGCACCCAGGCGTTCGACAAGCTTGTTGTCGCCCACGACGACGATCATCTCGCGCGACGCCGCGGCGACGATCTTCTCGCGGAGCAAGGCGCCGCCGCCGCCCTTGATCATGTGCTTGTGGGTGTCGATCTCGTCGGCACCATCGATCGTGAGGTCAAGGCCGTCGACTGCATCGAGGGTGGTGAGCGGCAGGCCGAGCGCGCGCGCCTTGCGCGTGGTGTCGTCGCTCGTCGGTACGCCGCGCAGGCGCAGGCCCTGTGCCGCTCGCTCGGCAAGGCGTTCGAGCACAAACGCCACCGTCGAACCGGTGCCCAGACCGATGACGGCGTCCTGCGGCACCAGATCGGCCGCGGCCCGGCCCGCCGCCCGCTTGGCTTCGATGTAGGGATCACTCATGCGAGACAGGGCCGCGCACTCGCGGGTTGCACCGACTCTACGGTGGCATCGCCTTCGATGTCGACGTCAGTTCGTCCGCGCGCGGGCAACCGGCGGTGGCACCGGACGGTGCGCATGTTCCGACCGGCCTCGCCGCCACCGACGTGGAGGCAGGCAGGGACGTGGAGGGCGTCGTCATGCGCGTGCATTTGATTCAGCCTGACCGTGTACGTGCCGACGCAGGCTGTGGTTAGGGCAAACCCCCGGCGGCAGATTTTTCGACAAACGATGGCGCGGTTGCCGGCTGCATGTCGTTCCTCCAGAGTCGGCCAACGACAAGGTCGGCTCCATGCGTGTCACCCTCGACGACTTCGGGAACGCAACCTGTGCGAGGGTTGTGAACGGAGGAAGGAGAGTCACTCCGTTCGCTCGCTTTCCGGGTTCGGGGTCAGTTTTGGTTTGGTCCCTCGGCCATCAGTCTCTGGCCGAGGGACCCGCCTTTTTGGGCTGCAAGTGCCGCGAATGATCGTGGGCACGCCAGGGGCGCCCACGATGGTGATTTCGGTCACACCGAATCCGATCGCGCCAGATCCTGCCAAGACGTCGGCTCGGCATGTTCCGCAAGGGTGCGTTCGGCTCCAATCGGGGCGATGACCCCTGCCTTCGCAACCGTTGAGGTCGCGCCCGTTGGCGCGGTGCTGCACATCCGGCTCAACCGACCGGGCGTGCGGAATGCGTTCAACGGCACCCTGGTCAGGGAACTGTCCGCGGCGTTTGTCGCCGCGGGTGACGACGCGGCGACTCGTGTCGTGGTGCTCTCGGGCAATGGCCCGAGCTTCAGCGCCGGGGCGGACTTGACGTGGATGCAGGAACAGGCGGCGTTGCCCACCGCCGACAACGAGCGCGGCGCGGGCGAGATGGCGCGGATGTTTCTGGCCATCGCGCGCTGCAAGAAGCCCGTGGTGGCGCGCATCCATGGCCATGCGCTCGGCGGCGGCACCGGGCTGACCGCCGCGGCCGACATCGCGTTGTGCGCCGACGACACGATCTTCGGTCTCACCGAAGTGAAGCTCGGCATCGTGCCGGCGGTGATCTCGCCGTTCGTGATGCAGAAGATCGGCGTCGGCCGGGCGCGCGCGCTGTTCCTCACTGGCGAACGTTTCGACGGGCGCGAGGCGGAACGCGTGGGCTTGGTGCATCGGGCGCTGCCCGAGGACCAGCTCGACGCCGCGGTCGACGCGACGGTGCAGCAGCTCTTGAGTTCGGGACCGGCGGCGGTGGCCAGCGCCAAGGAGCTGATCGCGGCGGTTGGCCCGCGCACGCTGGAAGGCGCCACGGCGATCACGGCGCGGTGGATCGCACACCTGCGCGCAACGCCGGAGGCCAAGGAGGGCATGAGCGCGTTCTTGGAGAAGCGCAAACCGAACTGGGTGACCGGCAGCTGACCGCCTCACCTTCGCCGCCTGTCCGCGTTCTGGACTTATGTCTTACGTCTTACGGCTCATGACTTTCCACAGCCGAAACATCTTCGCGCTTCGCGAAGACGCTTCGTCTGTGGAACTTAGATCCTCTCGATCGCCTCGATCCGCGTCAGCCGCGCCGCCAGGCTATCCAGGCTCGACATCCGCAGGTCGCCCAGCTCGCCGCCGATGAAGTCGCCGAGCAGCTGGGCCTCAGCATCGATCGATTTCTGCTCGGCGGCGGCGAGTTTGCCGAAGGCGCGCCAGATCACACACCGGCGCTCAGGGTGCCAGTCCCAGGCGCCAATCACCACACCGGCGTCGAGCAGCACGTGACACGACCAGTGGCTCTCGGCGATCAGCGGTTCGTTGCCAACCCTGACGTCGGGGCAATCACCATCGACGAGCGCGGACAGGCTCCCACGCAGACCCATGTACATGTCGTCGGCGGGGAGGAACACGAAGCGGCGCTTGCCGGCCGTCGACTTGGCGACGAAGCGATCATCGGGGAGCGCGAAGTGCGCGTCGTCGCGACCCTTCACCTCGAGCGTCTGCGCCGATACCGCCGTCAGCGCGGCGGCGACGGCCTTCTTGCCCAGGCCAGACCAACTCGCGACTTCGTTGGCGGTCGCGGGGGCGGCCCAGTGCAGGTAGCGGGCCACGAGGGCTTGGGCCAGACCCTCGGCGTCGCCAGGCGAGTCGGCCACGGTGCTCGGGTTCGCGGCGAACAACGCGTAGCGCAACCGGCTGGCGGCGACGGTGTCGTTCTCGGGCAGGCGTTGCAACACGCCACGCGCGGTGAGCAGCTTGAGCGCGACGGTGAGCGTGCTGCTCTCGCCGATCTTCTTGCCAGCCTCGCCGAGCGACTTCACCTGGCCGGCCGGCAAGCGCTCGCGCAGTTCGTCGGGCGTCGCCGGACCCCGCGCCAGCGCGCGCACCACGGCCTTGCCGAGATCCTCGATCTCATCTAGCTCGAAGCCACACTTGCTCGCGGCGCGGGCGGTGGCCTTGTCGACCGCGGGCAACGCCGCGCGTAACGCCAAGCCGGCATCGGTGTGCGGCACCAGCATCACGCACGAGCGCACGCTCGGCACGTTGAGCACCGTCTGATCAGCGAACACGGCGTCGTCGAGGTCGCGCTTCCCAAAGCGCACCGTGCGCGCCCGACAGCTGATGTAGGCGTTGCCGCCGAACGTGCGCAGCCAACCGTGCTCGGCGATCAGCTCCGCCACGCCACGCGGTTTGGGGCTGGCGAGGCCTTGCCGATCAAACCAGATGCGTCGCGCATCCGACAGGTTCATCGCCACACGCTACGAGGTGTGCGGCTGCTTGCGATTGAGAGTTCCCCTGAGTTCCACAGCCGAAGCATCTTCGCGAAGCGCGAAGATGTTTCGGCTGTGGAAAGACGTAAGTCATTAGCCATAAGACATAAGCTCGGAACTCGGACAGGCGGCTGCGGTCAGACCGCGATCTGG
>JANPER010000211.1:0-2878 GCA_031423015.1 Planctomycetota bacterium | reverse complement strand
TCGTCCGCGCGTAGCGGTGCGGTGCCCGACAACGGGCGCTGCTTGTTTGCGATCTTGGTCTGCTTGGTCATCTCGGTCTGCCTACGCCCTCTACACTAAACTTAACCTGGGGCGTGTCTCACTCACGTTGGCACAGAGGGGCAGGGACGACCGGACGCTTGCCTACACCGCGCGCAAGTCCGTCGCATGGTGGGGCATCGATCTCGCCAGCAACCTCGACGTCAACGGCGACGGCCATCCGGACGTGGTGATCACTCATCCGGATGTAGAACCGTACGGTGAGGTGATCGTCATGTCGGGGGCAACGGGGCAAGAGCTGTACACGATCGCTGGCGATCCGCAGTTCCGGTACGAGTTCAGGTGGCAATGCGTCGACAAGTTGGGCGACGTCGACTCGGACGGTTGCGACGACTTCGTCGTCGGCGTGCTCGACGCAGTGCGGGGCGTGAGTGGCGCGGCCGTGCACTCCGGCCGCACCGGGCAACGCCTGACCATCGCACTGGCGGATCAATGGCCGCAAGAAACCGTGGGCGCGAGCGTGGCCGGCGCCAGCGATCTCGACGGCGATGGCAAGCCCGACTTCTTCGCCTCGAGCCACGGGTCCGCGCGCGGGCTCGTGATCGCGTTCTCGAGCGCCACCGGCCGCCCAATTCGCATGTGGTGGGGGAGCACTCAGGGCAACTCGGGGTTTGGGTTCGCGATCCGCAGCTGCGATGTCGACCGCGATGGCGTGAGCGATCTGGTCATCGCGCGTCCGCGCCTGCTAGACGTGGCGGCCTACTCGGGTCGCGACGGCACGGAGCTGGTCACGGTGCCGATCGGTTTCGACGGCATCGTATGGGTCGAGACGGTGGTCGACCCGGGCGTCGACGGGTTCCCGCGCCTGCTCGCGATGCAGCCCAACTACGGCCTCTACCGGTGGCCCGAGACCTTCGGGTCCGAATACCGCGGTCGCACCCAGCTCTATCGATCAGTGCCGGCTGGAATGTACGCGTCGGGCCAAGGGTGCACGGGCACTCTGGGCAGCGAGCCCAGGATCGGCTGGCGCCGACAGGGCCAAGGCGCCCGTGTGCACCTGTCCAACGTACCCGCGGGCTCGACGGGTGTGTTGCTGCTCGGTCTGTCGACTCGCCAATGGGGATCTGTGCCGCTGCCGTTGTCGCTTGACCCGTACGGGTTCCCGGGCTGTGTGCTGGGCACGTCGGTTGATGCCGCCTTGTCCGTCGCTACCGGCACCCAGGGTCTCGATCGCGGCTACGGCTTTGCCGACGTGCCGCAAGACCTTGCGATACCGGGCGCGGGGGCAGTGCGCGTCTTCGCGCAGTGGATGGTCCTGAGCCCAACGGGCGCCGCGGCGTCTTCGCAGCTTGTCGAGTGGTGGGTGCGGGAGTGATGTTGAAGCTATGGCTCGGTCCGCGCAGCCCTTGGTAACTGTTGCGTGCGCCCTGACTCGGATTCTTCGGCGGTCCGCCTGCACCTGACCGGATGAAGCAACGACCCGGCGCCTACGGCGCGATCAGACGAAGTCGAGACGCTGTTTCGGAGCCAGGCCGGGAGGGCACGAGTCTGGTGCGACTGTCCTGCCCTGTCGAAAAAACAGACCATCGTGTCTGCTGCGGAAGCTGGGCTAGCTGCCACGCCATCTGACGCCACTGCCAACGGACCCACTGCCGTAGTAGCGCCGCCAGGCTGTGGGTTCGTGGGCCGACATCGTTCGCCCGCGGGGCAAGCAAGGCGCGTCGGGGCAGCAAAGAGAAGCCATCGTTGACGCCGAGCACGCGGCCGGGCACAAGTCGCCAGCGTGGAACGACTGATCGGCCTGCTGGGTCTTCTGTGTTTCCTCGGCATCGCGCTGCTGCTGTCCCGCGACCGCCGCGCGATCGACTGGCGCTCGATTCGTTGGGCCCTGGTGTTGCAGTGGGTGTTCGCCGTGCTGGTGCTGAAGGGGGCCGCGATCGCATCGGCGCTGCAGAACGTGGCGCCGTGGCCGTCGGGCCTTGGCTACGCGGTGCTCTTGCTGATGTTCGTGCCCATGCTGGCGCGGCGAGCATTCGGCGTGCAGCACCGCGGCCTGACGTGGGCGATCTTCGCCGTCGTGCTGCTTGGCGTCTTGTGGGGCAACCTCATCGGCGAGAGCTTCGCCCGCATGCGCCAGGTCGTCGAACAGCTGATGGCGTTCAGCAAGGATGGCGCGACCTTCGTGTTCGGGCCGCTCGCCGAAGGCGCCGACGGCAAGGTCGGCATGGTGTTCGCGTTCGTCGTGCTGCCGACCATCATCTTCGTCGCCAGCATCTTCGCCGTCCTCTACTACCTGGGCGTGATGCAGTGGATCGTCGGCGCCTGCGCCAAGGCGCTCGGCCGCGTGCTGAAGGTCAGCGGCGCCGAGAGCGTCAGCGTGGCCGCCAGCATCCTGATGGGACAGACCGAAGCACCGCTGACGATCCGACCGTTCCTTGCCCGCTTCACGCGCTCGGAATTGATGACGATCATGACCGCCGGCATGGCGCACGTGTCGGGGTCGATCATGGTCGCTTACGTGCAGCTCGCGAACGTCGACATCGTGCACCTGCTGACCGCGGTGGTGATGACTGCGCCCGGCGCGATCATGATGGCGAAGATCATGGAGCCGGAGACCGAGCACCCCGAGACTTCGGGCACGGTCAAGGTGTCGATCCCGAACCACGACGCCAACGTGCTCGATGCCGCGGCGCGCGGTGCCAGCGAGGGCGGCCAGTTAGCGTTCAACGTCGCGGTGATGCTGGTCGCGTTCATCGCGCTGGTCGCGCTGGTGAACGGCCTGCTGCAGGCGATCCATCCGAGCATGACGCTGGAGGCGATCCTCGGCACGGTGTTCCAGCCGTTCGCGTTCTTGATGGGC
>JANPER010000210.1:0-19322 GCA_031423015.1 Planctomycetota bacterium | reverse complement strand
GGGCCTACACGCGGTGTGGAAACGCCCGGTGCACATCGAGACCTGCGAGAAGGGCAAGCCGCGCCTGCTGACCTACGACGGCAACGAGGCCACGACGCGCGAGATCAAGGGCAGCAAGAGCGCGGCGGACGTGGTGTTGGGCTTGGGGTCGGAGCGCAGCGACTAGTGCCGTTGCCAGCCGGAGCGCTAGACTCTGCGGGCGCCCGCTGTCGATGAGTCCTCGCACCCCACCCCTATTGCTTCTACTTGCCGTCCTGGCTTGTGCTGGGGCATGGCTGGCGATGTCGAGTGGGGACGGCGCCGAGCTTTTGGCGCAGGGGCGGGCCACCACGCTGGATGCCGCGACGTTTGCTGCCGATTCGCTGGTGGCGTCGGCCCAGCCCCGTCGTGCCAGCGACGCGCACGATCGCCCGGCCGAGGACGCGGCGCCGCAGCGCGCGGCGCTCGCGGCGTTTCCTTCTGAACTCGGCGGCCCCAAGCTGCGCGTCGTCGAGGCGGCTACCAAGCACCCCGTCGCCGCGGCGGAGGTGTTCGTGGGGGAGGGACAGGATTGGCGCGGCGGTCGCGGGGCGGAAGAGACGGCGCGGTGGGTCGCGCTTCTCGAACGCAGCGTGCCGGCGCACCTCACCGATGCCCAGGGCGAAGTGCAGTTGCCGAAGATCCGGCGACGCGTGTGGGTGGTCGCGCGTGCGCCGGGGTTGTTCGGCATCGCGCTCGTAGGCGAAGGCGACGCGCAGCCCACCCTCGAGTTGGTGCCCGACCGCACCGTGCGCGTGCGCGTGCGCGACGCGGCCGGTGCGCCGTCGGTCGGCGTGCCCGTCGCGCTGTGCGTCGACCTCGGCGCGCGCGTGCAGCGCATGGGCGGTGCCCGTACGGGGGATGACGGTGTCGCGGTGTTGCCGCACGCGCAGTTGTACGAGACGCGTGTGTCACCGACCGTTGCGCCTGACCAGGCTGACACCCAGCGTCGGCGCGAGCGCATCCGCGCCGTGCTCGGGCAGGCGGAGGCGCAGATCACGCTGGGGCGGGGTGGCGGCCGGGGCGAGCGCGCGCAGCTCGAGCGCGCCCTGAACCGCGAACAGCTCGATGTCCTGGAGGCGTTGATCGTGAACGATCGCAGCCAGCCGAGCCGCGCGCGTGAACGGGAATGGCAGTGGCGCGGGGCTGGCGTGGGCGCTCTGGGTGCGCCGCCTTCTGCCAATGCGGCAAGGCGCGACCACGATGCGTTGGGCTGGCCCTTGGCCGACTTCGTGGTGTTGGCCGAAGTGCCGCAGGTGCAGCCAGTCGAAGCGCGGTTTGCTCCCATCGCCATCCCGACCGACATCGTCGAACTACGTCTGCCGGCGACCACGTCGCTCACGCTGCGTCTGCTGGGGCCTGAGGGCCAGGACATCACGACGCCGTACAAGATCGCGGTGCGCGCCAGCAATCCGGCCGCCGCCGCCGACGTCAAGCAGCAGAGCATCGAACAGGTGTGCGTGTTGCGCGCCGACAAGCCGGCAGGCACTGGCGCGTTGCGAATCGCGCCGATTGGCTTGGGCTTGCGTTTGCACGTGGCTGTCCGCTTCACCGACGACGACTTCGACTTCGAACAGGCTGACCTGGCGGGACCGACGAGCCTCGCGCCCTTCGAGCTTTCGTTGCGCGTGCCGACCTGGATGACGACCGTCGTCGGGCGCATGGTCGACTCCGAGGGTGGACCCGTCGCCGGGATCGACGCAGACTTGTTCGTGGCCGGCGCAAAGGGGCGTGTCGAGGGCGAACGCGTAGCGCTGGCGGCGGATGGTCGCTTCGAGTTGCTGGTGCGTCTGCGCGAGCCGGCGCCGCCGTACACCCTCGAAGTGCATGGCCTCGAGCAGCGGCTGGGGTGCCTGTTGCCGTTGCCCGAACTCATCGTCGGTCGCCGCTACGACGTGGGCGATGTGACGTGGAAGGTTCACCCCGTCTTGGCGACGGGCTTGGTGCGCGACGATCGCGCGCAGCCGATCGCTGATGCGAGCGTCGAAGTGCAAGCCCTGCGCGGCGCGTCGTGGACGCAAGAGTCGTTCGTGCGCGGCAGCACCGACGTTGGCGGCGCGTTCACGCTGTATGGCGAGCCGCGCGCGCTGCGCCTGCGCTTGCGCGCGCAGGCGCGTGGCCACAGCTCGGTCGAGCGCGAGTTCACCTTTGGCGAACGCGTCGAGCTGACGCTGCTGCGGCAAGGCAGCCTGCACGCCGAGGGCTTCCTGCCGGCGTTCGTCGCCACCGAGGCTTTGCGCGCCACGCTCACCGACCTGAGCACTGGCCAGGCCCGCGACCTCGACGTGCGCAAGCCGGCGCCCGACAAGTTCGTGCTGCACGCGACGGGCCTGCGCGCTGGAGCGTGGCAGCTCGTGTTCCAGGTGCGCGGGCTGCTGCGCCCGCTCGCGGTCGTCGATCGCGTCGAGGTGCCGCCGGCCGACACCGCGCATCCCGACCGCATCGATGGGCTCGACCTGCGCGGCCGGCTGTTCCAGTTCCAGATTCGCGCCGTCGATCAAGCCGGCAAGGCGATGGGGGATCCGGGGTCACCGCTGTTCGTGCAACTGCACGACGCCGCGGGCGCGCCCAGCTTCGTGCCGTTCGCGTGGAGCGGGGGCCAGATCGAGCTGGTGACCGATGCGCCGAGCCTTGCGGTGGTCGGGCTCGCCGCGGGCAACCGTCCGGTGCGCGCCTTGGTGCAGGCTGGCGAGAGCACGGTGCAGTTCACGCGCATCCACCCGCTGCCCCTGCAGTTGCCGGGGTTGCGCGCCATGCTCGGCGCGGAGCAGGCGGCGCGCATCTCGCTCGTATTCGCCGGCGACACCGGGTTACCCGCCGTCGACTTGCAGGCCACCCAGCAGCGCAATGGCCGGACGCGCGGCTATGCGCGCGCCAACCTCGGCAAGAGCGGCGGTGCGTCGCTGGGCAGCGGTGACGAGGTGACCGTCGCGCTGATGTTCAACGGTCCGTACGAGATCGTGCTGCGCCTCGACGGCCCCGGCGGCCGCGTCTCGAAGACCATCGGCATGGTGCAGGCGGAGTTGGATGGGGCACAGGCGCGGCGGGTCACGGTGTCGCCGAATGGTGACGCGGTGCGCGACGCGCTCGCGGAGCTGCGCGCGCGGCCCGCGCGGGGTTGACCTGCGACGCCAAGCGACGACCAGGAGGCGAGTGGCTCGCAGGCGTGAACCGCATCGCTGTGATCAGTCGCCGCTCGCCAGCTGGCGCACGTACAGGTTGCACAGCTCGACTCCGCGGCCCGGATGCACGAGCCAGAGGTGACCTTGGTCCTTGGATGCCGCGTCGGCCGGCGGGCCCAAGGCCGCGATGGGCTTGCCGTCGAGGTGGCCTTCGAACGTCGCGCCGCGGCGCCGTAACACGACGCGGTGCCAAGTGTCGACGGTGAGGCCACTGCCTTCGGCGAACGGCAGCACGATTCCGTTGCGTTCCTTGGTGCCAAACAGAATGCCGCCGCCTGGCCGGATGCCGGCGATGCGGCGATCCACTTCGTCTTTGCCCAGCTTGATGTCGGCGATCAGCTCGAAGTCGCCGAACGGCGCGTCGCTGACCAGCGCGTGGCCGGCTGTGCCGTCCTTGGTCATCAGCAGGCGCCAGTCATGCGCGGCGAACGAACCCTTCGCCGTGTCGTCGACCGTCCAGCCGCGGAGGTCGACGCCGTTGTAGAGCGGGCGATGTCCCTGCGCGGCGTCGGCAGTCTCGGTCGGCGTGGCTGCGCCGCCCGGTAGCTCCTTCATGCGGACCTTGCGCCACTGCGTCGGCGCACCCTCGCTCTCCAGGCCAAGGTAGCCCTTGCGCCAGGTGCACTTCTCGCCGCCGCTCACCTCCTTGCCGTTGACCGACAGCCGCAACACGCCGTCCTTGGCGACGATCAGATAGTGATTCCAATGCGGCGACGGGTTGCTGCGTCGTTCGCTGGGGAAGCTGCGCATGCCCTTGTGCTCACCAAACGGCTGCATCGTCGAGCCCCAGATGGGGAACACGTCGCCGTGCGTCGTGTAGTCCGCGGTGTTGCCGTAGCCGTGGTCGAGCACCTGCACCTCGATCGAGCGCAGGAACGGCGCGCCCTTGGCGGCGAGCGGCGCCGCCCACACGAAGATGCCGGCGTTGCCGCCCTTCTCCATGTGCCGCCACTCGATCTCCAGCTCGAAGTTCTCGAACATGCGCTCGGTGCGCAAGGCACCGGTCGGCTTGCCGGTGCAGTGCAGCACGCCGTCGCGCACGCAGAAGGTCTCGGGCGCGCAGTTGACGTTCACCCAGCCAGTGAGGTCCTTGCCATTGAAGAGGTCGACGTAGGCGTCGGCGTCACCGCTGGTCTGTGCGGCCAGCGAAACGGAGAGCCACACGAGGGCGAAGCCGCAGGATTGCATGGCCGGAGCATCGCGCGCCGCGCCGCCGGCGCCAAGACCGGCGCCACCTTTCGGGCTAGCCGGCGACCACTTCAACGACGTGGTATGTCTTCTTGCCGCGGCGCAACACCAAGAAGCGTTCGGCGATCAAGTCGCTCGCCCGCACGCGGTGCGCGACGTCCTTCGCCGGCTGATTGTTCACTGCGATGGCGCCCTCTTGCACTGATTGGCGCGCCTGGCCCTTCGACTGCGACAGCCCGCTCTTGGCCAGCAACGACACGATGTCGAGGCCTTCGCCCGCAAACTCCGCGCGCGTGAGCTGACTGCGCGGGGCGCCGGCGAACGCATCCTGGATCTCATCCGCCGACAACGCGCGCAAGTCGCCGCCCTCGAACAAGACCGCGGTGGCGCGCAGCGCGCTGTCGACCGCGCCCTTGCCGTGCACCAGCTCGGTGACCGCCGCCGCGAGCGCCTTCTGCGCCACGCGCTTCTCCGGTTGCGCGGCCGCTTGCGCCTCGAGGCCCGCGATCTCCGCCGTCGGCAAGAACGTGAAGAAACGCAGGAAGCGCCCCACGTCCTTGTCGTCGGCGTTCAGCCAGAACTGGTACATCTGGAACGGTCGCGTCAGCTCGGCATCCAGCCAGATGTTGCCGGTCTCCGACTTGCCGAACTTGGTGCCGTCGGTCTTGGTGACCAACGGCATCGTCAAACCGAACGCCGCGCCGCCGCGCAGGCGGCGGATCAGGTCGGTGCCGTCGACGATGTTGCCCCACTGATCGCTGCCGCCGAGTTGCAGGCGGCAGCCGAAGCGGTCGAACAGCTCCAGGTAGTCGTAGGCCTGCATCAGGCTGTACGAGAACTCGGTGAACGAGATGCCATGCTCGCGGCTGCTAAGGCGAATCTGCACCGAGTCGCGCTGCACCATCTGACTGACGCTGAAGTGCTTGCCGATGTCGCGCAGGAAGTCGACGAGGCTCAGCTTGCAGAGCCAGTCGGCGTTGTCGATGAGGCGCGCCGCGCAGGCGCCGCTGAAGTCAAGGAAGCGTTCGAGCTGGCTCTTGATGCCGGCCAGGTTCACCGCCAGCTGGTCCTTGGTGAGCATCGACCGCTCGGTGGCCTTGCCGCTCGGATCGCCGATGAGCCCAGTGCCGCCGCCGAGGATCGCAATCGGATGATGCCCCGCGCGCTGCAGCCGCGCCAACGCCAGCGCCGGCAACAGACTGCCAACGTGCAGGCTCGCCGCCGTCGGGTCGAAGCCGATGTAGGCCGTGATCGACTCCTTTTGCAGCAGCTCGGCCAGGTCGGGGGAAGTGGCCTGATGCACCAAGCCGCGGTCGGTCAGGTCCTGATAGAAGTCGGCGCGCATGGCAAGAGGGGGTCCGTGTGGCTGGCGGCGGTCAGACCCCGGTCTGCGCCAGGAAGCGCGCCATCAGATCGCGATCGCTCTGCGGAATGATCGGGTGCAGGGTGGGCCGTGGGCCATCACAATGCACGGCGATGCCGTTGCGCAGATCTTGCAGCAGAGCGTCGCAGCGGCTCAGGGGATCTTCGACCTTCAGCGGATCGGGATGACGGTCGGTGAACGGGCGCTCCAGCAAGCAGCGCACGGCGCCCAGCGGTCCGTCTTGCCGCGCGCACAAGAAGAGCAGCAGCGCAACGTAGGGCAGGATGGCTTCGCCGTGCGCCAGCGACGCTTGAGCGGGATAGGCGCGCGGCATGTTGGGCACCGCGCGGTAGCGCAAGCCCGGCAGGCGATGCGTGAAGAAGTCGATCAACTTCTCCGACGCCCAATCGGGGTCCACGCCTGCATCGGCGATCGCGCCGCGCTCGTCGATCGACACGTCGACCACGACCCCGCCCGCCGGCATGTGCTCTTCGAGCACGCGCGTTGACACCACCTTGGGCGCGCGACCGCCCGCCATCGCTGGGCCGAGGATCAAGCCCGACGCGTCGCTGAGCTTGGCGAGGAGCGCGGGGTCGTCGGTGCCACACAGGCCGAGCACCTGCACGCGCCGATCGTCGCCCAGCTCGGCCGCGATCGCGCGCAGACGTGCGGGGTCTTCGGCGCGATCGAACAGCGTGATCGCTTCGACGCGCGCTTGCGTCAGCAGCTTGTGCACCGCGGCTATGCCGACCCTGCCGCCGCCCACGACGATCATGCCGCCGCACGTCGACGTCGACGCGACGTAGTCGAGCACCCACTCGGCCGCGACGCGCCCAGCGAAGGTCGACATGCTGCCGCGGATCGGCTTGCGGTAGTCGGCGCTGGCGCCGATGTTGGAGCCGTCGAAGATTGCCGCCGGCCGCGCCGCCAGCAGGCGCGCGAAGCCCGCGTTCGGATCGAAGTCGCCCGAGTGCAGCGCGCCGATGCGGCAGAAGGGACCCGGAATGGTGCTCTCGTAGGTCGACGGTTCCTTGAGCGCGTGCACGACGTCGGGCGGGCTCTCGTGCGGCAGCTCGCCCAAGGTCACGATCTCAGCGCCAGCGTGGATGTAGTCGGCGTCGGCGTAGCCAGCGCGCGCGCCCGCGTTCTCCACGACCAGCACGCTGAGATCGATCCTGAGCTCAGCGAACAAGGCCCGCAGCGCTGCGACTTGGCCGGGCGCGAGCCCGACGCGCCGTTCCTGACTGCGCAGCCGCCGGCCGATCTCGCGGTCATTGCCGAGCACGAAGGTCAGGTGGCGCTTGCGCACCGAACGCGGGCCGGTGGTGGCCAGCAGCTCCGGCAGCGGCGCGTGCAGGCGAAGTTGTTCCAGCGGGTTGCTCGGCAAGTGGCTCACGGGGCGGTGCGGCAGTATCGCGTCGGCGGCACACAGCGGCTACCGAGCAACGAGAAACCGTCGCGCAGTGTCTGGTCGACTCGTGTTCGATCCGACGATCCTTGCGTCCGCCGCACGCTCGCAACGCGCCTTTCGCCGACATCGATCCGAGATGGCGGCCATGGAGCCACGGTCCAGCCAGTTGACAGGCGCGCGCGGAGTTGCTTCGCTGTCGCCGTGCAGTCTTCGCTTTTCACCCGCGCTCAGGCCACGACCGTAGCGACCCCGCGTCGCTGGTGGTGGCGCTCGCCCGCGGGTGGGGCGCCGACTGCGTAGGCCACAAGGCCCAGACGCAACGAGGCAGCCCTGCGCGCGGGTGCTGCCTCTTGCCGTTTGAAGGGGAGATCCGCGCGTGGGATGCCAGCAGACCATGGCATCATCTTCATCCACCTTGAACCGACCGGCGGTCACCACCTCGCCGCGGATCACGCGCGTGCGCGTCGGCGCCGCGTTGCCCGATCTGCTGTCCGTGCTGGAAGGTCTGCGCGCGCGCGGGCTCGCCGGCCCGGGCGCCGTGCTGCTGGAGAGCTGCGGACCTGATCTACCGACGACGCGGCGCAGCATCCTGGTGCCGCGGCCGGTGCTACGGGTTGAAGCGCGTGGCGATGACGTGCGGGCGAGGCCGCTCGTCGCCGAGGCGGCGCCGCTGCTCGAGTTGCTGCGCGCGTGTTGGCCTGGATCGCAAGCGGAAGGCGACGGGCTGCGGGCGGCCTTCCCGGCCTCGCTGGCGGATCCAGTGCTCGACGATGACGCGCGGCTGCGCCTGCCTTCGAGCCTCGATGCGGTGCGTGCCGTCGTCGGGTTGGTGGGGGACCGGGTCGCGACCGCGGCGAGTTCGACGCCGCCCATTCTGGCGCCAGGGCTGTTCGGCGCGTTCGCCTACGACTTCGTCGATCGGTTCGAGGCATTGCCGCCACGGCAGCAAAGCGCGGCGCCCGATCCCGACTTCACGTTCGTGCTCGGCCTCGACCACCTCGTGTTCGATCGCGCGCGGCACGAGATCGAGGTGGTGAGTCGCGGCTTGCCGTGGGAGCGCGCGGCCGACGTGGAAGTGCGCCACCAGCACCTGGTCGAGTCACTCGCGAACCCCGCGCCGCAACGCGCCGCCTCGTCGCGCGCGGTGGCTCCCGCGCCGGCCACGACGGACCTGAGCGACGCAGCGTTCAGCGCGCACATCGAACGCTTCCTCGAACACATCCGGCAAGGCGACATCTTCCAAGGCGTGCTGGCGCGCGCGTTCAGCATGCCGAGCCAGGCCACGCCGCACGCCGTGTATCGCGCGCTGCGCGCGACCAACCCGTCGCCGTACATGTTCCTCTTCGATCTGCAAGACGAGGCGCAGCCGGGCACCGCCTTGCTGGGCGCGTCGCCGGAGACCTTCTTGCGCGTTGAGGACGGCGAACTCGAGATTCGACCGATCGCCGGCACCGCGCCGCGCGGCCGCGACGCCGACGGGGCGATCGATCCTGACCTCGACGGTCGCCTCGCGCTGGGGTTGTTGCTGGACCAAAAGGAGCAAGCCGAGCACGCGATGCTGCTCGACCTCGCGCGCAACGACGTCGCGCGCGTGTCGCAGGCCGGCACCTGTCGCGTGGTGCAGCAGTTCGCGATCGAGGGCTACAGTCATGTGCAACACCTGGTCAGCCGGGTGCGCGGCAAGCTGCGGGAAGGCCTCGACGCGCTGCACGCGTACCGCGCCGTGGCCAACATGGGCACGCTCACCGGCGCGCCCAAGGTCAAGGCGATGCAGCTCATCCGCGAAGCGGAACCCACGCCGCGCGGCTTCTACGGCGGCGCCGCCGGCTACCTGCTGCACGACGGCCGCATGGACACCTGCATCGTGATCCGCGCGCTGCAACAGCGCGGCGGGGTCTACACCACGCGCGCTGGCGCCGGGGTGGTGGCGCACAGCACGCCGCCGCGCGAACTCGCCGAGATCGCCGCCAAGTCGATGGCATGTCGTGTGGCGGTGGCCGCGGCCGGAGGCGAAGCATGACGCCGCGCGTGCTCGTGCTCGACCACCAGGACAGCTTCGTGTTCAACCTGGTGGACGCGTTCGCGCGTCGCGGCGCCGAGGTGCGCACGCTGCGCGCGGTGCTGACGCCGACGCAGCTCGAACACAGCGTCGCGACCTTTGCGCCGCATCTCGTGGTGTTGTCGCCGGGGCCTGGGCATCCGCGCGACGCGACGACGACGCTGGCGTTCTTGCGCGCGCAGCCTGCTGTGCCGGTGCTTGGCGTGTGCCTTGGCCAGCAGGCCATGGGCCTCGCCGCGGGCGGCGCGGTCGGGCGTGCGCCGGCGCCCGTGCATGGTCGTGCCACGCCGATCGCTCCCAGCGACGACGTTCTGTTCCGTGACCTGCCACGCCCCTTGCTCGCGGGCCGCTATCACAGCCTGGTGATCACCGAGATGCCGCGCACCCTGCGCGTGATCGCCAGCACCGCCGACCCCGACGCGCTGCCGATGGCGGTGCGCCACCGCACGCTGCCGTGGGTTGGCGTGCAGTTCCATCCCGAATCCGTGCTCACCGCGTGGGGCGACGTGCTGTTGCAGCGCGTGCTCGCGCAAGCGGTGCGCCACGTCGATGACCCTTCGCCGCCAGGCCTCAGCCGATGATCCCCGACCTTCTGCGTTCCCTTCTGGCGGGTCAGCCCGCTGATCCCAAGGCCATCGAAGACGCGCTGCACTCGATCATGCTCGGGCAAGAAGACCACGCTCGCATCGCGGCGTTGTTGGTGGCGCTGGCGGCGCGTCCGCCCGACGGCAAGGTGCTCGCTGCGGCGGCGCGCGTGCTGCGCGCGCACCGCGTCGCGGTGCACGCGCAGGTGCGGCCGCTGATCGATACCTGCGGCACCGGCGGCGACGGCGCCGACACCTTCAACATCTCGACCACCGCGGCACTCATCGTGGCCGCGGCCGGGGCGGCGGTGGCCAAGCACGGCAACCGCGCGGTGTCGTCGAAGGTCGGCAGCGCCGACGTGCTCGAGGCCGCCGGCTGCGCGCTCGCGGTGCGCGGCGACGCGGCGCGCACGCTGCTCGACGCGGTGGGGTTCGTGTTCTTGTTTGCGCCCGCGTTCCATCCGGCGATGGCGAACGTCGCGCCGGTGCGCAAGAGCCTCGGCATCCGCACGCTGTTCAATCTGCTGGGGCCGCTGGCGAACCCGGCGTTGGCGGAAGTGCAACTCGTGGGGGTGTACGACCCGGCGCTCACCGCGGTGATGGCGGCGGCGCTGGCCGAGCTGGGCTGCAAGGCGGCGCTGGTCGTGCACTGCGAAGGCATGGACGAAGTGGGCCTGCACGGCGTGACCCTGGGGCACCGACTGCACGCGGGCCGCGTCGCGCCGTTCCGCTTGGCGCCCGAAGACGTCGGCCTGACGCGTGCGCCGCTGGCCGCACTGCGCGGCGCCGGCGACGCCAAGGGCAACCTGGCGTTGATGCTCGAGGTGCTCGAAGGCAGCAACGGACCGCGCGCCGACGTCGCGGCGCTCAATGCCGGCGCAGCGCTGTGGCTCGCCGGGCGCGTGCCGGACCTGCGCGCCGGCCTCGACGCGGCGCGCGACCTGCTGCGCGCTGGCGCGGCCAAACGCGTGCTGCAACGCTACGTCGAGTCGTCGCAGCGCGCCGCGAGCGCGGGGGCGAGCTAGTGGGACACGTGCTCGAAGCGCTGCTGGCGCACGCGCGCGTCCGTGCCGCGACCATGTCGGCGTCGGCGGGGCCGCGGCCGGCGCGCGCGTCGTTGCGCGAAGCGATCGCCGGCAAGGCGCAGCTCAGCGTGATCGCGGAGTGGAAGCGCGCCAGCCCGAGCGAGGGAACGCTGTCCGTCGACCACGACTTCGCCGCGCAGCTGCGCGCGTATGCGAAGGGCGGCGCGGCGGCGATCAGCGTGCTCACCGAAGACTCGCGCTTCGGCGGCAGCTTGCACGATCTGCGCGCCGCGGCCCTTGCCGTCGACGTGCCGCTGCTGATGAAGGACTTCGTCGTCGCGCAGACGCAGGTGGAAGCGGCGGCGCAGCTCGGCGCGTCGGCGGTGCTGCTCATCGCGCGCGCCCTCGACGATCATCAACTGCGCGACCTTGCCGCGGCGTGCCGTGGCCTGGGGCTCGATGCTTTGGTCGAGTGTCACGACGAAGCCGAACTGGCGCGCGCGCTGCGGCTCGACGAGGTACTGATCGGCGTCAACAACCGCGACCTCGACACCCTCGTCATCGACCGCGCGCGCGCCGAGCGACTCCTGCCGCGGGTGCCGGCCGACCGCGTGGTGGTCGCTGAGAGTGGCTACACGACGTCGTCGGCGGCGCGCGCGCTCGTCGGTCTGGCCGACGCGGTGCTGATCGGCACCGCGCTCATGCGCAGCGGCGACCCGGCGGCCTTCATCGCGGACGTGCAGCGATGAAGCCGCGCGTCAAGATCTGCGGCCTCACCCGCGCCGTCGACCTGGAGCTGGCGGTCGCGCTCGGGGCGAGCTACGTGGGCTTCGTGTTGGCGGGCGACTCGCCGCGCGCGATCACGCCGTCCGCGGTACGCGTGCTGGCGGCGACCCTCAGCGGCAGCGTGCACGGGGTGTTGGTGTTCCGCGAGGCCGGCGCCGACCAGGTGCTGTCCGCTGTGGCCGAGAGCGGCGTGCGGCGCGTGCAGGTACACGGCCTTACGGAGCCCGCGCACCAAACGCTGGTCGCCGCCGGCATCGCCGTGCACCGCGTGCTGGCGGTCGCGGCGCAGGCACGCGCGTTGCCCGAGTTCGTGCCGCCGCCGAGTGCGCACGAGCCGGGGCTGCTCGACGTGGCGCGCGGTGGCAGCGGTCGCGCCTTCGATTGGCGCCTGCTCGGCGAGCCCGCGCCCGCGCACACCTTCATCGCCGGCGGCATCACGCCGGACAACCTCGCGGCGCTGCTGCCGCATGGCCCTTGGGGCATCGATCTATCGAGCGGCGTCGAGCGCGCGCCAGGCATCAAGGACCACGGGCGCATGCGGCGCCTGTTCGACCTGTTGGAGCAAGTCGCATGAACCCGATGCCAACTGTGAATCTCACGACCGATCCGCTCACGCCGCAGGTCGGCGCGTTCGGAGCCTACGGCGGCCAGTTCGTCTCCGAGCTGTTGCGCCCGGCGCTCGTAGAGCTGGAAACGGCGTGGCGCGACGTGTCGCCGACGTTGGCCTTCCAGCGCGAGTTGCGCCACGAGCTGCGCACCTGGGCGGGTCGGCCGACGCCGCTCACGCACGTGCCTGGGTTCGCGCGGCACGCCGGCCTCGACGTGTGGTTGAAGCGCGAAGACCTGCTGCACGGTGGCGCGCACAAGACCAACAATGTCGTCGGCCAGGGGCTGCTGGCGCGGGCGATGCGCAAGCGTCGTCTGATCGCCGAGACCGGCGCCGGCCAACACGGCGTCGCCACCGCGATGGTCGGTGCGCGCCTAGGCTTTCAGGTCGTGGTCTACATGGGCGCCAAGGACGTCGAGCGGCAGGAACTCAACGTCAAGCGCATGCAGATGTGCGGCGCCACTGTGGTGCCGGTCCGCGCCGGCGCCGCGACGCTGAAGGACGCGATCAACGAGGCTCTGAGAGATTGGGCGGCGAGCTACGAGACCACGCACTACCTGCTCGGCACGGTGTGCGGGCCGCATCCGTTCCCCACCTTGGTGCGCGACCTGCAAGCGGTGATCGGCCGCGAGGCGCGCGCGCAGTGGCGGCGCGCGGTGGGGGGCCTGCCCGACGCGGTGCTGGCGTGCGTCGGCGGCGGCAGCAACCCGATGGGCATCTTCAGCGGCTTCGTCGACGACACGAGCGTGCAGTTGTTGGGCGCCGAGGCCGCCGGGCAGGGCATGGACACCGCGGCGCACGCGGCGACGCTGAACCGTGGCAGCGTCGGCCTGCTGCACGGCGCGCGCACCGCGGTGCTGCAAGACGCCGACGGCCAAGTGTTGCACACGCACAGCGTCGCGGCAGGTCTCGACTATCCCGGCGTCGGCCCCGAGCACGCCGCGCTGCGCGACCGCGGGCGGGCGCGTTACCTTGGCGTCACCGACGCCGAGGCGCTCGCCGCGTTCGCGCTGCTCGCGCGCGTGGAAGGCATCGTGCCGGCCTTCGAGTCGGCGCACGCGCTGGCGTTGGCGCTGCGCGCCGTCGCGCGCGGCGAGCTGCCGCGCGACGCGCGCGTGCTGGTGAACCTGTCGGGGCGCGGCGACAAGGATCTGCCGACCTACTTCCGCGACCACGCGCCAAAGGAGATCGCGTCATGAGCTTGGAACTGCTCCGCGACTGCTTGCCGCAGGGGCGGCACGTCAGCGCGTTTCTGATGCTGGGCGACCCTGACCCGGTGCGCTCGCTGCAGTTGGCGCAAGCCGCGGTGACGGCCGGTTCGACGATGCTCGAACTCGGCCTGCCGTTCGACGACCCGAGCGCCGATGGGCCGGCGATCCAAGCCGCGAGCCTGCGCGCGCGGCAAGGCGGCACCTCGACCGCGCTCGCCCTCGAGTTGTTGGCGCAGATCCGCGCGACGTGCCCGGCCACGCCGCTCAACCTGCTGGTGTATGGCAACCTCGTGCATGCGCGCGGCTACGCGCGCTTCTGCGACGACGTCGTCGCGGCGGGGGCGTCGTCGCTCTTGGTGCCCGATATCCCGCACGAAGAAGCGGGCGCGCTGCGCGCCGCCTGCGCGCAGGCGCGGCTCGGCTTCGTGCCGTTGGTCGGGCCGCGCACCGAGGCGGCGCGGTTGCGGGCGCTCGACGCGACGTCGACGGCGTTCCTGTATCTGGCGGCGTTGCAGGGAGTCACCGGGGCCGACAGCCCCGCGACGTCGCGGACCGCGCTGGTGCGCGCGGTGACGCGCGAAGTCACGCACCCGGTGTGCGTCGGTTTCGGTCTCAATGAACCCGCGCACGTGCGCGACGCCTTCGCCGCGGGCGCCGCCATCGCCGTGATCGGCAGCCACCTGGCACGCGCGATCGCGCACGGCTGCGAGCAACCAGACGGCCCGGTGCCCGCGTTCATCGCCGCGCTGCGCCCTCTGGTGGCCGCGCGCGCGTCTGCCTCTTTCCCCATGTCGTTTCCTTCCGCTGAGAACCCATCATGCTCGTGATCCTGCGCCGCGATTGCACCGCGGCTGAGAGTGACGCCGTCGAGGAGGCCATCCGTCGCCTCGGCTTCACGCCGCTGCCGGTGCCCGGTGCCGACCGCACCGCCATCTGCGTCACCGGCAACAAGGGCCCGGTCGACGCGTCGCTGCTGGCGCGCCTGCCCGGCGTGCTCGACTGCATTCCGGTCACCAAGCCGTACAAGCTGGTGAGTCGCGAAGTGCATCCGCAGGACACGGTGGTGCGGGTAGGGGCCGTGGCAATCGGCGGCCCCGTGCCGGTGATCATCGCCGGCCCGTGCAGCGTCGAGACCGAGGCGCGCACGCTGCGCATCGCGCACGCCGCGAAGGCAGCCGGCGCCGTGATGTTCCGCGCCGGCGCGTTCAAGCCGCGCAGCAACCCGTACGCGTTCCAGGGCCTCGGCCACGAAGCCCTGGTGGCGCTGCGTCGCGTGCGCGAAGAAGTCGGTCTGCCGGTGGTGTCCGAGATCGTCGATCCAGGCGACCTCGAAGCCATGCTCGACGCGGTCGACGTGTTGCAGGTGGGCACGCGCAACATGCAGAACTACGCGCTGCTCAAGAAGCTCGGCCAGGTGCGCAAGCCGGTGTTGTTGAAGCGCGGGTTCGCGGCCAGCCTCGATGAGTGGTTGATGGCGGCGGAGTACTTGTTGGCCGGCGGCAACGATCAGGTGATCCTGTGCGAGCGCGGCGTGCGCACGTTCAGCAACCACTCGCGCAACACGCTGGACCTCAACGTGGTGCCGGTGGTCAAGAAGCTGAGCCACCTGCCGGTGTTGGTCGACCCGTCGCACGGCATCGGCCGGCGCGACATGGTGCGCACCATGGCGCGCGCGAGCTTGGCCGCGGGGTGTCACGGGCTGCTGGTGGAAGCGCACACCGAGCCAGAGACGAGCTACACCGATGCCGACCAGACGATCGACGTGGCGACGTTGGCGGGGATCGTGCGGGATCGAGACGCGCTGGCGGGGTTGGAGGCGCTGGACCCGGCGAAGCAGGGGAAGTAGATCGACGCGCCCTACTTCGGCGCCAGGATCAACTCGCGCACCGCTGCGGCTGGGGCGACGATCTTCAGCACCATCTGCGCATCGGCTGCGCCGTCTTCGCCCTCGATGACGATGCTCTGCGTAGCCTGCGCCATGCCGATGGCGTTGCCGGCGCCATCGAGGATCGCCGCGCCCGAGCTGCCCTGCGCGAAGTCGAGCGTCACTTCGAAGGCGGGCCAGCCAGGCGGCAGGGGCGCGAGGGCGGCGCCTTCCTTGGTCGGCTCGTCCTCTGGCTGGGCCAGCCCGGACCGATTCACGAACCAGCGCGCGATGAGCCCAGCGCTGAAGAAGCCGAACCGATGGTCAGGGTTGCTCAGGCACCAGACGGGCTCGCCGACGCGCGCGCCGGTGCGCAGTGGCAGCGGCGACAGGCCGCGCGCGTCGGTTGCGACGATGCACACGTCGGTCTGCGCGTTCGCCGCGAGCACCGAGCGGATCGGCCAGACGTGCCCGTCGTAGTCAGCGATGACACAATAGGTGTCGCGCCGCTCGGGGTCTTTCTCGAAGACGTGCCAGCACGTCGTCACGGCTCCTTCGGCCGAGAGCGCAAAGCCGCTGGCCGCGTCGAAGTGCCAGTGGCTGCACTCGTTGCACTGGTAGTACACGCCGACGAGCACCGCACTCGCCTGCGCCATCGCGTAGAGGTCCGCCGCGTCGCGCGGGTCTCGACGCAGGGTAAGGAGCGCTAACGTGGTGGTGGCGGGCGGCGGCGTGGCGTGTAGTTTGTCGAGGAGTACCAGCTTGCCGTCCTGCCGCAGCACTTCGCAGCGCGCCTCGATGTTGCGCACCAACTGCTGGTCATCGATCGGCTGGCTGTCTCTTGCCTGGGCGGGCAGCGCGACCAACCAAACGAGACAGGGGAGGCATCGGGCGAGGACAGCTTCGCGCATGGCAGCAGCGTTGCTGCGCGAGGCGGTCGATTCAAGGCCGCGGCGAATGCCCGTCGACGTGACGGATGATTCAAGATCGAGAATCGCTCTCCCCGTTCCCGTTCCCGATTCCCTCTCTGCTCTCGCCTCCTTGCTGTTAGGGACCTGGAGCGGAAGCGGGAGATCCATGCAACGTCGGCCGGGGCGAAGCCCCGCTAGGACTCGACACGGCTGATCCTTCGCGAAGGACGACGCACTCCGCCGCCATCGTCACTTCGCGACAGCTCGGAATGGCGCCTACCCGACCGACCGCACAACGGCTATCCTCCGCGTATCGTGTCCGGCAGTTCAGAAAACACCTCGATCGACCTCGATCGGTTTGCGCGCGAACTGCAACCCATCGCGAGCAATCATCCCGAGATCGTCGCCGTCTGGGTCTTCGGCTCTGCGGTTCGCGGTGCTCTGCGGTTCGACAGCGACGTCGATGTTGCAGTGCTGTTTGCGAAGGGGGTCGCCACCCGGAACAAGGTGCTCGCCGCGTTCGCCGCCCGGTTGGAGGCGCTCACTTCGCCGTACCCCGTGGATGCCGTGGATCTCGCAGAGCAAGGGGTCATCTTCGCGCACCAAGTGCTGTGCACCGGCAGGCTCGTGTTCGAGGCGGACCGGGAACGGCGCGCCGACGTCGAGTCGTCCACATGCGTGCGTGCCTTCGACTTCCTGCCGACCCACGAACTGGCGGTGCGCGGTCAGCGCGAGGGGCTGCTGCGACGGCTGGGGCAGGCGCGATGACCATCGACGAAGTCCTGCTCAAGGCGCAGGCCGTTCGACAGAACCTGGAAGATCTCAGCAGGATTCCGCAGAGCAGCTTCGCGGAGTTCGGCGCGGACGCGCGCAACCTGCACGCGACGTTGCATCTCTTGCAGACCTCGATCCAGGCCCTGATCGACATCGGCAGTCTGCTCGGCGCCCGTCTCGGTTCGAGGACCCCACGATCGAGCCATGAAGTGTTCGTGACCCTCGAGGCGGATGGCCGGCTGCCGAAAGGAACCGCGGATCGGATGGCGCCGATGGTTGGGTTCCGCAACCGGGTCGTGCACCTGTACGACCGCATCGACCCGGCGCGCGTCTACGAGGTCCTGACTCACCATCGCAGCGACATCGCGGAGTGTCTGCGTCTGCTGCTCGCGATCGAAGATGCTTGAGGCGACGGTATCGGCGTTGATACCGCTGCCATGAAATGGTGGCGCCGACAGCGCAGGAGGCCCATCAACTCGGTCGCCAGCGCGTCGTCGCCAACGGCCACATCACTCCGCGTCCGCGAACACTCACTGGCCGGTTTTAGGGTGTTCCCCGAGGGCGTCGTCGTCGGCTTCGCGCACCGGCCGCAAATGGCCGCCATCACCCAGTCGCGAACGCTTGTTTCAGGTCTAGTGACGCCGCGTTCGAGCGGCGTCACGAACGAGTCTCAGCGACCGCCTGGACTGCCGATCTTCTCGCCTTTGTCGTTGTGCTTGCCACCGGTCTCGGTCTGCTTGCACAGCGTCTTTGCGTGCTCCAGGTGAGCGACGATGGTCTTGTGGCCGGCTTCTAGCGTGGGGCGCAAGCGCTCCGAAGCATAGGTGCCGAACACTTCCATCATGTCCGCAGCCTTGACGTGCGCGCCGACCACCATGCTCATGTAGCAACGGTCGAAATCAGCGCCGGTCTTCTCGTTCAACATCTTGGTTTCGGACTCGAGGCACTTCTTGCCCAGGTCGCGAATCAAGGCTGAGTGATCAAAAGCGCCCATAGTGGTGGACTGGGTAGCCACAGTGACGCCTGACGCGCTGGCGTCACGGCCCGTGCCGCGAATCTCGCCGCCCGTGCCGCGATTTTCGGCACCGGTACCGCGCTCGGTGCTGCCGGTGCCACGGTCGGACGTGACGCTGCCGCGGTCGTTGGGCTTGGAGCCTTGATCCGTAGTAGTGTTGGCTCCTGCGAACGGCTGGAGCTTTTGCGCGAGCTGACCATGGTCGTCGATCATCTTCTGCGCAAACTGCTTGACCTCATTGCTTTGGGCCTTCTGTTGCGCCACTCGCGCCAACGCAATCTCATTGCTATTGCACGTGAGCAGCCAAGAGACCAGGATCGCGTCATTCGCGACGTTGCCACGATCCTTCTTGGGATCGGTCTGTGCGGCGCCGGTCTGCGGCCGGGGGGCGGGGTCGACCTGTGCGAAGAGCAAGGCCGTAGGCAGGAGGGCGACAAAACTGATAGCAATCTGCTTGTGAAACATCTGCGCTGTCTTTTGGAGAGGGTGACGGACCGGGTTCGAATGTGCGAGCCGGCGACGCGTTTCAAGCAAGGGGCATACCGCGAGCGACGAATCTATCTGAAGGTCTTTATGCGACGACGCAAGTGCATGCTGTTGCCATCGCGGCCTTGGGCCGCAACCACAGTTGCATGTTGCCGGTGGTGAAACCGATCGACGGTGGTTACACGCGCCGATGCCGATCTTCTTGAACAATCTGCTGCGCAACTGCGACGCGAAACGATGCGCTGCCGACGCCGAAGACCTCGCGTGCTCCCTTCTACATCCCGTGTGACGTTGGCGGGTCACATGGCCTCGGACTTGCTAAGCGGTCTGTGTCCTCGGTTCCGAGGGCTACTCATTTCCCCGGTCGGCGTACTCGCGCCGCCCTGAACTACGAACGAACGGACGGAGACGATCATGGTGGAACTCGGCAAGGCTGTAGTGGCAGGCATCGGCGCGAAGTTGTTGACCGGCGGCGTGGTCACGTTTCTGCTCGTGTTCGCGCTGATCTACTGGGTTCTCTAGCCCTGCAAAGCAAGAACGTGTTGAGCGGCACAGCACGAGCCAACATGCGCGAATTCTACAATCGCCGGTCAGCTCCGCGAGTCAGGGCGGCTGACACTTCGGCCAGTCGTGTGATGTTGGCTCAATATCACCACTCAGCGCGGCAGAGCCGCAACCAACGAGACGCGAGGGCGGTTGCATGAACGGCTCTGCCGCGAGTCGTGAGCCGTAAGACGTAAGCCCTAAGTCCCAGACCGCTGCCTACCTGTCTGACCGCCTGTCCGCGTTCTGGACTTACGGCTAACAACTTACGGCTCATGACTTTCCACAGCCGAAA
>JANPER010000209.1:0-34011 GCA_031423015.1 Planctomycetota bacterium | reverse complement strand
ATTCGGGACCTCCCAGTCCGCACGCGTCACTACGCATGGCACCGCGCGAGTGGTTGCACTACCTGCAGAGTTGTGGCGAGAAAGCACCGATTGGCGGTCGAACTCGGCCCAAGCGCCTACGATCAACAGCAACTAGCTAGCTCCCCCTGCGGCCTCCGTTCGGGGCGTGTCATGAGTATCAACTCCTCACGCGTCCTGTTGTTGCTGACGGCGTTGTTGTTCTCGACCGGCGGCGCGGCGATCAAGGCGCTGTCGCTCACCGGCTGGCAGCGCGCGAGCTTTCGCTCGGCGATCGCCGGCGTGTTCTTGCTGATCGTCCTGCGCCAGGCGCGCCGCTGGCCGACGTGGCGCACGCTCCTTGTGGGCGTCGGCTACGCCGTGACGATGTTGTGCTTCGTGTTGGCGAACACCTACGCCAGCGCGGCCACGGCGATCTTCACGCAGGGTCTGGCGCCGGTGTTCGTGCTGTTGCTGTCGCCGTGGCTGTTGCGTGAGCAGGTCGCTCGGCACGACATCGGCTTCATGGTCGCGCTGGCGGTTGGCTACATGTTCTTGCTCGTGGCGCCCGAGACCGCGACTCGCACCGCCACCGACCCCGGCCTAGGGCTGTTGCTTGCGACCGGCAGTTGCGTCGGCTGGGCATGCACGCTCGTGGGGCTGCGCATCCTGGCCCGCGACCGACAACCCGGGGCGCACGACCCCACGCCGCAGGCGTTGGTGGTCGGCAACGCGCTCGCGTGCGTCGCCGTGCTGCCGATGGCGTTGCCGGTCGAGCACTTCTCCTGGCTGGACCTCGCGTGGCTCGTGTACCTCGGCGTGTTCCAGATCGGTCTGGCCTACGTGTGTCTGGTGTATGGGCTGCGCCGCGTCGGTGCGCTCGAGGCGTCGCTGCTCCTGCTGCTGGAGCCGGTGCTGAGCCCGGTGTGGACGCTGTTGGTGCACGGTGAGAGCCCGCACCACTTGACGTGGCTTGGCGGCGGCGTGGTCTTGCTCGGCACGCTCGTGCAGGCGGTCGCGCGGGCGCGACGACGCGCGCCGAACTGATCGGTGACGCGCGTGCTCGGCTCACGCGTCGGATTGCCTACTTGCGCAGTGGGGCTGCCGGCATCGACGGGCCCAGCAACTTCTCGCGGTTCTTGCGCCACAGCGCTTCGTCGATCAGCGGCCGTGCTTCGTCGTCGGCCAGCCGCGCCGCGATGGCGTGCACGTAGCCGGCGACTCGGCTGAGCTTGTCGTAATCGAGCTTGTCGGCGGTGTCGCCGGGCGCGTGGTAGTCGCCGTGAAAGCCGGTGAAGAAGAACGCGATCGGCACGCCCCTCTTGGCAAAGTTGAGGTGATCGCTGCGGAAGAAGACGTCCTCCTCGTCCCACTCGAGATCGAACTTGCCGACGGTGCGATTCTGCTCGACGCAGAGTGCGTGCAGGTCTTTCGACAACTTCTCGGTGCCGATCAGGTGCAGCGAGTTCGCGTTTTGCGCCGCAGTCTCGTGCGCGTTCTCCTCGCTGCGGCCAACCATGTCGAGCTGCAGCTCCGCGGCGATCGAGGCCAGTGGAATCGGTGGATGGGCGACGAAGTGCTTGGAGCCCAACAGGCCGCGCTCCTCGCCGCAGAACGCGACGAACACCAAGCTCCGCCGCGGGCCCGTCGGTGCCTTGGCGAAGGTCTCGGCGAGGGCGAGCACAGCGGCGATGCCCGAGCCGTCATCGTCGGCGCCTGGATGCACGACGCCATTCACGGTGCCGAGGTGATCGAGGTGGCAGCCGATCACCACGTGCTCGTCGACCTTGTTGGGGTCGCCGCCGCGCAGGCGCCCGACCACGTTCCACGCCGGCGCCGCGGTGGCTTCGAGCGTGATCGCCAGGTGCGCCCGTGCGCTGGACACGCTGACTGCGCCGCCGACCAGGGAAACGGGTGCGAGTGCCAAGAACTGGTCGCGCGTGGCGCGGCTCACGTACAGCTCGTTCGGCTGTCGCCCCGACGCCCGCTCCGCGGGTGCCGACGCACCAGGCGCGTCCGTTCCCTCGAGACCGCTGAGCCGCTGTGCGCGTGCATCGTCGACGAACAGCACGGCCGCCGGCCCGCCGTCGCGCAGCCGGTCCTTGAACTTGGCCCACGCGCGCGCGCCCTCGAGCGCGGCAAAGCGCGCGTCTAGGTCGATGCCGGGCAGTTCGACGAACAACACGCGGCCAGCCACCAGGGTCTTGTCGACCACGACCGCTGACGGGTCGGGGCACGACAGGAAGGCGAGATCGCCCTCGGCCTTTTGGTCGAACCACACGCGTCCGGCGAAGCCTTCCCCGGGCTTGATCTCCACGCGCTGCTCGCCAGCGGTCACCACCAAGGCGCACGCTGTGGGGTCGCCGTCGACTCTGGTCCACGGCACCGCCTGGAGGAACGTGCCCGAGTCGCCCAGCGGCTCGAGCTGCAACGCCCGCATCTGCTGCGCCACGTAGTTGGCGGCGCGCGCAAACTCGCGCTGACCGGTGCCGCGGCCGGCGAAATCAACCGACGCTAGAACCTCGACGTGGGCCCGCAGACGGGCGGGGGCGAGAGCCGCCGGGGATGCCTCTTGGGCAGCCAGGGGGGCGATCAGCAACCAGCAAGCGAGCCGCATCGGCGTCGTGTACGCGAGCTGCTTCATGGCCGCGAGGCGGCCGCCGCAAGTTCCCGGGGTTCGCGGGCTAGCTGCGCTTCCACATCATGCCGTCGATCGAGGCCTTGCCCGGGCCGCAGAACAGGACGCAGATCGCCGCGGCGAAGTACGCAAGCGCCAGTTCGTAGCTGGGGCCACCCGTGCTGCCGGCGATATGTGGGTGTCCGCTGGTGAAGTGGAAGTAGGCCGCATACCCCATGGTGCAGGCGATGCCGAGGGCGGCCAGCGGAGTCAGCAAGCCTGCGGCGAGCGCGATCCCGCCGCCGAACTCCGAGAGGGCGGCCGCGGCCTGCAGATAGCCAGGTGCTGGGTTCGGCATGGCGCTCATCCAGTCGGTGAGGTTCTCCACCTTCGGATAGCCGTGAATGCACATGGCGACGCCGACGGTGACGCGCAGGATGAGAAGGCCGAGGCTGCTCGCGGCCGACTGACTCTTGGGGGCTAAGGGGTTTGCCATGGGCGTGTGCGACGTTACCGGCCGCGCCGCGCCATGCAAGCGCGCGCGTTCAGCGCGTTCAGCGCCCGTGAATTGAGCAGGTCGATGCGCCAGCCGGCGCCGTGGCGTAGCTTTGCTGCGCATGGTGATCGCGCGCCGCGAGCAGTTCGGGTGGTTGGGCATGTGGAGTCGTGCGGGCCTGGCAGCCGCGAGTGTTGGGTCGCTGGCGACGGCGGTCGTGGCGCAGGAACGTGGCGGTGCCGAGCGCTTCGTGGGCACGCGCGCGGCGCTGACGCAGGCGATTGGCGTCGAGATGCAGCGCTGCGGGTTGCCCGGCGTGGCGATCACGCTGGTCGATCGAGACCGCGTCGTGTGGTCGGCGGGTTTCGGCATCGACGGCCCCGCGCGCAAGCGCCAGGTCACCGCCGACGCGGTGTTCCGCGTCGCTTCGATCAGCAAGCTGGTGACCGCCACGGCGGTGATGCTGGCCGTCGAACGCGGCGAACTCGACCTCGACGCCGACGTGGCCGCTTACCCGCCCTTGGTGCGGCCGCGCGGCTTCGCGGCCAGCAAGCTCACGCTGCGGCACCTGATGACGCACACTGCCGGTGTCACCCGCGAACCGCCGGTGGGGCACTACTTCGATCTGCAGCCGCCGACGCTCGACGTGGTGGTCGGGTCGCTGGCCGGCACTGATCTGGTCGCCGCGCCCGGGTCACTGTTCAAGTACTCGAACGCGGGCGTCGCGTGGGTGGGGCGCGTGCTCGAAGCGAACGCGGGCGTGCCGTTCGCGACCCTCGTGCAGCGCGAGGTCTTGGAGCCGCTCGGCATGCCCGGCGCGCGCTTTGTTGGCAATGGCCTCGACGCGGTGATGCAAGGCGTCATGTGGACCTACGACGGCCGCAGCATCGAGACGCCGCGCGTCGACCTCGGCTTGGGACCGGCCGCGAATCTGTGCGCCTCGATGCCCGAACTCGGACGCTTCGCGCAGAGCTGGTTCCTGGGCGAACACCGCCAGCCGCACGCCCTGCTGCGCGAATCGACACTGCGCGCGATGTTCACCGCACAGTTCAACCAGCGCGGGATGGGGCTCGCGTTCTTCTTGGAAGACCTCGACGGCAAGGCGATGGTGTCGCACGGCGGTGCCTACTACGGCGTCGCGAGTCTGGTGGCGGCGCTGCCGCACGACGGCTTGGCCGTGGCGCTCGCGACTACGGTCGACTTTGCGTCAGGACCGGTCGATCGCTTGGTGCACTTCGCGCTGCGTTCGATGGTCGCGGAACGCGAGGGTGCTGAGCCGCCGCCGGCAGCGCCCGAGTTGACGGCGATCGGCGCGGCGCGGGCGCGTCAACTCGCGGGTAGCTACGGTGAGGTTGGATCGGGCGTCGATCTGCTGGCGCGGGGCGACGACCTGTGGTTGCGGCCGATCGCGGGTGAGTGGCGGCAGTTGTCTGCCACCCCGCAGGAGTCGCTCCTGGTGGCGGCCGATCGCGCGACGACGTGGCGCGAAGTGCGACTCGGCTCGGATGCGTTGCAACTTGGCAACCAGACCCTGAAGCGGCAAGCAGACGCGGCGCCGGCGGCGTGCCCGGACGCCCTGGTGCCGTTTCTCGGTGAGTATGGGTGGGATCACGACGTGCTCTTGGTGTTCGAGCGCGAGGGGCACTTGTCGATCTTGATCGAGTGGGTCGCCGAGTACCCGGCGCAGGCGGTCGACGTGGCCGCCGGACGCTTCGCCCTCGACCGACGGCGCGGCCTCTACCAAGCCGAGGACCTGCGCTTTGCGCGCGATGAGCAAGGCGTAGTCGGCGGGGTGCACGTCGGCGCCGTGTTCTTTCCGCGGCGGCCGTTGCTCGGCGTCGATGGCGGTACCTTCCGCATCACCCCGCTGCACAGCCGGGAGCGCTTGCTGGCGCTGGCCAAGGAAGCCCGCGCGCCGGCGCCCGCACTCGACGCGCGCGCCTTCGACTTGGTCGAACTCCGAGACCTCGACGACAGCATCCGCTACGACATCCGCTACGCCAGCGCCGACAACTTCCTCGGCTTTCCGCTCTACGAGCGTGCCGCAGCGAAGCTGCAGCGGCCAGCCGCCCAAGCGCTCGTGCGCGTGCATCAGGCGCTCGCGCCGCGTGGGCTTGGTCTCCTGGTCCACGATGCGTACCGCCCCTGGCAGGTCACCAAGATGTTCTACGACGCAACCCCCGACGCGCAGCGCCACTTCGTCGCCGACCCGAAGCAGGGTTCACGCCACAACCGCGGCTGCGCCGTCGACCTGACGCTGTGCGATCGCGAGACTGGCGAGGTGATGGCGATGCCGAGCCTGTACGACGAGTTCACCGCGCGCGCGTATCCTGACTACCCCGGGGGCACGAGCCGCCAGCGCTACCATCGCGAAGTGCTGCGCGCCGCGATGGAGGCCGAGGGCTTCGCCGTCTACGAGTACGAGTGGTGGCACTTCGACTACCGCGACTGGGCGAGCTATCCGGTGCGGTGAGAATGTGTCAGACACATTCGTTCCGGTGGCGCACTAGTTGATCACGATCGGTGCGCTCGGCGATGACTCGCCGGTGTAGGTGACCGGGTCGACGGGACCGTGGCCGATGGCATCGAGGATGTTGATGCCGGCGCGGCAGGGGTTGTCGGCGTCGCAGAAGAAGCTGGCGGGTTCAGCTCTTGAAGTGCTTGCTCAGCCGCAACGCCTGGTTCTGGTAATGGCTGCCGAGCCCGCGCTCGCCGTAGGCGATCTCAGGGTTCTCGGCGCTTGCATAGAACGCGAGCTTGAAGAACACCTGGCCATCCTCCAGCAGGAACGGCACATCGTGCGGCCGTACCTCGAGCACCGCGCGCGTGCCTTGCTCGCCACCAAAGCCATTGTCGAAGAAGCCGGCGTAGTTGGTGCGCAGCTCGCCGATGCCCACGTCGTACGCGACCATCTCCGCGGCGAGGTGGCGGGGGATGCGGATGCGTTCCTTGCTGGCGAAGATGTAGAACTCCTCGGGCTCGACGATGTAACGCGCGTCCTTCGGCTCGGGGATCGGTTCGAAAAACTCCGCTGGGTCGTGCGTGCCCTCTTGGTCGAGGTTGAGCACGTTGGTGTAGCGTCGCGCGACATAGCCGACCGGCCCCTGCACGTCCTGGTCGCGCCGCATGCACACGCTCATGCACAGACCATCGTCGACGCGCGCGCGGTCGAGCGGGATCGGTGAGCCGTCGGCGCGAAAGAGCAGCGGTCGCTTCTCATACTCCTCTATCAGCTGCGCGTCCGAGAGCCGCGCGTCGCCATCAGCAAAGCGCACTTGGCACAGGCTGTTCCCCGTGCGCACGTGCACCGGGAACGAGCGCGGCACCACTTCGAGATACAGCGGCCCGGTGTAGCCGGGCTTGACCTCCTCGAAGCGGCCGGTGTGGTCGGCGAGCAAGCGTGTGAACAGATCGAGCCGTCCGGTCGAGGACTTCGGGTTGGCGCGCACCGTGTACGGCAGCGGTCGCGCCACGCGTTCGAGCAGAGGGATGATGTAGCAATGCCCGCGCTCCAACACCGCGCCGTCGGTGAGGTCGAAGGTGTAGAGCGTCATGTCCTCCAAACGGTCGGCGACCTGGCAGTTCTCGGGCAAGAACCCGCTGCGCACGCGATAGCCGCGCGTCGCCAGACGAAGGTCGAGGCTCGCCGGTTGGATCTGGCTCGGCGCGATGGCCGGGTTGCTCGTGAGTGCGCCACCGCGGATCAGCTCGCGGATCTGCTGGTAGACCAGGATGCCAGGCATCGTCAAAACAGTAGCCGGGTCGACGACGAGTTCACGTTCCGCGCGCGCAATGCGGAACGGATCGCTACGTGCTACCTTCCCGCCCGTGATCCTGCGCCAGTTCCCGCCGATGGGGGTCTACGAGACCCTGTTCCGTTTTGCTGACGCCACGCACAAGTACATGGGCGATCCGGGCACGCACCCGTGGGCGCAGGGTTTCCCGCTCACGACACAGGTGCCTGGCGGGCCACCCTTGCCCGAAGGCATCGCGATCACCGCCAGCGACCGCATGTACCCCAAGGCCGACGGGCAGCCGGCGCTCCGCGAGGCCATCGCGGCCTACTACAAGGAGTTCTACGGCGCACGCATCTCGGCCGACCACGTCGCGGTCTTCGCGGGTGGCCGGCCGGCGATCTTCGCGATCCTCGCATTCTTGCTGAACGACGTCACGGTGGCCATCGAGGAGACCGAGTACACGCCGTACTACGACGTGTTGAAGGTGCTGGATCGCAAGCACTCGCTGATCCCGAGCCATCCCGGCAATCGCTTTCGACCGACGCTCGCGGATCATCCGGCGCACGCGCGGCAGTTCCTGGTGAAGAGCAACCCGTGCAACCCGACCGGCGTCGCGACGGTGGGCGAGGATCTGCGTCGGCTCGTGGCGGCGTACAGCGTGCCGGGGCGTGGCGCGCTCATCGACGAAGCGTACGAGTTCTTCGCCGACCCCGAGCCCGAGAGCGCGCTGCGCTATGTATCCGACATCGACGCCACCGACCTGTTCGTGGTCGGTGCCGCAACCAAGGGCCTGCAGGTGCCCGGCATGCGCGTGGGCTGGGTGGTCGCGTCGCGCGCGCACATCGAGATCTTCCGCAACTACTCGTCGTTCGCCATGGGTGGCGTCTCGCGCCCCTCCCAGCTGTACGTGACCGAACTGTTGCAGCTCGAGCGCGTGCGCCGGGCGCGCACCGCCATCGCCAAGTTCTACACCGAGCAGCGCCAGCGCTACGGGGATGGCTTGACGCGCTTGGGGCTCGAGTTGTTCACGGGCGACGGCGGCTTCTACCACTGGGCGCGTCTCCCTGGCGGCATGACGGGCGACGCCTTCAACGAGCGCCTCTTTGCACACGACGCCGCCATCTTGCCGGGCCGCTTGTGCGACATGGCGCGACGGGGCGATCGTGGCCCGCTCGCCGACATGATTCGGTTCTCGTTTGGGCCGCTGGCGGCCAGTTCGTTTGCGGCGGACATGGCGATCCTGGCGAAGTGCGTGCCCAGCCGCGGCTAGCTGACCGTGCAGGAAGCGCGGTAGCAACGGAGCGAACGGAGCGAACAATCGTGCTCGGCATTGGACCCTGCCTGTGGTAGACTGTGGCCTTGCGTTGCCCCGATAGTGGGCGACACCCTTGATCCGACGACGGACAAGCGAACGGCCTGCGGTGCCGCGTGCTTTGCGATGCTAGCTCCGTCCTCGCCCGGCGTTGTGAGATGTTCCGCTCTCACAGCAATGGGTCAGCGTGGGTTACCCCTCGCATGGGAGCGAGGGCGATCCGAGCGTCCGGGCGTCGATGAGGGCTTGGGCGCGCGAATTAGCGGTCCGCAGGAACAGACATTATGGCCAACAAACGAACCCCGCAGACTCTCAAGAAGCGCCAGCGCGAGCGCGACAAGCAGATGAAGCAGCAGGAGAAGTTCGCCAAGCGCATCGATCGCAACACCCAGAAGCGGCAGGCGAAACAGGATGGAACGGACGGAAGTGGTCCGGATGGTATGGGCTACGCGACTGGCGTGGTGTCAGCGGCCGGGAATCCGGTCATGTCGCATGTTCCCGAAGCGACTCCGAGCCCGAGTCCAGCGCCGCAGTCGCCACCGGCGCCTGGGCCCGTCGCAATCACCAAGGCGTCTTGATCAGGCCGCCGGCTGCGCTGAGCAGGGGCGATAGCGAGCGTTCGCTGGCGTCACTTCGACGGTGACGAGGAGGCGCCGCGTCGCGCGCGGCGTCGAGGAAAGCCCGTGCGCCGTTCAACCCGCAGCGCTAGGTTGCCCGCCCTTTCGCGCCCATGAAGATCCACGAATACCAAGCCAAAGAGATCCTCGCGTCCCGCGGCGTGCCGGTGCCCAAGGGCATCGTCTGCGGTACCGCTGACCAAGCCGCCACGGCCTACGACCAGCTCGGCGGCGGCCTTTGCGTGGTGAAGGCGCAGATCCACGCGGGCGGTCGTGGCAAGGGCGGCGGCGTCAAGCTGGTGCGCTCTGCTCCGGAGGCCAAGACGATGGCTGCGGGCATGCTCGGCAAGCCCCTGGTCACGCACCAAACCGGCCCCGAGGGTCGCATCGTCAAGAAGATCTACGTCGAGAAGGGCAGCGACATCGCGCGCGAGCTGTATCTGGCGATCGCCGTCGATCGGGCCTCGGCGGCGCCAGTGATGATGGCGTCGACCGAGGGCGGCATGGACATCGAAGAGGTCGCCGCCAAGCATCCCGAGGCGATCGTGCGCGAGACGATGCACCCCACGAAGGGCTTGCTCGGCTTTCAGGCGCGTCGCCTCGCGTTCAAGCTGGGGCTCGGCGGCCCCTCGCTGAAGACCGCGCTCGCTTGCATCAACGGCCTCGCCAAGGCCTTCCTCGAACTCGACTGCTCGATCGCCGAGATCAACCCGCTGATCGTCACCAAGCAAGGCGACGTCATGGCGCTCGATGCCAAGATCAACTTCGACGACAACGCGACCTTTCGCCACCCTGAGCTGGCGGAGCTGCGCGACCTCAACGAGGAAGATCCCAAGGAGATCGAGGCGGCGAAGTTCAACCTCAACTACATCGCGCTCGACGGCAACATCGCCTGCATGGTGAATGGCGCGGGCCTGGCGATGGCGACGATGGACGTCATTGCGCTCAAGGGCGGCCGGCCGGCCAACTTCCTGGACGTTGGCGGCGGCGCCAACAAAGAGCAGGTCACCAACGCGTTCAAGATCTTGCTGTCCGACCCTAACGTGAAGGGTGTCCTGATCAACATCTTCGGCGGCATCATGAAGTGCGACACGATCGCCGAAGGCGTGATCGCGGCGGCCAAGGAGGTGAAGCTGGCGGTGCCGCTCGTGGTGCGCCTCGAGGGCACCAACGTCGAGCTGGGGCGCAAGATGCTGTCGGCGTCGGGCATCAAGCTCGCGACCGCGCTATCGCTCGACGAAGCGGCCGAGAAGATCGTGGCGATGGTGCGGTGATCTGAGGCAACGTCTGAGGCGACAGAGAGAAACTTCGATGAGCATCCTGATCGACGGCAACACCAAGGTCATCGTCCAAGGCATTACCGGCGACGCCGGTAAGTTCCATACCAAGCACTCGCTCGCCTACGGCACCAAGATGGTGGGTGGCGTGACGCCGGGCAAGGGTGGCACGACGGTGGCCGAACTCGGCGTGCCGGTGTTCGACACGGTGCGCGACGCGGTGGCCAAGACCGGGGCTACGGCTTCGGTCATCTACGTGCCGGCGCCGTTTGCGGGCGACGCGATCTGTGAAGCGGTCGAGGCCGGCATCAAGGTGGTGGTCGCCATCACCGAGGGCATCGCCGTGCTCGACATGGCGTGGGTGCGCGACTACATGCAGTCGCAGGCGTGGAAGGGCAGCGGCGCTCGCCTGATCGGCCCCAACTGTCCCGGCATCATCACGCCGACCACCGCCAAGACCGGCTGCAAGATCGGCATCATGCCGGCCTACATCCATCAACCCGGCCGCATTGGCGTGGTGTCACGCAGCGGCACGCTCACTTACGAAGCGGTGTGGCAGCTCACGCAGGTGGGCCTTGGCCAGTCGACGTGCGTCGGCATTGGCGGCGACCCGATCAACGGCACCAACTTCGTCGACGTGTTGCAGCTGTTCGCCGCCGACAAGGACACCGACGGCGTCATCATGATCGGCGAGATCGGCGGCAGCGCCGAGGAGGAGGCCGCCGAGTTCATCAAGGGCCACCTCAGAAAGCCCGTAGTCGGCTTCATTGCCGGAGCCTCGGCGCCGCCAGGTCGCCGCATGGGGCACGCCGGTGCGATCATCTCGGGTGGCAAGGGCACCGCGAAGGACAAGAAGGCCGCGCTCGAGCGGGCGGGCGTGCTCGTGTGCGACACGCCGAGCGTGCTAGGCGCCACCATGCAGCAGGCGCTCGCGAAGTAGGCGCCGTGGATCGCTTCCTACGCTACGCCACGTTGGTGGTTCTGCTGTTCCTGGCGGTCATCGTTTGGTTCGAGACGCCGCTGTTCGGCGGTGATCGCGGCGCGCTGCGCTTGGTGGTCGGGGTGCTCTGCATCTACGTCGCCGCGCAGTCGGTCGAGCGCCAGCGGCTACAGGACACGTTCAAGCAGCTCCTGCTCGGGTTGCAGAAGTTCCGCGGCAGTGCCACCTCACCAGGCCAACCGGGCGATGCGGCCGCGCCGACCGCGCACGAACGGCGCCAGGCGGTGGAGATCCTGATCGCCGCTCTGCGTCGTGGCGGACCGAGCGCCGAGTTAGCGGTCAGCAACCTCGCGCGCGTGACGGGGCAGGCCTATGGCCGTGACGCCGAGGCCTGGCAGCGCTGGCTCGACGGGCAGCCGCGAGAGTGACGCACTGTCGGGGCTGATTTGCGGCCAGGTCTTCTGTCACCGTGCAATTCGCCTAGACTGCTCTTGTTCTGCCGTCGAGTCTTCCTTCGGCCCAACCTGCCGTAGACCCGCTTCATGCTGACCCTCGCCGTGATGTTGGCTCTCCTGAGCCACTGGAATCTCATCATCGTCTTGGTCCTGGTTCTGTTGCTGTTCGGCAACCGGATCCCGGGCATGGCGCGCGCGTTGGGCAGCGGCATCGTCGAGTTCAAGAAGGGCTTGCGCGGCGAAGGCGACGAGGAGAAGAAGCTGCCGCCGCCGTCTGGTCCCGGCCCCACCGGCAAATAGAACCGGCGGTACTACCAACGCGGCCCAGGGCGGCGTCAAGTCATCGATCGTCTTTCACTACCTCTGCGCGTGCAAAGTTCGAACTGTCATCAGCCGCCGACCTCGCTGCCAGACCTCTTTGCGCTGGTGCAGCCTGATCTCGAGCGGATGAACGCCGGGTTGCTGCGCGATCTAGACGCCACGAGCCCCGACGTGCAGCAGTTGATCGAGCACGTTGGTCAGTACCGCGGCAAGCAGTTGCGGCCGGCACTGGTGTTCTTGTGGGCGCGCGCCGCGGGCAATGTCACGACGGAACACTTCACGGTCGCCAAGGTGGTCGAGCTGATTCACCTGGCGACGCTCGTGCACGACGACGTGCTGGATGGCGCCGAGCGAAGGCGCCGCGTGCCGACGGTGAACGCCCTGCACGGCAACGAAGTGCCGGTGCTGCTCGGCGACTATATCTACGCGCGCGCGTTCCACATGTCGGTGACGATGCAAGACCTGGCGTGTAGTCGGCGGCTCGCCGACGTCACGCGCCTCATGTGCCAGGGTGAGATCACCCAGATCCTGCACCGCTTCGACTTTGCTTGGGACGCCGCGCGTTACTTCGAGGTGATCCGCGAGAAGACTGCGACGCTCTATGCCGCGGCGTGCGAGCTTGGCGTGCACTATGCGCAGGGATCGCGCGCGCTCATCGAGTTGGCGATGCGCTACGGCGAGCAGATTGGCATCGCCTTTCAGATCGTCGACGACTGCCTCGACCTCGAAGGTGACGAGGACGAGGTCGGCAAGTCGCTCGGCACCGACCTGGACAAAGGCAAGCTCACGCTGCCGCTGCTGTGCTTGCTGCGTGAGCCCGAACCAGCACGTCGGCTGCGCGCGCTGCTGGAGGAGGCCCCCATCGAGGCCCGCTTGGGTCGCCTGCGCGCCGAGTTCGATCTGTCGTCGGCGATTGCCGCCTCGCACGAAGTGGCGCTGCACCACGTCGAGCGCGCGGTTGCCGAACTTTCGCATCTGCCTCCTACTCCGGCGCGCGCCGCGCTGCACGGCCTCGCTGACTACATAGTCCGCCGCCGGCGCTGACTGGCGTGCCAATGCGGCCTACGGCGTTTGCTGCATGAGCGAGACACGCGAGCTTCTTCTGCGCTGGCGCAACGGTGATTCGGCCGCGCTCGAAGCGCTCTTGCGCGAGCACTTGCCCTGGATCGAGCGCCTGGTGCGCGAACGGCTCGGTGCGCAGTTACGGCAGCGGCACGACACGCAAGACATCGTGCAGGCGGCGTTGATCGAGGTGTTGCGCGACGGTCCGCGCTTCGTCCTGAGCGATAGCGAGCACCTGCGCGCGCTGCTGTCGCGGCTCGTCGAGAATGTTCTTCGCGTGCATGTTCGGCACGCGCAGGCGGAACGGCGCGACGTGCGCCGCGAAGTCGCCGCACCGCCCGGCGACACCCTGGTGTTCCTCGACCGCCGCCCGGCCGACATGCCAACGCCGAGCCAGGCGGCATCCGCCGACGAGGCCCGCGCCTGGGTTCGCCTGGCGCTGGAGATGCTGGATCCCGAGGACCGCGACGTCGTGCTATGGCGCGAGTACCAGGGGCAGTCGTTTCAGGAGGTCGCGCAGCGTCTTTCGGTGAGCGAAGACGCGGCCCGCATGCGCTTCAACCGCGCGTTGCCCAAGCTGGCGAAGAAGCTGGAACAACTGCGCGCTGGTCATGTCACTGACGCGCTGCGGCCAGAAGGCAGCGGGCCCGTCAGCGAATGAGCGGTCCCAGCACGCGGTCGCGCAGCGAGCGCGATGGGCGCAGCATGTGCTTCTGGCGCAGCGCTGGCTGCCCCGAGGTCTTGGCGAGCCAAGCGATCCAAGGTGCCTCCAACTGCTCGATGCGCTCGATCTCGGGACCGAGGGCGGCGTCGAGTTCGGAGCTGCTGTTGCCCTTGCCGTCGTGCAGGCAGGCGCGCACGTAGGCCAGGAAACGTGGCCGCAACGCCACCGCGGGTGTGCCGGCGGTGCTCTTCTCATCCATCAGGTAGGCGACCAGCATCGCGGCGTGGGCGATGTGAAACGGCGCCACTACGGGGTCTTCGTGGAACGTAGGGAAGGTCACGTGGATGAAGTTCTCCAGCCCGTATGGCCGGTAGCGCAGCACTTGCCCGGCCAGCAGCGGATCCAGCTTGGCGTCGCCGAAGGCGAGGTAGCCGGCTTGGCCGATGGCGCGGCTGTCGTAGACGCGACCGAGACCGACCTCTACCCATGGCGCGATGCGCTCGTCGATCGTCGGCGGCGGGGTGGCGCGCGGGTCGAGCAGCGTGCGATACAGCAGTTGTTCGATCGCCAGGGCCGCCAGGCGTGCGGGCCGCAGCATCGTGGCTTCCTGGTAGGTGTGCACCATGCCACCGCCGCGCACGCTGGGGTCGCAGTACGGCTCGGACATCGTCGAGCTGAGCTTGGGCAAGTCCTGTAGCGACGGATGCAGGTGCACATCGATCCTGGCAAACTGTGAGCGAGGATGCAGGTCAGGCCCCAGCTCGCGCCAGAACGTCGCGTAGGTGCGCTCCAAGTCGAAAAGCGTGTCGATGGCTATGCGCAGGCCGCTGCGACTCTGCAGCGTGAAGTGTTCCGAGTGCAGCGTGAAGCGTTCGCTGGTCGCGCGGCGCGCGAAGGTCGCCGCCGACACGAACTCGTCGTCGAAGCGCCAGCGCCACTTGCCGGCGGTCTCGACGTGACTGAGCAGCGCGTGTGCGCTTTTGTGGTCGGCGTCGCGCAGCAGCACGTGATAGGCCAGGAGCCTCGCCAGTTCGGGCAGTTCCTGATCCTGCGCTGCCTCGACCAAGCTCCAGTCCGCCGCCAAGCTCAGCCCGGGTCGGCGCAGGTCGAGCAGCTCGGCGACCGCGTCGGCCACCGTGCGCACACTCTTCACGCGGGTGTGCGGGAGCTCGCGTCGGCTGCCGCCCTCCGAATACACCAGGCCATCTGGTTCGTAGCGTTGCACCACGCGCCCGCGCAGCACTTCACCGGTCGTCAGGGTGATCACATCGCGCCGGTCGGTCTGGGCGCCGACAGTCAGCATGAAGCACAGCGTGGCGGCGCCGGTTCGCATGCGCAGACTGTAGACCTTGCCCGGCGTGCGCGTTCAACCCCAGCAGCGGTCCGGGCGCATCTCCCATCGCGGCCTTGGGCCGCAACCACGAGTTGCATGTCGGCGCAGCGCCGACCAGAGGGGCCCAAGGCCGCTTTACTCCTTGGGGCTTCCAGTGCCGCTCGGTCGTGGCGAATTGGACGGGCGTGGCGAATTACGTGAGGCGCAGATTTCGCGCACCACGCGAGGATTCGCGGCACTTGCAGCCCAGGACGCGTTCAGAGGTCTTTGGCGCCGGCGGCGCGCAGCGTGTTCCGCAGGAGCATCATCACCGTCACCGGCCCGACGCCGCCGGGTACCGGGGTGATCGCACCGGCCACTTTGACCGCGCTGTCGAAGTCGACGTCGCCGCAGACGCCGCCGCCCGGCTTGCTGTTGATGCCGATGTCGATCACGACTGCGCCGGGCTTGATCATGTCGCCGGTCACCAGGCCGGCCTTGCCGACGGCGACCACCAAGATGTCGGCGGCACGCGTGTGCGCGCGCAGGTTGCGCGTGCCGATGTGGCAAACGGTGACCGTGGCCAGGTGGTGTAGCAACAGGATCGCGATCGGTTTGCCGACGATCTCCGAGTGGCCGACCACCACCGCCTCGGCGCCGCGCACGTCAGGCAACGTTTGCATCACCAGGTAATGCGCGGCAAGTGCGGTGCATGGCGCGAGCAGCGGCTCGCGGTAGAGGATGGCGCCCATGTTGGCTGGGTTCATGCCCTCGACGTCTTTGTGCGTCGGGATGCCGGCCTGCACGGTACGCGGGTCGATGCCTATCGGTAGGGGGCGCTGCACCAGGATGCCGGTGATGGCGGCGTCCTGAGCGTGCGCGTCGATCCGGCGCAACAGCGCCGCCTCGTCGGTGTCGGCGGTGAGGCGATCGTCGATCAGCTCGATGCCCACACGCTCCGCGGCGCGCTGCTGGTTGCGCAGGTAGACCGCGGCGGCGTCATGGTCGCCGACGCGCAGGGACACGAGACGCACCGGTCTGGCGCCGAGGCGCGCGCGCGCGTCGATCAGTTGATCTTGGATTTTGGCGGCGAGCGCCTTGCCGTCGATGATGCGCGCGGGCACGTTCTTGTTCTGGCCTATCGTGGTCGACGTTGTCGGCAGGACGATAGCCGAACTTGCCGGGCCTTCGAACTCGACGCCATGGAATACGAGCGCAGCATGCGATGGCCCGCGTTGACCCGCGGGGTGCGGTGGTTGCTCATCGCCAACACGGTGGTGTTCGTACTGAACGCGCTCGTGGTGGGGGTCAGCCGCGACCCGGTCTTCATGGCGCGTTGGTTTGGGGTTTCCGCGCCCAACCTCATCGAGGGCTACGGCTTGGGCCTGTTGCGCCTGGTCACCTACCAGTTCGTACACGCGTTCGTGCCGCCGACGCACTTCCTGTTCAACATGCTCGTCCTGTACTTCTTCGGGACGTGGGTGGAGAACGGCATCGGCCGGCAGCGCTTCCTCGGGATCTACCTGGCCGGTGGCGTGGTCGGTGCGCTCGTCGAGGTCGCTCTGTGGCTGATGCTCTCCGGTCGGCCCGCGGTGCCGGTGATCGGGGCCAGCGGCGCCTGCTATGCCATCACCATCTACGCTGCCTGCATGGACCCGCGCGCCACGGTGCTCCTCATCGTGTTCCCGGTGCAAATGCGGGTGTTGGCGTGGATTCTGGTGGGCCTGGGTGTCTACGAGCTGTACGCCAACTTGCTGTTTGGCAGCGGTGGCGTGGCGCACGGCTGCCACCTGGGCGGCGCGCTCTGGGGTTACTTGGCGCACCGCTACCGCATCGAGCCCGGGCGGGTTCTCGATCGTTACGCCACTTGGCGCGACCAACGCGGCGCGGTCTCCAAGGCAGAACACCAGGAGACGCTCGACCGACTGCTCGAAAAGGTGCATCGCGAGGGCCTGCCGTCGCTGACTCCGGCCGAGCGCCGGTTTCTCGATCGGCAGAGTCGCGACCTGCGCGGGCGCTGAGTCCCGAGACGCCCGACGAGCCAGGCCGGCGTTCGCTCGCCGCGGCGCCGCCGTGGGCCTAAGATGCGGGCATGGTTCGAAGCGCAGTGGCGTTCCTTCTCCTCTGGGCTCTCTCAGCCAGCGGGCGAGCGCAGGCGGCCCACGCCCAGTTCATGGACGAGTTCCAGAAGTCGCAGCAGTTCAAGGACGACAAGCTCCTCGACCGCTCGTTGCAAACGCACTCGCGGGTGGTCGTGGAGTTCTACTGCGGCCTGGCACGCGAGTGGCGCAACGCTGGCCCGGAAGCCTCCGACCGCGCGCGGGCGCAGATGGATTTGCTGCTGGCGAGCTGGAAGCGCGTCTACAAGAGCGAGACGCTCGACAAGGTCGAGCGCTACTACGCGAGCGCCGACGGCAAGGTGTTGAAGCAGTTGGATGTCAACCAGACCGCCTTCGAGGTGACGCAGCGCAACCTGGCAAACGCGCGCGAGGGCAAGCGGCGGCTCGACCTGGAAGCTGCGAAGGACACTCTGTGGAAGCTGGCCGATACCTACGAGAAGCTCGGCCACAACGTCAAGGCGTCGGAGGCGTGGGAGAACGTGGCCGTCGCGCTCACCTCCATGCCGGACATCACCTTGCTCGAACGGCGAGACGCGGTGTTCTCGCTGGAGAGATACAAGAGCTTGCGCGAGGCCTGGCAGTTCACCGAAGAACCGACCTACAAGCAGAACATCTCGTGGCTCAAGGCGACGAAGGCTGACCTTGACGCGAGTGAGGCGACGGCAAAGAACCGCGAAGCCAAGGGCGTGCAAGGCGAGGCAACCGGACCCGATGCTGTGGTGGACCCCAAGGCCCCCGAGATCGTGGCCGATCTGCGGTTCGAGGTCATGAAGGCCGAGATCGAGGACTGCTTCGTGCAGGGCGGCGTCGTGATGCCCAACTGGCAGATCGTTCGCCTGACCGACGACAAGCCGGCGCAGGTGGTGTTCTTCCAGAACTCAGCGCTCTACGCCGCGCACATCGGCGGCAAGTACTACATTGGTCCGTCGGAAGTCGACCTCGCCAACAAGGGCACGCTGCTGACCGTGGGCGCCAAGCCCAAACCGACCCAGTTCTGGCTCGACGACAAGAAGACCAAGCCCTACGCGATGTGGTGCTTCGTCGGCACGGACAAGGAGCCGTTCATGGGCCTGGAGCAGAACCTGCTGCCCACCGACAAGCTGGCGCTCCTCTACTACAAGAGCGCGGCGAGCTATCACGGGACGGTGAACGGCGAGGAAGTCGTGCTGTACGACAACAACGGCGATGGGCGTTGGATGAACCCCGACCCGAACGCCCCGGGCATCCAGATGGCCGAGGTCGAGGTCGGCAAGCTCACCGCCGTGCCGGCGTACGATTGCATGCAGATCGGCAAGAAGGGCCTGATCCAGCCGTTCTCGGGCTACGCCAAGTTGGGGGACAAGTGGTTTCATCTGCGCCCGGCAAAGGAAGGCGCTGCGATCAGCGCGCGTTCGGTGATCCCTGAGTTCTTCAAGACTGGCACGTTGCAGATGAAGTGGACCGGCCCGCGAACCACGACCGTGCAGTGCATGGTGGTGCGCGGCGAGGGAGACTTGGCGATCACCGCCTTCAATCTGGTCAGCGGCAAGCCCATCGAGGTTCCGGCGGGGACGTACAAGATCGACTTCGGCCGCATCGCCGAGGGCAAGGGTGGGATTTGGTCGACCGCCGACATTCTGGCCGGCAACAGCGAGTTAATCGTGGTCAAGCCGGGGGAAGCCAAGGTGATCAGCATTGGCGCGCCGTTCGTGTTCGAGTTCGAGAAGGCGACGAGCGGGGCTGACATCGAGGTGAACTCGCACAAGCTGACGTTGCTGGGCGTGGCCAAGGAGCGCTACGTGCGGCTCAACAGCTGCGTGCCGGAGATCGAGGTGTTGCTGGCCAGAGACGACAAGGGTCGCGGAGCCAAGGCCGTGGGTTCGTTTGGACCGGTGCCCGACCATGACGTCTCCGGCAAGCTGAATGCGGAGTTCCCCGACATCGGCTACTTCGCGCCGATGTTCCCGGTGGTCAAGGGGGCGAAGGAGCGCTTCAACCTGCTGCGCTTCCAACCGACGGGCACTGGCTTTGTCGCGCTGCGCGCCGCCAAGGCCAAGGTGTTCGGCAAGATCGAGTCGGCCTGGAAGTGAGCCGGCGGAATTCGCGCGTGACGGCGGCGGGCGAGCGGGCCTAAGCTCCCGGCCTCGCCATGCTGGATGTCAGATTGATTCGTGAGCAGCCCGACCTGGTGAAGGCCGGTGTGCTGAAGAAGCGGTTTCCTGATCGTGTCGCCGTGGTGGATCGCATCCTCGATCTCGATCGAGCGGTGCGTGAACTCATCCCGCAGGCTGACAAGCTGCGCGCCGAGCAGAAGAATGCCGGCAAGCAGATGGGCAAGCTCGGCGACGCGGAGCGCGAGATCCACCTAGCGGCGCAGCGCGAGTTGAAGGTGCGCTTGCAAGCCATCGAGGAACAGGACAAGGTGCTCCGCGCCGAACTCGAAACCCAGCTCTTGTTGGTGCCGAACGTGCCCGATCCCGAGGTGCCCGACGGCAAGGACGACACCGAGAACGTCGAGGTGCGTCGGGTCGGCGAGGTGAAGAAGCCCACCTTCGCCCTGCGGTCGCACGACGACCTGGCCGAGGCGCAAGGCTGGCTCGACTTCAAGCGCGCGGCCGAGTTGGCGGGGTCGCGCAACTACTTGTTGTTCGGCGACCTGGCCCTGTTGCACGACGCCGTGCTGCGGATGGCGGTCGACCACATGCACAAGAAGGGCTTTGTGCCGGTCGACCCGCCGCTCCTCGTGCGCGCGGGCGCGATGCGCGGGACGGCGTTCTTCCCCGGCGGCGAAGAGCAGACCTACACCTGTGAGCGGGACGAGCTGTATCTCATCGGCACCGCCGAAGTGCCGGTTACTTCGATCCACGGCGACGAGATCATGGATGAGGCGGCGCTGCCCAAGCGCTACGTCGCCCGCTCGGCCTGCTTTCGGCGCGAGGCTGGCACGTATGGCCGCGACACCAAGGGCTTCTACCGCGTGCACCAGTTCCAGAAGGTCGAGCAGGTGATCATCGATGTGGCGGATCCCGCGCGCAGCAAGCAGCACCACGAGGACATCGTGCGCAACTCGGAAGAGATGCTCGTCGCGCTCGGGTTGCCGTATCGCGTCGTGGCCGTGTGCGGTGGCGATCTCGGCGTGCCACAGGTCATGAAGTACGACATCGAGTGTTGGATGCCGTCGCGCGGCAACTACGGCGAGACGCACTCCGCGTCGCGGTTCTATGACTTTCAAGCGCGCCGACTCAACATGCGGTACCGGCGCACCGCGGACAAGAAGGTCGCGTTCTGCCACACGCTGAACAACACTGTGGTCGCCAGCCCGCGCATCTTGATCCCGTTGCTCGAGGTGCACCAGCAAGCGGACGGTACGGTCCGTTTGCCGCCGGCGCTGCAACCGTACATGCATGGGCGAGAAGTGCTGGGACGCGCGCTGTGACGTGACCGGTTGGCCGCGACTCCTGCTGCCGCTCGCCGTCTGTGTGCTGGCGGTGGCGACGGGGTTCGAACTCGTGCGGCAGTTGCACTCGGACGCCATCGACCACACGGTTGGCGTCTACGTGCTGCTGGCGGAGCTGGCGCGGCAGGGTGTGGTGTACCCACCGTTGCAGACCACGGATCTCGTCTACTGCACGCTGTACCAGCCGCTGGCTTTCTTGCCCTACGCGCTGCTCCCCGGAAGCGGCCTCGATCTGATCGTGTCGATGCGTGTCCTGGTGCGCATCGAGGTCGTTCTCAGTTTGGTGGGGGTCGTGTGGTTGCTGCGTCGGTGTGGCGCCAGCGCCGTTGCCGCCTGGACCTCAGTCGGCGTGCTGCTGTGCGCCTCACCGGTCAGCGCGGCGCTTTTGCTGTGCATCGACGATCCGCGCGGCGGGCTGCTGGCAATGGCGGCGTTCTTGGTGTTTGTCGGGCGGCGCGGCGTGTTGCACCCCTTTCGCGCTGCGCCGGTGTTGGTGTTGGCGTTCCTCACCAAGCTCACGGCGCCCTGCGCAGTGGGGGTGGCGGCGCTTGCCTTGTGCTGCCAGTTGCGGCGACCCAGGGCGTTGGTCGCGCTGCTCGGCGCGAGTGCGCTGGGTACGCTGGCCAGCTACCTCCTGGCGCACGGCCCTCTCGGTTGGGACCTTGCCGGCAATGGCTTGCGCTACGCGCTCTTTGACGCCAAGCCCGGGCGGCCGATCGGCTTGCACGTGACTCGCTTTATTGGCGACCTCGTGTGTGATCCGGTGACGGCACTGCTGCTCTTCGGTGGGGCTGCGGCCACGGCGTTGCGCATCTTGCGCCACACGTGGGACGCGCTGGACGTGTGGTTCTTGGTGGCGCTGCTGCGAGCGTTCGTCGAGTACGGTAGCCACGGCACCGAGCTGAACCACCTGCTGGAGCCGTGCCTGTTGGGCGCGGTCAGTCTGGTGCGCTCGGTTCGAGATCGTCACGCTTGGCTGGCGCTTGCCGTGTTGCCGGCCGCGTTCCTGTCAGGTCGACCCGTGCTGCGCTTGCCGCTGGGCGACCCGTCGCCGCTCTCGGTGGCGCCGATCACGGCCGCAGTGGCCGCGCTGCGCGCTCAGCCGCCGGCCAAGACCCTGTGTGAAGAGCCGTTGCTCGGGTGGCTGAGTGGCTCGCGCCCGCTCGTCACCGATCCCTTCTTGGTGAGTCGGGTGTTTGCACGGCACCCCGAGATCCGCGACGCCTGGTTTAGCGCCAAGGACGACCCGCGCGCGTTGCAGCGCTTGGTCCTGATGACGAATCCCGACAGCCCTGATGGCCGCGCCGAGCGGTGGTACGGGGCGCTGCATTTCGACGCCCAGTTTCTTGCCGACGTGCGCCGGCTCTTCGTGGTCGTGGCGCCGAGCGACTTCGGCACCGTGTTGCAGCGCAAGTAGTGGTGTCGCCCGCAGGTCAGCGCCGGCCGCCGCCGCCGCCCTGCCCGCCCCCGAATAGGCCCCCGGCGCCGCGGCTGCCGCCGCCACCACCGCGCAACAGATCGCCGAGGTTGATCGAGCCGTTGCCGCCGCGGTTGCCACCTCCAGGGGGGATGGCCGGCCCTTGGTTGACCTGGCCGCCGCGTGCGCCACGTCCGGCGCGCTGGCGTTGGCCGCTCTCGCCAGCCTTGCCCTCGGGCCCGCCGACAGAGACGGTGGCGTTGCCAGTCGACCCCCTGCCGCCGCCGGACGCGTCTCCACCGGACCCGCCGAGGGGCCCAGTGACAGGTGGGGTTGGCTTCTTGGGGCGCACCGGAATCAGCGCCACACCAGCCTGCAGGATCTCGGGGTAGCGCGGATCGAGCACGATGTGACGCGTGTAGTTGCGCTCGACGGGGCCGCCGTCGCCCACCTCGGCGCCGGAGGTGCGGTTGCGATTGGCTACCTTCCGTTCCAAGGTGAACTCCACGAGGATGCGCCGCGGCAGCGTGTCTTCGACGCTGGAGTCCCACTCGTTGATCTCCTCGGCCTCGTAGCCCAGGGTCGCGTAGTACTTGATGTTGAAGGTCTTGATGCGGTCGTGCACCAGCTGAAACTGCCCCTCGGTGAGGAGGTTGTCGTCGACCATCGGGTCCTCGCGGCGCCACAGCTGCAGCAACTGTGGGTTCTCCGGGCTGGGTCGCAGCCAGTAGCCGACCTCACACAGCCCCGAGCGTCGCGGCTTGTTCATGCTGTCGACGATGATGCTGGTGGCATCGGTGGTGGTGAGGAAGTCGATGCGGTCGGCGGGCGAGCCGGCGACGTCGAGGTTGCGGCCGCGCAGCACACGGTTCTTCTTGATGTTGGTGTGCCAGAGGCCATCGAGGTCGCGCTCGATCATCGCCAGGATGCGCGGGCCAGGCTCCTTGTCCTCCGACAGCGACTCCATCTCGACGCTCGCCTGCAGCGTGCCCATGAAGGTCATGTGCACGGTGAGCATCACCACCGAGGTGATGCCGACGGCGATCATGACCTCGATCAGCGTGAAGCCGCGTTGGCCTGCGACGGACGGGCGTGGGGAAAGTGGAATCGAGTCATTTGCCACTGCTGTTACCTCCGAGAGCGCCGGGGGCGGTGCCACCGGCGCCGCTGTTCGCGTTGCTGTTCAAGGACACGCCCTTCTGCGCGGCGAGGCTCTCGGCCTGCTGCGGGGTCAGGCCATTGATCGCCAGGGTCGAGACCTTGGACTTCAAGATGAAGGTCTCCTCGGTCTTGTAGTCGTCGTCGCTCAAGCTGGCGTTTGGGAAGTACACGATCACCGCGACTTCCTCGAACTCATCCTCGGCGGGGATCGCCTCGGGGTCGGTTTGCTCGGTGAGTTCCTGGCGGCGAAAGTCGTCGACCTTGACGCCCTTCTGGCGCGCTGATCGCAGGTCATCGCGCTCGCGCTGCCAGAGCCGCCGATCGCCGCTGCTGGTGCTGCTGTCCCCGGACAGGCTGTCGATTTCGGCCTCGGCGTTGGCGATCGCCTGCTCGCCAATCAGAACGACGTAGCGGAAGTTAGGGTAGCCCTGCACTTCGACGGCGGCGGCCTCGGGCCGGAACTCGTTGCCGCCCGCCTGGAGTTTGCTGAGCTGCTCCTCGGCAATTGAGCGCGCCAGCCGCCAGTTGCGCGCCTGGATCGCGTCGGCGAGGGCCTGCGAACGAGTCGACAGGAAGCCCAACAGAACGATCGCCAACACCGCGATCGCCACCATGACCTCGATGAGGGTGAAGCCAGCCATGCGGCGATCTGCGTCGCACTCTCTGTGCCGCGGATCAAAAGGCCGATTCATTGAGTTCCTCCAGCGGGGCGCGCTGGCCCTCCACGCTCTTCACGATGTCGGTGCGGCCGGTGAGTCCGCGAAGCTGCAACGTCCACAGGAACTCGTTCGCGCCGTCGTCCAGCTTGAAGAAGACTGCCAGGTCACCGGTGTTGCCGTTCTCGTCGAACGTGATCCGGTAGATCCCGTGTTCGATCAGCGGCCGGCTAGGGGAAGCGACCCCGGCCAACTTGGCGCGCTCTTCGAGCGGCGTCCAGGACAGTGGCAGCTCACTCAGCTCGTCCTCGTACGACGCCAGCTTACGTTCCGGCGGCAGCACGTAGCGGTAGCGATGGTTGTCGAGGTCGAGTTCCATCGCGCACCACTGACCGCGCAACCGGGCCTCAGAGCGCAGGAAGTCGAGATTGGCGCGCATCTGCTTGCACTCGCCATCCAAGATCGCTCCCGGAACGATGGCGCCCAAGTTCAGCAGGGCGATGCGCATCACGATGCCGACGATGGCAACGACGACCATCAGCTCGATGAGCGTGAAGCCCCCGGCTGGACGATCGTGCCGTTGCTCACCGTCGAGTGACATCAGCGCCTTTCGGCCTTGTTCCTGGCGTTCTCCGACGTGATGTCGTCGTCGGTTCCCTCTTGTCCGTCCGGTCCGAAGCTCATCACCATCAGGCGATTCCGTCGACCATCTCGATCGGGTTGCAGGCGGTACTCGTTGCCCCACGGGTCCTGGGGCGGCTCGGTCTGCTCGATGTACTTGTAGCCAGTGCTGTCCTTCTCGATCAGGATGTTCCAGTCCTCCGGCGCCTTCGAGTTCTTCAGGATGTAGTAGTCGACGATCTTCTGCAGCTCGATGACCTGCATCTTGGTGGTATCGAGTTTGGCCGACTCACCTTGGCTGAGCAGCGACGACGTCACAAAGGTGGCGAGGAGGCCGAGGATGACGATCACAACCATGACCTCGATGAGGGTGAAGCCTCGGTCGCGACGGGAGTTCGTAGGGAGTTGCATCGGAGTCATTTGCGGTGGGACCGTCGCGGCGGTGCGCCTCAGGCGAGTGGTCAAAACTAGGACGGTCAGAACAAGGACGGTCGGAGCAAGGATGTGTCGTGATTGTGGCCCCAAAGCTTAGCCGGCGGAAGGGCGGGCCCTGCGGTGGTGAGGAATCGCCCGCTCACGTGGGCAGGCGAGACGAGCGTGAACCGGAGTTCACGCCGCCTCAGACCTCGCAGGGCGGCCAGATCTTCCCGCCCTGTCGGCGGCGGCGCCAAAGCGTGGGTGTCAGCGCGCGCTCTGCAGCTGCAAGAGGGGGAGCACGATGGCCATGACGATGCACCCGACGACGACGGCCAGCAGCACGATGATCAGCGGCTCGATGACCGAGGTCAGCTTGGAGGTCGCCAGCTCGACCTCCTCGTCGTAGGTGTCGGCGACGCGCTCCAGCATCTCCTCGATGTTGCCGGCCTGTTCGCCGACGCCGACCATGTAGCACACCATGGGCGGGAAGACGCCCGTGGCTTTCATCGGGGTGGAGATGTCGGCGCCCTCGAGCACCTGGTTGTGCACGCTGGTCAGGGCGTCGACCAGCACACGGTTGTCGACCACTTCCTTGGTGATGTTGATCGCCTGCAGGGCCGGGACACCGGAGCGCAGCAGCGTCGCCAGGGTGGTCGAGAAGCGGGCCACGGCCTGCTTGCGCAAGAGGTCGCCGAGCACCGGCACGCGTAGACGGAACCGGTCCCAGATGAGTCGACCACGGTTCGAGTTGATGAACAACTGGAACGCGATGATCGCGAACATCATCCCGATCATCATCAGCCACCAGTAATTGACGACTGCGCTGCTGATCGCGATCAGGATCTTGGTGGGGATCGGCAGTTCTTGATCGCGTGCCCGGATCAGCTGCGTGATCTTTGGCACCACGAAGTACATCAGGATGCCCACGACCAGCACGCCGACCAGGATCATGATGGCCGGGTAGGTCATCGCGGCCCCCACCTTGTTTCGCAGGCGCGACTGCGCTTGCAAGAAGTTGGCGAGCCGCCCCATCACCTTGTCGAGGGCGCCCGACGACTCGCCGGCGCGCACCATGCTGGCGTAGAGGTCGGTGAAGTAGGCGGGGTGCGTGTTCACCGCGTCGCCGAAGTTTATGCCCTGCGTCACCTTCTCGCGGATGTCACGGAACGCGCCCTCGATCTTCTTGTCAGGCGACTGCTCGATCACCATACGCAAGGCCTCGGTGAGCGGGATGCCAGCGGCGAGCAGCGACGACATCTGGCGGGTGACCGCGGCGACCTGTTCGGTGCGTTGCTTGTTCGGAAAGTCGACGCCGGTGACGCCTCGAATCTGCAGGCGCCGCTGCTTGCGCGAACGGCTCTCCTGCAGGTCGGTGACGTACAGATGCTGCGTCTTCAGCTTGTCGCGCGCGGCACGCGGCGAGTCGGCGTCGATGATGCCCTTCTTGGGCCTCTGCGCTGAGTCGACGGCCTTGTATTCGAAGATCGGCATGCTGGCGCTAGCTCAGAGCCTGAGCAACAATTTGCTCAGGCTCTGAGTTCCTTGCTGGTGGGGGAGGCGGACCCGCCCCCACGCCGGCCGCGACACGCGGCCTCCCCCTCCTCGGCGCCTGATGGGCGCCGGGCGCTGCGGCTGGTCGATTCTTGCTCACGCTCTCACACCACGTCCATTTGCGTCACCCGCAGGACTTCCTCGGGCGTGGTGATGCCGCTCAACAACTTGTCGATGCCGTCCATGCGCAGCGTGCGCAAGCCCCGCTGCAGAGCGCCGCGCTTGATCTCACTGGCGGATGCCTTGTTGACGATCTGCTCTTGGATGATGGCGTCGATCGGCATCAACTCGTAGATCGCGGTGCGGCCGGCGAAGCCGGAGTTGAAGCACTCGTGGCAACCCTTGCCGACGACGATGCCGTTCTTGAATTGGTCGGTGCTGAGGCGCAGGTCCTCCAGCTGGTATTTGAACTTGTCGTCGAGCTGGTCGATCGTCGCCTTGCACGCGGGGCAGATCGTGCGCACGAGCCGCTGCGCGATCACGAGCAGCACCGACGAAGACACCAAGTAGGGCTCGACGCCGATGTCGAGCATGCGGGTCATGGTCGACGCCGAGTCATTGGTGTGCACGGTCGAGAACACCAAGTGGCCGGTGAGCGCGGCGCGGATCGCGATGTCGGCGGTCTCGCCGTCGCGCACTTCGCCGACCATCATCACGTCGGGGTCTTGGCGCAAGAACGAGCGCAAACCTGCGGCGAAGGTCAGGCCCTTCTTGGTGTTCACCTGCACCTGGCTGATGCCCGTCAGATTGTATTCGACGGGATCCTCGATCGTGAGGATGTTGAGGTCGGGCGCGTTGATCGCGTCGAGGCAGGCGTACAGCGTCGTGGTCTTGCCCGAGCCAGTGGGGCCGGTGACGAAGATGATGCCGTGGCTGTAGTTGATGTAGCGGTTGATCGTCTTCTGCTGATCGAGCGACAGACCGATCTGATCCAAGCTGTAGACCCTCGTGGTCTTGTCGAGGATGCGAAACACGATGCGCTCGCCGCTCTGCACAGGTAGACACGAGATGCGCACGTCGACGTCGCCGTCGCCGATGCGGATCGACGCGCGTCCGTCCTGCGGCAGCCGGCGCTCGGCGATGTCCATCTTCCCCATGACCTTGACGCGCGAGATGATCGCCTCCTGCGCCTTCTTGGGGATCTGGTCGGTGTCGTAGAGCACACCGTCGATGCGCATGCGCACCTTGAGGTGGTCGGGATACGGCTGCAGGTGGATGTCCGAGGCGCGCAGCTTCAGCGCCTGGAACAGCAGCATGTTGACCAGCTTGATGATCGGCGCCTTGTTGGCGACGTTGAGCAGGTCTTCGGACTCTTCGACCGTGTTGGCCAGCCCGACGATGTCCGCCTCTTCGATCTCGACCATCGCCTCGTCGACGCCGTCGGCCTTGTGCCGGTAGGCGCGGTTGATGAGGCTGCTGATCTCCGACTTGGCGGCCAGTACGGGCTCGATCTCGCAGCCCATCATGGTCGCCAAGTCGTCCATTGGCTGTACGTCGAGCGGCCGGCACGTGGCGACGCGGAGGACGTTCTCCTCCTTTTCGAGCGCGACCAGGTGGTTGCTGCGCGCGAACTGCACCGGCACGTTCTGGATGAAGTCGCCGGGCACCTTCGTCGCGTCGATGCCAGTTCGCACCTCCATGCCGAGGATCTCGCCGAACAACTCCAGCACCCGCATCTCGGGCATGAAGTTGCGCGCGACCAGCACCTGATCGAGCGACTTGCCGCTCTCGCGTTCCTCGGCGATCGCCTTGGCGATCTGTTCGTCAGACAGGCCCGCCTTGCGCAGCAGGCCCTCACGGATTCGGTCTTGGATCAGCATCGTTCAGCGTCCGCCGCGGGGTCCCATGATTGCGTCGCGCTCGCGCGGCGGCAGGGGTGGCTGCTGCGTCGTGCCCTGAGTCGGGCGCTTGTAGGTCGGGATCTCGAAGCCACCGTATTGGTCGAGGTCGTCGATCGTGGCCTCGGAGTCTTCCAGGCGCTCGGCCAAGGTGGGCTCGCGCCAGCGGCGGTCCACCATCTGGATGCGCCGGTGGCCGATGTACTGCGCCGCCTCCATCTTCTTGCGGAAGCTGATCTCAGCCAGGTCGGAGAAGTCCGTCTCGTCGAGGATGGTGGGGGTCAAGAAGAAGTACAGGTTGGTCTTGGTCTTGGTCTTGCTGTAGCTGCGGAACAGCCAACCCAGGATGGGGATGTCTTTCAGGAAGGGGACGCCGTCATCAGAGTCCGATTCGGAGTCCTCGATGACGCCGCCCAGCACCATCGTGGCGCCGCTCGGGATGGTGACCGCTGTGGTCACGTTGCGCGTGACTTGCACGCCAGCCGTCACTGCGGTGGGGTCGAACGCCGAGATGAACCGACTGACCTCCAGCGTGATGTTGAGGCGCAGGTAGTTGTTGCTGGAAATCGACGGCGAGATCGACAGCGAGATGCCAGCCTCTTGGTTGGCGCCGGCGCCCTGCGTGGTGGTCGCCGTGCCCTGTGACACGGTTTGCGTTGGGCGCACTTCCTTGTTCGACACCGTGGCGGTGACGTTGTTGTTCACCACCACGCTCGGCAAGGACAGAACGTTGGCGCGGCTGTCGCTGTCCAACGCACTGAGCAACACCGGGATGGCGAAGTCCTGGTCGGCGATGATGCCGCCGGTGATGCCGCGCAGCGGGTTCTCGAAGTCGGGCAGGCGGGTGTCGGGCAGGCCGTTGTCGTCGGTGTCCTGGAACGTCGACAGACCGAACGAGGTCAAGCCGAACGGTCGGCGGAAGTCGTTGTCGGCGATGTCGAGCGCGCCGAGTTCGATGCCGAAGCGGAAGGCGTCGGTGGTCGTCAACTCGACGATGGCCGCCTCGATCAGCACCTGGGATTGGCGCGTGTCCAGCTTTTCGATCACCCTCTTGACCGAATCGACCGCCGACGCGGTGCCCGAGACCAGCAGGCTGTTGCTTGCCTCATGCGCGTGCACCACGGTGCGGCGCGGTCGCCGCTGGCCGCCAGCCGCTGGCGACTGACCGGCCTGCGCCGCTTGCTGCGCCGTCTGGTCCTCTTGCAGAAACTGATTCAGCGTGTCGCGCAGCGCCTTGGCTTCGACGTTGCGGACAGGCACGACGTGGGTGTCTTCCTGCGCCTGCTCGACCGGCGCGTCCATCTTGGCGATGATCCCCATCGCCTCCAGCACCTGCTCGCGGGTGCCCGACAGCACCAGGGCGTTGAGCGCGGTGTGCGCCAGAATCTTCAGGGTTCCCGCTTGGCCCGCCAGTGCGCCACCGGCTACGCCCTCGGCCGGCGATCCGGGGCGGCCGCGTTCGGTGAGGATGGGCTCCAGCAGCGGCACGAGTTCCTCCGCCGAGTGGTGTTCGAGCGGCACCACCTTGACCTCCTGGTCGGCGACGCGGTCGGGTTGGTCGACGATCTTCAGCAGCTCGTAGCAGTTCACCACCTGCGGCGCGAAGCCCGCGATCAAGATGACGCGCTCGGTGCCGGCGGTGCCGAGGTTGAGGGCGCCAGCCGGGCCGCCCGCACCGGCGAAGAACGGCCGCAGGGTCTGGGTCGCCACCGAGGCGCGCACATGTTCCACCGGTACCGCGGTCACGATCTGCACACCGGTCTGCGCGGCGAACTCGCCCAGCTTCTCCGGTGGGACGTAGGCCGCACCCGAAGAGGCCTCAGTGCGCTTGGCACCGTTCAGATTGATGATCTCGATGATCTCGGTGTTCCCCTTGCCGCGCACCACGCAGGCTAGATTCTTGACGTAGAGCAGGGTCTGGAAGAAGGCGAAGAACTCTTCCTTCCGCATCCGCTTGGTGCCGATGAAGTTGATCTTCTGGGCGTTGGGGTCGCCCTGCGTGATCTCGGTGTCGTTGTAGATGAAGTTCCGGCCGGTCACCTGCTCGGCTGTCTTGATGAAGTCCTTCACCGGCAAGCCGTCACGCTCGTTGAACGACAGCACGATGTGATCCCCGTCGAGGCGGAACCAACTCGGTGGCGTCGGCGATTGCGCGCCCGCCTGAGCGCGCAGCGCTCCGGTCGACAGGCCGCCCAGCAGGCCGCACAGCAGGGCGACGGTGGGCAACAGGATGGTGAGCGCCTTGGATGAACGGCGTAACCACGCCGGCGCCGAGAAGAATGGACGGTGCCATGACGTGGGGGAAAGCGCGCGACCTGACATACAGCTAGCCACTGACTCCGCGAAGCGAGGAACGTGTTGGCTCTCGGTCGTCGGGTTCTGTCGCCGCGAGCCGGCGCTCCGACCGAGCCTAGAAGGCTTTTATTTCTCCGACACCGTATAGGAAAGCTCGCTTTTGAGCCTTTCCGTTTGCGCTGCCTTTCGCAGCTCGATTCCATGAATCCCACGCGCACCGCATGAAGCTTTCGGAGCTGCTGACTGTCGATCTGGTTTTGTCGCCCCTCGAGGCTGTCGACAAGTGGCAAGCCATCGACACCCTGGTGCGTGCTGCGGCTGCCCGCGGCAAGTGGTCGAGTGAGCGCCTGGCGAGCGTGCACGAGGCCCTCGTGGTGCGCGAGCGCAGCATGACCACGGGCATGGAACACGGCATCGCCATCCCACACGCCGCGGTGGACGGGCTGCCCGAGGTGGTTTCGGTGCTCGGTCTGTCGCGGCGCGGCGTGCCGTTCGACGCGCTCGACCGCCAACCGGCCCGCATCCTCGTTTGCCTGATCATTCCGCGCGACAAGAAGCTGTTGCACATCAAGACGCTGGCCGAGATCGCTCGCCTGCTGTCGCGCCCAGCGGCGCGCGCGCGCTTGCTCGAGGCCGTGACTCCCCAGCAGGCGCTCGACATCATCCGGCAAGAGGAAGGGCTGCCGCGGTGATCGGGCCTCGGCCGCCCGCTCCATCCTGATCGTGTTGCACCTGGCGGCGCTGCTGACCGGCTTCGGCGGGCTCGTCTTGCAGCTTGCCTGGTTGCGCCGCTACGGCCTTCTCCTGGGCAATACGGGCGTCGCCACCGCTCAGGTGCTCGGGGTGTTCCTGCTCGGCCTCGGCGTCGGCGGCTTGCTGGTGTCGCGTTGGCGGGCGACCGGCGCCGCGCCGCTCCGCCTTGCCAGCCGGGCCTACGCCTTCGTCGCCCTGGCGGGCGTCTTGGCTGAGCCGTTGCTGCGCGGGTCGGTGGCGCTGCCCGCGGGATGGGCGCAACTGACGCTGCTCTTGGTGCCCGGCGCGCCGGCGCTGCTGATGGGAGTGGCGTTCCCGTGCCTGTTCGCTGGGCTGCGGCGCGGGGCGAGCGCGCTCGAACTCGGCACGCTGAGCGCTGCCAACCTCATGGGTGCGGTGGTGGGGGCGTTCCTCGGCGGGAACTTTCTGCTCCCCGACCTCGGCCTACTGCGCTGCGGACAGATGGCTGCGTGCGCGTATCTGCTGGCGGCACTCATGCTCGCTGTCCGCGTGCGCAGCATGGCAGCGGAAGTGGTCTCCGCGGCGGTCACACCCGCGCCCACCGCGCCGCCGATCCCCTCCGTCGAACGGCGCACCGTGCTGGTCGCCGGCCTGCTGTTGCTCGGCATGGAGATCCTGTGGCTGCGTCGGTTGCCGTTCTTCTTGGAGGGCTTTCAACCAACGCTGTCTGGCGTGATTGCGGCAGTGTTGCTGTGGAGTGCGCTCGGGGCCGCCGCGCTGACGCCGTTGCTGTTCCGCTGGTTCGGCGAGCGCGCCTTGCTCGTGGCGGGGGTGCTCGGCCTGTTGGCCTGCAACGCTGGCCTGCACGAGAGCTTGGTGCCGGCCCTGTCGCGCCTTGCGGTCACATCGACCGCGGGCATGCACTTGCGGGTGCTGCTCGGTGTGTCGGCCGCGGTCGCCCTGCCGTGCCTGTTCCTTGGCGCAGTCGTGCCGCTCGCGCTCGCGCGCTACGTGCATCCCGAGACCCGCGGCCGGGTCGCCGGCGCATTGTTCGGCCTGCTGGGGCTTGGCGAATTGGTCGGCGCGCTGCTGGTGGGCCACGTGTTACCGTGGCTTTGGCCCCAGGCGTTCTTTGCGATCGCGCCGCTCTTGCTGTCCGGTGTGGCCCTCTTGGTGTGGCGGCCCGCGCTGGGCAACGGGCTCACCGGGGCTCTGCTCGTGGTGGTGGTCGCGCTGTCAACCCTTGGCATCAGCGGCGCCGGAACCCCGTGGTCGGCCGCGCCGCCGGTGCGCGGCTCGCGCCACGACCGCGCGCTCGACTACGTGCACCTCGAGCACGCCGTCGACGCGTCGCTCACCGCGTCGGTTGCCTACAACCGCCGCGCGCACAGCTTGGTGCTGTTCACCGACGAGTTCCGCGCCACCGAGACTGGCCCCAACACGGCCTACATGCGCGTGCTTGGGCATCTGCCGTTCCTCTTGCGGGAAGGCCTCGAACGCGTGGCGGTGATCGCGCTCGGCACCGGCACCACGTTCGACGCGCTGGCGGCCTGGCCCGACCCCACGCGCATCGATGTCGTCGAGTTGAGCGCAGCGGTGGTGCGGGTCGCCGGCTGCTTCACGACTGATGGCCCGGTGACCGACGGGCGTGCACCGGGGTTCGCGACCGATGGCCGGGCTCGCCTGCACGTCACGGATGGCCGCGCGTTCTTGTCGCGGTGCGCGCCGGCGAGCCTGGACCTTTTGACCATGGAACCGCTGCTGCCGTACGCGCCCGGCACCGCCGCGTTGTACAGCGCCGAGTTCTACGCGTTGGTCGCGCGGACGCTGCGCGATCGGGGCTTGGTCCTGCAATGGCTGCCGACGCACGCCATGCCGCAGGCCATGTTCGACGCGCTCGTGGCAACGTTCGTACAGGGGTTCGCGCACACTTCGGTTTGGCTGGTCGATCACTCGACGATCTTGGTCGGCTCACACCTGCCGCATGCCCCAACCGAAGCTGGCTTGGAACGTAGATTCGCTGCCCTGTCGCCAGCGCTGCGTGCGGCGCTGCACGATGCCGGGTTGGCCACTCCCACCGACGTCAGCGTGGCGCTGGTGTCGGCGTCGCCAAGCGCACCGGCGCCAGGCCACACGGTGCGCGTGCTCACCGACGACGCGCCGTTCCTCGAGCGTCTTGCGTATTGGGATGGCCACACGCGCCTGTCGTTCTTGCCCGACAACCTGCTTCGACTTGGCGAGATGGCCGCGGTGAGCGAACAGCCACCCGGTTGGCGTGAGGTGCGGATGCGGCGTGTGAGCGGTCTGCGCAACTTAGCGTTGGCGCGGCTAGCCGAGCCCGGCGCGGTCGCTCTGCCCCGCGCGGTCCTCGACTTCGACGCGGCGCGCGTGCGCGCACCCGCGAGCGTGTTGCTGCACCGCGAACAGGGCAAGGCCATGCGGGCGTTGTTCGAGCACCAGATCGCCCAGCGGGCGACGCCGGCGCAGGCGTTGCCGGTCGCCGAACGGATGTTGCAGACCGACGCCGGCTCGGCGCTGGCGCTGGCGACGCTGGCGGCGGCCACTGACGAACCTGCGGCGCGCGCGCGGCGCTTCGCTGCTGCGCTCGCGCTCGATCCGCTGCTGGCCTTTGCACTGCCGCCCGCGCTGGTGTCGGTCGACGTGCGCACCGATCTGGTGAGCCCGCGCGAAGATCTCGGTCGCCTGCCGGCCGACGCCCAGTTGGCCGCAGCCGCGTGCGGCGACGGCGCGCGCGCCGCGGCGCTGCGCGGCACGTTTCCGGCCCGTGTGGGTCGCAGCTTGTGCGCGCTCGCCCGCTCCCGTGCCCTCACCGGGGAGGAGAACGGCGCGCTGTTGCCGGTGCTCGATCCCTGGTTGTTCAGCGAACTGGCCGACGCGGTCGCGGCTCGGCACGGCGACCTGGCCGCGGAGGTGTTGCCCCTGTGGCGGCGCGACCTGTCGGCGATCGCCGCCCTCGA
>JANPER010000208.1:0-37859 GCA_031423015.1 Planctomycetota bacterium | reverse complement strand
GCCCATCGACGATCCCGAACCAACTTCAGTCCGGTACAACCAGTCTTTGAAGTCCCAACTCCCGACGCCGTCCGCTGGGCGTTAGCCCGCGCCGGCGCCTATTAGGACTTTCGGTCCGTTCCCGTGACGCAGACTCCTAGGCAATAACCCAAGACGCACGCGAACCTCCTGACGGATAGGAGGCGGGAGGCTAATGGCGGTTTGAAGGACCGTCAAGGGGTCGCGCCACGCGCAAGCGCACCTCGACCAGCTATCGACCAGCGATCGCCGACGGCGCCGCGCCCCCCCTGTTGCATCCGCCGGCGCCGTTGCGTGACAACTCTTCCCGCGGCGGCCATGATCGGCTCCGCCATGCACGACGAAGAGGTGTTCGCTGGATCGACGGACCCATTGAACGGCGATCACGACGCTTGGCGAAGACTCATCGACGCGGTCGGTCCCGCGTGGCTCCTGGTCGCGATCCGCGCGCGCATGAGCGTCGCGCTCCTGCGCCGCTACGAAGCCGAGGATGTGCTGCAGGAGACGCTGTTGCACGCGTGGCGCGATCGACGCCGTTGCACTTGGCAAGGTGTGCGCGCGTTCCGCGCGTGGCTGCTGGAGATCGCTGGCAACCGCGTGCGCGACCTTGCCGAGCACGAGGGGCGGTTGAAGCGGGGCGCCGGCGCCGAGCTGGTGCTCGACTTGGCAGAAGCGCAGTTGCCGCCGGGCACGACGACGCCCGGGCGCCTCGCCGCGTGGCGCGAGCAGGCGGCGGCGATGCAGGAGGCGCTGGCGTCGTTGCCCGAGGATCTGCGCGAAGTCGTGCGCCTGCGTCTGTTCGAGGAGCTGCCGATGGACGCGGTCGCCGCGCGCATCGGCATCGGCCTGTCCGCTGCGAAGCACCGCCTGCGCAAGGGCGCCGAGATCTTCCGCCGCCGGCTGCGCGCCGCGACGACGCGTTCCGACGTCGCAATTCCGTGACCTCGATTCCATGACCGCCGCGCGCCAACTCGCCTCTCCTGCCGAGCGCGGCGGACGCGCGACGATGGCGGCTGACGACGATGACTTCCTGGACGACGTGTTCGATCGCGCGCTCGCGGCGTTGACCGACGGCCGCCGCGTCGACGTCGAGGCCATGTCGACGTCGCGGCCCGAGTTGCGCGCGCAGGTCGAGGCGACGGTGCGCTTGGCCCTCGAGGTCGCGGCGCCGCGCGCGCCGGGGTTCCCGGCGGTGCCGGGCTACCAGCTCGTCGCCGAGCTGGGTCGCGGCGGCATGGGCGCGGTGTTCTTGGCGCGGCAGGAACGGCTCGGCGGTCGGCTGGTGGCGTTGAAGGTCTTGCCCAGCGGCGAAGCGCTGACCGAGCGCGGGCGCGCGCGCTTTCTCGACGAGGCCAAGGCGCTGGCGCGGCTGCGGCACGAACACGTGGTGACGGTGCACGACGTGGTCGAGGCGCCCGGGCTGTGTGCGTACGCCATGGAGTGGGTGGAAGGACAATCGCTCGCGAGCCTCCTCGACGCGGCGCGTTCTTTGGGCGGCGAGGACGGCGCGCAGTCGCGCGAGGTCTTCTTCTGTCGCATCGCCTTGCAAGTAGCGCGCGCGCTCGGCGCTGTGCATGACGCGGGCCTCATGCACCGCGACGTCAAGCCCTCGAACGTGTTGGTGCGTGAAGACGGCCGCGCGGTGCTGATCGACTTTGGCCTCGCGCGCGCAACCGACGCCACGATCACCGCCGGCTTCGCCGGTACGCTCGCGTACGCCGCACCCGAACAGCTCGCGGGCAAGTCGGAAGACGTCGGCCCGCGCGGTGATGTGTACGGGCTCGGCGCCACGCTCTACCACGCGCTGGCGCAAAGGCCCGCCTTCGACGGCAGCTCACCCGCGACGCTGGCGCGCGCGATCGAAGCCGGCACGCCGTCGCTGCGGCGATGGAACCCGCGGGTGAGCCGCGACCTCGACACGATCGTCGCCACCGCGATGGCCGCCGATCCCGCGCGGCGCTACCCGACGGCGCACGCGTTCGCCGAGGACTTCGAGCGCCTGCTGTCGCTGCAGCCCATCCACGCGCGGCCAGCCGGGCTCGCGACGCGCCTGGCAATGCTGGTGCAACGCAACCGCCGCGCGGTGGCCGGCGCCGTCGCCGGCGGTGTGCTCGCGCTCCTGCTGGCGGCGCTCGCGATCAGCTACGCGCTGCATCGCGCCGGTATCCCCTCCCGCGTGCGCGCGCACGTCGAGGCCGCGCGCCTGAGCCTGCTCAGCGCCGAACACGGCGAGCGTCTGTTCATTGCGTTGCACCTGCCCGATCACCCGCGGTCGAACGCGCTCGAGGCCGGCGCGATCGCGCGCGCTCTCGTCGAGTACGATGCCGCTCTCGCGCTGGCGCCGCACGACGGGGCCCTGCGGGCAGAGCGCGAAACTGTGGCCTACGCGCGCGATGGCGAAGCGGCAGGTGATCCCAGCGATCGCCACGCGCTGGGCCTGGTCGCGTATCTGCGCGGCGACGCGGAGCCGTGCTCCCGGGCATGGGAAGGCCTCGACCTCGCCGACCCCGGCGATCCGCTGGTCGATGCCGCACTCGGCGAGCTGCACTTGCAGCGGGAGCAACCGGCGCTCGCCTACCCGCGCTTGGAGGCGGCCGCGCGCGCATTCCCCCGCTCGGGCTTCGTGCGCGTGCAGCTCGCCGCGGCGGCGCTGCGTTGCGGCGACGTCGAGCGCGCGGGCCGGCTGCTCGAGGAGACCAAGGAGTTGTCCGGGCACGACCGCTTCGACTCGCGGACCGCGGTGCGGGCGGAATGGCACGCGGCACGCGGTGAGGTGACCGAGGCGCGACGGTTGTTCGAGTGGATGCGTACGAAACACAAGACGCCCGCCGTGCGCGCGCGCTACGCGCGGCTGCTTGCGACGGAGGGTGAGCATGTCGCCGCGCTCATCGTGCTCGGCGAGGCCATCGCCCTTCATCCTGGTGCGGTGGCGTTCCGGCAACAGCAAGTGGCGTTGGTGGAGCGGTGGTGGGAAGGCCTCGATTACCCGACGAGGCGGCGATGGCTGACGGAGTTGGCGGCGACGGGCGAGAAGTCATGGCTGCTCAACGTCCTGCGGGGCTACGCGGATTCGGTGGTACAGCTCGCAGGCCTTGCACCGCCGGCGCCATCGCCCTCGATGACAGAAGAAAGCGCGATCGCCACGGGCGCAGTCGCCTCTTCAGCCGCTGTCCGTCAATCTTTGCTCGCCCTCGTCTCTGCTGGAGGCTTCGCCGTGACGTTTGCTCGTACGCCCACCGACCCGCCGTTTCTTCGTGAACTGCAGCTCTCCGCCTGGATGTCGCGGGCACCGGCCCTGGCGAGCCGGGCCGTCGCCAAGCTGCGCCGCTTGCACGATGCGGCACGATGGCTGTTGGGTGCGGCCCTGCTCACGGCTCCGACACCTTGCCTTGCGCAAGGCGAGTGGTTGCTCCAGTCCCCGACCGCCCATCCTTCAGCCCGTGGCTACAGCGCGATGAGCTACGACGCAGCGCGCGCCCGCGTCGTTCTGTTCGGCGGCAATCGCTTTGCGCCCAGTCTGACACTCTTCGGCGACACGTGGGAGTGGGATGGATCGCAGTGGACCGAACGTACGCCAGCACACAGCCCAACCGCCCGTACGTCAGAGACGATGGCTTACGACGTGGCGCGGCAGCGGACGGTCTTGTTCGGCGGCTGGGATGGAACGAACGACCTCGACGACACGTGGGAGTGGGACGGCGTCGATTGGGTTGCCAGCACTCCGGCGCATCGCCCTCCTGCCAGGGACGCACATCGAATGGCGTACGACTCGGTTCGTGGATGCATCGTGTTGTTCGGTGGATCCACGATCGCTTCCACAAGGCTGAACGACACGTGGGAGTGGGACGGGACGGACTGGACAGAGAGGGTCTCTGTGGTGAGCCCCAGCCCACGCTACCGACCGGCGCTGTGGTTCGACGCGAATCGCGGACGCGTTGTGTTGTTCGGTGGATTCACGGACACGGGCTACGCCGACGACATGTGGGAGTGGGACGGCACGATCTGGGCAAGCGTGCCGGTGGCGACCAGACCGACTGCTCGTGGCTACGCCAACGTGGGCTACGACGAGGATCGGCAGCGCGTCGTGCTGTTTGGTGGCGTGTCGGGGTCAGTCTTCACGCCGCTCGCTGACACGTGGGAGTGGAACGGTTCATCGTGGCACGCGATGCCGAGCGGAACGAGCCCCGCCGGACGGTACAGCGCGGCGATGGCGCATCACCGTGCAACGGGGCGCGGGTTGCTCTTTGGCGGCTTCGCGAATCCGTCGAGCGTGACGGATGACACGTGGACGTACCGACGTGCCGTCGACGCCGATCAGTCGATGGTCATCGCGGCGCCCTCCCTGGTGTCGGGGTTCGGGGGGACGAGCACGATCGCGGTCACACCCAGGGATGCGAGCGGGAGCGTTGTGGGCGCCGGACTGGCGGTCATCGTGTCAACGACGTCGGGATCTCTTCTCGGCTCGATCACCGACAACGGCGACGGCACCTACGCTCAGATCCTGCAAGCCATCCCGACCGCCGCCGGCGCCGTCGTCTCCGCCACCGTCAACAGCGTCGCCATCACCGACACTGCGTCGGTCACCTTCATCCCGATCGACCCGGCGCAGAGCACGATCACCGTCAGCCCCGACACCACGTTCCTTGGCGGGCACGCGACCGTGACCGTGACGCCGAAGAACGACCAGGGCGTCGCGGTCGGCAGCGGCAAGACGGTCGTCCTCCAGACGACGCTCGGCACGCTGACTGGCAGCGTGAGCGACAACAACGACGGCACCTACACCCAGCGCCTGGATGCGACCGCGTTGGGCACCGCGAGCATCACCGCGACCGCGGACGGCCTGGCGCTCACGCCGTCGGCGTCGCTCACCGTGCTCGACAGCACGCTGGGCCGCGTGATCGGCGTGCGCGTCGACAACACCGCGTTCCCCTACGACACGATCCAGCAGGCGGTGAACCGCGCCCAGCTAGACCAGCTCGCGCGCATCCTGGTGAACCCCGGCACGTACGACGAACTGGTCACGCTGCGCGGCAAGCACGACATCTCCCTCGAAGGCTTGTCGTCCGCCGGCCTCGTCACAGTGCGCGGCTTCCGCATCAGCCAGAGCCACGACCTGTCGTTCGCGTTCTTCGACATCGACGCGAGCAGCAACGCCCGCCATGGAGTCGAGCTGCTCGGCGGCCACCACAGCAACGAGCGCATCGCCGTGGACAACTGCACCGTGCACAGCACGACGGACAACTTCGACGGCATCCGCATCGACCGCGACAACTGCGACGTCGTCCTGCGCAACCTCTGGCTCGAAGCGAACGCCGGCGACGGCGTCTCCCTCGGCGACGGTCCGTGCGGCGTGACCGTCACCGACGTCACGATCCTCGCGTCCGGCCGCAACGGCGTCCGCTCCACCGACGCCGCCACCGTGCGTATCGAGCGCTGCCGCGTCGAGAACAGCGGCACGCGCCTCGACGACCGCCAGGGCTACGCGATCTTTCGCCAGCGCCGCGCCCACGGCGCAACGCCGCAGACGATCACGCTCGTCGGCAACACGTTCGCCGGCAACCGCGGCCGCGTGATCGCCGGCAAGTCGGACGCGAACCTCGGCAACTACGACCAGATCCTCGATGGCAGCGACAGCCAGGCGGGGTATTGATGGTGAGGCCGATACGCACCGCCAGCGGCTAGCCGACGCGATCGCCCGCAACGCGCCGCCCCTGCTTTGCAGCAGGTAGGCTCCGAACGGCTTGACGATGCACTCGCGTCGGGGCGAAGACTCGACCTTGCGGTGAACGATGTCCGAAGGTGTGCACAGCGTTACACTCCGCGGCCTCGATGGACCTGCAGCAGCATTGGTTCGCCGTTCTGGACGCGCTGGCCGCCGAGCGAGTCGAGCACGCTGTTTGCGGGGGCTCGCCGTCGCGATCCATGGCTATCCGCGGTTGACCAAAGACATCGATGTTCTCGTTCTCGAATCAGATCTCGACCGAGCGCGCGCAGCGCTGGCCGCCGCGGGCTTCACGTTGGACTCGGGTCTCCTGGTGTTTGGCGCCGGAACGCCTATCGCGGCCTTGGGCCGCAACCACAGTTGCATGTCGGCGCAGCGCCGACCAGGAGGGCCCAAGGCCGCTTTCCAAGGCCGACGGCGAGGATCTTGTCACCGTCGACCTCCTCCTGGTGGGACCCTCGTTTGTCGAGGTGTGGCGCAGCCGGGAGCAGCACCAGCTACCGCAGCGCAAGGTCACAGTCGTCTCGCGGAGTGGCCTGGCGACGATGAAGCGCTTGGCGGGACGCCCGCGCGACATCGACGATCTGCGGCAGCTCGGTCTCGAACCGCAGGAGCCCGATGGACGCTGATGAAATGAAGCGACGCAGTCGCGGGATTGTCGACGACATGTCTCCCGAAGCGATTGCTCGTCGCGTCGACATCGTTGGTGAACTCTGGCGCATGTGGCAGATCTTGCGGCGTGCCCGCCGGATTGGCCCAGTGGAGGGCCAGGAAGTGGTCGCTGCCCCAGATGATCGGCGTCCAGAGCCCGAGCGCTGACCGCGACCCCAGCTTCCATGACCGCGCTACGCCGGGGTATTGATGGTGAAGCCGATACGCACCGTCAACGGCTAATGGGCGCGATCGCCCGCAACGCGCCGCCCCCGCTTTGCAGCATGTAAGCACCGAACGGCTTGCCTTCTTCGCGCAGCGACCATCCACCCACGGCCGACGCGCGCACGATCACGACGCACATGCTCAGTTCAACGTCGGCGTCTGTTGGCGACGGTCCCAGGTAGAGCGTCGAGGTCGGCGACAAGCCATCGAACGTTCGATCGACGAAACCTGGCACGGCCGTGAGCACACACACCGACGAGGGGCTCGCGTCGAACGGGGCGAAGAAGCGCACGCGGCACGGCGGCGTACTCACATTCTGCACTGCCCGACCGGGCGCGGCTGGCACGAGGCGGCCGGCGCCGGCGCGGTGGATGCCGACGAAGTCGCTGTCTGACCAAGCCCACAGCTCACCTTCACCCTCGGCGTACAACTCGGCGCCGCCGATCGTTTGGATCTGCAACTGCCCCGATCCACCAAGGCGAGCGAAGCCGATCGCGTACGCGCTCACGGCAACCGCGGTGCAGTCATCGCCGGTCGCGGTCGCGTCGAGGGCCAACACCTCGCCGTGCGTCCACGCGCGCTCCTGCACACACTCGTGGCCGACGCGCGCTAAGCGATCCTTGATTGCGGCACACAACGCAGCGAGATCGCCACGCGAACCCTCGGCGAACGCGTTCCACAACTCGGCGTCGAAGCGCACGCGCGGCGCGAACGCCGCACGACGCAGCTGCAAGAGGACGCCGACGCGTGGGGTTCCAACGCCCGCCTGCACGCAGAGGCTGCCCGCGACGGCCGACTCGATTCGCGCCGGAAGCTGAGCCGGTGCCGTCTGATTGATCGGCAGCACCAACGTCGACGGCGAGCTCGGCGATAGGACGCTCGCCAAGCGCGCTTGCTCGTCGCCGCCGCCACCCACCACCGGCAGCGCGACCCACGCCGCCAGCACCATCAGCAGCGCGCCCGCTGCCGCGAGCGCGCGAGCCCTCAGGCGCCGCACCTCACTGCGCCGTGAAGTCGAGCGGGTACTCCGCGAAGCGCTCGGGCGCATCCTTCAAGCTCACGCGCACGTTGAGCTGATAGCGGCCCGGTCGCAGCGGCAGCTTGACGCCGACCGTCTGGATGCTCACCACTTCGCGCGTGATCGCGCTGAACAACTCGCTCAGGTTGCGGCTGCTCGGGTTCTGCACGAACACGCCGCTCTGGCTCGCCGCCAGCTCGCGCAACGGTTCGGCGCGCACGCTGCTGCCGAGGCCGATGGCGTGCAACGTGAAGCCCGGCAACTGGTTTGCCGCGCGCGCCGCGTTGATGCGCGCGATCAGCGCCACGTGATCGACGGTGGCAGTGCCCGGCCGGTGCTTGACGTGCGGCACCGGCGACTCGACCCGCTCGTTCGACTCGGTGGTGACGAAGTAGCTGCGGTTGTCGTTGCCGTCGGTGAACACCACCATCACGTGGCGATCCTGTGGTTTTGTGGCAAAGCCGGTCCCCGCCGTCGCCACGTGCCGCTTGAACATGTAGTCGACCGCGCCAAACAGGCGCGTGTCGTTCTCGCCGGAGCGCGGCGCGGGCACCACACTGATGCTCGCCCCACTCTTGTCGTCGGGGTAGTGGATGTAGTCGTCGAACCACAGCCAGTCGAAGCGCACTTCGGCGGCGGTGCCCCGCTGCTGCCACTCGCGCGCGATCTCATCGATGCTGGCGCGTGCCGCGGACAGCATCGGCTGGAAGGCCGGCGGCGTGTGGTCCGACAGCATCGAATAGCTGCCGTCGAGCACCAGAGTGTAGAAGAGGTCGCCGCCGAGTTCGTTGCGGTCGAGGACCGACTCACCACTCACTTTGGCGCCGTCGAGGTAGAACTCGACCGTGGTCTCACCCACGGTCAACGCCCGCCGGATCGTGCCCTGGTCGGCCCGCGCCACGAACGACGTGATGATGCGCGTGCGCCCATCGCCGTCGGAGATGATGCTCGGCTGCCCCATCGGCTCGATGGCGATGGCGCGGACGCCCGATGGCTCGGAATCGCCATCGCCGCCGCAGGCCGAGAGGAGCAAACACACTGCGGCCGCACCCACCAGACCGGAAGCGGGGAGCCGAAAAAGACGCGAAACGGCGTGCGACAAAACGCACGGGCACAACGCTGCGTCAACGCGCGCCACAAAGGGGAACGTCAAGGGGATCCTCCGTCAAACAAACCGCCCACGGACAAAGGAGAGGCCGGAGGGTAGCGCCGATCGGCGGCGACCGCCAACGCAAACATCGCGCACTTGAATCCGCTTCGTCGGTCTGCTTCCATTCTCCGCCCCTCGTGCCCGGCGGCGCCATCGCGCCACCGAACACCCAACCGCTCCTCCCGGGCCAGCGGTTGTCGTGCGCGCGAAGACACCGGCCTGCTTCTCTGCGCGCTACTGACGGAATCGAACTGACGTGTCTCGCTATACCGGACCACGAGTGAGGATCCTGCGCCGGCTCGGCCAAGTGCTGCCCGGCCTGACCTGGAAGTCACCGAAGAACCGCCAGAACCGGCCGGGGCAACACGGTGCGCTGCCGCGGCGGAAGGTCAGCGACTACAAGCTGCGCCTCGAGGAGAAGCAGAAGGTGCGCTTCAACTACGGCTTGACCGAGCGGCAGCTCAAGCGCTACTTCCGGGTCGCGGCGGGTTCGCCGGGCAACACGGGCACTCGCCTGTTGCAGCTGCTGGAGTCGCGCCTCGACAACATTCTCTACCGAGTCGGCATCGCCCCCACCATTCGCGCCGCGCGCCAGCTGGTGAACCACGGCCACGTGAAAGTGGGCGGCAAGCGGTGCAGCATCTCGAGCCGCGTGCTGAGCTCGGGCGAGGTCGTCTCGCTGCGCGAGAAGGCCCAGAAGCTACCGATCGTCGTGAACTCCTTGGCCGAGCCAGGCCGGCAGGTGCCGCCGTTCCTCACCTACGACAACGAGAAGATGGAAGTGACCTTCGTGCAGGATCCAGCGCGCGAAGACGTGCAGATCGACGTCAAGGAGACGTTGATCGTCGAGTGGTACAACCGCCTCATGTGAGCGCGGGAACGTCGCGCTGCGCGGCCGTTGAGCCGTCTCGCCAACCGGTCGCGCCGGCCTGCTCAGCCGGACGCGGGCAACAAGAACCCCGCGATCGCGCGGGCCGCGGTCGCCAAGTGCGCCGCTGCGGTGTGCCCCGAGCTGCGCCGCGGGACCAGCGAGTGATCGCCGTCGGCAAGCCATAGGAACTCGATCGCTGGCGACAGCGGATACGCCGCGACCTCGGCCGCCGTGCCGAACGGGTCGCGCTCGCCCTGCACGATGAGCGCTCGCGTGCGCAGGCCGGCCAGATGCGCGGTGCGCAGGCGGGTCGGTTGCCGCGGCGGATGAAACGGATAGCCCAAGCACACCAAGGCACCGACCCTGAGTTCGTCGGCGACCATGCTGGCGATACGCCCCCCCATCGACTTGCCGCCGATCGCCAAGCGCGACTCAGGGGTGCCGTCCGCCAGCAACTGGGCCACGACTGCGTGCCAAGTCTGGCGCAACACCGGCTCGCGGTCCGGCGGTCGCCGTGTCCCGCCGCGGCGCGCCGCCATGTAGGGGAACTCGAAGCGTGCGACCCGCAAGCCCTCTTGCACGAGTAGCGCCGCGAGGTCGCGGAGGAAGGGCGAGTCCATCGGCGCGCCGGCACCATGCGCCAGCGCGATCGTCCATTGCGCCGACGGCGGGCCGTCGAGCATGAGGTCGGGACACGCGCGCACGGCGCCAGGCGCCGGCGCGCGGTCGTCGTCGCGCGGTCTACTTGCCGTCACCCTTCGACTTGCCCTCTTCCTTCGCCGGCGCGGCGGCATCCTTGGGGGCTTCCTTCTTCGCCATGGCGACGGCGCTCAACGTCACGCTGCCGTTCAGCTTGCCAAACGTGAAGCCCACGTTGGCGTCCGTGTCGGCCTTGCCCGCGGTCAACGTGAGCGAGAGACGCGCGGCCATCTCACCCTTCTCGGCGAGGTCGAGCTTCCACTTGGTCTCGGCACCAGCGGTATCCGCCAGCACGAGGTGGAACTTCGCATCGGCATCGACCTCGAAGTACAGCTTGTAGGTGCCGGCCTTCACGGCTTGGCCGGCGAGGCTCAGGTCGTGCGACGCGGTGAGCGAACCCGTGGGGTTTGCTTTCAAGCCCTTGTTGTGCCGGTCGCGACCCTCAGGTGTCTTGAGAGCCTCCATGAAGCGGCCCTGGGCCCAGGCGATGGCGCGGTACTCGATCTTCACCGAACAGCCATTGGTGAAGGCGATGCTCTGGCCAACGGTTGGCGTGGTGCGATTGGCCGAGCCACCCTGTTGGGCGGTCATCGGCAAGGCAAGGACTGCGCTGGTCAGCGCAACGGCGAAGAAGCGATTCATGTGTTGAGACTCCGGGGTTGAACCTGAACCGGGGATGGTAACGAGGCCGGAGCCGTCGGCCACTCTTGCGCGCCAAACAGCAGGCAACGCGCAGCATCGGCTCGACAGCGAAGTGGCAACCCTGTTGACTCCGACCACTCCGACTGCCGAAAACCTGGACACGGCACGCGCCGCCCATCCCCCTGCTGCATGTACTCGCTCGGCATCGCCTACCTGATCGCGATCTTTGCCGCCACGCTCTGGGGCGGCTTGATCCTCGGCCCCAACCGGCTGGTGCCGTTCCTGATCTTCGTGCAGACCATGCTGCTGCCGGCTGGAGTCGTGCTGGCGCTCCCGGGGATACCCGACCTCGACAAGATCACCGCCGTGACGCTGCCCGCGTTGCTGCTGCTCTTCGTCACCAAGCGCGAGCGGTGGGCGGAGTATCGAGGCGCCTGGCCAGACACGTTCCTGTACCTGTTTGTCATCTGGGCGTTCTTCTCGGTGCTGCTCAACAACGGGCCCTACGCCGCGGTGTCGCGCCTGCTGTTCCTCGGCGTGTCGCTCGTGGTCCCGTACGTCGCTGGGCGCCTGTACCTGCGCACCTCCGAAGACCTGTTGCTCTTCGTCAAGGCGATCGTGCCCATCGTGTTGGTGCACCTCGTGCTGATGTTTGCCGAGGCGCGTCTTTCGACCTTCGTCAACAGCACCCTCTTCAACGTCTGGCAGCCCTCACACTGGCGCCTCGGTTTTTGTCGACCAGTCGTGCTCGCGAGCGGGTCGCTCGAACTCGGGCACTACATGGTGTTGCTCACGATCCTGTTCGCCGGCGCAATCAGAGGCTGGCGCGGACGGGACCAACAAGTGCCGCGTGCGCTGCCAGTGGGGTTCCTAGCCGCCCTCATCGGCACCCTGATGTCGGTCAGTCGTGGGCCAAACATGGGGCTCGCGCTCGCGTTTCTGACCCCGCTCGTGTTGCGTAACACGCGATGGGTCGGCGTCATCTTGGCGCTTGCCGGCTTGCTGTTCTTCGTTTGGATGATGGGTCCCAACGTCAGCGGCGCCGAGGTCGCGACGTACTTGGCGGGCGACGCCGCCAACACCGAAGGCACCTACAGCCAGACCGTCGGTTACCGGTTCTTGCAACTCGACGCGTTCAAGCCGTTGGTGAACGAGAGGCCGTGGATCGGCTGGGGTGAGAGCTTCGAGCGCACCGGCGACATCCTGATCATCGACGGCGTGTTGCTGCTACACACGCTGTGCTACGGCTACCCCGGCGCCGTACTGATCATCGCCTTCTGGGCCAGCGTCGCCTACTACATCGGTCGCGCCGCGTTCCGCGGCAACTCGCCGTACGCACACATGGGCCAACTGCTGGCGCCGGTCATCGGCTGGCTAGCCTTCTCAGCGTGGGGCGACTCGTTCTTGCGCGAGCCGCACCTGCTGATCATGTCGGCGGTTGTCGGCGGGATGGTCGCCGAGCAGCGGCTGGCGCGGCCGCTGATGCAACCGCTGCGCAAGATGCTGTTCGTGTCTGGGTAGCCGCTAACCGCCCGTTGCCTTCGCCCACACCCCAGGCACCGCGGTCGACAGCTCACGCTCGATCTCGCCGCGTACCTCGACCAGTTCCTTGGCGGCACACTGCTCGAGGATCTGCTTCAGCGTGAACAGCGGCGTGCGACCGAGGCCATCCTCTTGTTCAGCGACGGCAGGCAAACGCTTGATGCCCTCCACGATGAGTCTGCCCGCCGCGGCCAAGTCGCCGAGATCGAGGCTCACGCGCGCGCGACCGGCCTGTGCCATCGCGGCGTACCACGCCGCCGACTCGGCGTAGGCCGGGTTGTCGCGCTGACTCCGCAAGAACGCTTCGGCCGAGCGACCGTACGCCGCTGAAGCTGGCTGGTTGTCGCCCTGCCGCTTGTGATGCTCGGCGAGCACGAGTTCGGCGTAACCGGCAAACCACTGATGGCTCGGCACATCGCTCGCGTCGACGCCCAGTTCGGCATACGCGTGGGTCAACGCTGCGGCGCCGCGCGTGGCGATGACGTGCTTGCGGAAGCGTTCGTGCAACGCGGTGTCCGTGCCGAAGCGACGCAAGGCGCGCGTCAACGCGTGGCGAGCGCAGCCATGCAGTCCCAAGAACGCCAGCATGTCGGCGTGCGCACTCGCTTGAGCTGCGCTGCCCGCCGGATGGGTTGCCAGCACCGTGTAAGCAGCGTCGGCTTCGCTCAACAACTCGCCGTCCCACTCCGCCTCCTTGCCCTCGGCCGCATAGATCGCTTGCGCGCCGCCCTCGGCCAAGCCCGCGAGCACCAACCCAGCCTGGGTGGTCGCAACCTCCGACGCTGCCAGCAACGCCGGCAACGAGGCGCGCGCGTGCTTGGCCGCGACGTCGCGTTGACCGAGCATCTGCGCCAGCTCGGCGCGCAGCGCGTGCGCACGCACGTTCTTGCCGTCCTTGGCCAGCGCTTTGTCGGCGGCGTGCTCCGCATCCGACAGCAGGAACTGCGCATCCTTGCCCGCCGCGATGCGCTCGCGCGCGAAGCGCAGCGTGGTCGCGCCGAACTCGACGATCACCGCCGCGGTAGCGTCGCTCGCCGCCGCCTTGGTGCCCAGCTCATCGAGGCGAGCGTCGAGATCCTCGTCGGGAAGCGTCGGCTCGGGCTCAGCGACGCGCAGCGCCGCCAGCCACTTGCCACTGTCGAGCACCTTGGCCGACTGCGTCATCGCTGCGTGCACCCGCAGCGCCAGCGCCGTCTCCGGCTTGTCGTCGGCGACCTTCCTCAGTACCGGCACGAGTGCCGCGCGCGCCTGCCGGTCAGGCTCATCGTCGAGCAGCGCGATCAGCAGACTCTGCGCCGCCGGCGTCGCGGTCGCGGCGAGCGCCTGGCGCGCTAGACCGCGCAACCCGGCGTCCGCGTCGCGCAGCCCGAGGCGAACCAAGTCGTACGGACGGTGCGCCGCGCGCGCCGCCGCCTCGAGCAACCCCGCGCGGCCCGCGCGGTCGGCGGTCACGTACTTCGCTTCCTCCTGCTCGCGCGCGCGCGAGTCGAAGGGCGAAGGCGCGTCCGACCGCGGCTTGCCGTGCTCTTTCAGTGCTGCGTCGATAAGCGCGAAGTCGTTGGTCAAGAAAATGTCGAACAGCTCGTTGCCGTCGCTGCCCACGCCCATGTGGCGCGGCGCCACGCGGTTCTCCTTGAAGTACTTCGCGAACAACACTGGCTCGATGGCGATGTGCTCGCCACAGGTCACACAGCCAAAGCGCGGACACGGCACCCGCTTGCCTTGCTCGTCGTAGTCCTTTGGCGTGTGGCGATCGGGCGACGCGATCACCGCCACGAACCCCTGCGCCAACTCGGCAAACGCCGCCGTCGTGTAGCGGCCGTGCGCCAGCCGCTCGCTCGCCGCCTCGGAATCCATGTTCACGCAGATGAGCAGCGGCTGAGCGCTCGCCGTGCGCGCCGCTTCCGCGTCAGCCAGCGCGCGCTGCCAACGCATCAGCGGCGGATTCTCAGGAATGGCGCCGCGACTGCGGTCGACGTCTTGCGCGGACGCGGCGGCAACGAGGGCGAGGGCGGCGAAGAACGATCGGCGGAGGAGGGCGAACATCGAGGAAAGGGGGCCCGGTGAGGGTGACGTCGATTGGAGCGCACCGCAACGCCGAGACAAGCGCGCGCAAAAGTCGCTCGGCCTGACCGAGTCCCCGCGCGGCCGAGCGTTCCTCGCCAAGTAGTGCCTGTTGCGGCGTGCTCGATGACGTCTTCGCCGACGCCTGAACTGACCCGACTCGACTCGCGCCAGGAAAGCCGAAATCGCACGTAACCAAACCGCGTTCGCGTGCCACAGGGTTTGTGAGGAACCCTCTTGCCAACTCCCCACGACAAGCTGTTCCGCGCCGTGTTCTCGCGGCCGGCAAACGCCGAAGGTCTTCTGCGCAGCAGCTTGCCGCCGTCGCTCGTTCGCGCGATCGATTGGCGTCAGCTCGTGCGGCAAAGGCGGTCTTTCGTCGACACGGCCTCGCGCGAGCACCACGCCGATCTCCTGTTCTCGGCGCCGATCGGCAAGCGCGAGGTCTTGCTCTACCTCTTGCTCGAGCACAAGAGCAGCGCCGACCGCTTCACCGCTCTCCAGGTTCTCGGCTACCTCGTCGCCATCCTGCAAGACCATCGCAAGCGGCACAAGCGCGCCACTCACCTGCCGCTCCTGCTGCCGATCGTCGTCCACCACGACGATCGCGCCCTCACGGCGCCGGTCTCGTTGCGCCCGCTGTTTGCGCTCGACGATCTACCGCGCGCGGTCGCGCGCTGGCTGACGCCGCTGCAACCCGACTGCCACTTCGTGCTCGACGATCTCGCTCTTGCCAGCGAGGCCGACATCGAGGCGCGCACCCTGTCGGCGATGGCACAGCTCTCTCTGCTCTTCTTGCAACATGTGCGGCACCAATCGCCTGCCAAGGCACTCGCCGCTATTCCCCGCTGGGCCACCACGGTCAGTGCCGTCGGCAAAACTCCGGGCGGACGCCGGCGCCTGTTCACGCTATGGTCTTACTTTCTCGCCGTCACCGAGGTCCACGCCGAGCGGCTGTGCCGCGCCGTCGTCGAGGTTCTCGGTGAGGATGCTGGAGATTCTGTCATGAGCACTGCCGAGAAGCTGATCGCGAAAGGACGTCGACAAGGTAAGGCCGAAGGTAAGGCCGAGGGCCGCGCCAAGCGCGGCGCCGAACTCCTTCTACGCCAGCTCGCCACACGCTTCGGCCCACCTCCCGACGCCGTGATCACCCGCGTACAGACCGGCTCTTCCGCTGATGTCGACCGTTGGGCCGTCCGCATCCTCCACGCGCAGACTCTCGACGATGTGTTCGTCGGCGGCTGACTGAGACGACTCGACTCGCGCCAAGGCCCGGATCGCGCGTGAACAAACCGCGCTGTCGCGCCAGCACGCGACGCGCATGCGCCCCGACCGCGGTTGATTCCACCACCCGCTCCCTCGATCATCGCACGCAACCACCATGAAGCTCCACGTGAACGGCCGCGAGGTCGAGGTGTCCGCTCCCCCTGACATGCCGTTGCTCTGGGTCTTGCGCGACCTGGTCGGCCTGACCGGTACCAAGTACGGCTGCGGCATCGCCCAGTGCGGCACCTGCACGGTGCACCTCGACGGCCAACCGACGCGATCGTGCATCACGCCGGCCTCCGCCGTGGGCGACCGCAAGATCACCACGATCGAGGGCCTGTCGGCCGACGGCTCGCATCCCGTGCAGCGCGCGTGGGTCGAGACGGACGTCGTGCAGTGTGGCTACTGCCAGTCTGGTCAGATCATGGCGTGCGCCGCGCTGCTCGAGAAAACGCCCAAGCCGGATGACGCGCAGATCGAGATGGCGATGGCCGGCAATCTGTGCCGCTGCGGCACCTATCAACGAATCAAGACTGCGGTGCATCGCGCCGCCGAACTCATTGGCGGGTGATGCGATGACCCCACACGAAACACAAGCGGCCTCGCGCCGCACCTTCCTCAAGACCTCGGCCGGCGCGCTAGCGGGGCTCGTCATCAGCTTCCGCGTGCGCCTACCTGCGGCCTCGCCGATCACCAACGGCAGCCCCCGCGCCAAGCTGCCGGCGCCCGACGCTTTCCTGCACATCGCCCCCGACGACAGCATCACCGTATTCTTGGCGCATTCCGAGATGGGCCAAGGCGTGTGGACCGGCTTGCCGATGCTGCTTGCCGAGGAACTCGGCTGCGACTGGCAGAAGGTGCAGGCCAAGCACGCGCTCGCGGCGCCGGCCTACGCGCACACCGCGTACGGCATGCAGATGACCGGCGGCTCGACCAGCACATGGTCGGAGTTCGACCGCTATCGCCAAGTCGGCGCGATGGCGCGCACCATGCTGATCGAGGCCGCGGCCAAGCAGTGGGGCGTCGAAGCGGCGGCGTGCCGCGTCGACCAAGGCAGCGTCGTGCACAGCGACAAGAAGCTGACGTTCGGCCAACTCGCCGAGGCCGCGATGCGCCTCACGCCGCCGACCGAAGTCACGCTCGAGCCGCCAGCCGAGTGGAAGCTGATCGGCAAGCCGACGCGCCGGCTCGACTCCGCGCTGAAGGTCACCGGCCGCGCCGAGTTCGGCTTCGACGTCAAGTTGCCTGGCTTGCTCACCGCCCTGGTCGCCCGTGCGCCGGTGTTCGGCGGCAAGGTCAAGAGCTTCAAGGCCGACGCCGCCAAGGCGGTCGACGGCGTGCGCGGCGTGTATCAGGTGCCTTCGGGCATCGCCGTCGTCGCCGATCACTTCTGGGCCGCCAAGAAGGGACGCGACGCGCTGACGATTGAATGGGATCACGGCGCCGGGGCGTCGCTGTCGACCGACGCCTTGCGCGCCGAGTACCGCGCCATGGCCAAAAAGCCTGGACTGGTCGCCACCACGGCCGGCGACGCGGCGGCGCAGATCGATGGTGCCGCGCAGGTCGTCAGCGCGGAGTACGAAGCGCCCTATCTGCCGCACGCGCCGATGGAGCCGCTCAACTGCACGGTGCGCCTGCGCAAGGACAGTTGTGAGATCTGGACCGGCACGCAGTTCCAGACGCCGGATCAGGCCGCGGCGGCGCACATCGCCGGGTTGAAGCCCGAGCAGGTCACGCTGCACACCACGTTCCTCGGCGGTGGCTTTGGCCGCCGCGCCAACCCGGCGTGCGACTTCGTGGCCGAGGCCGTGCACGTTGCAAAGGCTGCCGGTGCGCCGGTCAAGACGGTATGGACGCGCGAAGACGACGTGCGCGGCGGCTACTACCGGCCGATGGCTTTGCACAGCATGCGCGTGGGTCTCGGCGACGACGGCCTGCCAGTGGGCTGGCACCACCGCGTGGTGTGCCAATCGATCGTCGCAGGCACTCCGTTCGCTGCGGTCATGATCAAGAACGGGGTCGACGGCGCCAGCGTCGAAGGCGTGGCCGACTCGCCATACGTGACGGACATGCCGCACCATCACGTCGAGCTACACTCGCCCATACTGCCGGTGCCGGTGTTGTGGTGGCGCTCGGTGGGGCATTCGCACAGCGCGTTCGCGATGGAGAGCTTCATCGACGAGCTGGCGCACGCGGCGAAGATCGATCCGATCGAGTATCGGCGTCGCCTGCTGAAGAAGCATCCGCGCCATCTCGGCGCGCTCAATCTCGCGGTCGAGAAGGCCAATTTGGGCCCAGCCACCAAGGGCAAGGGCTACGGCGTCGCGGTGCACGAATCGTTCGGCAGCTACGTGGCACACGTGGCCGAGGTCACCGTCACCGACGGACGCATCAAGGTCGAGCGCGTCGTCGTCGCCATCGACTGCGGCGTGTGCGTCAACCCGCTGGGCGTGGCCGCGCAGCTCGAAGGCGGCACAGCGTTCGGCTTGACGGCGGCGCTGTACGGCGAACTGAACATCGAGGCCGGCCAGGTGAAGGAATCGAACTTCCACAACCACCCGCTGCTGCGCTTCCACGAGATGCCCAAGGTCGAGGCGCACATCGTGCCGAGCAGCGCGCCGCCCGGCGGCGTCGGCGAACCCGGCGTGCCGCCGATCGCCGCCGCGGTGGGCAACGCGGTGTTCGTCGCCACCGGGCAGCGGCTGCGCCGACTCCCGTTGCGGCTGGCGAAGTAGCAGGCGACCCGAACTGCACCTGCGGTCGGGTCCGCCGCGCGATGTCACGAGCGCCTCCTGACGCAGCGCGTGAACTTGACTCGTAGTTTGGCAACGAGCACGCCGTCATCTCACGATCGCTATCGCCGTTCGCAGGGGGAACACGTGCCAACGTCACGCCAGCTCAGGCAACCCTAAGGTCGGGTGGAGATAAGATCTTCGTGTCAGACCCAAACCCGGCGGCGCGCCGAGTCTGTGTTTCCCCTCACGTCCCATGAAAGTCCTGGTCATCGAAGACTCCGAGCGCCTGCGTCGATCCTTGCAGACCGGGCTCCATCGCTCAGGCTTCGCCGTCGACGCCGCCGCCGACGGCGACGAGGGATTGAGTCACGCGCGGCTTGGTAAGTACGACGCGATCGTGCTCGACCTCATGCTGCCGCGGCTCGATGGCCTCACGCTCCTGCGCCGACTGCGCGCCGAGGGGCGCGACACGCACGTGTTGATCCTGTCGGCCAAGGATCAGGTCAGTCAACGCATCGAAGGCCTGCAGGCTGGCGCCGACGATTACCTGGTGAAGCCGTTCGACTTCGATGAGTTGGTGGCCAGGCTGCGCGCGTTGATTCGGCGCAAGTACGGCACGAAGGACCCGCTGCACCACGTTGGCGAAGTGGCGCTGGACACGGCGCGCCGCGCCATCGTCGACGGCACCGAAGAACTCAATCTCACGCGCAGCGAGTTTGCCTTCGTCGAGTACCTCGTCACGCGTCGTGGCCGCGTCGTCAGCAAGAGTGAGCTGCTCGATCACCTCTACGCTGGCGCCGAGACAGGGTCCAACAACTCGCTCGAAGTGCTGGTGCATCAGCTCCGCAAGCGCGTGCGCGGCTTCGGCCACGATGACTTCGTCAAGACCTGCCGCGGCCACGGCTACATGATCGAGTAGGCGCTTTGTACTCCATTCGATTACGCCTGACGCTCGTCCTCGCGCTCGGCTTCACCGTGCTCATCGGTGGCGCCGGAGTCTTCGCCGCGTCTTCTCTGAGTGCGCGGGCGCAGGCCGACTTCGACGCCACCTTGCTGACGCAGGCGCGCGCGCTGCTGGCGCTCACCGAACAGGAGGAAGGGCGCATCGAGTTCGACTACCACGCCGAACTGATGCCGCAGTACGAACGCCAGGAGCGGCCCGACTACTTTCAGTTCTGGCTCGACGACGGCCAGGTGCTGCTGCGCTCCGCACGCCTCGACCGCGACCTGCCGCGCGCGTCCCCCGCTCAGGCGATCACGGCCGCTCGCGACTTGACCCTGCCCGACGGTCGCGTGGGACGCATGGTGCAGTTCACTTGGATTCCATTGTCGGCCGCCCAAGCGACCGACATCGGCGACACCAAGGATCCCGCCGAGCCCACGCCCACTCAGGTAGAAGGGCCACAACACGCCGTCATCCTCGTGCTCGCCCGCGAGCGAACCGCGCTCGACGAGCTGATCGCCAGCATGCACTTCGCGGTGTTCGGTGCCGGCGCCGCCGCTGCTCTGCTGGGCGTGCTCCTCGCCTGGTACGCGCTCGCCGCCGGCCTGCGTCCCATCGAGTCCATGGCGGCGCAGGTGAAAGGCCTCGATGCCGAGGCGCTCGACGCGCGCGTCGTGTTGCCGACCACGCCGCGCGAACTCGCCCCTATCGTCGACCAGCTCAACGCGCTGTTGCAGCGCCTCGCCGCGGCGTTTGGCCGCGAGCGGCGCTTTGCCGGCAACCTCGCTCACGAGCTGCGCACGCCGATCGCTGAGCTGCGCTCGCTCGCCGCGGTCGGTCGCAAGTGGCCAGACGACACGGCGTCGGTGGCCGGCTTCTTCCAAGACGTCGACGCGATCGCCGGGCACATGGGCACGCTGGTGACCGACCTGCTGCTACTGGCGCGCTGCCAGGCCGGCATCGAACGCGTGGTGCGCACGGCGGTGCGGCCGAGCGAGGCCATCCACGCCGCGTGGGCCGCGTTCGCCGCAGACGCGCGCGCGCGCGGCATCGAGTGGCATGCCGACATCGACCCAGACCTGGTGGTGCGCACCGATCCCGGCAAGTTGGCGATCATCCTGGCCAATGTCTTGGGCAACGCCGTGCACCACGCGCGCGCACCGAGCCGCGTGGTGTGTACGGTGACGCGCGACGACGCAACCGTGCTCATCGACATCGTCAACGCCGCCGAGCCGTTGCCCCAAGGCGAGCTGGCCCGCCTCACCGAGCCGTTCGTGCGCCATGGCACACAGAAGCCCGACAGTCAGCACGTCGGGCTCGGCCTGTCGATGGCCACCGCGCTGGCCGGCCTGATGGGCCTCACCATCGCGATCGCGCAGGACCAGGACGGGACGTTCCGCGTCCGCATCGACGGCCTGACGTTCGATCCCACGGCCTCGATGGGGCTGCGGCGGGCCGAATGACACCCTCGGGCCCGCCGCACGCTTACTCAGCTGTCCCTCAGCTTGGCACGCACGATGTTGCTTGGCACCCGCACCCCCCAAACACGCCCCCGCCAAACGCGCATACCCTGAGTCAGCCATGAAGTACCGCTTCCCTTGCGCCGCCGTGTTGCTCCTCGCCTCAGGCTGCGCGCCCAGCAACGAACAGTCCGCCCGCACGCCACCGCGCTTCACCGCGGCGATGAACCATCCGTACTTCCCGCTCACCGCCAACAAGTTGAGCGTGTACGAGGGCGAGCACGACGGCCAACGAATCTACGAAGAGGTGCGCACGCGGTTCGAGTCCCGCACCATCCAGGGCGTGCCCTGCTCGACGTTGCTGCAGGACGTGTACGTCGACAGCGAACTGACCGAGATGACCAGCGAGTGGTACGCGCAAGACCTCGACGGCAACGTGTGGCGGTTCGGCGAAGAGAACCTGGTCCGCGATGGCCAAGACTTCGTGGTCGGCCCCAACTCGTGGGTCGCGGGTGAGGCGGGCTTTGACGCGTGGATCGCGTTCGCGGCGGTGATTCGCGAGGGCGACCGCTACACCGGCCACCAGCCGTCTGGCACCGAAGTGTTCGAGGTCACGTCGGTGAACGCCAAGGTGACCGTCGCGGGCGGATCGTTCGCCAACTGCGTCGAGATCCTGGAGAACCCCGAAGGCACGGACCAAGACATCATCCTGTACGCGCCGGGGGTTGGGCGCGTGCTCGAGACCAGCAGCCACGGCAAGCTCGAGTTGGTTTCGGAGCGCAAGCAGTAGCGCGAAGAGGACGCGCGGCCCGCTACTTCTTCGCCGGGTCTTGCCGCCGCACCAAGCGCAGGTCGGCGTCGCCGATGAAACCAACGCCGCGCGCGTAGTGCTTACGTTCCTTGCCCTTCTCGAGGGGTGTGCTCTCCTCGATCACCAGCACGTCTGCGAAGCGACCCGCCGGCGTGTCGAGCGTGCCGGTGAGGCTCACCACCTCGGCGCGGTCCATGGCGACGTCAGGCGCGACCTCCTGGTAGTAGCGACTGCCGAGCAGCACGGTGCCCGGCAGCATCAGGCCGAAGCGCGCGTCAGCAGCACCTGCGACCCACGCTCCGTCGTGGCTCGCCACCTTGCCGTCCTGGTAGATATCGACCTCTTCGCCGAAGTAGTAGACGCTGTTGGTCTTCTTGGAGATCGCGAAGAAGTTGCGCGACACCTCGACCAGTCGACCACCCTTGGTCTCGCGCTCCTCGACCACGCGTGTCTCGACCCCAGCGACCTTGCGCGTCGCGTCGAGCACAGTGATCGTGAGCTGCACGACCTCGGCACCGTCCTTGCCTTCGAGCACCAAGGTGTGGCCCGGCACCAAGTTGAAGAACGGGTTGGTGCCGGTCGCGACCAGTTCGTCTTGGTCGAGCACGAACGTGTCGGTGAAGAGCGCGTCGCCCGTGGGCGCGGCGGCCCCCGCCGGGGTGAGCACGGCGCCGCTCACCCCATCGACGCTGACCACCGTCGCCTTACTGGCAAAGACGATGACGTCGATCGACGGCCTGCCGTCGCGCAGACTCATCTCGGCGAGGAGTGCCTTGCCAGGCGTGTGGCGGAGCGCGCTGGCGATGGCGTCGCCGAGCGCGACCTTGCACGCCGCGGTCACCTTGGAGCGATCATCGGCGTCGATCTCGCGATCGAGGGTGCGACCGTCACTGACGTCCAACACCAGCGCACAGGTCTTGGTGCCCTGCGCGATGTCGATCGAGTAGACCAGCTTGTCCTTGTCGAGTTCGAGTTCGACCTTGAACGGCGTCCCCGACCCGGCGGCGGCGCGCCCCTTGGTGAGCGCCTCGACAAGGTCAAAGGTCGGGCGCTGCAGCAGCGCCGGCCATTCCGCGTCCGACTGAGCAGCGGCCCCGGCGGCCACGAGGGTGAGCAGAGCGAAGGGCAAGGTGTGCATGAGCAGTGCCTCGGACGGGAGGAGGAATGTGACCTCGACAGCTGAGCGGAAGCTGAGGCCGCGGACAACCGTTGCCTGCGCACCCGGAGCCGGCCTAGCGAAGCTTCACCTCACACCAGAGAAGAACGCGCTGTTTGAAGGACGGCGTGCGTCGCTTCGTCAACTGACCCGCGCCGAGATCCACCTTTTCTCTCCGTGATCTCTGTGATCTCTGTGGTCTTTGTGGTTCTTTCTGCGAGCTTCCGCTGCCTGTACCGGAACTTTCGGGTTGCTGCACTAGCGCGGCGGCCGTGCACCGTCTTCGAGCCGCGTCACGCCGCCGGACGCGGTATTAACCTCGAACCGGTAGCCGTGCGGCTGCCCGCGCTCGGTGAAGCGGACGACCACCAGGAAGCGATTCCCCTCAAGCCGCGTGGCGTCCCAGGGTTCCTCTTCCATCTCGATCTCCTTGTTGCGCCGCCGCTCGTGCAGCACGAGCCAGTTCGCCAGCGTGCGATCGAGCGTCATGTCCTTCTTCGCCAGGTCGATCGCCTTGAGGCGTCCGGGCGCCAGGTCGTCGAGGCCGAGCTTGGTGCGCATCGTGTCCCAGTTCGCGAAGGCGGCGTAGCCGGCACCAGACAGCATCAGCAGCAGGATCAGCTTGTCCTTGCGCTCCATGTCCAAGTCATCGACACCCGGGTGCGCCGGAATGGAGTCGAGGTGGTCGGTGCAAGCCGTGAACCCTTCGCGCCGAACGATTTGCCGGGAGCGGTCGGTTCATCGACGTCAGCGCGACGCGTCTTCCTCGCGGTCGCCTGGCATCAAGATCGGGAAGGACGACACGGCAGCCGTCTGCATCAAGCCGCACAGAAACCTGTCGGCTTGGAACTACACGCTCTCGCCAGCCGCCGCCTTGGCATGAGCTTCTGCGTACTTATTGTTTGCCGGGCCCTTAGGAGTCCGCGCAGGCGCGTTCGATGTCAGCAATCTCCTTGGGCGCGCTCGCCGTGAGCACGCGGTGACCGCTGCGCGTCACCAGCACGTCGTCCTCGATGCGCACGCCGATGCCGCGATACGGCGCCGGCACCGAGCGATCGCGGGGATCGAAGTAGAGACCTGGCTCCACGGTGAGCACCATGCCCGGACGCAGGCGCACCGGCTTGCCGTCTCCGTCTTGGTAGGCACCGACGTCGTGCACGTCGAGCCCGAGCCAATGGCTCGTGCCGTGCATGTAGAAGCGCTTGAACGCGGCCTTCGCGATGAGCTTCTTCAAGGGTCTTCGTCGGAGCAAGCGAAGGTCGACGAGGCCGCGCGTGAGCACACGCACCGCCGCCTTGTGCGGCGCGTTCCATGGCGCGCCCGGCTTCACGGTGCGGATCGCCGCCTTCTGCGCGCGCAGCACCAACGCGTACACGCGGCGTTGGGCCTCGGTGAACTTGCCGCTCACCGGGAAGGTGCGCGTCACGTCGGCGGTGTACATGTCCACCTCGGCGCCGGCATCGAGGAGCAACAGATCGCCGCGGCGCAGCACGCGGTTGTTCTCGTGATAGTGCAGGATGCAGGCGTTGGGCCCACTGGCGACGATCGACGAGTAACCCTCGCGCAACGCGCCGCCCCGTCGGAACGCGGCTTCGACCTCGGCCTGCACTTCGTACTCGTTGCGGCCCGGTCGCGCCGTACGCATCGCCGCGAGGTGGCCCTGCGCGGTCACGTCGGCGGCGCGCGCCAGGCACTCGACCTCGGCGGGGCTCTTGAGCAGCCGCTGCGCCCCGATCGTCGGGAACGGGTCTTGGATGATCGGGTGTGCGGGAGCGTTGGCGCGCCGACGCGTCGCCGCGGCGCGCGCCAGAGTGGTGAACAGACGTCGATCGAACGCCGGATCCGCGTCGAGCCGATGGAACAGGCGCGTATGCCCGTCGAGCAGCTTGGCCAACTGGTCGTGCAGCGTGGCGATCTTGTGCGCTTGATCGACGCCATACACCGACACCGCGCGCTTCACACCGACGCGGCGGCCGTCCCAGATCTCGCGTTCCTTGTCGCGCGGCAGCACGAACAACACCGCGGTGTGCTTGCCCGGCTTGGTGCGCCACGCCACCAACACCGCGTCGGGTTCGTGCAGGCCGGTCAAGTAGTGGAAGTCGCTGCCGGCGCGAAACGGGTAGTGCACGTCGCCATTGCGCAGCTGGTGCCGCGCCGTCGGCAGCAACAAGAGGCCGGCGCCGAGCGCGTCGAGCACGCGCTGTCGCCGCTCGCGGTAGAGAGCTTGGGGGAAGGTCATGGGTTCCGCGGCGCGCCCTTGGCGCAGCAATGCATGATTCGGCATCGCACCCCTGCTTCCTACAACATCTGCAGTGGATCGGCCGCTCAGCGATCGAGCGCGCCTTCGAGAATCCACCGGCGCACGAACTCACGGCCGCGATCGTCGAGCGGCGGACGCAGCAGGGGCATCTGTGCGCCGATCGGCGGGCTCCGGTCGGTGAGCTTGCGATACAGCAGCGACGCCTCGGGATCACCGGGCACGACCATGCGACCGACAAACCCCGACTCGCCGGCGCGCGCCGCGGTCGCAGGCGTGTCGAGGCGATAGCCGCCCAACACCGCGCCGTCGACGTGACAGCCCACGCACGCACTACGGAAGAGCGGTCCGATCGTGTCCGACCACGTCACCGGCGCCTCGACGACGTCGGGGTCGGCACCGAAGCGCAGACTGCCGAGCAGCAGCGGGGCGCGGCCAAAGTCGCCGCCGGCAAGCGCCGGCTCCTTGATGCCGTTGCGGTCGGTGTCGGGATCGCCGTCGTCGAGCACTTCGCCCAGGCCGTCCCACTCGGCAGCAACGACCACCGGCAGCACGCGCGCCAGCAACGCGTCATGCGCTGCCGCGGCACTCGCGACGGCGCCATCGGCCGCGGCCTCTTGCAGCGCCCGCAGCACGCAGACCAGGCCGCTCGCTTCGACCTGCAAGCGATCGTCACCGGCGCGCGAGCGGAACAGCGACTGCTCACTCCGCCAGAACGTCTGCACCCAGGTGGTCGCAGCCGCGCGCGCCGACGCGCGCAACGCATCGTCGTCGAGCACGCGCGCCGCGGCGAACAGGCCCGCGGTGAGCGCTGCATGCTCCACGGCGTCCGCGGCCACCCCAGCCTGGCGCGCGCCGAACGCGTCACCGACGAGTTCGGCCGCGACCTGACCCTGCGCATCGACCAACTTGGCGGCAGCGAACGTCGCCGCACGCCGCAGCAAGTCGATGGTGCGCGCGTCCGGCGGCAACGCCATCGCCACAGTCGCGAGCGCGCTCAGCGCGTAGCCGGTGGACACCGCGCGCACCACGCGGCCAGCCACCTCACCGTCGTGCCGATCGTTGAGCGCGCCGTCGTTCTCGACGTGCAGGAGCTGCAGGTTGCGCAGCAGCACGCGCGCGAGATCTTCGCCAATCTTGGGCGGCGGCTGCGGCACACTCGGCTCGCGCCGCACACCCTGATCGATCCAATCGGCGACCAGCGAGATCTGACCGTTGGGCAGACACGGGAAGAACTCGTTGCCGCAGCCGCGCGGCATCCGACTGACTCCGGCGACCCTCTGCGTCAACACCAGCCACAGCAGGCTGCGCGTATGGTCACCCGACGTGACGATGGGTGGGTTGCCGAGCCGCCCGACGTTGCCAGGCGTGAGCACCTTGTCGTAGTTGGCGATCGGTCGCGGCAGGAACGCGCCCAACGAGTAACCGTTGGTCGGGCTCTGGTCGTTGTGGCAGGCGATGCAGTTGACCTCGAGGATCGGCTTGATGTCGCGCGTGAACGTGATCTCTTCAGCGCTGAGCGTCAGCCCGGAGCCGCGGCCCCGCCGGCGATCGGGCAGCGTGCCGAACGGAAAGCCGTTGAGCACGTCGCGCAGCGTCGGGTTCGCGTTGCGCGGACTCGCGACCCAAGCGAGTTCGGCGGCTGCCTCCAGCAGCACCGCGACGCCCGCTAGCGAACTCGAACGATCGACCACCGCGTAGTCGGCGGGCGCGCCGGCAATCGCGTCTTCCAACACGACTTGAATGCGGGCGGGCACGAACAGGGCTTCGCCCGGCGTCCCCGGGTTGTAGGTGCGCGCGTCACGCAGCCCCGACAGCGACCCGTCGCGGCCGAACAAGGCGCTGACCAGGGTCTCCTCCATCGCCAACACCTGTTGCATCAACAGCAGCCCGATCGCGCCAGCGCGCGGGTTGGCGCCAGGCCGACTGCCGCGGCTGGCCTCCAGCAGCCGCGCCGCGCCCTGCAAGCGCGCCAACATGGCGCCGCCGATCTGACTGGCATCGACCTGATTCTGCGCCCGCGCCGAGCCCGCCACGCGCAAGCCGCTGAAGCGATCGCGCGCCTGCGCGCGGGCGGTGAGCGCCGCGGTCGAGCTGCGCCACGGCATCATCGCGCCGAACGCATCGAGCGGCGTGCCGGCGCCGGCCAGGTTGGCGAGCGCAGCCATCTCGTCGGCCACGACCTCATCGAGATTGCTGCCGTTGTCGTTGCGATCGACCGGCGCGTCGGGCGCGACGGCGAGCCGACGCACGCGCGCCGAGCCCTCGACGGCGGCGCCCCCGAACGCGCCGGCGCCAAGCGCCGTGGCCTCGATGTGCGCCTGCGCGTGAAACGCGATGCGCGCTTCGAGCTGCGGGTCGCGCACCATGAAGGTGGCGCGGCCGCCGTGCTGGATCGGCGTGCCGGCGGCGAGCAGCAGGTTGGCGGCGAGCAGATCGGAGTCGCCCCCGCCGGTTTCGTCGCTGGGCGCACGCAGTGCGGTGGACGGCGGCGTCGTTGTGCGTGGCGCGCGGGGGTTGCTGTCGTGGCAGGCGGTCGCCAGCAGAAGGAGAGAGCAGGACGGGACGGCGAACAGGCGCATCAGAAGGCGGCCGATCTTACCGAAGACTCACCGGATCATGGATCCTGACGGATGCCGGGCCGAGCAAGTCTCGATGTGCGAGACCGCACGCACGGCTGACACCGCCCCTTCAAGGCCGCGTCAGAACGACGATGCGGTTGGTATTGGTCCCACCCTCGTTGTTGTTGACACCCCAACAGTTGGCCGTCTTGGTGAACTCCTGCGCGTTGATCTGCACGCACACCGGCGTGAAGCCCACGTCGCGCGCCACCGGCAGCACCGCCTCTTCGAGGCGCACGGTGCCCTTCTTGACCTCGCCCACTTCGAACGCCACGAAGCCGGCCCGGCGCACCAGGCGAAAAAGCTCGACGAAGACCGCGCGCATGGCGGCCTGCCACGCGGTCACGTTGCTCGCCATCGTGATCGGCACGGTGGCGGCGTCGATGCCACAGAACCAGCAGCGCAGCCAGTTGTCTTGCGCGTAGTTCACGATCGACAGGAACGGCGGCGAGGTCACCACGAGAGCCACGCTGCCGTCGCCGATCTCGGGCGTGCGCGCACTTGGGCCACACAACAGGCGCGGCTGCGCCGAGTCGAGATTGCTCCGCTCGCTCGGCGTGAGCGTCTGCAACAACTGCGCGCTCTTGCGCAGGATGATCGCGGGCACGTCGCGCAGCGGCGGCGTCTGCTTCCGCTTGTCGTTGATCTTGCGCTGCGCCACCACCGACGTCGCTTGGTTGGGCGGCAGCGTGTAGACCGAGAAGAACCCCGGGCTGTGGCCGGTGAGCCGATTGACCGCGACCATCTGGATCCAGCGGTCAACCGGGTCGAGTTGCGGCTGCGCCAGCAGGTGGTGGCGCAACGCGGCGATCTGCGCCAGCGTGCGTGGATGATAGAAGGTCAGCAACTCGGGGGGCGCGGCGGGCGCGTCGGCGGGCGCGGCGAACGCGATGGCGGCGAGGCGCGCGCGCACTTCCTCGAGCCGCGGCGGGGCAAGGCGCCCGCCGCACAACACCTGCGACAACGGGTTGATGTCGCAACCGGCGACGCGGCGGCCGAGCAACGCCGCCTCGATCGCCGTGGTGCCGCGGCCGAGGAACGGGTCGTAGACAAGATCGCCGGGCAGCGTCAGCCGCTCGATGAAGAAGCGCGGCAGCTGCGGCTTGAAGCAGGCGCGATAGCTGACCTCGTGCAGGCGATGCGCCGCGCGCTGCGCCGCGGTCCAGAACTCGTTGGTGTAGACCGGGACGGCACCAGCCGCGGTCTGCAGTTCGGCCGTGTGCGTCGCGCTGCCGTGCCCGTTGAACTCCAGCAGGGCGCGACGCAGGCCGTCGGCGTCGACCGGCGCACGCTTGCTCGCCGCTGCCGGTTGCTTGAAGAGTTCCTGCTGCACCGCCACGTCGAGAATCATGCCCAGCGCGACGGTAGCAGCAAGGCCGCACACGCTGATCACGGCACGCGCGCGTCGCCCGCCAGGGTCCGCATCCCGTCGCCCTCGGCCCGGCAAGTAAGCCAATCGCGCATCACCCGCGCGCCAAGGCTCTCGTAGAAGCGGATCGCCGGCTCGTTCCAATCGAGCACCTGCCACTGGAGTCGACGGTGTCCCCGCTGCGCCGCGATCGCCGCCAGCGTGCGCAGCAGCCGCTCGCCGTGCCCCTGCCCGCGCGCCCGCGGCGTGACGTAGAGGTCCTCCAGCCACAGATACGGCCCGTTCTCGAACGTGGAGTAGGCGGTGAAGAACACCGCGACGCCGACGACGTCGGCCGCATCCGTGTCGCTCACCGCGATCAGCGCCTCGCACACCGGCCGCTCACCGAACAGATGTTCGTCGATCTGCGTCACCTCCGCGTGGCAGGTATGCGCGAGCTGCTCATACTCGGCGAGTTCGCGGATGTAGCCGACGATCGCCGCCCCATCGCCACGTCGTGCCCAACGGATCATGCCCGCATCAGACCGAACGAGTTGGCCACGGGCAACGACTGGCAGCTTCGCGCCCCTCCCTCTACGCTCTGCCTCGCCAAGCGCGTCCGCGCTCAGCGCGCCCCTAGCTCAGCGGTAGAGCGTCCGCCTTACACGCGGAGGGTCGGCGGTTCGAATCCGTCGGGGCGTACCATCGCAAGTTGTTCGCCGTACCCGAGTTCGGGCACTGCACGCGCAAGCATGCATGCGGCTCCTACCTGAAACCTGTTGGCCTCGGCCAACACTTCGAGGAGTTCCGCCTTGAGTCAACCACGCAACTCGCAGCCGCGCATGCTGCGGCACCCGCGCACCAACCGCGCGTTCATCTTCATCCGCGACGAGCACGGCAAGCGCCGGCAAGTCGCACTCGGCGAGTGGGATTCGCAGGAAGCGCAGCGACGCTTCCACCAAGAACTCGCGCGGTGGCATGCGCGGCAGCGCGGCGGCGAAGCAGTCGCAGCGCTGATCGCTGCCGAGCACGATGCCAACCTGACCATCGCCGACGCCGTCGCGCGCTGGCTGGTCTACTGCGAAGGCTACTACCGTCACCCCGACGGTTCGCCCACGAGCGAAGCGGCATCGTGTGAGGTAGCCGTCGACCCGCTGCTCGAGCTGTTCGCCGACGAGCCTGCGCGCGAGTTCGGCAGCAAGAAGCTGCGAACGGTGCGCGAACGCATGATCGCCGGCGACCCCGAGGTTGCGGCCAAGCAACGACGCGGCTGGTGTCGGACCGTGGCGAACCTCGCGACCGGCCGCATCCGCCGTTGTTTCAAGTGGCTTGCCAGCGAAGAGCTGGTGTCAGCCTCGGTTCACGCCTCGCTCTGCACGCTGCCGCCGTTGAAGCGCGGCCGGACCGAAGCGCGCGAGTCCAAGCCGACCAAGCCCGTGTCGGACGCCGATGTCGCGGCCACGCTGCCACACTTGCCGCCGGTCGTAGCCGACATGGTGCGCGTGCAGCACTTGGTCGGGATGCGACCGGGCGAGCTGTGCGCGATGACGACGGCCGAGCTGGATCGCAGCGAGTCGGTGACGGCCGGGTGCTGGGTGTTCCGACCCTCGCAGAGCAAACTGAGCTACCGCGGTCGCGCGGTCGAGTATCCGATCGGCCCGCGCGTGGTCGCGATCCTGTCGCGCTACATCAAGGCCGACCCGGCGGCGCCGATGTTCTCGCCGTCAGAGTCCGAGCAACAGCGGCGCGAAGAACTGCGCGCCGCCCGCAAGACGAAGGTGCAACCGAGTCAGGAGAACCGAAGGCTGGCTCAACCAAGACACACCCCCGGCGATCGCTACGACACGATGGCGTACGGCCACGCAGTGCGACGAGCGGCCAAGCGCGCGGGTGTCGAGACGTGGTCGCCGCATGCCCTTCGGCGCGCGGTGGCGACGCGCATCCGCGCCAAGTTCGGCGCCGAAGCCGCGCGAGCGATGCTCGCCCATCAGTCGCTGGACATGACGGCGCTGTACGCGCACCGCGACCTCAAGACGGGAATGGAGATCGCTAGCAAGATTGGCTGAGGGGGGCGGAGTCGTTCGAGTACACGAACCGCCGTCCAGGGCGCTGAGAGCGGCGGAACCCCACGAAGGCGGACGCAACTGGGCCGTCAGCGTAGCGACGCCAGGAGCCCATAGGTGACATCCCGACGTTGTGACCGTGATGGCCATCATGTAGACCGACCAGTCACCTCTCTCTCCTTCGGAAGATTGATCTATGAGAGCAGTCAAGGCCGAACGCAAAGGCCAACCGGCGACCGGTCAGCGATCGACGAACCTTGAGCTCGTACTTCGTGAGATCCGGTCCCTCATCGACTCTGCTCCCCAACCAGAAGTATTCGATCCGAAGGTCGTCGCGAACTTTGCGGCAGCCAGTGAGAATGGCGACGCCGACCGGTTGCTGACGGCGATGAAGGCTGCAGCTCACGGCGGCGAAGAGTGGCTACGACTCCGTCAACAACTCGAAACTCTGCTAATGGGCAAGCAGCACCTCGAGGCGCGCAACAGGCGACTGCGGAAGATCGATGCCGTGCGGCAATCGATCTGGACGCGATTGGCGCGAATCAAGCCGTCGCTACTGATGCTGCATTCCCACTACGGGATCGGCAGAGACTGGTCGACGAAGTTTGATGATCGCGGCCGCGCTGACAAGGGTCACGCGGCAAACGGGCCACAGGCACAAGCCGTGCGGTGGATTCGCTCTGGCACGTCGCCGGAGTTCACCGGTCTGGAGGCTTGGTTGTTATGCGAGCGACTCTGCGCGAGGTGTAGAGGCGAGGCAGTTGCTGTGCTCGAAGTGCTCTCCGCAGGCCTGCGACGTGACTCTGCGACGACCAACTTCAACGCGGAACCAACCAAGCCGGCATGGTGGACTAAGTTGTGCAACGCTCGCGGAGAACTTCGCAAGCCTACGCTGGCAATTCTGAAGGCGCTCCGAAAGCGCGCCACAAGCTGGAAGCAGATTCAGACTAGCGCCAAGAGCGACGCCCCGCGCCGGTTCTCGGCTCCAATGCAGATCGCGCGCCTCATCGAGCGCGTAGGCGAGGATGGTTGGCGACGGACAACCAATGGCCTTCAGGCCTTGCGGGCCAAACGCATCGTGTAGTGCGAATGTAGCTAGAACATTCGAGCACAGGGCACGCGGGGTTCCGGCCGCTGGGATTGCGGTTCGTCATGAACACTCAATTCCCGCGAGACGACGTTCCCGCAACGATCGACACTCTTCTCTCCGAAGGCCCCCAACCCCTCCTCGTGGCCGCGCGCGAGGCGAAGGTCCACGTCCCCTATCACTCGCTCGTCCGCGCGGCGCTGACCGGAAAGCTGGCGACCCTGAAGGTCGCGGGTCGGCGGCAGACCACCGCGGCCGAGGTGCGCCGCTGGATCGAGCGTTGTAGCCGGCTACCCGATCGCGCCCCTTCGCTGCGCACGCGGCGGAGTCGACAAACGCGGGCGAGGACATCGCCCGAGGCACGCCGCTACCTGGCATCGCGCGGTCTTCCGTGCGGGAAGGAGCAAGACCGGTGAAGCCCTCCGTACATGGCGCGGGCCGGCCCCATCACGAACCGGCCCGGCGAAACGATCATCAGACCACGGCGACTGTAACAGACGGTCGCCGTTCTGCGCGCTGCCGCATGCCGAACGTGCGGGCATGGGGGCATGGCGCCGCTACCGCCGCGATCGACGGCGCCGTGCTGGTCGGCGAACTGCTGTCGCCTGCCGGTTCGGTGTGGCGTCGCCAACGTCGAGTCGCGATGCGCCGACGAGGTGCTGAGGTGCTTCCGTGAACGCCACCACGTCGAAGCTGGTGCGATGCACGCGCAGCCTCCGCTGCCCGATGTGCCACCACGACGGCTGGTGCAGCGTGCGCGAGGACGGCTCGGCATGTATCTGCATGCGCACCGAGTCGCCGCACCCGACGAGGAACGGCGGATGGTTCCACATCCTCGCGATCCGCGACTACGTGCCGCGCCCGACGTGCTTGTCCGTTCCACCGCCGCCGCCAGATCTGCGGCAACTAGTCGAGCGCGCAGTCGCGGCGACGCCTGCGAGCTGGCTAGAGACACTCGCGTGCTCGCTGCAACTTCCGATGCCGAGCGGTGTCGACGCGCTTCGTCGACTCGGCGCACACCGAGCCCGGTACTGCACAGATGGCATCCTGCGCCTCTCGCCCCGCAGCGAGGACGACGCCGCTCGGCTGCGCCGGCAACTCGCGTGGCTCGCGCGCGCCGATGTCGCCGGCTTTCCAATGCACGTCGGCAATCCGGTCGCCGGCATCCGGTTGCGCGAGACCGCGAGCGGGCGCAAGTCGGCGCTGGCTGGTGGCCGCGAAGGAGTGTTCTGCCCCGCCGACCTGGCGAACTCCCCGACGCTCTTCGTCGTCGAAGGACCGACCGATGCGACGGCCGCGCTTGCCCTGGGGTTTCCAGCGCTCGGCCGGCCGAGCGCCACCGGTGGCGCCGATGCCGTCGTCGATCTGGTGCGCAGGCTCCGGCTTCGTGCTGTCGTCCTGGTGGCCGACCGCGACACGGACTCCAACCAACACGTCGGCGAGCGCGGAGCGGACGAGCTGGCGACGCGCCTGGCGTTGCTCGTGCCCGACGTTCGCGTCATCCTGCCGCCGCTTGGCGCCAAGGACCTTCGGGACGCGGTCATGCGCGGGGCCTGTGTTGAGGACTTCGAGTCCCCAGCGCGTGCCACGCCCCCGTTCAGAATCACTGCCGTCAGGCGGTCGCCATGACGACGGAGGCCACCTTGCAGGTGCGTTCAACCCGTCTGACACGCACCAAGTACCACATTGCGTTGCTTCTTGGCGACCTCACCATCTACCACGATGAGGTGATCGTCACGTCGCAGAAGGCACGTAGCGCCTTCCTCGATGCCGCGACGGCGATCCACCTCCTACAAGACCATCGCGAAGCTATCGAGCGCGAGTTGGATCGGGTGGCACTTGAGGCCACCTCGCCGGAGCCGACCGGGGATCACCTGCATGTCCAGGGCGCAGCCCTGGTGTTCGAGGAGCCGCAGCCATGGCTCGACGCTGTGGATGGCCCCGATCTGCTAGAGGAGATCCGTGGCGAGCTGCTCCGCTACGTCGCGCTGCCTCCGCATGCTGACGTGGCCATCACGCTTTGGGTGATGCACACGTACACGCCTGAGGTAGCTGACTTCTCACCGCGCCTGTTCCTGACCAGCGCTGAGAAGCGGTCGGGAAAGAGCCGCACGCTGCGGTTGATTGCGGCCTTGGTTCGTCGCCCGCTGGCGGTGGAAAACATCACCTCCGCGGCGCTGTTCCGCACCGTGGAAGCGCACAAGCCAACGCTCCTGCTCGACGAAGGCGACGCATGGCTCGTCGGACCCCATGCGGACGACGGTCTGCGCGGGTTGCTGAACGCTGGCTGCGAACCTGACGGGCAGGTCTTGCGGTGCGTTGGCGACGACGCCGAGCCGCGGGCCTTCGGGGTGTACGCCCCCGTCGCCATCGCGATGATCGGGCGCGCGCCGGCCACGATCGAGGATCGGTCGATCATCGTGCCGATGCGGCGCGCTGCACCGGGCGAACCGATCGAGCGCATGCGCCTCCGGAAGGTGCGCCAGCAGCTCGCGGATACCCGGCGACGGTGCGCGCGCTTCACCGCCGATCACCTGGCGGCCCTACGCGATGCCGACCCCAAGTTGCCGGCGGTTCTTGACGACCGTGCGGCAGACGCCTGGCGTCCACTCGTGGCGATCGCGGATGCCGCCGGCGGGGCATGGCCGGAGCGAGCCCGCGCGGCAGCGGTGGCCCTGAGCGGCGGTCGCGACGCCGAGGACGGCTCGAAGGGCTCGATGCTGCTGCGCGACGTCCGGGAGTTCTTCGACGAGCGCAAGACCGACCGCATCCTCTCCAAGCAGCTGGCAGAGGCCCTGGTCCGACGCGAAGATCGCTCGTGGTCGGAGTGGGGTCCTGCGCGGCGCCCGATCACGCCCGCCGGCATCGCGAGCCTGCTCAAGCCGTACGGCATCCGGCCACGGAACGTCCGCCTCGACGATGATCGTCAGGGCAAGGGCTACGACCGAGCCGACTTCGTCGATGCGTGGTCGCGATACGCGCCGACACCATGCGACCCGGTTTCCGAGCCGTCCCAGCGTCCCAGCCCGGCAACGGCGGGGGTTCCCGGCCAAAGCGCACCCGTCCCAGCTGGGAGCTTGGGACGGCAGCCGAATGGCATCCAGCCCCCAGACGGTGCGGCTTGGGACGTGGGGACGGCTGACAAGATGGGAAGCCGGCAGCTGACAGAACCTGATCGACTTGCCGATCTGCGGAAGGCCCTCGGCGAGGACCTGGCTGATCTGCTGGGGGACGCGGCTGGCGAACGCGACACCCTACGCGATGCGGGGACCCTGCCCAGTGGACTGCTCGACGGGGCAGGTCTGGTTGAGCTGGTGAAGGGACGGTTGCGACAGAAGGGCGCTGCCGCCGCCGTAGCCACGGCCCAGGCAGTCGCTGAGGCGACGACGGCGGGAGACGCCGAGGCGTTGGCAAGGGTCGAGCAAGTTGCCCGGCTCGGGGCAATGGGGACTGGGCGCAGTCGAACGGGACCGTGACCACCGAAGTCGAGCGCCGGGCGGCGGACGCAGACCAACCGCGTTGACAACGTCCTTACGTGTGGTAAGATTTGCTTACCATGACCATGACAAGCAAGAAACAGATTCGCGCCGCTGTCGAGAAGGTACTGCGACAGGTCCAGGTGGCGAGCTGGCGCCCATGCCCTGAGATCACCGCCGCCATGAAACCCATCGGCGACCTTGACGCCTTCGACAGCTTGATGGCGGTGGAGGTAACCGTGCTGCTCGAGCGGGAGCTGAACTGCACTCTCCCGGACGAGAGCGTCTTCATCTCTGTCACCGCCACGAAACGCGCCCTTACGGTCGGAGAAGTGGTCGACCGGATCTTCGACATGATCGGTGCCGCGAGGTCAGCATGACCTCGCCAAGTTGTGGGCTCGCAACGCGTCTCCGGCTCGCGCGTGAACAGGCCGGCCTTTCTCAGGGTCAGGTCGCGAAGCTAATGGAGATGCATCGGCCTACTGTGTCAGAGATCGAGGCCGGTCGTCGGCGCGTCCAGGCAGAGGAACTGACCGAGTTCGCGAGGGTCTACCACGTCTCCGTTTCGTGGCTCGTCGGCCAGGAAGGGGCCGGAGAGGACATGCACGCGTCGAAGGTGCGGCTCGCCGCGCGCGAACTTGCCAAGCTGAAGGTCGAGGACCTCGACCGCGTCATGAACTTGCTCGCGTCCCTTCGCCAGGGCGAGGGCCCCATGAAGGGAAAGAAGCGGTGATCCATCGCGCCCGCCTAGCGCGTGGCGCCGTTGTGGCGGCGCTGCGACTCCGCAGCCGACATGGACGGTCCGCCGATCAGCCCGTCTGCCCCATCGATCTCGCGCTCGATGAGGGTGTCGACGTGCGCTTCGAACCGCTGAAGAGCCTCGAAGGCATGTACGCGCCGGACCGGTCGCTCATCATCATCGGCTCGCTTCGTCCGCGTGGCCGACGTGCCTACACGTGCGCTCACGAGTTGGCGCATCATGTCTTCGGTCACGGCCTTCGCGTAGACGAGCTGCTCGACGCCGAGACTGAGACCCTGAGCAAGGACGCCGCTGAGTATGTGGCGAACCGATTTGCTGCGGCGCTCCTGATGCCGAAGCTCGCTGTTCTCCACGCTTTCGGTGTCAGGCGGTGGGACATAGCGTCCTGCGACCCCGTTCAAGTCTTCACGATTGCCGGCCTTCTCGGTGTCGGCTACTCGACCCTCGTCGGGTACCTCAAGGGGACCCTTGGCACCATAGGATCGGTAGCCGCGCAGCGCCTCCGAGAGTCGTCGCCGAAAGCGATCCGGGGCTGCATCCTCGGCCGGGACTCGCCCTCTGGCCTAGTCGTCGTTGACGAGTTCTGGAGCGGGCGCCCGGTCGACGTCGAAGAAGGCGATCTCCTGCTCATACCGGCCGGCGCATCGGCCGATGAGGACATCGTGGAACACGCCGGCGAGCAACTCCTTCGTGCAAGAGCACCAGGCAAGACGCGCCTCCGACGAGGAGACTGGGGGGTTGAACTTCGCGTCATGCGCGCGGGGTACACGGGGCTGGCCAAGTACCGACACCTCAAGGAGGTCGATGATGATGTGTAAGTTCATCGAGGACGAGAACCTCTCCCGCGCGTGGGGTCGCGCAGTACGTCCCATGATCGGACGCGGCGCCGTCAAAGAGATCGCGCCCTGCTGTGTATCCATCACTGGCTTCGACAACGGCGTGGCGCGCGAGGACCCAAGGATCCGCTCCGTGCTTGACGCATCGCTCTTGGAAGAGAAAAGGCAGAACTGCCACACGGTGGCGAACACCATCTTCCCCGAGTCGATGTGGAACCCCAGTGCCCCGCGTTCCGCACTGTTCGCTCGGTACGCGCTCGCGCTGCCGCGGATGAAGAGGGCGTCGACCAAGAACCGGGCTCTCCTAAAGCAGGTGTAACCGTTCGAGGTTGGCCACTTGGCGCCGGAGCTGGAGAGAAGGCCTCTAGGGCCAGAGCGGCCTTCTCGCCGAGTCCTTGAATCTCGTGTACAGGTCGTGGAAGGTGCGCACCGACTTTG
>JANPER010000207.1:0-9157 GCA_031423015.1 Planctomycetota bacterium | reverse complement strand
CGTCCGCGCGTAGCGGTGCGGTGCCCGACAACGGGCGCTGCTTGTTTGCGATCTTGGTCTGCTTGGTCATCTCGGTCTGCCTACGCCCTCTACACTAAACTTAACCTGGGGCGTGTCTCACTCACGTTGGCACAGAGGGGTCGCCGTCACCGATCCATCCGTCGCCGCTAGCGCCGAAGCGGACCTGGCCGAAGTCGCTATCGTCTGCGCCGACACTCGCGCCCCGGTGCCGGGGGCAAGCGTGTGGTGGTGGCCAAAGCCCGCCGTACTCGACGGGGACGCCAGCTTCGAGAGCTTGCTGCGCCAGAGCGCGGCGGAAGACCAGGCGCAGGCTGCGCGGCAGGTGGCGGCCGATCAGAACGGCCGGGTGTGGGTGCCCGGTGTCGCGCAAGGCATCTTTGTCGCGGCAGCGTCGGCCGGTCTATGGGGCTACGCGTCGTTCGATGCGGATCGGCGCGAGCCTGCGACGGTCCTGCTGGCGCCAGACGCCGACGTGCGCGTGCAGGTCGTCGACAGAACCGGCGCCCCGGTCGTCCGCGCGACCGTCGCGTTGCGCGAACGCCGGCTCACCACGACGATCGATCACCTGACGGCGCGCACCAAGGAGGACGGCATCGCGGTGCTGCGGCACGCGGGCTGGTTCGTGCGCGCAGCGCCGGACCGGCAAGGCTTGGTCGTAGCGTTGCGGGGACTCCTCGATCCGCCGCTGGAGCGGCGCCTCGACCCCGACGCCCTGCCCGACGATGTCGTACGGCTCGTGGTCGGGCCGACTGGATCTTGCGAGGTCGCGGTCGAAGACGCGAGCGGCCAACCGGTGGGCGGACCAATCGACGCCCGCCTGCGCTTCGCCGACGGGAACGCACCCGGCGCCCTGGCCGGCCGCGCTCAGTGCGCCGAGACGTTGGTATCTCGCACCGGCGCTACTGTCGTGTTCGAGCACGTCGCTCTCGGCCACGCGCTCGCGGTCACGGTGACGCGCGAAGGTTCGGACGCGTGCCTCGAGGCCAGGGGGCTGGGCCCGAGCCGGCCCGGGGAGCGCGTCCGGCTGTGCGTGCGCGCAGGCGTGGAGTCGGCGATCCTGCGCGGTCGCTTGCTCGATGCACAAGGCACACCCGCCGGCGACCGCGCCGTGCGCGCGCGCCTCGAAGCCGTCGGCGGAGATCAGAGCTTCGAAGGGTCGTGGTCGCTGCGCACCGCGTCCGACGGACGCTTCTGCGTCGACTCGGCGCCGCTGCCCGAGGCTGCAAATGGCATCGTGCTCGCCGTCTGCGGGTTGTCAGCGCACGGGGCCGAGCTGGCCATTGCGCGCCGGCCGCTACCGCGCGAGCTACCCGTCGGCTCGTACGACCTCGGCGACTTCACGCTGATCGACACGCCGGTGGCGGTGGCGGGGATCGTGGTCGATGGCGAGGGCAACAGAATCGCAGGTGCAACAGTCACGCCCTCGATCCCGGCCCCTACGACCGAAGCAGGCCAGAGGACCCCTTGGCTGAAGTGCTGGCTCCCGCCAGCGCGCAGCGACCGGAGCGGCCGCTTCGAGATCCGTGGAGAGACCGCGTCGGATGCGATCTCTTTGCTGGCACAGAAGCAGGGTCTCGTCGGAGATCCCGTCGTGGTGCCCGCCGCTGCTCGCGGAGTGCGATTGGTCCTCAGCGCGGCGGGGTCGATCGAGGGCACGGTGCTGCTCGCGCCGTCGCTGCTGGGCGCGCTGGTGCTGGTGCATGCCGCAAAGGACTCATCCACGCCGATATCAGGCGCCAGGCCCAGCGCGAGTCCAGCGGTCGTCGGCCGCGACGGCTCGTTCTCGCTCGGCGGTCTGCAGACGGGCACCTACTCGATCCGTGTGGTCTACGCGGCGAACGCGACCGAGATCGCCCGCGTCGAGAGCGTGCCGGCGCGAGCCGGTTCGACGACGCGCGATCCCCGACTCGACCCGCTCGACTTGCGTAGGACTCACCACTTGATCGGGCTTCAGCTCGTCGACCAGCTCGGGCAGCCGGTCGCACATGGGCGCGCATTCACGCGTCCCAGCGGCGAGGACGACGCCAAATGGGTGTTCTGCACCGAAGAAAAGGGCTGGCTTCAGCTCATCAGCGATGGCCGCCCGGTCGATGTCGCGATCTCGGCGCCGGGATTCCTGCGGACGGAGATCGAGGGGGTGACATCATCCCGGCGCGTGACGCTGAGGCGCGCCGTCAGGCTGCGCCTCGAGCTCGCGGGCGGGCTGCTCATCCCGGAGCCGGCACTGCGTCTGGGTGCCGAGCTGAGGCCGCTCCGGCCCAGCCGCTCCCCCGGCTCCGGCGACTGCACTGCGGCGTACTTCGATGCGAGCGGTGTGCTCACTTGCGAGACCTCGCTCACGGGAGACTTGCGGCTGGAGATCTTTGTCACCGGACGCGATCCACGTCTACCCGCGAGGGTCTATCTGCAAATGAATCCTACTGCGGTGATCGCCCCTGCCGATCACGCCGGCGAGCAAGTGTTCCCCATCGAACTCGATCCAGCCAGGCTCGCAGCCGCCGCCCGCTCATTCCGCGAGGCAGCGTCTTCAACGGAGCGATGAGGTCCAGCGGCCGGGCCGTGCGCGCCCGAACTCGGAGAAGAGCACGATCGCCGACTGGTTCCACAGCCTGAGCAATGGTTGCTCAGGTTCTGAGCTTCAGCCGCGGGACGCAGGCTTCGGGAATGGGTCGTCGAAGCCGAACGCCTTGTCGAGCGCGTTCGACACCTCCCGTTCGTCGTCGTTGGCGTCGAGCGCTTCGAAGGCGCTCTGCAGGTTCTCTTCGGTGCTCACCGCGATCCCCACCAACGTGCCGACGCCGCCGGGCGGCACGACGACGCCCTCGCGCGCAAAACGCACCAGCGTCGCCAACGCCTCGAACAACGGGAGGCCCACGCGCTGCGCCAACTGGCGCGGCGAGATGCCCTCGTTGAGCTGCGCCAGCATCTTGATCTCCATCGGACTCAAGTTCAGCTCGCCGAGACGAACGAACGCGTCGACCTGCATGCGCACCGGCAGGTCGGCGTCGGGGAACACCTTCCGCATGCCCGCCATGTCGTCGAGCCGCCGGCTGCCATCGAGCAGGAACGGGGTGACGCCAAGGCGCAGGTCATGCTTGACCACGAAGTCCGGCAAGTCGAGCAGGCGGCGGTAGCAGAACGTCGCGGGCTCGGGCTCGTGCAAGAACTCGACGAGCACCTCGCTGCCGAGCACCTTGCACGCTTCCCGCACCTCGTTCTCGCGGAAGAAGCCATTCTCTTGCAGCGACACCGCGACCGGCGTGCCCGTCTTGTCCATCGCCTTCGCCGCCGCCTGCAGCAGACGTTCGGGGATCTCGCGCCAACCCATGGAATCCCGCGTCGGCAGCACCCGGCGCAGCAGCGAGCGCGGGTTGAGGAACGCGAGGCGCCCGCCGCTCATGTACACCTCGACGCGGTTGCTGTGGTTCTCGAGCGTCAAGCAACCGGTGTGCTTGCCGGCGCCGAGCAGCTGCAACACTTCTTCGACGCTGATGAAGTCGGTGAGGCCCGCGAAGCTGAACGCGTCGCGCCCTGCACTGCCGCCAGCGTCCTCGACCACGTGTTCGATGGCCGCGGCAAAATCGGCACAGGTGTCCACCGACACGATGAGGCCGAGCAGGTTCTCCGCGCACTTCACCGGATCAACCCCACTGGTCTGCGCGAAGATCTGGCGAAACGCGGTCTTGAGACGCGGGAACAGCGCCTCGGCCAGTTGATCGCGCACGCGGCTGCTGTTGCCATTGCTGCGGCGCTGGCGGAACAGACCGTGCAGGCGCGCGACCAGTGCCTCGAACTCGGCTGCGGCGCCTTCCCCGCCCTGCGCGACGACTACATCCAGCATCTGACCCAGCTTCGCCTTGAGGTCATCGGCAAGCTGAGTCTGCACGGATGGGGCGGTTTCGCTCTGCGTGCGGTCCGGCATCGAACTGGTTGTGTCGTAGTTCGTCGTTCGGTGCGTCGGACCTTGACTGCTTCCCCACCAACGCTGCGGGTCATCCCTGATTTGGCGTCGGCGCACCACCAGCGAGGCGGCACGGTGTTGCTTTGTACGACACCCATCGCCGTCGGGGTGGCCGACCAGTCGACGCGGCGCTACCTTCCGACCATGCTCTGGCGCCTTCGCAAGCCACTTCTCATCGCCGTCCTCCCGTGCAGCGCCTGGTTGATCCCTGGTCCGTCGCCAACGGGCGCACCGACCGCATCTGATCCGCCGTTTCTCGCGGGGAACGAGCCGTCTTGCCGGACGGACACGGCCAACCCTGACTCCGCGGTGACCTGCGGCAAGTGCCACACGGAGATCTACGGCGAATGGAAGGATCGGGCGCACGCGCAGGCGTGGACCGACCCGATCTACCAGGATGCGTTGAAGGACAAGAAGCGGCCCGAGCTGTGCTACCCGTGCCACATCCCGACCTCGGTCCTCGATCGACTGGGCAGCAAGCCGAGCACGCGCGACGACCTGCGCGAGGAGGGCGTCACCTGCGTGTCGTGCCACAAGAAGGAACAGGCGATGCATGGGCCGTTCGGCGCCAAGACCGACGCGCACCCAAGCGAGAAGGACCCGGCGTTCACCGAGCAGGGCTCGACGGCGCTGTGCGCGTCGTGCCACAGCACCAAGATCGGGCCGGTGCTGCCGGTGGCGAAGGACTTCGAGGAAGCCAAACTGGCCGACAAGGGCAAGAGCTGCGTCGGTTGCCACATGGCTGAGATCGAGCGCCACATGGCGGTGAGCATGGTGACTGGCACGCCCACTGGCGAGAAGCGCAAAGGCCGCAAGCACGACATCCTTGGACCCAACGATCCGGAGTTCTGCGCCAAGGCTTTCAAGCTGGGCGCGCGCACGGACGGCAAGGACATCGTGCTCACGATCGAGAACGAGGCGGGGCACCGCGTGCCGGGGCTGACGCTGCGCAAGTTCGTGGTCGTCGTACGCTGCCTGGATGGCAACAAGAAGGAGATCGGTGCCGCGGAGCGCTTCGAGATCAGCAGCGACAACGAGTTGAAGGTGCTCGAGAAGCGCGAGTACCGATTCGCCGCACGACCGAAGCTCGACCAGCTCGAAGTCGAAATCGAGCACCACTTCGACGGCAAGAGCCGCGGCAGCGTGAAGAAAGTCGCAGTCGAGATCGAGTGAACGACACACCTCAGGCGGCCTCCCAAGCGCTGTTGGCTGAGCTGGGCCTTACGGCCAGCGTCTTGCCGCCGAGCGTGACGTCAGGTCACAAGACCTCGCTGCCCATCCCGTGCAGCGGCAGCGATGGCCGGCAGTTCCTGTTGAAGTGGTTCATCCCGCCGGCTGACGGGCGCTTCTATCCGCCGGAAGTGCGCCTGGAGGACTACCCGCGACGCGAGGCCGGGTTCTATCGCCTGCTCGACACGCTCGATCCAGAGCGCAAGCGCTTCCCGGCGCCGCGCACGATCCTGCTCGACGCACAAGACCCCCCGCGCTTCTTGCTTCTGCAACGCATCCCGATGGCCCCGGGCCCGCTCGAAGAGGTCGTCGGCTCCGACCACGTGTTCGACCTGCTCGAGCGCATCCATTTCATCAAGCCGGAGATCATGCTGGGCCGCCGCGACTTCCCGGTGAACCGTTGGGATGCGGTCAGCTATCTCGACCGCATCCGCATGATGTACGACCCGGTCGTGGAGGTGATCGGGCCGCGCCGCTGGACGCGCGTGCTGAGCACCATGGGAGAAGCCCTGCGTTGGCTCGAAACGCGCGCACACACGTTCGTGCATGGTGACTTCACCGAGCAGAACATCGTGGTCGACGACGACGCGCGCGCGTTCCTCGTCGACTTCGAACGCGTCGGCGCCGGCAACCAGGATCACGACCTCGCCTGGTTGCTGGCGCACACCACGCGCGGCGAAACATGGCGACAGCGCTTGCTGACGCGTCACTTCGAAAACCTGCACGGGTCGCGGCGGATCGCGAGCGAGTGGGGCATCCGAGCGGCCTGGATCTACCTCGCTCTGCGGCGGCTGCGGTTCGGGTTCCTGGCGCACGGCACCGGTGATCCGCAGGCCGAGAAAAACCTCTTCTTGCTCGACCTTGCAATAGAGGGTGGGCGCGCGGCGTTCCCCTGATGACGGGTCGGGGTGCCTGGTTGTGCTGCCGCATCGGGCCGCGCAGACTGCCTATCGCATGCGGCACCCGTCGCACGCTCGTCCGAGCGCATTGTGTGCTAAGAGACCGTAGCGAAGAATGTTAGGCATTGATCGCCGGCTGCTTCGGCGGCCCGGCACCAGGCTTGCTGAGGGCGGTTCATGCTGCCGATCGCCCGCGACCTGAATGACCACGACCTCGCAGACGACGCCCTCGTCGCGATGATCAACGAGGGCCTCGCCGAGCGCGCTCTGGTCGAGCTGCAGCGGCGCTACGAGCGCAAGGTCTACCACTTCGTGCTCGGTCTGTTGCGCGACACGCACTTGGCGACCGACGTCACGGCCGAAGTGTTCGAGAAGGTGTTCTTGAAGACCGCGCTGTATCAGCCCGGCACCAACTTCCGCGCCTGGCTGTTCGAAGTGGCCCGCAATCAGGCGCTGTCGGCGCTGCGGCAACAGCGCCGCATGCCGAAGCCGGTGACGAGCCTCGGCTCGACGCTGCTTGGGCCAGATGAAGACGGCGACTGGCTGGCCAACGTCGCCGACGAACTGACGCGCAACCGCGCCGCCGAGGAGCGCGAGTTCATGACCGCGTTTCAGAGCGCCGTGAACGAGCTGCCAGACAACTACCGCAAGGTGTTCGAGCTGTGCGTGCAGCGCGGCAAGTCGTACGACGAAGCCGCCCGCAAACTGAAGATCCCGGTGGGCACCGTGGCCATCCGGATCATGCGCGCCCGCCAGCGACTGTTCCGCGCGTTGTCGCGGCACGTGGACCGCATTCGCCGACCGCCAGCCTGCTTCCAAGACTGAGAGCGTTGCTGCTCAGGCTCTGAGCCTATCATTGCCGGCCATGTCCGCGCCTATTGGCCACCGCGTCGAGGTCACGCTCGCTGGCAATTCGTGTTCGTTCGAGACCGGCCGTATCGCCAAGCTCGCGACGGGCGCGGTCGTCGGTCGCTGCGGCGACAACGTCGTACTCGCCACGGTGGTCGAGGGCAGCCCCAAGGCTGGTGGCGACTTCTTCCCGCTGACGGTCGAGTACCGCGAGAAGCTCGCCGGCGTCGGTCGCATTCCCGGGGTCTATGGCCGGCGTGAAGGTCGGATCACCGACCACGAGATCCTGACGTCGCGCCTGATCGATCGCACGGTGCGCTCGCTGTTCAAGGAGGGCTACCGCCACGAGATGCAGGTGCAGGCGCAGGTGATGTCGGCGGAACCGACTTCGGACGTGACCAGCCTCGCGCTGTTGTCAGCCTGCGCAGCGCTGCACATCAGCGCGGTGCCGTTCCGCGGGCCAGCGGCCGGCTTGCGCATAGCGCGCCACCGCGGCGCCTTCGTACCGTTCCCCAGCCAGCGCCAGCGTCGCGAGGCAGACCTCGACTTCGTGGTGAGCCACGGGCCACAGGGCCTGGTGATGGTCGAGGGCGAGGGCGGCGAGGTGTCAGAAGAGGACTGCGTCGCGGCGGTGCTGCAGGCCGAGGAATGGAACGGCAAACTGGCGCGAGCCTTCGCCGAGCTGCGCGGGTTGGCCGGCACGGCGGCGTCGGCGCCGCTCGCTGTTTCGCAAGCGCTTCCGGTATCCGACGCGGCGCGCGACGCGCTGCGCGCGGCGCTCGAACACACCCGCAAGAACGAACGCCACGACGCGGTCCACGCCGCCGAGCAAGGGTGGCTGACCAGCCTGGCGACGGAGCAGCAGGGCGAGGGCAAGAAGGCCTTCAGCGACTTGAAGTGGCAGCTGGTGCGCGACCGCATCCTGGAGAGCGGCCGTCGTCTGGATGGCCGTTCGGCGCGCGAGGTGCGCGCGATCTGGGGCGAGGTCGGTTGGTTGCCGCGCACGCATGGGTCAGCGGTGTTCAGCCGCGGCGAGACCCAGGCGCTGGTGACGTGCACGCTGGGCACCGGCGACGACGCGCTGCGCGGCGAAGTGCTGGGGCAGGAGACCAGCGACCACTTCATCCTGCACTACAACTTCCCGCCCTACAGCGTGAACGAGACGCGCCCGCTGCGCGGGCCCGGGCGACGCGAGGTCGGCCACGGCTTCCTGGCGCGGCGTGGCTTGCAGCGCATGCTGCCCGAGTTCGCCGACTTCCCCTACACGCTGCGCCTCGAGTCCGAGATCGCCGAGAGCAACGGCTCGTCGTCGATGGCGACGGTGTGCGGCGGCTGTCTGGCGCTGATGGACGCGGGCGTGCCGATCGCGCGGCCGGTGGCTGGCATCGCCATGGGCATGATCGCCGGCGGCGGCCGCGTGGCCATCCTGACCGACATCCTGGGAGACGAGGATCATCTCGGCGACATGGACTTCAAGGTGGTGGGCACGAGCGAGGGCATCACCGCGTTGCAGCTCGACAACAAGATCGGCGGCTTGACGCGCGCGACGCTGGAGGCTGCGCTCGCGCAGGCGCGCGAAGGTCGCCTGCACGTACTCGCGGCGATGACCAAGGTGCTGGACAAGCCGCGCGAGGAACCACCCAAGCATGCGCCGCGCGTCGTGCGTACCGCTGTGATGCCCAACGCGATCGGCGCGGTCGTGGGGCCGAAGGGACAGAATGTGCGTGCGATCCAGGCCGCCACCGGCGCGCGCATCGCCATCGATGACAGCGGCGAAGTGCTGGTGTACGCCGCAGAAGCCTACGCCGCGCAGCAGGCGCTACGCATGGTGCTGCGCATCGCCGGCGTCGTGAAGACGGGCGCGTTCTACAACGCCGTCGTCACGTCGGTGCGCGACTTCGGTGCGTTCGTGCGCATCAACGAGGCGAACGAGGGGCTGGTGCCGGTCGAGGAGTTGGTGGAGCGGCACGGCCAACGGCCGGGCGACGTCGCGCAAGAAGGTGACGCGATGGTGGTGTGTGTTGTGGGGGCAGATAGTCGCGGACGGCTGCGGTTGTCGCGACGACAGGCGGCGGGGGTGACGGATGCGCAGATCACCTTCTGACCTTGGGCGCGCTGCGCGCGCCCAAGGTCCGAAGGTGATCTGCGGTCTGGGGGTCTGGGGGGACTGACTGACTGACTGACTGACTGACTGACT
>JANPER010000206.1:0-33185 GCA_031423015.1 Planctomycetota bacterium | reverse complement strand
TCCAGAACGCGGACAGGCGGTCAGACAGGTAGGCAGCGGTCTGGGACTTAGGGCTTACGTCTTACGGCTCACGACTCGCGGCAGAGCCGTTCATGCAGCCGCCCTCGCGTCTCGTTGGTTGCGGCTCTGCCGCGCTGAGGTGCATGGCCAGCGCGCCAATCATGAGCGCGGCCATAAGAACCGCAGCCGCCCGGACCGGGAGCGGCATCCAGACGCCGGCAATCAGGACGGGGGCTGCGGCTCGTTCGAACCGCGTCAAACCTCGAGTGACGCTTCGAGCCGCTCGAGCTGCTCGTCGGTTCCAAGCGCGAGCAAGTGGTCGCCGGTGCCGAGCACCAGGCTGTCGGCCGGGGCCGCCACCATCCCATCGGGACCGCGCAGCACAGCCAGGATCGTCGCGCCACTGCCGCGACTGCGCAGCGCGTCGAGCGGCTCACCGACCGCGCGGGAACCGGGGGCCACCTGGAGCTCGCCGATCGAGAGCGTCTCCCGGCCGCGCCGCAGAGCGGTCTCGAAGAAGTCGACCGCGCGTGGGCTGAGCATCAGGTGGGCCATGCGCTTGCCGCCGATCGCGTAGGGGCTGACCGCGCGATCCGCGCCGGCGCGCTCGAGCTTGGGAACGGCCTTGCTGTCGACGGCCCGCGAGACGATGAACAGTTTCGGGGCGAGCAGGCGCGCCGACATCACGATGTAGAGGTTCGTCGCGTCGTTCGCGGTGGTGACGATCAGCCCGCGAGCGCGCTCGATGCCGGCGGCGTGCAGCGCGTCGTCATCGCTCGCGTCCCCTTTGATCGTCGGCCAGCCGGCTTCGGTGGCCGCCGCGAGGTTCTCGTCGTCGAGGTCGATCACCACCAGTCGCTTGCCGCTCGCTCCGAGTTCGCGGGAGGCTTCGCGCCCGACACGCCCGAAGCCGGCCAGCACGTAGTGGTCTGACAATTCGTCGATCTGCTCTCTCATCTTGCGTGTCCTCCTTCGAGCCTGGACCTCGCCGCTCGTCGCCCAGTCGAGCGCGATGGTGAAGCTGTAGAACAAGCTTCCGATCCCTCCGATCGCGATCACCATGGTCAGCGCACGCCCGTACCCGTCGAGCGGGTAGACCTCGCGGAAGCCGATCGTGGTGACCGTCGTGAAGGTCATGAACAGCCCGTCCGCCAGCGTGCCGCCCTGATCACGCCACAGCAGCCAATACCCCAGCGTGCCGACGGTGTGGGCGATGCCCAGCGCGATCAACGGGACGGCTAGCCTCCGCAGCAGCGGCCGCCACGCCGAATCGTTCATCGGCCATCGACTGCCCTGTGGGAACTGGACGTGCACGCGCATGACCTCGCCACTCAACCTAGCCGATGAGCCCCGGCTGGGTGAAGACCGACATGGGCGGACCCAATGCGGATCTCACGCCGGAGCAGAGCATCGCCGGCATGCGTCGAACGGCATGGAAAGCGTCCAGACGGACGCATCCAGAGCCGACACCCCCGCGAACTCCGAAACGAGGCCGCGCTATGTCCCGACTCTCCCTTCGCGCCGCCGTCGCCACGGTCGGCGCCCTGCTCGCGAGCTGCACCGGCATGTTCGAGAAGTCCGTCACGACGACGCCCGCCGCGGGCGCGAAGACCCTGCACGCGTTCACGGTGGAGGACATCGACGGGAAACCGCGCGACCTCGCGCCGTGGAAGGGGAAGGTCGCGCTGGTCGTGAACACCGCCAGCGAGTGCGGCTTCACGACCCAGTACGAGGGGCTGCAGGAGCTGCAGATGCGCTACGGCGCGCGCGGCTTCGACGTCCTGGCCTTCCCGAGCAACGACTTCGGCGGCCAGGAGCCGGGCACGAGCGCGCAGATCCAGGAGTTCTGCTCGACGCGCTTCGACGCCACGTTCCCGCTGTTCGCAAAGGTCGGCGTGAAGATCGGGGCCGGTCAGTCGCCGCTGTACGCGTGGCTGGGCGAGGCGACGGGCAAGCTGCCCGGCTGGAACTTCGGCAAGTACCTCGTCGGCAAGGACGGCAAGCCGATCGAGTTCTGGCCCAGCACGACGAAGCCGCTCGATGCGGAGGTCACGAGCGCGATCGAGAAGGCGCTCGCGACGGGTTGAGGCGCGGAGGGTCGCATCCGTTTCCGTGCGCACGAGGCCGCGCGCCGATGAGTCCGATATCGACGCCGCAGCTCAGGCCGGTCGCACGCGCGTGCAGGTGGGCATGATCGAGATCGACCTGGAGGGGCGCGTTCGGCGCTGAACTCGTCGGCGCGAGACCCAGCTGCTGCGTCATCTTGGTCTCGTCCCAGTAGCCACAGTGCTCCAACGCCTGGTTCTTTCTGCCGCGCATCCCTCCTGGCGGCAAGGCCGGGGTGTACCGGAACTCTTGGGTCGCGGCACTAGTGCGGCTGCGGCCCGCCGCCGTGCATGCCATCGCGCAGGCGCGCGAAGGCTTTGTGGAACAGCGAGCGCGCGGATTCGGCGTTCGCCAGGTTCATCTCGCCGGCCACGTCGCTCCAGGGCATGTCCAGGACCAGCCGCAAGTAGATGGCCATTCGATGCCGCCCGCCGAGCGACAGCGCGAAACCAACCGCCTGCGCATCGTCCGCGTGATCGGCAAGGGCGGCATGGGCACAGTCCATGAGGTCCTGGACGAGGTCCTCGGCCGCCGCCTGGCGATGAAGATCGGCGATCGCGGCGACGCGCAGCTCATCGCTCTATCCGCCAATCCAGCTCTTCGAGCGCGTCGCCAATCCCGCTGACTGGGAAGCGATCGCCGAGATCGACGGGCTGACCAACCCTCGCCTCCGCGACGCGCTCGGCAATGCGCTGCTGGTCCCCGTCGAGGAGCGCGTCACCTGCGGGAATGCCGCTACGTGATGGCGCCATTCGTGCACCGCCGGCCGTCGCGATTCTCCGGGGGTGCCTTCGGCGTGTACTACTGCGCCCGTGCACAGGGCGCCGTCGACCGCTGGTTCGAGGTTGGCGTGCCCAGCACGCGAGCTCTCGTCATGAGCGCGAACGCGCGCGACACGGGCAGCGCTGTTGAGAGTGAGCGCGCTCCTTTGAGTGCGCGGCGAAAACCAACTCAACAATCAACTGCAAAAAGAAAGTTCCTGTCATGTTCACCAATCTTCGCCCCGTCTTCGCCGCCGCCGCCGTGCTCGTCTCCTCGAGCCTCGCCGCCCAATACAGCCGCAGCGGTTCCTACTCCCGATCAGTCGGCAACTCCTGGCTCGGTGGCCGCGTGTCCGTCAACTCCGCGCTCAGTACCACCACGAGCACGCTCTCCACCTCGACTACCCGCGCCGCCAACGGCTCGCTCAACGCGTCGGTCGACGGCTACGTCCTTGGCTTCAGCCTCCGCGCCGCGCAGGTGACCTTCAGCGCGCGCAACTCGGTGCGCACCGGCATCGGCTTCGGGGCACCCCAGAGCGCAACGGCTTCCTACCGTCTGCAGCTCGCGGGCTACAACGTGTCGGACCGCTCGGTGACCACGACCGGCAATCTCGGCGGCATCCCGGAACGCACCTACACTTTGTTCCCCTCCGATGTCCACGCCGACGTCGGCGTCGGCCCCTTCACGGTAAGCCTGGGCGGCAATGCTGGCGCTACGCTGGGCGGCGGCGCGATGGTGATCCTGCCCACGACGAGCCCTGAGGTGCGCTTCGTGCTGTCGGGGACGACCGCCGTGATCGCCCGTGCGCACGTCTCCGTGGGTGTGTCGGGCTTCCGCGCCGGCGTCGAGCTGCAAGGGCGCTTCGCCGAGCAGCGCCTCACGGTGAGCCTGATCGCCAACGCCCTGTCGGGCCTGTCGGGGATGTGCGACTACCAGATCCAGGCGATCAGCCTGCGCCTGATCGCTTACCTCGAGGTCCTCTGGCGCCGCGTCTACTCGACCACCCTGGTGAGCTGGGGCTCGGGTTTCGTGGGGACCGATCTCCTCAACCTGTGAGGTATCCGCTGCAGACCAAACTCATCTCCTGAACCAGCAGGCCGCCGGCGCGCTACGCCGAGCGGCCTGCGCGCTTTTCAGCTCCTATCCGCGACGGCGACGACCTGATGCTGATCACGCGCCTCGGCCAGATCGTGCGCACCCCCGCCGGTCAGATCAGTCAGGTGATCGCGAGCGCGCCACGCCGCGCTCAGTTCTCAGGCAGCGTCAACGTCACCGCGTGCCCAGCACTCAGACTCAACCCAAGCGCGTTGGCGCGCGCATCGACGACGATGGTCTGGAAGAACAGCGTCTGATCGACCAGGCCAAGATCGTTGGGTATCGACAGCGCGTAGCCGGCCTCGCCGAGTGCATCGGTGAGCACGAAGGGCAGTTGCGCGTCCATCGACGCCAACAGGCTGCAACCCACCGCACCCAGGCCGCTGAGATCGAGTGGCAGGGGGATCCCACTCCACACGCGATCCGAAGCGCCGAGGAAGGTCAGCGCCGGGGCAAACGCGGCGCCGGCGGTGATACGCGTTTCCAGTCGACGTCCGATCACCGGATTGGTGGCCATCGCCATCGTCGGCGCCGGGTTGCCGCACCCCTCGCCGTAGATGATGAACGGCGTGCACGGCAGGATGGTGATCTTGGCGCTGTAGAGAACACCGCTCAAGAGGCCGAGGGTGTCACGATTGTAGAGGTAGAGAACATTGCCCCCATTTAGGAGCCAATTGGCCGGGACGTAGGTGCTGAACGAGGTGGAAGACGCCCAGCCGCCAAACACGCCGCTCATAGGAATGGCGTGGCCGTTGAGATAGAGCCCACTGGGATTGGGGCCACCATAGGCGGTGTTGTCGCCAAGGGAATCGTCGGCGCAGAAGCAGATGTCGAGCTTGACGCGCTTGATGTTGTTCTGGCAAGTGGTGACGGTGAAGGGGTGGGCGTAGAGGGCGGATTGGGCGACGCTGGTCGAGGTCACCGACACCCATCCTGCCAGGGGATCACAGGGCAAGCTCTGGCACCACCCTTGTGGTATGGAGTTGGGTACAACCGCTACGTAGGGGCTAAATCGGGCATTGTTGAACTCGCCAGGGCCGAACGGGTTGCTACTCAACGGCGCCAGCGGCGGCCCGGACCATGTGAGGATGTATTGGCTGTTGACGGCACTGCTGCGCAGAACGATCGTCTCCGGTGTTGCGCAGGGCACGATCGAGAGTCGCGCGCTGTAGATGATGCCGGCGCGGAAGCCGTCGTCGTCGCTGACGTAGACCTGCAAGGTGTTCGCACTGCCAGCCCACACCAGGCCGGTGACATTGGCGGCAAAGGTGAGATCGCAGGCGTCGCCTTCGTAGCCGTTCAAGATCGAGCCGGTGATCGGCATGCCGTTGAGATAGAGCCCGAGGTTGCCCGGGGCACCCATGTCGCCAAGCGCGTCGTCGACGCTGAAGTCGAACCGCAGCGTGGCGTCCATGATGCCGCATGACTTGACGCCGAACGTCTGACTGTAGATCGCAGAGTGCGGCGTCAACTGCTGGTCGGTTCCGATCCAACGCGCCAACGGATCGGCCGTGAGTGACGGGCACCAGTGCAGCGCCGACGACGTGACCTGCGCGTGCGGGCCATTGCCAGCGGCGAAGAACAAGGGATCCGACCCCGGCGTGATCGTGGTCGCTTTGATCGGCGTCGCCGCCGGACCGAACGTGTGCTTGATCAGCGGATCAAATGAGCCGATCGCCGCATTGCCGGTGCGCAGGCGAATCACTTCGGTTGCCTGGCACGGCAGGTAGCAGATGCGGGCGCTGTAGATTACGCCACCGGTCGAGCCGCCGAGGTCGCGCTGATAGACCTGCAGGCGGTTGGTGCCCGGCACGAGCCATGATCCCACGTTGTTGTGATACCAGGACGTCTGCGCGCCCAAGGAGCCACCGGCGAAACCAGGTACGGGTTGCCCGTTCAAGTACACGCCGATCGGGTTCGGTCCGCTCTGTGGATCACCGAGCCGTTCGTCGGCGGCAAACCAGAACTGCAAGGTCGCCAACTGCAGGTTGCACGCCGACACGTCGAAGTTCTGGCAAAACAACGTCGAGCGCGGTGTGCCCCCGCTGTCGACAGAGATCCACTGCGCCGCTGAGTTGGCGGGCAAGGACGGAATCCAGCCACCAGTCGGCGTCACTTGTTGCGCTGGCAGACCGCCGCACGCGTCGGCGAAGTCGGTGGATGTGAACAGCGCGCTGCGCAGCGGGACCATGGGGCCGTTGGCAGAGATGAAGCTGATGCCTTGGTTGGCGCCGCTGCGCAGGTTGATGCACTGATAGGCGGCGTTGGTCTGGGCGGCTGCGGGTGTCGTCAGCAACGCGCCCGCGGCCCCGAGGGCCCCGAGGGCGACTGCCATGGACGCCGTTGCAGCGACGGAACACATGCGACGCATCCAGGTGCGTTGCGCAATCACGATAGGAATCGAAGAGTTCATGTTTAGTGGTCGTTGAATGTCAGGAGTAGGCGACCCCATCGCGATGCGAGGGTCATGTTTCAGGAGTGACCGCCGCCGCGAAGAGCTGGACACGTAATCGACGAACTTGCAGATATCCGGCCCGGATGCAGCTTGGCCTTGGCTGATCGACCATGCTCGCCGTCGAGGCGCACGCAAGCGGGACGGTGGCGTCAGGGTCAGCCTGGATGCCACCGCGATCTTCGATGAACGCGCTCCGACGCCGACCGACGTGCTCGCGGTCGACGAGGCGCTGGTGCGTCTGGCTCGACTCGATGCGCGGCAGGCGCGCATCGTCGAGATGCGGTTCTTCGCCGGAATGACCGCCGACGAGATCGCCCACGAGCTTCACCTGTCGCGGCGCACCGTGCAGGGTGACTGGAACATGGCCCGCCCCCAACACGACGCCGCAGAGCGAGGCGAGTCCACATCTTGACTTATCTGACAGAAAAGTCGATATTTGGACTCATGCCGCCATCCTACCTGCCGAGTACCGAGCCCGAGACCACGGAGCGCGTGGCGACCACCCCAGCCAAGATGGCGGCGGCCTTGCGCACGTTCTTCCGCATCGCCGACGCCTGGCAGCTCGGTGCCGAGGATGCCGGCGTGCTTCTTGGCAAGCCGAGCCGGGCCACGCTATTCAACTGGAAGGCGGCCGACGTGCGCCGCCTGCCGCACGACACCCTTTGCCGCATCAGCTACGTGCTCGGCATCTGGAAGGCGCTGCAGATCATGTTCCCGACGCCGGAGCGCGCCGATGCTTGGGTGCGCAAGCCCAACACTCTGCTGGGCGGTCAGTCCGCGTTGCAGCGCATGCTCGCCGGCGATCTGACCGATCTCGCAGCGGTGCGCGCTCTCCTCGACGCCGCTCGCGGCGACGGCGCATGACTCGGCGCCGTGCAGCGGCCGGCCGCGGTCAACCGCCGCCGGAGATGGTGCGCTGGGCGCGCGCGCATCGGGTGATCTCGACACGCTATCCGCCAATCCAGCTCTTCGAGCGCGTCGCCGATCCCGCTGACTGGGAAGCGATCGCCGAGATCGAAGGGCTGACCAACCCTCGCCTGCGCGACGCGCTCGGCGATGCGATGCTGGTCCCCGTCGAGGAGCGCGTCACCGGCGAGAATGCCCGCTACGTGATGGCGCCATTCGTGCACCGCCGGCCGTCGCGATTCTCCGGGGGTGCCTTCGGCGTGTACTACTGCGCCCGTGCACAGATCACGGCGGTGCACGAGACTGCATACCACATGGGCCGGTTCTACGCGGCGACCGCGGAAGCGCCCTTCGACTTCGAGATGCGCGTGCTGATCGGCCGGGTGTACGGCAAGTTCTGCGACCTCCGCTCCGGCGCCCGACGCTTTCGCCGACTGCTCGATCCTCTTGACTACGGGGCGAGCCAAGCGTTCGGCGCCAGCCTGCGCGAGTCAGGCAGCAACGGCGTCGTGTACTCGAGCGTGCGGCACGCCGGTGGCGAATGCCTCGGTGCGTTCCGACCGCGCGCGGTCGGCGTGCCGGTGCCAGGTTCGGTCCTCACCTACCATTGGAACGGCAGCGCCGTCGACCGCTGGTTCGATCCGACCACGGAGCGGTGGCGCGGGCTGACCGGCTGAATCGCCAAGGATCAGCGCAGCGGCGGTCCTTCTCGTGGTGCCACGTTCCTCTACGTCGAAGGCGGTTCTCGCGTGGCCACCGAGACTCGCGGCTGCGGCCGCAATCGAGTCGTCGTTCATCGTTCCATCTCCGTGTCTTCGTTCGAGTCGGGCATGGTCGAGTCGCGACCACCGGATCGTGCCGGTGGCCCGAGGTGATTCGCCAGCCGCCGCCACCGAATCACACCACGCCGACACAATCCGTTCGGTAAAGGTGCGCTGACGTCCCGCAGAGCCATCGACCGCGAGGCCCACGGACGCGCCGCTCATCGCACGCTTGCGCGGCTGCCGTCGAACACCACCGAGGTCACCGCCGCGGTGTTGACCCACAGCTCGGTGCTGAACGGCCGCCCCGCGTACTCGGTCTCGAACCGGTAGCGCCCCTCGGGCAGCGTCAGCCGATCGCCGAACCTGCCGCGGCCGACCTCGTGGCCGCCGCTGTCCACGACGCGGAACGACTCCGGCTCGCGCAGCACGGCGACGCGCAGGTAGCTCGCGAGATCCGCCGCGCGCGTGACCGGCCAGTAACGGCCGTTGCCGCGGGCGGCGATCGCTTCGAGCTGGGCACGCCAGTCGTCGCGCTGGATGTCGAAGCCGATGACCTGCAGGTCGAGGCCGGGCAACTTGGCGAGGTCCTCGGCGGCAGCGGCAGGTTCGCGCTTGGGGCGCGTGTCCTCGCCGCCGTCGGTCAGGAGCAACACGGTCGTCTGCTTGTCGGCGCCTACGTGCGCGAGGTCGGCGCGAGCCTGGTCGAGGCTCAACGTCAAGGGCGTGCGGCCGCGCGCGCGCAGCGAGTCGAGCTTGGCGAGGAACGCGCTCTGGTCGAGCGGACCGAGCGGGATCTCGAGCGCGGTGTCGGTCTCTGCCCCCACTTCGATCGCCCGCTTGCGGTGCCCGTACACACGCAGCGCGATCTCGTCGCCGCGCAGCGACTGCACGAGTCCCTTGACCGCGTCGCGCGCGATCTGGAACTTCGGCACGCCACCGATCTCTTCGAGCATGGAGCCGGAGGCATCGAGCACGACGTAGAGGCGCCGCGACGGGCCCAGCTCAGCAGCCGTGTCGAGCGTGCCGCTGCCGCCGCGCTTCAGCTCTTCGGCGAGCCGGTGCGTCGCGCGCGTCAGGAACAAGAGCGCGAACGCCGTGTCCTGCGGCGGCGTCTTGGCATCGTCCCACGAGCCGTCGGCAAGCTGCGTCGCGAGTAGGTGCCGCACACCGAGCGGGTACCACTCGTGCGCGCCGAGGAACTCGGTCTCGAGGATGCGGCCGGTGCGCTCGACCCCGTAGAGGTAGTACAGGTTCCACACGCCGGAGCCGGGGTTCTTGGCGACCGTGAACCGTTCGTCGAGCCAGCCGATCGCGCGTTCCGCGGCCGTGGCGTCGGCCGACGCATCGAGCCCCAGCAGGTGCGCCGTGATCGCGAGCGCGCAGATCCCGGCACTCGTCATGCTGCCCGTCGACGGCTCACCCGCTGAGCCGCTGTAGCCGAAGCCGCGGTCGGGTAGCTGGCGCCGCAGCGTGACCGCCCGCGCGCGCTGCCAGGTGTCGGCGGGAATCCGCAGATCCATGCGCGCCGCCGCCGCAAGCCCGAGCAGCGCGAACTGGGTGATCGAGTTGTCGCCGCCCTGCCACTTGCCGACTGGCAGCGTGCGTGGGCACGCGAGCAGGTTCTTCGGCGAGCCGTCGAGCGGGGTGCCACCGGTGACCTTGAGTACGCGTTCGTCCGGGTCGCGCAGCAGCTCCGTCGGCACCTCCTGGGTGTAGTCCCACGAGCCGTCGGCCCCCTGTGCCTCGATCAGGTAGCGCGCGATTTCGCGTAGCCGCGGCAGGACCTCCGGCCGGCCATACGACTCGATCAGCATCGCCAGCACACCGGCCTGGTAGGTCTGAACGTTCGCGCGGGGACCCGTCGACAAGAGCCGGCGCAGCCGCTGGTCGAACGCCGGCGTGCGCTCGTGCGCGCCGGCGTGCGTCAGGGCCAGGCACGCGAGCAGATCGTTGCTCGAACCCTGCAGCAGCCGAGCGAGCGGCCACTCGTCTTCGCGCGACAGCCAGCGCCACAAGAACTCGCTGCCCCGTTGGATCGCGGCATCGACCTGCGCCTGCGTCGCGCCGACCCCGGCAAGACCGCGGGCTTGGCGCACGACCGGGTCCGGTGCCTTGAGCGGCGGCGGCGAACCGCAGAACGCGAGCGACACGTCGCGCCCATCTTGGTCGCGCAGCCGCAGCGCGAGCGACTGGATGCGCGCCGCCGGCAGCTCGAACACCAGGTTGCCGCGCCGCGCGCGGCCACGGAACGCGAGCGTCAGGTCGTGGAGCGGCACGTGTCCTGGCAATCGCGCGGCACCGTCGACGAGCGCAACTTCGGTGGCGCCATCGACAACGAGCGCCGTCACGGCGGCTACGTCGGCAACGGAGACATCGAGGCTCGACGCGCTCGGATCGAGCGGTCGCGAGTTCGCCCACTCGCTGTCGAGCACGAGCAGGCGTCGACCGTCGCCGGCCTGGCGCGCGCCGTAGCGCGCGGTCCACCGCGCCGAGCGCAAGCGCAGGAGGATGCGGCCGGTGTCAGCCTCGTGCGCCAGACGATAGGTCCGCTCCAGCTCGGCATCGACGGGCAGGCCCGCTTGATCCTGTGTTCGCGCGCCAGCGCCACTCGGTGCGGGTTCCGGCGCAAACAGCGCCAGCGCGCGCACACACGCCGGATCCTCGGGCAGCGTCGCGGCGACCGGCAGCGTGCGGCTCCGCACCGCGCCCGGCACCAGGTCGATGCGCGTCAGCGCAGCGCCGCGCGGGTCGGCACCGACGATTGGCGTTCTCGATCCAGCAGGCAGATGGCGGGGCCGCGCTCCAGCAACGAGGACCGCATCGACGCCGCGGACCGACTCCGAGAGGCGCAACGCGCCAGCGGCCGAGCCGGCCCAGCAGACGACGACGCGCTCGCTCGCGGCCCGGGCGCGCGGCAGCCACTCCGCGAGTGCCGCCAAGGGCTCGAGAACCCACTGATCGCCGAGCGCGACGGGACCGACAGCGCCGTCGTCGCGCACCGGCAGCTCGCTGACGCCGAGCACAGCGAGGCGCTGGCCGCCGCGCGTCAGCACGACGAACGGCAGCGCCAGCAGGTCGCCGCGCGCGTCGACGAGGTTGGCCGACACGAGCGGCGTGTGCACGCGCGCGAGCAGCGCCCGGGTGTGCGCCGCACTTTCGAGTACGTCGCGCGCCGTGAGGTGGGCCGCGTCGTAGCGGATCGCGTCGTAGGCAGCCAGGACGGCGGCACCCTGGTTGCCGAGCGCGTTGCCGGCGTCGAGCAGCATCACCTCGTGGGTGCGGCGGAGCTCCGCCACGAGAGTTCCGCGCTGAGGGAGACCGACGGTCGTGGCCGCCGGGCACGCGCACGAGCGCACGTGGCCCTCGGTGTCGGCGCTGAGCACGATCGACAGCGGCTCCTGGGCGCGACCGGCGAGCGGCGCGGCAAGGAACAGGAGCGTGCGAGCCAGCGCGGCGCCGCTCATGGTTCAGCTCGCTGCCGCGCTGATAGCGTTGCATATGCCGAAGACCGGCAAGCCCACCCTACCGGCGAGGCCGCCGCCGATGGCACTCGCGGCGATCACCTGCAGCACGACGGCAGCGGCGACCATCGCCGCTGCCGCACAGCCGAGGCACGCGACGTTCTTCGCCGTGCTGTTGCCGCCGGGGTTCGCGCCGGCGCACCCGAAGAACGCCAAGACCCCGACCATCAGGATCATGGAATACTCCGCGGCTGCCTGTCCGCGGCCGGTGCTCATGATGCCGAGCGTCTGTCCGGTGGCTGGGTCGATACGCCACCAGCCGAACAGTTGCTTGCCGGCCAGCTCGACCGATCGCTCCGGCACCACGAGCACGTGGCCGGCGGCGAGCTCGGCCTCGAGCGCGGCGCGGACTTCGCCGTCGAGCGCCAGACCCGCGAGGCCGTCCCGGCTCGCAACACGACGCCAGGCGATGTCCTGGGCGCGCGAGACCGCGAGCAGCTCGCCGGTGTTCTCGGTCGGCCTGGCCCGGTCGCGCAGCATCGCCTCGACCGTGGTGTCGACGACGCCCTGTTCGAACGCGACCGCAAACGCGTCCTGACCCGCGCGCACGGCGAAATGGTTGGCGACGATGTCGAACACCGCCAGAGACAGGACCGAGCCGTCCGGCGTCGGCGCGAACCCGGCTTCTTCGCACAAAAGCTGCAGGCGGTCGACGTACACGTCCTGGCTGACCCGCGACAGCAGCGTGCGCGCCAGCGCGAGCATCGGCAGCATGCCCGGCACCGGCCGCAACCGCTGGAACGCGGTCGCGAACGTCAGCGGGTCCGGATCGCTCGCCGCCGCACTTGCCGCACGGAGCAGCCCGCGATTGGTGTGCGTTTGGCTAGCCGCAGTCGCGAGCACGAACTCCGGCGACGGCTGGCAACACAACGGCAACACGTTGGTCTTGGTGCGCAGCGCGAGCGCGCGCGTCAGCTGCTGCGTGTCGTCGGCGGCGAAGGCGGCAAGCGCTTGCGCATCGGCTCGCTTCGCGCCGAGCAGATCGAACGTCGCGCGTTTGTGGATCTCGGGTGCCTGGCCGGGCGCATGGATCACGTACTCGACGAACACGGCTGACAGTTCACCCGCTGGAGGCGCGTTTTCGCCAGCACCGCCGAGCGCCTCGATGGCGCCGCCGAGCGCCCTGCCGACGCCCCCGCCGAGCCGCTTCATCGGATCGACGACCGGCTTGTCGTTGAGGCTGCCGTCGCGCTTGAAGCTCGACTGCATGACGATTCGCTCGCCGACGCGGAGCACCGGCAGCCACTCTCTCTGCGCGAGGCACGTCTCGCGGAATCGGCGCATCGGCTCGGCGTCGCGCACCAGCGTGGCGTCGGCGGGCCAGTCCATGGCGTGGAACCACAGCGCGATCGGTTCGCCCTGGAGTTCCGATGGCACGAGCTCGTGGCGCAGCGCGACGTGCTCTTGCCGTTTGCCGGCGACCAGCGACTCGACGCGCACCACGACTTCGAGCCGGTGCTGCGATGCGCGCGGCACGCCGAATCCACCGTCGCCATGCGCAACCGTCGCGGTGGCCTCGATGAGCCGATCGCCCGGCTTGCCGTCGCGCCGCAGCGGGTCGAGGTCCTGCCAGACCTCGCCGTCGCGCAGGACCTGGACCCACCAATGGTCCACGAGCGCGCGCCACGGCTCGCCTCGGCTATCGCTCGGCGCACGCTCGCCGAGCAGATCGCGCAGCGTAGCGGTCTGCTCGACAACGCGGGCGGCGACATCCTGGGCGAAGTCGTTGTGCGGCGCCGCCCGGCGCGACGGCACGCGGCCATCCGGCAGCGGCGGCAGCGCCTTGGCGAGTTCACGGGCGCGCGCTTCGGGGAGCTGGGCATGCGCGAGCCGCGCCTCGTGGCCGGCCGCGCGCAGCACCGTCGCCAGACACAGCGCACGATCCAGCGAGTTGCCGACCCGGTCGAGCAACACGCCGGTCGCACCACGCAGGCTACCGGCGTACGGCACCCACCAGGTTGCGTCGCGCACGAACGCGAACAGCGCATCGACGTCGCGGCCGACCCGCTCGATCACCGCTTGGGGCTCGAACGTGTCGCGTGGCAAGTCACGGACCTCGGCCTCGAACGCATCGAGGACGCGTTCAAGATCGTCGGCAAGCCCGGGCATGGGCGCAGTCGAAGCACCACAACGCAGCACTGGGTTCGGCAGCGTCAACGCGACGCACAGGTAGGCACACAGCAGACGGTTGGGTCGCGCACGCACGTTGATCACCTCCGTGATTCGAACAGGGTCTTGGTCACTTCCGGGCCGCGTCGCCGCGGCGCAGAGCTTCGTCTCAGAGCACCTTCTGGCCGCAGTCGGTGCAGAACTTGGCTCCCGCGGCTGGTCGATGACCGCAGCCGCTGCAGAACGCCGCCTTGGCCACACCGCTGGTGTCAGCAACCGCTGCGACGGCGCCGGCGGGCTGGTCGGTCGCCGTCTGGGCGTCAGCCTTGCCGCGCTGCTGCAGCGCCTGGTCGACCTTGGGCAGCATCTTGCGCAGGCAGTCGTCCAGGGCGAGCCGCAGGATGCGACCTTGGTCGTCCTCACTGATCTGGATGCTCGCGTCGGCGTCGGCCCTACCGCCCAAGACTTGCAGGCCCATCGAGCTGGCGCGGTCCGTGCGATTGAACTCGCTGAAGCCGGCGACGACCGTCTTGCCCGTGCTCGGATCGACGAGCCGCAGGTCGATGCCGCACTCGACCTTCACCTCTGCCTCGCGGTTGCCGACGCCGAACAATCCGAGCGCCGCCCCGTAGGCGCCCGGCACCGGCACGCTGCCGAGGTTGAAGGACGACCCGGTCTGCGATTGCTTGACGCGCAGGCTGGTGACCCTGCCGAGCAGCAGCCATTCGACGCCGTGGACCTTGGCCGGCCGCGCGAGTTCACCCGCGGTCACGATGCCCTCGAGATTCTGCTCCTGGAGGAGCTGGCCGAGCTGAGCCCGTTCGATGACCTCGAAGCGCTGCGAATTCGCCGCGAGTGTGGTGAGCTGATCGGCGGCCAGCAGCGACACCTTGGCCTCGATGCCTTCGGCGACAGCAATGGCCGGTACGCCGAGGCGTACGGTCGGCGCGCCCGCCATCGGCGGCGGGTAGACGCCGACGCCTGCAGTGAGCCCATCGCGGCCCGCCGTCTCGGCGTTGGAGGTGCAGGCAACCAAGAGCAAACAGAGCGATGCGAGGGCAAATGGGAGTGGTTTCATGCACTAGCCAGATCCAGCAGCGATGCCGACCGAACAACCACCGCTAGGGATCGAACCCGCTTCTACCCACGTTCGAAGCCATCCAGCCGCACAAGGAGCCTGCGCAATTGCGAGTTCGCCACCTACTGCGAAGATCGCCGGGTAGATGAGCAGCACACCGTGACCACCGGTGAACGCGCCTGGAGTTCGTAGTCCACGACGTGCACCTGCTGCCGGACAGCTGCAGCGGCGACCCCGCCTGCGACCGGACCGTCACATTCGCGATCGACACCTGCGCGCAGTTGTCGACCCGGATCCCGGCCAAGCTCGAGCACAGAGCCCGATGGCGCATGAGGGTCTCCGCGAAACCACGAAGCAGCGAGATTGCTCGTGGGTCCACGTCGAGAAGACTCTCCGCGAGGTCGTCGTCGGCTGCCCTGCTGGATTCGAGGATCGACTGCACGTCCTGCATCGCCTGAGCCAGAGGGCTTTGTTCACTGGTGCCGATGTCGAGTGTGCCCTGTTGAGCCACATCCTCCTCCAGTTCTTCGAGGACGAACCCGAATGACCCGTGAGCCATGGACGTGACGAACAGCTTGTTCTGGGCGCGGCCGGGAAGCCGCGCCCGAGCGGACAAGCGCCGCTCCTTGGCGGCGGCGAGTGCGATCACAGCTTTCTCGAACGCCTGCAGCGCGGGAGCAGCAAAGTCGGCCCGAATCGCTCGACTGCCCACAACGGGGTCGCCTGCGAAGGTCAGTTCTGCAGCTGCCAGCCTGGCGATGCTCGCTTCGAGTTCCCGCTTCTCCGCCTCGAGTTCTGTCTGCCTCGTAGCCATGCCGATCGCGGCGGTGCCGCCAGCGGCTTCGATCCGCCGGATCTCCGCCAACTCCGCTCGCACGAACTCCAACTGGCTGATCCGGGTCATGGTGATGCCGGCGCCTGAAGCGACTGCAGGTGAGCCACGGAAGTCTGGTCGTTCGTGTCGAGGTCGACCTGCACCATTCCCTTCCACCAAGCTGCGTCAGCACGGCGATGGCTGAACAGGCCGAACCAGTACGCGGTCCTCGCAACGATGGTCTCTGGCGACTCCGCGAGCGAGACGAAGTAGCCGTCCACGTGGTGCTGTTGCTTGGCACGACCATGCAGCGCGTCCAGTTGGGTTCCGTGCTGCGGCCCGAAGTCTGCGAACGTCACGATGTCGATGTCCGCTGGCTGAGGCCTCTGCGGCCGGAAGTTCTCGACGTCCTCCACGAAGCTGCCGTCAAGCCACTGGAACCCATGAACGCCCATCGTGCGAAGCTCGTCGCGGTACGCGAGCAAGCCTTCGCAGATGATGATGCGGGCATCCGTGATCGCGAACCTGCGAACAAACTCCAACATGGTGGACCGGTAGGGCGAGCGCGCAGCGGGTGCAGCCGGAGTGGATGCCCAAGGAGGGAGGAAGCCGGCGCCATTCCAGGAGGGGATCGCGGTCATGAGGTCAAGGTGATGGCGCCCAAGGAAGCAGTCTTCTCGTCGCTCATGTAACCCATCGCCGACTCGGCCCAACGCTGCCGTGCTCGCCCTTGCTGGGGGCATCCACGAAGGTCTGGGCACTCGAGACGTGGGCGGTCCCGGTAGCCGCCCTCTGGAGTCACCGTCGCGCCCCAGCTACAACCCCGGCTCACGCATGACGGGCGCGGAAGAGCTAGAGCCTCATCGCAAAGGCGGCCGTCGCCTGTCAGGAGTCGCACGATGATCGTGAAGAAGATCCTCAGCCTCAAGAACGTGGGGCGGTTCAAGAGTCTCGCCGCCTCCGGCGACGTGGAGTTCAAGAAGCTCACGCTGATCTACGGCCTGAATGGGCACGGCAAGACGACGCTCGTGGGAGTACTGCGGTCGCTCATGTCGGGGGATCGCGCCTACATCGACGAGCGCCACACCCTCGGAGTCGCCGAGCCATCTGAAGCAGAGATCCGGTTGGAGAAGGGCAACGCCAAGTTTTGCAACGGCGCATGGTCGACGACCGAGTCGCACCTCGAGATCTTCGACAGCATCTTCGTCAACGACAACGTGTTCACCGGCGAGCACGTCGGCCCCGAACATCGCAAGAACCTCTACGAGGTCGTGGTCGGCGCGACCGCCGTCCTGATGGTGAAGGAGATCGATGGACTCGACGCGCAGGCTCGCCAGATCGCGACCGAAAACTCGAACATCGAAGAGTCATTGAAGTCGAAGATCCAGGCGCCGTTCACCCTCGATGAGTTCGTCAGCCTCGTCGCCGTACCCGACCTCACCAAGAAGATCGCCGACTGCACCACGCAACTCAACGCGGTGCGCAAGCAGCGAGAGATTCTTGCTCGACGCCAGATCGAGACGCTCTCGGCTCCTGCCTTGCCTGAGATCATGGGCGTGCTCGCCAAGTCGGTGGCGCAGGTCTCCAAGGACGCTGAACAACGGGTCCGGCAACACATGCAGCGCCTCGATCATCGGGGTGAGGCGTGGATCCGCCAGGGCTTCTCGTACCTCAAGGACGACCGCAACTGCCCTTTCTGTGGCCAGGACACTTCGGCCGTGGACCTGTTCAGGCTCTACGGCGAGTTCTTCTCGATCGCGTACGGCGAACACGTCGTCGAGATCGAGCGCACGATGAATCTGCTCGATCAGACCTTCGGCGACGCGGCAATCAGCGCCGTCCAGAAGCGCGTGCTGGAGAACGATGCCTGCATCAAGGGATGGTCTGACCTTGCCGAGTTGAGCTTCGCCACGTTCGCGCTCGACCGATTGGAACAGGCGTGGCGTCATGCGCGCATGGTCGTGCGCGACCGGCTGCAGCGGAAGGCATCGAACCCGTCCCGAGGCATCGAGCAAGACGTTGAACTTGCGGCAGCGATCCGAGACTACCAAGCGGCACGTACGGCTCTTACCGACCACAACAAGGAGATCACGAGGGCGAACGCGCAGATCGGCGAGCTGAAGACGCAAGCTGCGGCGACGAAGGCGGAGACCCTGGAAGCGGAACTGCGGCGCCTGCGCAACATGGAGATCCGCGGCACAGCTGAAGTCAGCGCTCTCGTCGAGAAACTCCTGGTCGGCAGGAAGCGTCGGAAGGAGATCGACGAGAAGAAGAAGGAGATGAAGGCCAACCTGGAGACCACGGCCGAGTCCATCCTGAAGAAGTACCAGAAGTCGATCAACCTCCTGCTCCAAGGGTTCGGCGCGAACTTCACCGTCACGAACACCCGGCCCAGCTTCGCGGGCGGCAAGGCCAGCTCCACGTACCAGATCGAACTCAACAACACCGAGGTCGACATCGGCGACGCGCGCACGCCGCGCGGGAAGCCGTGCTTCCGCACGGCACTCAGCACCGGGGACAAGAGCACGCTCGCGTTTGCGTTCTTCCTCGCGCGACTGGAGCAGGAGGACATCTCGGCAAGGTGTGTCGTGATCGACGACCCGTTGTCGAGCTTCGATTCATTTCGAATCGCGCACACGCAGCAAGAGGTCGCGGCAGTTGCGCGGCGTGCAGCCCAAACGCTTGTGCTCTCCCACGACGCATCGTTCCTCAAGGGAGTCTTGGAGAACTCGGAGAAGTCGGCGGCTGCGTGCTTGCAAGTGATCCGAGGGTCGGGCACTCACACACTGCGGCCGTGGAATGTGTCCGAGTACTTCCTTCGCGAGGCGCACCAGGAGTACTTCTTGATGAAGTCGTACCTCGTGGACGGCCCCCCAGAGAACGGAGACCTTACGAGCATTGCTCGTGCGATTCGCCCGTACCTCGAGGGATACCTTCGAAGGCTCTTTCCCGATGAGTTTGGTCCTACCGAGTGGCTCGCCGACATGGTGGACAAGATCGAGAAGGCACCGTCGGGATCGCCGCTCCGCGGTCTTGCTGGCAAAACGCAGGAACTGAGGGCGCTCAACAAGTTCTCGAGAGGAGACCATCACGGGGCGACAACGCCGGCACCGCGACCGACCGACGCCGAACTGCCAGGCTGGGTTCGGCGGGCCATCGCCCTGGTGCAGGCTGGGTAGGTGATCGGCTTCGCCTGTCGCGACGAGAGGCGTGCCGGTCAGTTCGACGGCAAGAAGGAATGCTCTGCGATGGCGATGATCGCTGGCACGGGGCGGCGCTCGGGCTACAACTCGACGTCAACATGGCGAGCGCGAAGAAGCCGACCACGATGGCCGCGATCAGTACTGAGGCTGGCACGTCGAAGGCCGAGACCACCCAGGGATCTGGCGTCACCGACCGGGCCGTGACCCTCGACGTGGAGCCGCGGAAACCGAGGTTGGCGTGGCAGGGGATGGATCGGCGCGAAGTCGCGGTGTCGGTGCCGACGCAGGTCGTCGAGATCGTGCGGCCGGGGAAGGCGGCGGCGAGCGATGGCAAGCTGCCGGGCATCACGGCGGGGCAGCAGGCGGGGCGCACGCAGGAGTTGCCGGCGAACCGGCTGATCTGGACCAACGACAACCTCGTTGCGCTACACACGCTGCTCGACGAACGGGATCCCGCGACGAAGGACTATCGCTACCGGGGGAAGGTCGACCTCGTCTACATCGATCCGCCCTTCATGGTGAACAACGACTTCCTCGCTGACAACGCGATCGACGTCGAGCTGGACGAGGAGGCCGGAGTCGAGGCCAAGAAGGAGCCGAGCCTGGTCGAGATCCTCGCCTACAAGGACACATGGAGACAGGGACTCGATTCGTTCTTGTCGATGCTGCGCTCACGCCTCGTCGTCTTGAAGGTCTTGCTCGCTCCCACCGGCAGCATCTATGTGCATCTGGACTGGCACGCAGTGCACTACGTGAAAGTCCTGATGGATGAGGTGTTCGGCTATGAGCGCTTTTTAGGGGAAGTCATCTGGAAGCGGACGTCGGCCCGCTCCGATACCCAGGGAGTGAATCTCGTTCATGACACGCTGCTGGCGTACGGTGGCGGCGATCGAGCGTTTCACTCGGAGGTTACGACACCCTACGACGGGAGCTACGTAGGCGGTTACTTCACGCAGGTGGATGAACGCGGTCGTTTTCAGCCTGTACCTCTAACTGCTCCGGGAGTGCGAAACGGCGCCACAGGAACACCCTGGCGTGGTGTGGACGTAACCTCGAAGGGTCGCCACTGGTCCTACATGCCCGAAGAGCTGGACCGACTTGACTCCCAAGGTCTCATCTACTGGCCGCCGCGTGGCGATGTGCCGCGCCTCAAGCAACATCTCCAACCGGGTTCCGGCGTGCCGTTGCAATCGATCTGGTCCGACGTTCCAGCGGTCAACTCGCAGGCGACCGAAAGGACCGGCTATCCAACACAGAAGCCTCGCGCGTTGCTCGAACGGATGATCAGCGCGTCTTGTCCAACCAATGGCCTCGTCCTCGACTGCTTCATCGGCTCGGGCACAACTGCGGAAGCTGCCGAGCGCCTGGGGCGCCGCTGGATCGGCATCGACAACGGCAAGTACGCGATCCACCTGACCCGCAAGCGCCTCATCCAACTGCACGGCGGGCCGAAGCCACCCGACAGGGCGCAGCACGAGTACGTCGAATGCGACAAGTGCAGCAACATCGAGCGCAAGGAGAGACCGCAGAAGAGCCGCGACACCTTCAACGTCCGCCCCTTCACGGTCGAGAACATGGGCGTCTACCAGCGCGCCGAGCAGTGGCAGGACTTCCAGACCCAGCGCACCCGCTACCGCGACGAGATGATCAAGGTCTTCGGCGGCGAGGTCGTCAACGACTCCCCTCTCCTCCACGGCCGCAAGGGCAACTCGTGGGTCCACGTCGGCCCGCTCGACGCCCCCGTCTCCTCCGCCCAGGTCTGGTCGATCGCGCGCGAAGCCCAACGCACGGACACCAACTCGGTCACCGTTCTCTCCGCCGACTTCGACACCCTCTCCGCCAGCGACAAGGAAGCCGTCAAGGCCGCGACCGGCGTCACCGTGACCGTGCGCGTCATCCCCGCGAGCGCCATCGATGAAGTTCGCCGCCGCCTCGACATCCAGCGCGCCAACCCCGACGCCCCGATCGAATCGATGGCGATCCCGGCGTTCTACGCGCCGCTCTCCATCATCCTCAGCACACAAGTCAGCGGCCGGCTCGCGAAGGTCACCCTCCAACGCTGCGAAATCGACATCGAATCGTTCCTCGCGAGTCAGCGCCCGGTGCTCAAGCGGATCACCGCCAAGATGACCGCACCGGCCAAGAAGAAGGTCCAGGCCGAGAGCGACAAGTGGGACGCGCGCCAGAAGCAGCTGGAGGAGTGGCTTGCGAAGGCAACCTCGTGGCAGAGCTTCGTCGACTTCTGGGCGGTCGACTGGGACTACGGCAGCCGCATCGGCGTCGACGAGAAGCCGATCTTCGAGACTGATTGGCAGTCGTTCCGCGTGCGCCGCTCGAAGAAGGATGTCGAGGCGCTCGTGTTCACCGCCGAGTACAAGTACCAAGAACCCGGCCGCTACCGCGTCGCCGCGCGCGTCACTGACGTCTTCGGCAACGACGGCATCGCCACGGCCGCCGTCGAGGTGAAGTGATGGCTGCCCCACGCGGCAAGCCGTCGGAAGCGAAGGGCCAGTGGCGCGTCATCCAGGAGGTGCGCCGCCTCGTCGATGAATGGCGCGGCTTCGAGCTCGGCCGCGCCGCCGACCCCTACCCCGTCGAAGCCCCCCGCTACGAACCACGTGCCGACGGCGAACGACCGCTCACGGAGACCACGCGCTCGCTGCTGTTGCACTGGTTCCGCCAGGAACCCCACCTGCTCGGCGTGTCGCCGACGACGATCGCTTTCAAGTACTGGCCCCACCAACGCCGCCTCGTCGAGTCCTTCCTCTACCTGTACGAGGTGCGCGGCATCCGACGCACCGAACAGCTCTACGCGCTGGCCGGCGTCGACTCGCTCGGCCCCCAGCACGACCCCTGGACGAAGCTCGGCGGCCAGCTCGCCACCGGTTCGGGCAAGACCAAGATGATGGGCTTGCTCATCGCGTGGACCTACCTCAACGCCGTGCGCGAACCGAAGTCAGGGTTGGGTTTCGGCAGACACAGCGTCCTCATCGCCCCGGGCCTGTTCGTGCGCGACCGCCTGCTCCAGGACTTCGCACCGGCGGGCGGCAAGCCCTCGGTCTTCTTCGCCGATCCCGTCATCCCGCCGGAGTTCGAGTCCGTCTGGAACCTCAAGGTCTACTCGCCGGAGACCTGCCCCCGCACGCTCGACCCCGAGGACGGCGCGCTCGTCGTCACCAACTACCACCGGCTCCTGCGCATGACCGAGAACTCGGCGCTGGAGACGACCGCGCACCAACGACAGCTCGAACTGCTGTTCGAGTCGGGCGATCCCCAGCGACTCGAAGCCGTCGAAGCGCCGCTCATCGAGCGCTTCGCCCATTCGCGCGGGCTGTTGGTGTTGAACGACGAGGCCCACCACGTGTGGGACGAGACGGGCCACGCGAAGTTCGAGCAGAAGGCCAAAGAGAAGGCCAAGCTTGCGGCAGACGACGACGCCGAGACCGAGATGGCCTGGATCCGCTGCATCCGCCGACTCAACGGCAGCGAGCACCAGGAGGGACGCGTCGCGCTGCAGGCCGACCTGTCCGCAACGCTGTTCGAGGAACAGGGGGCGAAGCAGAAGGGCGGCAAGACCGAGTTCAAGCCCACGGATCCGTTTCGCCACACGGCGGTGCACTACGGGCTCGCCGAGGCAATCAAGGATGGCATCGTCAAGAAGCCGATCCTCGAGAAGGTCGTCGCCACGAACAAGAGGACTGGCGAGCCGTTGCCGCTGGTCAACGACGCGGGGGTCAACGCCTGGGAGAAGTACACGCACCTGCTGATGACCGGCATCGAGCGGTGGAAGAAGGTGCGCGACCAACTCGTGGACGAGGGCGATCCGAGGAAGCCGATCCTGTTCCTGCTCTGCAACGACCGGAAGGAGGCACGCGAAGTCGCCAACTTCCTCACGTACGGGCAGGCCGTGCAGGGGGACCTCTCACACCTCGAACCAACCGGCTACCTCGATCACCAGTCGAAGACCGACCTCTTCGTGGAGAAGGGCCCCGACGGGCGGCGCCGCTCCACGGTGGTCGAGATCCACATCGGCCAGAAGGAAGAGTCGAACGAGGTGGAGTGGGAGAAGGTGCGGGCCGCGGTCAACGCGATCGACTTGGACGAGATACCTGATCCGGAGGGCAAGCAGGACGAGTCAGGCCGGCCTTTGATGCTGCCAAACCCGTTCAACGTCGTCGTCTCCGTGATGATGCTCAAGGAAGGCTGGGATGTCCGGAACGTCAAGGTCATCGTGCCCCTGCGCCCGTGCGACTCGCGCACGTTGACGGAGCAGACCTTGGGGCGCGGCCTGCGCAAGATGCACGCGCCGATCCTCGACGACGACGGTGGCGCCGAGATGCGTTCGGAGGACCTGTTTGTGATCCAGCACCCGTCGTTCCAGACGATCCTCGAACAGATCCAGGACATCATCGAAGAGAAGAGCAGCGAGGAGATCGAGCACTCGCGCGACTACGTCGCGATCCAACAGAAGCCCGACGAGGCCGCGCGCGCGCTGGTGGACGTGCGGTTGGCACGATTCGAGGGCCTCATACAGGTTCAGTACGACTGGCGTAGGAACTTCGACTCGGCGAAGGTCGCCCCGCTCGTGCCGAAGGTGCCGTGGATGGAGGAGATCTCGGAGACCGAGATCCGTACGTTCCTCAAGAAGGCGCTGCAAGCGGAGGAGGAGGAAGGCCAGACCTTCGATATCCCAGCGAATCCGACGTATCGCGACTTCGACCACGTCCTCGAAGTCGCCTACGTGGTGCCGCTTCTGCGAGAATTGCGGACGAGCTTTCAGCACAAGACCGCGGTGAAAGAGATCGTGCGCGAGTTCCTCGAGCGGAAGACCTTCGCTCTGCCCGCCGGGATCCCGCTCTCGTTCGCCGCGGTCATCGAGACGGGAGAGAGCGCGAAGATCGCGCTCGGCAACCTGGCGCGGCCCGAGGTCATCGAACGTGTCCGCAAGGCGTTGCTCTCGCCGTTGCACGAGGCCCTGACCGCGGAGCGGCCGTCGGCCGAGGCCGTCATCTCGGAGCGCAAGGCCTCCGAGTTGTCCAACTACCAGGCGCTACGGCGTCACCTGCTCGATGCCACCACCAAGTCGAGCTTCACGACCGCCGCCGTGGAGAACGCCGACGAGCTGCGGGTCGCCGCCCTCCTCGATCAGGCGCCCGATGTGGAGGGTTGGGTCTACAACCACCGCTCGGGGGTCGGCTACTTCATCGAGTACGGATGGCAGGGGCGCACCGCCCGCTACTTCCCCGACTTCATCGTGCGCGTCAAGTTCGGCTTGGTCTTCCACAACGTGATCGTCGAGGTGAAGGGACGGCTGGACGATCGCGACAAGGCGAAGGCCAGGCGCGGCGAGCGCTACTGCGAGATGTTGTCGGACTACGACAAGGAACCATGGCACTACCTGTTGCTCATCGAGAATGAGGCTCTGGAGCGCAACGACATCACGTGGTGGGAGCGGCGATCGTTGCACGAGATCGGCTTCGTGCTGAAGCGGCACGAGGAGCTGCCGCTCGTTCCGAACGAGGGTCCGCAGCCGGCGCCTTCGTCGGTGATTGCCGCCGTGCCTGCCAGCGAGCGCCACACGAAGGCGGTGCCGGTGTACGACCTGAGGGTGGCTGCAGGTGGCTTCAGTGCATCGCAGGCACCTGAGCCAGTCGGTTGGATGCACGTCACCCCTGCGCGCCCAATCGACCCAAGGATGTTCGTCACCCAGGTCGTCGGGCACTCGATGGAGGATGGCATTCCGGACGGCAGTTTGGCTCTGTTTCGGTCGTTCGCGTCGGGTAACACGCCGTCGGCGACAGTGCTCGACGGCAGGCGGGTGCTGGTTCAGCTTCGCGATGGCACCGATCCTGAGACAGGCGGCCAGTACACCCTGAAACGGTGGAAGGTCACCAAGCTGACCGTGGAAGGCCAGGTCGAGGAGATCGAGTTACAGCCTGACAACCCAGCTCACAGGCCATTGAAGTTCACGGCCGCGACAGGAGACATCCGCGCCGTCGCAGAGTTCATGGAGATCGTTGGGTAGCGCCTGCTGAGCTAGGCCAGGCCGACAGAGCTGAGCGCTGCGGCACACGATGTTGCCGAAGGCGCCAGCGCTGTAGCGTCCCGACCAGACGTTCGCGCCGGAGGCCTGACGCGCTTCTACCCGCGTTCGAAGCCATCCAGCCGCAGAAGGAACTCGCGCGCCGCCACCAGCCGGCGACCGGCGAGGTCGTCGACCAAGCTGCGCAGAAACGATGTGCCGGCCAGGCGCGCTGCCAGCCAACGACTGAGTCCGTAGAGCAAGCCCGACATCACGGCGCCGACCAGCAGGCTGAGTTGCACCCAACGGCTCGTGAACACTACGGTCGTGTTCATGGCGTCACCGGCCAACAGCCGCAGCGGCACCTCGACGAAGGCGACCAGGAAGGGCGTCCACAGCACCGGCGACAGGAGCAGCACCCACTTCCATTCACCGATGCGCAGCGCACTCACCCTAGCAAGCTGACGTTGCGCGGTAAGGACCGGCGAGGCGGGATCAAGTCCCGTGAGCATCACGATCTGCGCGATCGCCGAGCCCATCAGCCCCGCGAGCACGACGGCAACGAACCCTAGGCAAGGGAGGTAGACCACGCTGCCCGACACCGAGAAGCCGGCGACCACCAGAATGAGGCCGAGGCCGTTGGTCACGAGCTCGGCCCACGGCAGCCACGTCGCGCGGCGCACCAACGTCCTGGTCTTGTCGGTCGCGAGTTCGCGCGCGATCCGCTCGACCTTGCCGAAGTTCACGTCGAAGCGTTCTTCGAGTCGGGCCCAGGCAGCCTTCAAGTCGTGCAGTTCGATCGAGTCGTCGTTCATCGTTTCATCTCCTTGTCAGTGAGGTCGCGCAGGCGTTGGCGCAAGCGGCTCAGTCGGGTGCCGACGTTGGACTCGCTGAGTCCGAGCACATCGGCGATTTCGCGGTAGCTCCGTTCTTCGAGGTGGAGCAGCAGGAGTGCGCGATCCCACTCGTCGAGCCCGGCCATCAGCCGCTGCAGGATCGAGAGCCGCTCGGCGGTGGGGCCCTCGGTCGTAGGCACCTCGTTCGTGCGCGGATCGAGCGGATCGAGCGGCGGTTCGACGGCGGTGAAGATGCGGCGTCCGCGCACCACGCGCCGCACGTGCGAGATCGCGACGTTGAGGGCGACGCGATACATCCAGGTCGCGAACGGCCGCGTCCGATCGTGGCTGGCAAACGACCGCCAAAGCTGGACCAGAATCTCCTGGTGAAGGTCCTCGCGATCCTCGGCGGAGACGCCGTAGGTCAGCGTCACCTTGCGCAGGCTCGGTCCGTGCTCGGCGAGCAGGGCCGTGAAGTCGTCTTCGTTCGAGTCGGGCATGGTCGAGTCGCGACCACCGGATCGTGCCGGTGGCCCGAGGTGATTCGCCAGCCACCGCCGCCGAATCACACTGAGTTCCACAGCCGAAGCATCTTCGCGAAGCGCGAAGATGTTTCGGCTGTGGAAAGTCATGAGCCATAGGTCGTTAGACATAAGCTCAGAACGCGGACAGGCGGCGGCGGTGGAACGGTCAGACAGCGGTCTGAACTTTGGGCTTACGTCTTACGGCTCACGACTCGCGGCGGAGCCGCCCATACCGCCGCCTTCGCATCTCGTGGGTTGCGGCTCCGCCGCGCTGAGCCGACACAATCCATTCGGTTCAGCCGCACGCTGCTCGCGCCGCCGCGGCGCCGATCAGCGCCCGAGCCCGAGCGGAACCGCATTGCTCGCGAACGCCACGGTCGAGCCGTTCGCCACCAAGTAGGCATGGTTGAGGCCGAAGCCCGCGAGGAACGCGGGCGACCCGGCAGGCAGCACAAACCGCGCATTCGCACGGCCTGCCGCGTCGAGCACCCCGAGCGAGCCGAGGAGCGGCGGCACGTTGTGGGAAACGAGGGTCCAGTCGAAGTAGCCGTCCGGGTTCAACGGCAGCGTGTGGGGGCCGATACGGACCCCGGGGACGCTGCCGCTCGTCGTACCGAGCACGAGATAGGGGCGGCCCGCATTGGCGACGCCCGCATCCAGCGCGAGGTTGTGCGCGCCGCCGCGCGATACGGAAAGGGTGTGCGAGTCCGCGGCGAGCGGCATCGTGCGCGCCGTGTAGACACGCAAGCCGCCCGACTGCCAGCCGTTGGTCCAATCCGTGTGCGCGCCCACGAGCAGGTCGTCGTAGCCGTCGCGATTGACGTCGCCGGCCGCGCTGACCGAGAACCCGAAGTGGTCGAACGTCCGGCTGGAGAACAGCGTGAACAACGTGCGGCCGTCGCGGCCGGAGAACGCGCGCACGAAGCTCGTGTGCTCCAAGAAGACGTCCTGGTGCGAACCGACCGCAATGTCGACGCGCCCGTCCGCATCGAGGTCGCCCGCGAGTGAGACCATGATGCCGAAGTAGTCGGAGGCTCGGTCGCCGCGGAACGAGTACATGACCGCACGCGTTTGCCCGGAGAACACGTACACGGCGCCGCTGTTCTGGCCGCTCGTGTCGTCGCCGATCGCGCCCACGACGAAGTCGGCGATGCCGTCTGCATCGACGTCCCGTCCGCCGCGCACGGAGACCCCGAACATGTCGCCGATGCGCGGGCCGAGCAGGGTCGCCAGCACGCGGCCGTCGCGCCCGGACAACAGCTTGACCTGACCGGCAAGGTCGCCAGCCGCATCGTTGCCCGGCGCGCCGACCAGCACGTCGGTGCGGGTGTCGCCATCGAGATCGCCCGCGAAGCTCACCGTGAGCCCCAGGAAGTCGCCCTGGGCATCGCCGCGCCACTCGTGCAGCAAAGCGCCATCGCGGCCCGAGAACACGCGCACGTAGCCGGCCGATGTGGGGCTCGAGTACTGGGCCGCGCCGACCAGGAGGTCGGGCCAGCCGTCACCGTTGACGTCGCCGCCGCCGTCGACGGAGAGGCCGAACCCATCGCGGTCGGTGTCGCCGGCGAACGTGAAGAGCACCACGCCAGTGCGACCCGACAACACCCGGACGAAGCCGGCGCCGATGACCGGGTTGTAGTCGTAGGCCGGCGCGCCAACCACGATGTCGGGGATCCCGTCGCGATCGATGTCGCCAGCCGCGCGCACCGAAGAACCGAACTGGTCGCCGGCCGCGCGGCCGGGGACGGTGTAGAGCGCACGGCCGCTCGCGCCAGAGAACACGCGGATGGCGCCGGCGTTCGTTCCGGCGGCGTCGTCCTCGCGGATGCCGACGACGAAGTCGCCGAACCCGTCGCCGTCGATGTCGCCGAGCCCGGAGTGCGCGTAGCCGAAGAAGTCGACCGGTGCGTCGCCGTCGAACGTGAACAACTTGGTCTGGGCGCGAGCGTCCGCAGTGAGCGGCCACAGAACACAGCAAGCGCACGCGATGACGGGGCGGGTGTAGCGCATGACCTGAACCGTACCGTGGCCGAGGATGGCCGGATCGCTAGGGATTCCCCGCCAGGCGAGCGGTCAGTTCAGTCGCTGAAGAAGGAGCCAGTAGCGACACGGCCTTCTCGATCAAGCCGGACGCCCTCACGGTGCCGCAGCGGCGACGGCGTTGGAAGCGGCCCACCCAAACGGACCCGCCGGATCCAGCACCCACACCTGCACGGCGACCTCCTGGCCCGAACGCAACGACTGCGCGAGGCGCACGCTGACACTCGCCGCGCCGAGCGTGTCAGTCGTGACCAGCACCTGGGCGTCCGGGGAAGGAACCAGCATGCCGCCGAAGATGGGGAATTGGATGCGACGGAACCCCACCACGAACAACGCGGGGGCGGTGTGCCTCGCGCTGGTCAGCGACCAGGTGACCGTCGATGCCGCGGTTAGGCTGCCGCTGCCCGTCAGTCGTGGCACGCCGCTCGTTCCCGACAGGCCCTGGCCGAGGTCGCTCCATTGCGTCGATCCCGCGACGGCGACACAGGCGGCGAACTCGGAGGTCGAGGCGGTCGCTGCGGCAGTCGCAGTGGCGGTGATGAACCAACCCTGCTGGACCGAGACCGGCAAGGTCACGTCGAAAGCCGCGTCGCCGTTGCCGTTGGTGGCGACGGTGGAGGCGCCGAGGAAGATCTGCCCTTCCCCGTAGCCGGAAGGATCGCACTGCGGCGAAGCGAAGAACTCGACCGTGAAGCTGGATGCGGGGCTGCTGTTCAAGGTCCCGACCAGGCGCAACGCGACGCCGACGAGGGTGGCCGACTGCAGCAAGGGGAAGTTCTGCAGTCCGTTGCCGCCCGTGTCGAGATCCAGCGGATCGTTCGGCGTGACTCCGGTCTGGAACCCGTTGTCGATCAGGTCGATGCCGAGGCCGCCGTTGTCGTGGATCGAGTTGCCTGAGATGCGAACGCCCGAGAGCGTGTTGGCCACGCTGACGCCGGATAGCAGATGCCCCGCGATCTCGTTGCCGCTGCTCGCGGTAGATCCGCCGATGACGATGTTCTGCACCGGGCCCAGGTAGTAGTTCTGCGTGCCGATGCCGGTCACGCTGCCGAGCGAAGGCGAGCCGTTCGCGTCGAGGCCGATCGTGTTGCCAACGATCTGGATGCCCGAGCCGAAGCCACCGATGGCGATCGCCGTTCCGACCACGCCGGGGTAGGTACCGATCCGCCGCCCGAGGATGCCAGCGATCCGGTTGCCGCGGATCGTCGAGTTGTGGTTCTCGGCGTCGAAGTAGATACCCGCGGTCGTGGCGCCATGGCCCTGTTGCAGGCCGTCCGGCGTCGTGCCGATCGAGTTGTTCTCGATGACCGTGCCGATCGCGTTGAAGATCTGCACCGCGAAGCCGCCGGGCCACCCCTCGGAGTTCCAGGTTCCCAGGCCAGTGATGAAGTTGCGTTCCGCCAGTGTAGGCCCGCCGATCCGGTTGTTGGTCGCCGGTTGACCGCCGCCAATCCAGCCAAGCACACGCACGCGTTGCACGGTGTTACCCACCACGATGTTGTTGCTGGCGCGGTCGATCTGGATGAAGCCGCCCGTGTTGCCCTCGCCCGGATTGGCACCCCCGATCAGGTTGAAGGCCGAGTCGAATACCTCGACGCCAGTCTTGGTGTTGGCCTGGACCACGTTGTTCGAGCCCCCGCTGAGATGAATGCTGGAGTTGTCGAAGCCGAACACCGCGCCGCCCACACTGTTGATGAGGTAGGTCTCCTGCCAGATCACCACCTCACCGCCACCCTCGAGATTCGTCTCGCCGGTGAACGCGGTCTGAGTCCTGGCGTCGAGGATCGCCGTATCGAACACCCGGAAGCCCAAGAACGGCCGCAGCACCGCGCGCCCGGGGAAGAACTGTTGGTACTGCCAGTCGCTCTGCGGGATGCGGAACCCGATGGTCTGCACACCTGGGGTGTTGTCGGAGGCCAGCCCGGCTTCGGGCAGTGAGATCAGACCATCCGGTCCCGGCAGGTCGCTGACCTGCTGGGCGCCGCCGAAGTCGACCGCGTCATGCGAAGTGTCGACGATGATGGTCTGGGCGCCGGCGACACAGACCATTCCGGTCAGCACCAGCAGAGTTCGGAATACACACAGCGTCACGCACATAGGATCAGCCTCTTGGGTCCCTAACCCGCGAGTCCTCGCAGCGTTTTCACGTTCAGGGCCCGCATGGTGCGCGCGGTGGCTCGTTCGGCGGCGGAGCCATGGACTTGCGCACTCGCACGGTTAGGGCGTCGTGCCCTGCAGCGCGTTCGTTGCGGTCCAACCCTGGGGACCAGTGGCGTCGAGCAGCCAGGCCTGGGCGAAGAGGTTGAATCCGGCAGGCACGCCGCCCGGCCAGGTCGTGGCGAAGGTCGATGTTCCGCCGGCGCCGGCGAGCAGCAGCGGCAGCACATCGGGCGACGGCACCAGCGTGCCAGCGAACAGGGGTAAGTCGATGCGCGACAGACCGAGACGTTGGTGGAGACGACCGCCGTCCCAGCTTCGGGTGGGTTGCCCCCACGAGTGAACTCACCGCCGACCAGCAGGTCGGTGCCATGCACACCGAGCGCCAGTACGGCGGTGGGAATCGTACCGCTGAACACGCCACGCACGCCACCGATGCCGGACCACGTCGTGCCATCGAAGCGCGCGACGTACGGCCCCGGCGCGGTGAAGGAGCCACCGGCGTAGAGGAAGCCGCCGACGGTCTGCAGCGCTTTGATCGTGGAAGCCGGCCCGCTGGGGGCTAGCAGCCGCCAGCTGGTGCCGGTCCAGACCGCGGCGCCGTAGGTGGGTGTCGTGCCCGAGAAGGAGAACGAGCCGGCGGCCACGACTTGGCCTCCGTAGCTGGCAAGGGCACTCACCGCGCCGTCGAAGCCCGCTCCCATCGGCAGGAAGGTCGTGCCGTTCCAGCGCGCGATGCACTGCGCAGGCACACCATTGGCGTAGTAGAAGTCGCCGCCGACCAGGAGGTCGTTGCCGACGACGAGCAGCGATTCACCGTGGCCCACTAGCCCCGGGCCGAAGCCGCCCAGCCCGCTGCCGCAAGTCGACCACGACGTGCCGTTCCAACGCGCGATGCCGTTCGCTTGCAGTCCGCCGGCGAGACCGAACGTGCCAGTGGCGTAGAGCTCGTTGTTGAACACCGCGAGGGCACGGATGTCGGCGTCCCAACCGACTTCGACGAGGCCTTGGCCCATGGCGTGGAAGGTCGCGCCATCGAAGCGCGCGATGTTGTTGCGCGGCTGGCCGCCGGCGACGTCGAACGTGCCGGCGAGGATGAGGTCACCGTTGAACTCACACATCGAACGCACGGTCGGCGTTGCGAACGAACCAAAGCCGCCGATCAAGTCGACGCCACTGCCGACTGCTCGCCAGCGCGTGCCGTCCCAACGCGCGACGCTCGCGATCTCACCGTCCTTGGCCGCGAACGGATAGCCACCGGCGTACGCTTCACCCCGGCAGGTGGTGAACGAGAAGACACGACCGCCAAGACCGGGGGCTGCGGTGTCGGTGGCCCACGCTCCAGTCTGGGCAACCAGGTTTGTCGGGATGAGGAAGGCGAGGGCGGCGACCAGCGAACGGGCTGGCGAAGGGGCGTAGGTGAACGGTGTCCGATGGCAGTCGTGCATATGGTTTGTGGCTCCGCCCTGCGATGCGCCGGAATCGGCGGCGGTCTGCCAAGAAAACTCGCTCCCCGTTGTGATGCGCTGACCGCGAGTGCCCGCCGTGGTCACGGCGCGCGCAGCCACACCGCGTTGCTAGCGGTGAACCCCTGTGGTCCCGCGGGATCGAGGATCCAAGCCTGCGTCCAGACCTGAAAACCGCGCGACGAACGGGGCCACGGGATCGTCAGGGTTGCTGTGCCGATGCCGTCGGTGACCACAAGCGCGGTCACATCGAGGTTGGGTACGAGCAGACCACCGAACAGCGGCTGGTTGAGCGTCGACAGACCCATCACGACGACCGCCGGGCTCGACTCCTGCGCCGACGACAACCGCCAGCGCGTGCGCGATCCCGCGAACAACCGTCCGTCGCCACTCAGGCGCGGAGCGCGGCGTGGACTGGCCGTCGCGGGATAAGGCGAGCAAAGTGCGTGTCCGGGGCCGGAAGTCGTCGGGCCAGGGTGACTCCGGATGTAACCATTCTCTGTCTCGCTGCCACTCAGCCATGTGGCAGCTCTCAACTCCACATGGCGCCGCAGGCAACCCGAGGCCACCGCTCTGTACCGAGTCCTCGCCGAACACCTCGCCACTTTCCTCGCCCAAACCTTCGACAACGAGACGCGCAACCCACTGCCGCGTTTTGTGGTGCGCGAACTCCGCGACTTCCTCGACTGCGGACAGCTCAGCCGCGGCTTCTGCCGTGTGCATTGTGAGGCGTGTGGCAAAGACGATCTCGTCGCCTTTTCGTGCAAACGTCGCGGGATTTGCCCCTCGTGCGGGGCGCGCCGCATGGCCGACACCGCTGCTTGGCTGGTCGATCGCGTCATCCCCGACGTCCCGGTACGCCAATGGGTGTTGTCGCTGCCGCACCGCGTGCGCTACGCCTGCGCGTTCGACCATCACATTGCGCAAGGAGTGCGCAAGATCCTCGTCCGCGCCATTGCCAGCTTCCAGCTTCTATCGCCGCGCTGTCAGCACCAAAGATATGAAGGCCAATGCCGGCGCCATTGTGTTCACCCAGAGATTTGATTCGGCTTTGCGGCTCAATGTTCATTTCCACGCGCTTTGGCCCGATGGGGTCTTCACATGCGCGCTCAACAAACCGCAAGCCGAATTCCACCCCGCGCGCCAGATCACGGACGCCGACGTCAGCGACTTGGTGCGTAAGATCGGCTCTCCTAAAGCAGGTGTAACCGTTCGAGGTTGGCCACTTGGCGCCGGAGCTGGAGAGAAGGCCTCTAGGGCCAGAGCGGCCTTCTCGCCGAGTCCTTGAATCTCGTGTACAGGTCGTGGAAGGTGCGCACCGACTTTG
>JANPER010000205.1:0-21241 GCA_031423015.1 Planctomycetota bacterium | reverse complement strand
GGCCCTCAAGTCGGCTCTGTCGCACAATGTACAGGTAGATCGCCTGCTCGTAGGTGTCGAGTTGCGGGGCCAGGTAGTCCTGGAACTGCATGAAGAACTGAGTCGCGTCCACAGATGCTCTTGGCGCCTGTCCAACGTCTTTGCCCATCAGCCGCGGGCTGGCTTGGCGGCCCGTCGGCTGCTTGGGCCTGTTGGGCCTCGGTCGAGATCATGATCGCGTGCCTCGTCTCCCGCAACCTCCGTGATGCGTGCGAGAAGCTCTGTCTCAAGAGCCAATCGAAGCTCTGCCCCTCGGACGGATCCAGGGTCAGGATCGTCAATCCCGCCTTCCGAGCCCGACCACAAACGCCGGATCTCTCGCGGCCGCAACCCACTTAGACGTGCCCTGATCGCCTCTTCGATGACAGGGACGATGCGCTCGTCGCACGCCCCGTACCGTCTGAAACCGACTACCATCGCGGTCCAGACCGAGTCTCTGATAGCCGTCACACGACGACTGCGAAGGCGATCGATGATGTCGCTGACCGCCTGCTCGAAAGCGAACTCGCTCAATCGAACCAACTCACATGGATAGCCCAGGAAAGCCGGAGGCCCAACGTCTCTGGCGCTCAGCCGCGAGCGCCGCTGCGGCGCTCGTCGGCTGCTGCGCCGTGTTAGCCAGCTTGCGGAGGTAGCTCACCCGCGAGAAGTCGCTCCAAGTGTGACACGCGGCCCTCGAACTCCTCGGAGCTGAGCAAGCTCTCGCGGTAAAGCGTCCGCAGAAAGTCCTGAGCAGAAGATCCGCCCTTGCGGTTGTTGCACTGGCGACATGCTGCAACGACGTTGCGGTATCCATTGGTGCCGAGTGGTCGCGAGACCACATGCTCGATCACGTAGTTTTCGGTGTTGATCTCTCGCAGGCAGTAGAAGCAGCGTCCGGCCTCGCGCGCGAGAATCAACCCACGGTTTTCTGAGATCTCGAAAAAGTCCATGTCCTCGATGGACGTAGGCTCGGCGACCGAGGCCGCGGGAATCACGCCGGCCATCTCTGACGGAAGGAACACGCGAAGCCGAGTACCAGCGCGCTCCGTCCCGAGGAGGCGCAAGCAACCTTTCTGCTGAAGTGAACGGAGTTTCTCGTAGCAGCTGTTCTCAGACATCGCGCTACCCGCCTTGCCGATACCGAGCGCCATCGCAGCTCGCGCTGACTTGAAGCCGATGACCGCCTCCTCGCGGCCCTCAAGTCGGCTCTGTCGCACAATGTACAGGTAGATCGCCTGCTCGTAGGTGTCGAGTTGCGGGGCCAGGTAGTCCTGGAACTGCATGAAGAACTGAGTCGCGTCCACAGATGCTCTTGGCGCCTGGCTAACTTTGTATTGGACAGACCCGCATAAATACCGCGAACGCGGCGAGGCTGCCTGCCTAATATGGTTCGGAAAGGAATGCGCGAGCGGCGCAAGGTGCCACGAGTCCAGGACATGCGACCCGACACGCTCAAGGCAGTGCTCGGCGTTAGACGGGTCTGCCTAACAGGCGGCCGCAGGGCGGATGCTGGCGCGGGCGCACCCGCCGGAGGTGACGGCAAGACGGGGTCGAGAAGAGCCTTCGTGCGCATCGTCAGCCTCCGAGGAGACGGTCGGCCGGTGACTGGACGCCAGCAGGACCGCGGTTCAGGACATGCGTGTAGATCATCGTCGTGGCGACGTCCTTGTGGCCGAGCAGCTCTTGCACGGTGCGAATGTCACTGCCGTCCTCGAGGAGGTGCGTGGCGAAGGAATGACGGAAGGTGTGGCAGGTCGCACGCTTGGGGATGCCCGATGCGAGGACCGCGCGGCGCACCGCGTGTTGCACGACGGTTTCGTGTAGGTGGTGACGGCGCTTCTGACCGGTTGTGGGCTCGACATAGTGCCGCGTGGCGGGGAAGACCCACTGCCAGGGCCACTCACGGCCGGCGTTGGGAAGCTTGCGAGCGAGTGCGTCGGGCAGCTCGACCCAGCCGGCGCCAGCGGCGAGGTCGCGCTGATGCTGGAGGCGGACGCGGTCGAGGTGCGCGGCGCACTCGGACTTGATGGACAGGGGCAACATGGTCGCTCGGTCCTTGTCGCCCTTGCCGCGCCGGACGGTGATCTGGTTGCGGCCGAAGTCGACGTCCTTCACGCGCAGACGGCAGCACTCGAGCAGGCGCAGGCCGCAGCCGTAGAGCAGAGTCGCCATGAGGCGCGGCTCGCTCTCCATGCAAGCGAGCACAGCGCGCACCTCGTCGCGCGTGAGCACGACCGGAAGCCGCGCAGGGGTCTTGGCGTGAACGAGATCATCGAGCCACGGCAGTTGAATGCTGAGAACCTCGCGATAAAGGAAGATCAAGGCCGCGAGCGCCTGATTCTGCGTCGCGGCTGCGACGTGGCCGCGTGTCGCGAGATCGTTGAGGAAAGCCGTGACGTGCTCGGGGCCGAGCTTGGCCGGATCACGCCGGCCGTGGAACTCGTGGTAGCGGCGCATCCAGCCGAGATACGCATCCTCGGTGCGCGGGCTGAAATGACGTAGCCGCATCGCGTCTCGCGCTCGCTCGCTCACGCGCGGGGACGGCGCGGCAAGCGGGGTGGATTCGGGGACCGACGGCAAAGGCTCGATGGCCTCGCGAACGAGAGTGGCCCCGAGCCCGTACCACGTGTCAGAAGGAATCCACGGCCCGTCCGGGCGCCACCGAACGCGTGCTATCGACCTGCCGGAGCGCGTCATGAGCGGCTGGCTCGCAAACATCGGCGCCAGCATAGCCCGTCTCTCCCGCGAGAACCGACATCACCTTCCCCATGAACCTGCGCACGAGCCCGCTCAGGCCACGGCTGCCGGATGGCAGATGTGCGATCGATAGCAGGCAGGGAGGTCCGAACGTGCGCGGGCGACGATGTCCTCGACCGGGGCGGACGGCCGCGCGGTACGCTGCCGCCCATGACACGCACTTCGGTTGCGGTAGGGCTCGCTGCGATCGTCGCGCTCACCGCACTCGCGTTCATGGTTTGGCCCGACGACGGCAAGCAAGGCACGACAAATCATCCCGCGGAGATCACGCCGGCAGCGTCGCCGCCTGCGGCAGCTCTGCGCCATGACGGCGAGTCGTCCGCCGCGCACCCGCCCACGGCCGCACCCACGCGTACTGCCGCGGACGCACTCGACAACCCCAAGACCGCGACCGTCGGCAGCGGTCTGCGCGTGCGCGTCGTCGATGCCGTGGGCCCGGTCGCCCATGCGGCGGTGTGGATCGCCGTGATGGACGCCGACCTGGACGCCGCGATGCGGGGTGCCGACGCACGCGTCGGCCAAGCCGCGGGGGGTGCGGATCCGCTGGCCCCCTTGCGCGCGCGCCCCGTCTTGTTCACCAACGCTGCCGGCGAAGTCGACGGCTCATCGATCCCGGACACCGGCCGCTTCGTGGTCGCGGCGAGCGACGCAGCCGAGGCGTCGGCGTCGCGGCGGCTGGGCTGGCGTCGCCTCGACCGCGCGCAGCTGGCCGACATCAAGCTGATCGTCGTCACCATCGACGCGCGCACCGCCGTGACGCTGCGCGTGCGCACGGCAGAGGGCACGCCACGCGCCGACATCCCGCTGCGCATCGGCTTGCCGTCCGGCGGCTGGCTCACACCGCTGTGGCATAGCGCAACCGGCAGCGACGGCAGCGCGACGGTGCACGACCTCGCGCCGCGCGCGCGCGCGTTTGCCGGCACGGAATCGTTCGCGGCGCTGCGCGCCATCGCTTACGTCGATGCACCGCTCGGCGTACGCCCGCGCGCCGAGATCGCGCCCGCGGCGTTGCCTGCCGAGCCCATCGACCTGGTGTTGCCGCCCACCGGCAGCCTGCGCGTCGATCTCGACCAGCGAGGCGCCGTGCCGGTGCGCGCGGCCCAGGTGAGCGTCGAAGAGATCGGCTTGACCGAGGACGAACGGCGGCTGGTGTCGGCCCAAGGCATCGCCATGCAGGAAGGCAGCGCGCGCTTCCCGCTGGTCGGGTTGCACCTGCGGCTGAAGGTCACCGTGCGCATCGCCGGGGCATCGCAGGCCCGCGTCGTCGAGGTCGCTGGGCCGATCGGCGCCGGCGAAGAGCGTCGCGTGGTGGTGCCGGTGATCGGCGACGCCAACGTGATCGCCGCGCGCTTGCTCGACCCCGACGGCAAGCCACTCTTCACTGAGTCCTTCGCCCTGCGGGTGCGCGCGCAGCAAGGGGGGACGTCGAACGAGTCCTCGACGATGATCGAAAGCGACGCCGACGCGCGCGTGCGCATCGGCCAGGAGGACAAACTGGATGACGGCGCCGAGCGCAGCCTCGAGCTTCGCCACCACAAGCGCGACCTCAGCGTCACCATCCAGGTAGCGAAGCCGTGGCCCAAGGGCGAAACCGATCTCGGCGACCTGCGCATGGAAGCCGCGCCACTGCTGGTGTCGGGACTGGTGGTGGACGGCGACGACAAGCCGATCGCCGACGCCGACGTGAGCGTCGACGAGGTCGACGACGCCAGCGCACGGACCGCCGCCGACGGGAGCTTCACCATCCGTTCCCGCTCGCCGGTTACGGCCACCACGCTGCACGCAAGCGCACGCGCGTTCTTGCCGTCGGGCGCGATCAAGATCGCAGCTGGCACCCGCGACCTGCGGGTCCGCCTAGGCGGTGCGGGCGTGTTGCAAGGCGAGCTGCTGCTCGACCAAGTCGACGTGCGGGTCTACTTGTTCGTGACCACACGCGAACGCCGCACGCAAGCAACCGAGTCCGAAGAAGTATGGGGCAACTCGTTCGAGTTGACGCACGTCGTGCCAGGAACGCACGACGTCAGCATCCGCGTTGCCGGCGTCGTCGCGCCGGTGGCGCAGGCCAGGGACATCGTGGTGACCGCGGGCTCCACCACCAAGCTGCCGCCGTTCGATCTGCGCGGGCAGCTGCGCAAGATCGCGTTCCGCGTCATCGACGAGCACGGCGTGCCATTGCGCGACGCAAACGCGCTGATGACCAGCAACGTCGCAGCCAACACCGCCGCGGCGTTCGAGGGTGTGCTCATCCGCGACGGGCACGGGATGATCGTCGCCGCCAAGTCGCAAGTCGATCTGTTGGTGTTCGCGCTCGGACGCCGCACCGAGTTCGTGCCGTCGATCCAAGACGGCCAGCAGGTCACGCTGATTCCGGCGCCGATCGTGGTCGTGCGAGTCCCCACCGCAACCCTCCCCACGCCTCCCCTGCTGCTGCTCGTGCAGATCGAGTCATTGGAGGGCAGGTTTCCGAGCGAGGCCAGCTACGTGCTGCGGGGCGGTGGCTCGGTGCACTCGAGCTCAGGCGGCCGGCCATGGGAAGGCGACCAGACCGGGCTCGTCGATGCCGGCGGCCAGGCCCGCATCCCGGTGAACACGACCGGCCGCCAGCGCGTCCGTTGCTGGGTGGCGCGCAACCAAGAGAAGGGCATGCAGCAGGCAGAAGTCGAAGGCGTCACGCCGACAGAGATCACGCTGCGCGACAACAGTGACGGGGAAACCCTCGACGTCACGTTCACGGCCGACGCGGTCGCGCGCGCCGCGGCCCGCCTGAGGCGATAGTGCCAGTTCAACCCGCCGCCTTGCCAAGATGAACAACAGTCAGCGCGCCGGCAGCGCGACTTCGGTGTTGGCCGGCAAGTTGGCGATATCCCCCTCCGACCAGCCGTTCAGCGCCGCGATCTCACGCCACCGCTGGCCGTCGCCCAGGTGTTCGACGGCGAGGCGATACAGCGTTTGGCCGGCGTGCAGGGTGACCTTCCGCGGCTTTGCCTTGGCTTCGGGCTCGGGCTTCTTTGACTCGACCGTCTCTTGTTCAGCGGGCGGGCGAGACACCGCGACCGGCGGAGACACCACGATGGGCTCGGGCTGCACGGGCTTGATCTCGACCGGCGGCGCCGTCGGCGGCGCCTTGACGTTCGCGGTTCCGCCAGGGCGCGACGCAATGCGGCGCGACAAGGAATCGCGCAGCGACGGCGCGTCACCGCCCAGCTCGAGAACCAGCACGGAGTCCGCTGACGTCGTCGGCTTGTCGCTCTCGACCGGCTCACAAGCGCCGGCGCACAGCGTGAGCCCCGCGACCACAATCGCGGGCCACCGTCGCCGCTTCGGACAGTTTGCGGAACAACACGCTGTTGCACCTCGCGCCACGACGGCGAATGATGCCGCCCCCGACGCGGCGACTCAAACGAAGAGTCGCGACGTCGATTGCCCCGCACTCGTTTGCTGAACTTCCGACGACTCTGGCTCGAAGCCATCCCCAAGACTCTGCTGTCGCGCACGACCGGCCTGCTCACCGACGTGCCGCTGCCGCGATGGCTACGGCCGCACGTCTACGGGTGGTTCGCGCGGCGCTACGGCGCCGACGTGAGCGAGGCCGCCTCCCCACCCAACGAATTTGGCTCGCTCGCCGATTTCTTCAGCCGCGAGCTGCGTCCCGGCGCGCGGCCGATCGACGATGCCACCTTGGTGTGGCCCTGCGACGGTCGCATCGTCACCAGCGGCATGGTCGCCGACGGGCGCATCGAGCAGGTGAAGGGCCAGTCGTACGACATCGAGCACCTGCTGGTCGACGGCGCATTGGCGGCGCGCCTGCGCACCGGCTCGCAAGCGACGATCTATCTGGCGCCCGGCGACTATCACCGCGTGCACGTGCCGTTCGACGGCCAACGCCTGCGCAACTGGCTGGTGAGCGGCGGCTTGTTCCCGGTCAATCCTGCGGCCGCGCGGGCGATCCCCGAGTTGTTCGTGCGCAACGAACGCGTGGTGTTCGAGCTGCGCCTCAGCGACGGCCGCGCTGGCGCGGTGGTGATGGTGGCGGCGCTCAACGTCGGCAACATCAAGGTCGCGTTCCCCACCGCCGGCACGGTGACGCGCGGCGACGACTTGGGCACCTTCAACTTCGGCTCGACGGTGGTCGTGTTGGTGGAGCGCGGCGACTCCGCGTGGCCGACGCTACCCCCGGACACCAAGGTCCGCATGGGTCAAGCTGCGGGCGTTTGACGCATCGCGGCTCGCGGCTCGTATCCTGCTCGGCATGCGCAGACTCGACGCGGCGATAGCACTGGCGGTGATGCTCGCGGGCAGCGGCACGCTGCGCGCGCAGGCCAAGACTCCGACGCTGGACGCGCTGACCAACGGCAGCGCCGAAGCGACGACCACGCCGCGTGGCAAGCATCGGGGCGTCGCGTGCTTCGCACTCGATGGCTGGCAACTCGAAGACCGGGACGGCTTCGTGGCGCAGGCCGACGGGTGGGGCGGCATGCACGCGGCGAGCGGCAACGCGTTCGTGCGCGCCAACAAGACCACCCCGGGCGCGCTCTGGCAGGACGTGGCGCTCGGCGACGACGGCAAAGTGCGCAGCCTGCTGCTGTCGGCGCAGGTGCAGACCGGACGCGATCGCGACCGCGTCGAGGTGTCGCTGGCGCTGCTCGACGGCGACGGAACCGTGCTGGCGACGCGCAGCACCGGCAGCCTCGGCAGCGCGACGTGGACGCGCGTTTGGCTCGCGCTCACGCCGGACGGCGCGATCGCGACGCGCGCGCGCACGGCGCGCGTGACGTTCACCGCCAGTCACCACGAGGGGCAGTACCTCGACGCCTTCGCCGACGACTTCGCGCTGTGGATCGTCGGACCAAGTTGGCCGTCCGGCCTGCAAGGCATGCCGGACAAGGACCTGGTCGCGATGAGCGAGGGTAGCGGCCCGTCCAAGCTTGCCGCCCTTGCGGCGCTGATGAACGGCAGCGCTCGAGCGCGCGGCGAGCGCCTACTGACCGAAGCGTTGACCGCGACGACCGACACCGGCGCGCGCCAAGAGCTGCTGGCGCTGCTCGCGCTGTGCGGCCATCGCGACGCCAAGAAGACGCTGCAAGCGACGCTGGAACGCGGCCAGGCCATGGAACGAGCGCTGGCGCTCGAACTGCTGCCCAACGTCAGCGGTTTCGATTGGCGCAAGGTCGCGACTGAGCTTTCGCGCAGCGCCGACCCGGGCGCGCGGGGCGCCGGCCTGCGCGCGCTGGTGCGCGACGGGTCGAAAGACTCGCAGCGCGCGCTCGCGGCGCTGCACACCGAGGCCGACGACGCGGGCAAGCTCGACGTGGTCCGCGCGCTCGCCGGCCGTGACGCGCCGCTCGACGACGCCTATCGCGTCGTGTTGTTGCCGCACCTGACCAGCAACGCCGGCAGCGACTTGCGGCACGCGGCGCTGATGGCGCTCGCGCAGTGGAGTGACGTCCGGCTCCTCGCGCACGTCGCCGAGCTGCTGCCGCACGAAGAGCAACGTGGCCGGCGCGCGGCCTGGCTGGCCGCCTGCGCGCGGCTCGACTCGCTGGCCGCGGCCGAGGTGTTAGTACAGCTCGCGGTCGACGACGTGGCGCGCGCCGACTCCGCTTTGCTCTTGCACCTGCCGAAGATGCGCGCGCCCGCCGTGCTCGCTTGGGCGCACAAGCATGGGCTCCGGCACGCGCACCCCCTGGCGCGTCTCGCCGCGGTGCGCGTGCTGCACGCGCGTGGCACCGCCGCCGATGCCCGCGCCCTGCTGACGCTGATACGCGATCCCGACGCGGACGTCGCCGCCAACGCGCTGGCCGCGGCCGCCAAACTCGCAAAGGGCGAAGACCTCGCGACCGTGCTGGGCGCCATGCGTACTGCGGCGCCGTCCGCCACGACGCGGGCGCTGAGTGCCCTGTGGCCGGGAGGCTCGCCGACCGCCGACGTGCTGGAAGCCACGCTCGCTTTGGCGCGCGCGCCGAACGCTACGGTGCGCGCGGCGGCGCTGGCCTGCCTTGGCGCCACGCACGCACCGAGCGAGCTGGTCGCCCAAGCACTCGACGACGCGGCCTGGCAAGTCCGAGTCGTGGCCTATCGTGCGCTGGCCAACGTGCGCACGCGCAAGAGCTTCGACGCCATCATGCAACACCTTCCCAAGGAGACTGGTAGCAGCCTGCGCGCGGCCACCGAGGCGCTGGCCACGCTGGCCGGCGTGCACAAGGGGCCGCATGCCGAGGCCTGGTCAGCGTGGTGGAAGTTGGCCGCGGCGACGTTCGAGGTGCCCGCGGCGGCGCGCGCCACGCCCGCGGCGCCGGAGACCGCCGAGGCCACCACCGCGCGCTATCACGGCGTGCCGATCGACGGCACGAAGATCGCGTTCGTGCTCGATCTGTCGGGCAGCATGCGCGACGTCCCGCGCGATCGCAGCCTGACCAAGTTGCGCGCGGCGCAAGACGAACTCACCGCGGCGCTGCGCCGGCTCACGCCGCAGCAGGCGTTCGCGATCATCGGCTTCGCCGACGGCGCGCAGGTGTTCGCCGAGCAGCTGCTGCCAGCCACGGCAGACCACGTCGACAAGGCGTGCCAATGGCTCGCGCGCTCAGAGGCCAAGGGCTGGACCAACCTGTGGAGCGGGTTGAGTGCGGCGCTTTTGCTGCCCGACATCGACACCGTGTTCCTGTTGTCCGATGGCGCGCCGTCGGTTGGACGCTTCGTGGACGCACTTTTGATCCGCGAGGAAGTGCGGGCGCGCGACGTCGCGCGCGTGGTGCGCGTGCACGCCGTCGTGCTCGACGGCGACCGTTTCGACCGCGCGTTTCTCGCAGGCCTCGCCGCCGACAGCGGCGGCGTATGCGTGGAGGCCAAGTGACGCGACCGACCGGTCGCGAGCCGAGCCCCGCATGAACCTCCTGCTCATCGGACTTCTGCTGTGGACGGCGATCACCGCGCTGCTCGCGTTGTCGATCAACGGCGTGCGCCGCCTGCTCGGGGCGCGTCCACGCTGGCGCCGCGTGCTGTGGTTCATCCTCGCGACGCTGCCGCTGCACACGTTTGTCACGGTGCCGGCGACGCTCGGCTACCTCGGCGCCCACATGGTGCACACGCGCCGCGACGAAGCTGCGTACCGCGGGCCCCTGCTGACGTCAGACGGAGCCTGGACGACGCAAACGCGCGCGACTCTCAAACAGCTCGACGCGGCGCTGACGCTTCCCACCAAGCCAGCCGAGTGCGTGGCGCTGACCGCAGCCGACGGCGTGGCGTTGCGCGCGTTCTACGTGCCGGCCGGCGCGGCGCGCCGACCGATCGACGCGGTGCTGGTGCACGGCCTGTTCCGCGGCGGCCTCGAACTCGAGACCGTGGGGCGTTGGCTGCGCGATCTCGGCTGCGACGTGTTGCTGCTCGAACTGCGCAATCACGGCGGCAGTGCGCGGGTCCCGGCGAGCTTCGGCCCGCGCGAGGCCCTCGACGTGCGCGCCGCGGCGGCTTGGTTCGACCGGCGTGAAGGCGCCGCGCAACGTCGGCTCGCGCTCTTCGGCGTGAGCCTCGGTTCGGTCGCAACCGCCCTCGCCGCGCCCGACATCGATCGCCTGCACTGGCTGGTGCTCGACGCGCCGGTGATCGACCCCGCCGCCACCGCCCAGCGCATGCTCGCCGGCGGACCGCGCCGCGCCCAAGGGCGGCTCGGGTTTCCCGAGCCGTTCTGCAGCTTGTCTCTCACTTTCTTGCAGTGGTGGGCCGGCGTCGACCTGGCCGCGATTCGCCCGCTCGACGCCCTACGCCAGCTGCCGCCGACGGTGCGCGCCTTGGTGATCGGCGGCGGCAGCGACGACCGCGTGTCGGTCGCGGATGTCGAAGCAGCCTGGGCCGCCATTCCGGTAGCAGACCACGCCAAGGACCTGTGGATCGCACCCGACGCCGAGCACGGCACAGTGTGGGACAAGGCGCCAGCCGAGTATCAGCGCCGCCTGCAACGCCTGATGCAAGAGTGACGCACTGCTCGGGGCTAGGGGCTCGCGCAGAAGCAGAACGTCCCCATCTTTGTTCACGCCGCGGTGCCGACCCTGCCCACTCACTGCTACTTGGGCGCCCTCGCACCGCCCTTCCGCTTGATGCCGTATCCGTACCGGTAGATGTCAGGCACGTCAATTCGACCATCGCCGCGCACTTCAAGAACGCCGATTCGCTCCAGTTCGTCGAACACTGCATCGCCCCGCCGGGCAAAACCATCGTCGGCAGCTGGAGGAGCGGCCAGAAGCTTCACGACTTCGGCGCGTTCCATGAGCATGGTGCGGCCTTCCAGGTTTTCGACTCGGCGGACAAACGGATACTCATCGATGAGCTCCGACACGCGGTCCTTCGAGGTTTGTTTCAGGGCTCCCACGAGGCTGGTGGATTCCATCAGGGCCTCAGTCCTTGGTTGCCCAGACCTGAGGGTCGCCTGCGCGGCATTCCGGAGGAGGCGCAGGAATGACCTGGGGACGATGCGACCGCCGGCATCCTTGATACGTGCCGGGAGCCACCGATAGGTGTAGCCTTTCTTGGGACCGCTACCCATCGTCTCGCCCGCCAGGCCAGTCGCGAATGCCTTCTGCTCAGCTTCCCCCATGTCGCCTGGCATCCAACCAAAGTCACCCTGCTGTTTGATCGGGATCTTCCTCTGCTGCAGCCATGCGCGCATCTCGTCGACATACGGGCCGCGGTTCGCGAGGTGGCGAACCGCCAACCGAAACAAGGAGGCAACATCCCACGAGAGGGACACCGAGCGGGGCCTGAGCTTGCTGGCGTCGGGGAAGCTGCTCTCGGCTTCCTCGAAGAGATCGGGGCGCAGGTAGATCTTCCCCCTTAGCTGTCTGTATCGCGTGGCGCATGAGAGCCACAGCGCCAACAGTGACCGGACCAGGCGTTGCCGCGTCGACCTCGTCTGAGCAAGGACGCCAAGGCGGTCGAGGTGATCGTACGATGCGAAGACGCACTCGCGCTTTGCCGCAAGATTGCTCTCGACCGCGTCGAGCGCAGCCATGATCGCTCCGATCTCGCGTTCTGCCACCGCGATCCAGGCAGAGGGATTGCCGGGGGCCTTGCGGTGCTTGGCGTCGACTGCACTGGGAAGAGTCGCGCCGCCGATGCTCCGGTCTCTCAGTTTGGCCAACAGGTGAACTGACCAGAAGGCTCGCAGGGCTGCGTCTCCTCCTACCCCTACGTGCTGCACCAAGCCGTCCAGGACCGCCGGAGCAGGGTGATCCTTGGTCGCGGAGTAGGCATCGATCCAAAGCGCTTGTGGGATCGTCGGGTCCTCGAAGAAGTCGCGGACCTTGGGGCCCAGCTCCTGCACGAGGCGGAACAAGGCTGTCTTGCCAGCGCCGCGGGTTCCCTCGACGATGACGACATCCTGCCGCAAGGCCAATCGGTTTGATACCAGCGGCAAGAACACGGTCCGAACGTCGGCCGACGTGTCTTCGTCCTGCGCCAGGGCGGCAATGTGTTCCAGCAGGTGTCCGTGGTCTGGCTTGGGCTTGGTCTTCACGATCTTCATTCGGGCCTGCACAGCTCGATCAGCTTTCTGACGACCTGCGCGAAGTCGTCGCTGAACAGCTCGCCACGCTGGCCTGCGAGCGACGTGAAGCTGACGAGTCGCGCATTGAATCGGACGACTTGCGGATAGTGAGCAGCGGCTGAATCGTCGGCAACCGGATCTGCATCCACGACCGGATCGTCAGGCTCGCCGAGCGAATAGATGTGGTCGACAAATGCCGCGTGGCTCCTGCCTCGATACTCATCGGTGATCCTCGCAAACTCAGGCGATCCAGGATCCGCAGGCGCCATGGTTTGGACAACGATCGAACGGAGATCTTCATGCTTCCGACGGCGGCCAAGGGCCTCCACTGTCAACTCTAGGCCCCTGTAACTCTGGTCCGAATCACGTCCGACCAGGACGTCGACGTGAGCAAGGTCATGAAGTGAGAGGCCGGCGACATCATGAAGCCCCGCACGGGAGTCGAGCAGGATGTAGTCGGGCGCCGGTTCGCGTCGCGCTATAGCGTGGAGCAGCGCTTGCAAGCCGTTGCGCACGGGGCTTTCGGCGTCGGGGGCTAGCAAACCCGAGCCCGTGTAGTCGAGTCGTGCGAGCTTCTCGAAGTACGCGCTGTCCAGCGTCCCAGACGGGACGACATCGACCAATGACGCCTCTGCGCCCAGCTCTGCAGCTGCGGCGATCATCCGATCCAGATCGACGGAACCGGTTGCGGCATGGTCGACCAGGAAGTCGAGAACCCCACGATCGGTAGTCGCCCCCAAGAGGGAGCCTGCGCCAGGCGCTTCGACATCGAGGTCGACCACGACCACTCGCCTCGCTTGCTGGGCCAACTGCCAGGCCGCAGACGCCAAGAGAGTGGTCCTGCCAACACCGCCCTTGAAGGAGTAGAACGTGACGATCGCCGGTCGCTGCGCAACAAGCGGCCAAGGGGGAGCAGACTTGACGTCGCCTACCCACGCGGTCTTCGACATGTGTCGCTCAACCAGGTGCCAGCGACCTTCCGGCGGCTGCTTGGTTTTTCCAGTGTTCAGGTCGACCCAGGAGGGCCTTCGCCAGGGCGCACTCGTCTCGAGAACGGTGGCGCAAAGGCGTGCGATCTCAGGTCGAGCGCCTGTCACCAGGATCGGCGGCTCGAACCACTTGCCGAGCGTCTTGCTCAAGCCCTGTTCGAGCAGGCGTACATCGAGGGCATTCGAGTCCCCCTTGATCGCTAGGTGCACACGGCCCCGCAGGTCGCGGACCGCGACGGCCTTGGCAACACGGTCGAAGCCTGCCGTCGTCTCGCAGGTTCGGAGCAGCGTCGGCAGGACCTCGTCGAACGTCACCACGAGAAACCTCCTGGCAGTCTGCCGTCAGCCCAGAGGGCGAAAGTGATCCGGTCGACGATGCTGCGGGCTTCTCGCAGGAGCGGCTGCACCGCGCCGACATCTCGCGTGCCCGTGGGTTCGTAGCGCGACTGTTCGGTCCATGCCGCCAAGGCGGGATTCTGTGTGGCCCAGTCCGCGAGGTCGTACCTGTGCGCCGCCGGGTCGGCAGCGAGGGCGAACACGAGTGCCGCCTCGCTCGCGCGAGTGACTCCATGGCCGATGGCCTTGTCGTAGGTGCGCGCGGAGAGAACTGCCTTGCGCGCACACTCAGGCCCGAACCCGGCCAAGTGGAACGCCTGGTCCATCGACTCATGCGTGCCTTCGGACGCGAGGTGCTCGGCATCGCGGACGTGCCGGAGGGCTGCCGACAGCAGTTCTTGACCAGCAGAATCCATGATGGGGCGGAGAGTCTACCCTGCGGAGTGCGACGAGTCCCCGGGTAGCCGAGACGTGAAGTTCGCGGTCTCCGAGTTCGCCTGCTGGCGGCGCTGCCGAGAAGGCGTCCGTCAGAGGTTCTCGGCGCGCAACACCAACTTGGCGTGCTCACCCGCCTTGAGGCGCGGATGCTTGGTCACCACGTATTGCAACAGCTCGCCGCCCACACGGCGCTCGCTGCCCACACTCTCGGCGAAGTGCGAACCGACTCGCACCAAGTGTTCGGGCTGCAACATCGCCTCTTTCTTCAGCCGATCGATCAGTGGGAAGCCATCGCGAATCAGGCTCGCGAAGTAACCCATCGTGGCACTGCCGGCATTCACGTGGTTGTCGGCGCCGTGCCGTCCACCGTTCTCTGCGACCAACTTACACAACGCGAGTTGATACTGCGCCTCGGTGGACAGCGGTGCGTGGGTCGCGACCCGCACCAGCAGACCATGCGCTTCGGGCGTCTTCTTGGCGCGCCGCAGCTTCAGCGCACGATCAGCGACGTCTTCCATCGCAACGTCGCGCGCCGCGCCGAGAACTACGTGCAGCGTGACATCGCCGAGCGCTTCGCTGTTCGACACCTGCTTGGCAGCGCGCTCGACCAACGCCTTGGCCTGCGCCGGCGTCATGAACGAGCCGAGTCGAACCAGAGGGACCGCCAACCGCTTGGCCACGGCGACGTCTTTCTCTTTGTGGAACGCTTGCAACAGCGACTCGACCGCCGCTGGGTTGTTGCCGAGTGCTTCGCTCGCGACGTCGTGAAACGCGTCACTCGCCCGCAGCAGGAACTGCAAGCTCATCGTGGCGACCGCTTCGGTCTTGCAATAGCGCAACGCGTGCAGGGCGAAGCGCTGCACCTCCTCGTTGCCGGCCTCGAGTGCCTTCTTGAGCTTGGTGACGGCGCCGGCTGACCACTTCTCGACGCGGCCCAGCAGGGCGATCGTGGGCCGAACTACGTACGTCATGTCAGGTTCGGCGAGATGCGACAACAACCCCTCCGCCTGCGCCGGCGTGAGCTCGACGTTGAGCACGGCTTGCAGTGCCGCCTGCCGCACTGGCGGCGGCTGCTTGGCGCCCGCGAACTTGAGCAACGACTGGCGGACCCCGACCGGGTCCAAGAGGCCGAGCGCGCGCAGTCCGTGCGCCAGCGGCGCGGCGGCGACGTCCTTGTGCTCCACGTCCTTCTTGAGTTGTTCGACCAGCGCGGCGCGGCGTTCGCCTGGCAACTTCGGGACCAACTCTTGCAACGAGCGATGCGCCGCATCGGCCAGGCTCGGCTCCGGTGACAACAGCGCCTTGCGTAGCACAGCAAGCGCCTCGCGTCCGTTCTGTCGGCCCACGATGCCGAGGATGCGGCAGCGCAACTCGAGGTCGGACTCGTCGAAGACGCTGGCCAGGAACCGCGCCGTGGCGGCATTGTTCTCCCGGCTCATCAGCAGCGCGATCTGGTCGGACTCGGCGCCGCCCATGCGGAGACGTTCCAAGAGGGCCCGAGTGGAGTCTTCAGTCCCGATCGCCGCCAGCGTCTCGAGGATGAAGCGGGTGAGCATGGGATCGGCGTTCGACAGACGGGTCGACAGTGCCTTGACGGCCAGGGGTTCCTGGGGCTTCAGCTCGGCGAGGATCTGCGCCGCAGCGACCTGGCGCTCCGGTTTACCCTCGGACAGAACCCTGACTATCGCCTTGAGCGTGTCGTTCATCGCCTGCAGCCCGAGGGCTTCCTTTGGTCTCGATTTGCTAAGTGAAGTCGCATGACCTCGCCACGCAACGGACGGCCACCCCGCGGCCCATCGTGTGGCAGCCGTAACTCGGGCAGCCGTCAGAAGTGGCGCGGATTATGACACAGAGAGTCGTTCTGTCCACACCCGTGGAATGACTGTGGAGAAAACCTCGCTGATTGCCCCTAACGTCATGCCGCCCCGAGTGATACGCAGAGTCATGCGAGCGTGCGCCCGGTCGCAATGCGACTTTGGACACCGCAAGGGGCTGCGTGGTGAGGAATCGCGCCGCCAAGGCTGCCGCCGCGTGACTCGGCGCGTGTTGGACCGTAGAACGACGCCCCCACCGGCGTGTCGCACGCACCGGTTCCTCTTGGCCCAGCCCCATCGGCTCTGCTTGCGACTGCTTGTCGCCACACCCTTCTTGCCGCACCCAAGCGCCGACCACGGCGGCGGGGTGTACCTCGCCGCCCTCCTGCGAGCGATGGCCGCGCGTTGCCAGGTCGACTTGGTATCCATGTGCCGGCCGAGCGAAATCGGCGCGGCCCGCGAGTTGACCTGGTTCTCCAGCGTGGAGACCGTGGTGGTGCCGCGGGTTGCCGACCAGACGCGCACCGGTCGAGCCCTGGATCAGGTGCGACACGCTTACCTGTGGGGAGCGCGAGCGCTCCCGCTGCTGGCCGCGAAGATGCGGCGACCGGCCATGACGAGAGCCCTCGACCGCGCCTTGGACCGCAAGCCCGATGTCGCGCTGCTCGAGTTCGCGGTGATGGCGCAGTATCTGCCCGGCCTGCGGCGGCGGTGCGCCACGGTGCTGACCGACCATGAACGCGGCGGCCACGCCGCGGCGGGGATCCTGGGTCGGGCCCTCGGACGCCAGCGGGACGAGGGGCTGTGGCGCCACTACGTGCGTCGCTTCTACCCGCTAGCGGACTTGCTGCAGGCGGTGAACGCCGAGGACGCGCGCAGCCTCGGCCGCTCGCTCGGTCGTGAGGTCGGGGTCCGTCCGCTGCTGGTCGACCTGCCGCCGCGCGCGGTCGACGTGGCGTCGACGCCGGCGCGCGCGGTGTTCCTGGGAGACTACTCGCATCACCCCAACGCCGAGGCGGCGGCCTTCGTGGCGCAGCAGGTCTGGCCCCTGGTGCGCGCGAAGACGCCGCACGCCGAGTTGTGGCTGGCTGGTGCGCGCGCGCCCCGGAGTGTGCGCCAGCTCGAGCAGGTGGATGGCGTGCGCTTTGTAGGGTTCGTGCGCGACCTCGCCGAGCTGTTCGGCGACGTGCGCCTGCTGCTGTCGCCGGTCTTGTCGGGTGAGGGGAGCCGCGTGACGGTGATCACCGCGGCAGCGCACGGGGTTCCGGTGGTCGCCAACGCGCTGGCGTTGTCGGGCCTCGGGCTGCCGGCGAGCGCCGCCGCGCGCGGCGAGTCGGCCGCCGAGCTAGCGGCGCTGGCGCAGGTTTGGCTGGAGGACCCGGTCGCGGCCGGCCACGCGGGCGCGGCGGCGCGCGCCTGGGCCGAAGCGAACCTGATCCCCGACGTCGTCGTCGATGGCCAGCTCGAGAGCCTGCGCGCGCTGCTGCACGGGTGGCCCCGCTCGTGAGCCTCCTGCGCGCCCTGCTCGGCGCGGTCGCCGTGCTGCTGCTCGGGCTCTTGCTGTTGCCCGTCGGTCTGCTGGTGGGTGTGTCCTTGCTGCTCCTCGACGCCATGGTGCGGCGCGGGCGCCGCCAGGCGGCCGCGCTCTTGCCGCGCGACACTGCCGCGGCCAGCGTGATGATCCTCAACTGGAACGGCCGCGCGTTCCTCGAGCGCCTGTTGCCCTCGTTGGACGCCGCCATCGCCACGCACGGCGGCGCGCACGAGGTGATCGTCATCGACAACGGCAGCACCGATGACTCGGTGGCGTGGGTGCGCGCGCACTTCCCGCACGTGCGCCTGGTGCAGCACGCACGCAACGAGAAGTTCGTGCGCGGCTACAACCTCGCACTGGCGGCCGCGAGCAAGGACGTGGTGATCCTGCTGAACAACGACATGGTCGTCGATCGCCAGTTCCTGCGCCCGCTGCTCGACGGCCTGGCGACGCACCCGCAGGCGTTCGCGGTGAGCGCCCAGATCGTGATGCAAGACCCCGACAAGGCCGGCATCGAGACCGGGCGCACGGCTGGGTACTGGTCGGGTGGCATGTTCAAGCTGGCGCACTTGCCGCTGCCCGAAGACGCGACCGGCACCTGGCCGTGCCTGTGGCCCGGCGGCGGGTCGTGCGCCGTCGATCGCCGCGCGCTGGTTGCCGCCGGTGGCTTCGAAGTCCTCTACGACCCCTACTACTTCGAAGACGCGAGCCTTGGCTACCAGGCGTGGAAGCGCGGCCTCAGCGTGTTGTTGGCGCCGCAGGCCAAGGTCGAGCACCGCCACCGCGGTTCGAGTTCGCGCTTGCGACCGCGGCACCTCGAACGCGTGCAGCGCCGCAACGCGCACCTGTTCGTGTGGCGCAGCTTCGATGATCTCGGGCTGACGATCGCGGCCACGTGCGCACTGCCGCTCACCGGGGTGCGCATGGCGCTGCGCGGCGGCTTTGGCAATGCGGCGCTTGGCGCCTTGACTGAGGCGCTGGCGATCGGCTCGGCCCTGCTGCGTCTGCCACAGGCGCTGCGCGCGCGCGCCGCGATGCGCCGCGCAGCCGTGCGCACCGATCGCGAGGTGCTGGCGTTGGCGCACAGTCGGCACCGCAGCGCGCGCGCGCTCGGCGAACGCCCGGCGGCCGGCGCGCCGCTGCGTCTGCTGATGCTGCTGGCGCGCGTACCGCGGCGCGACGCCGACGGTTCGTGGGTGCAGTTCGAACTCCTGAAGCGACTCGGCGAACGGCACCACGTCACGGTGTTGGCGCTGGCAGAAACGCCGGCGATGGCGAGCCGCGCCAGCGAGCTGGCGCCGCACGTGGCCCGCATCGAGACCCTGGTGCTGACCCGCGAGGCCGCGCGAGTCGATCTGTTGCGGCAAGATCCGGCCGGGTTTCGCCGCGACTACAGCGACGCGCGCATCCGCGCGCGGGTCGCCGAGTTGCTGGCGGTAGAAGCGTTCGATGTCGTGCAGGTCGACTACATCGAGATGGCATACCTCGTCGAGGGCTTGATGCACGGCTTGGCGTCGGTGCACGTCGTGCACGAGCCGCTCGCGACGGTCGCCTGGACGCAGCAGGGCGGGTCGCTGCGCGCGGCGCACGAGCGCGCGCGCGCGGTGAACCTGGAGCGTCGGCTGCTCGCGCCGTATGCGCGCGTGGTGTGCATGTCGGAGCCCGACGCGCTCGCCCTGCGCAGGTCGCACCCCGGGGTGGCGCCGGTCGTGATCACCAACGGCATCGACGCCGCGCGCTTTCTGCCCAGCGACGTCAGCCATGCGCCCACCATGCTGTTCGTCGGTTCCTACGCGCACACGCCCAACCTCGACGCGGCGGAGTTCGCCGCGCGCGAGATCCTGCCGCGCGTGCGGGCGCACGTGCCCGACGCACGCCTGTGCTTGGTCGGTCACGATGCACACGGGCGCATCGAGCCACTCCGCGGGCTCGTCGGCGTCGAGATCATGGGCCTGGTCGACGACCTCGCGCCGGTCGTGCGGGCCGCCGGTTGCTTCGTCGCGCCGCTACGCACCGGGGGCGGCATGCGCAGCAAGATCCTCGAAGCGCTCGCCTGGGCCAAACCAGTGGTCGGCACGCCGCGCGCGTTCACCGGCATCGCGGGCACCCACGACGCGCACTACTTGGTGGGCGACGACGCCGAGACGCTGGCCGCGGCATGCGTGCGCGTGTTGACCGACGCCGCGCTGCGCCAGCGCCTCGGTGCCGCGGCGCGGCAGCTCGTAGAGCAACGGCACCGCAGCGAGGTGATGACCGCGGCGTACGAGGCGTTGTACTGTGACCTCGTGGCGAGCGCGGGGCAGTCGTGACGCGCGTCCTCATCGCGCTTTCGGGACCTCCCGAGCAGGTCACGCACATGCTCGCGGCGGCGCGCGAGCGCTGGCCAAACGCCGCGCTGACGGTGCTGGTGCGCGCCTCGCAGCAGGAAGCCTTCGCGCCACGGTTGGCTGGCGCTGCGGTGCTGCACGACAAGCCAGCCGGCGGCCGCATCGCCTTCCTGCGCGCGCTGCGCCGCGAGACCTTCGACTTCGGTGTGGTCGCCTGGACTGGCGCCTTCAGCTATTGGCCGAGCAAGCTCGCGTTCGCGCTGGCGCGCGTGCGCGCGCGCGAAGTCGTGACCGAGCGCGGTGGCTTTGCGTGGAGTTGGCGCCGTGCGATCGAGCACCTGATCTGGCGCGGCAAGCACCCGGTACACGCCACCGCCGGCATGCCGCCGGGCATCCCGTGGCCGTTCGCGCTCGGGCTCAGTGGCCTGCGCGCCACGTTGGGGCGGTTGCTGGGTCCCCTGGTCGTGGGCGGTCGTGCGCTCGCACGACGACTCGGACCCTGACGCTTTCGCGAGCCCTCGCGATCAAGTCGTCGCGGCCGACAACGCGACGCCCAAGTGCGTAGCCAGCCGTTGCCGGCCCACGCCAAAGTGCGCGGCGAGTTCGCGCGCGGTGTGCTGCGCCGCGGCGCGGTCGATGGCGGGCCGCTTGCTGGCAAACAGCATGAGGTTCTTCGCCGAGTGCTCGGTCGCCACGAACTCGAACACATCGGCGTGGTAGCCAGCCACCGCCAACAACGCCGCGCGCAGCGCGTCGGTCGCGAGTTCCGCTTGTCGATCGCAGAGGATGCCGTGCCGCATCGCGGTGGCGAGCGCCGCCGGCGGCGCGAGCTGCGGCCGAAGTTCTTTGTGGCAGCACGGCGAGGCCACGATCACCTCGGCCTGCGCGGCGATGCCCTTGGCCAGCGCGTCGTCGGTGGCGGTGTCGCAGGCGTGCAGGGCAACCAGCACGTCACACGCGGGCAACGGCGACTCCGCAATGGACCCGACCTCGAAGCGCAGGGACGGCAGCGCATGCGCCCGAGCCGCCGCGTTGCAGAGGTCGACCAGCTCTTTACGCTGCTCGATGCCGATGACTTCGGCGGCGACGCCGCGCTGTTGCAGCCAGGCCGCGATCGCGAAGGTCAGGTAGCCCTTGCCGGCACCCATATCGATCACGCGCAGGGTGCGCGACGGCGCGAGCAGCGCGGGCGGCAGGCGGTGCGACAAGATCTCGATGAACTTCTCGATCTGCCGCAGCTTGCCCTGCATGCCGTGCTTGACGCGGCCATCTGCCGTGGTGACGCCGAGCGTGACGAGCCAAGGCGTGGCGTGCGCGGTGAAGGCGCGCGGCTTTTGGCGATCGTGGTCGAGCGCCGCAGGATGTTGGTGCTGCGGCGGCCCCTGCCGCAACCGACCGGCGGCGCCGTCGCGTTCTTCGAACTGCGCGGTGAGGTCGGTGGTGAACAGGTTGGCGTTGCGAAACTCGGTGCGCAGCGCGCGGTCGACGAG
>JANPER010000204.1:0-16570 GCA_031423015.1 Planctomycetota bacterium | reverse complement strand
CATGTCTTGCGCATGCGCGCACTCGCGCTCAGCGATCGATGGGAACTTGCTATGGCCAAGCTTCACGCAACTCGCCGCTCGGCAGTAAGGACCGCGGCGTGAGCGCGACCCATTTGCTCAATACGGGATCCACACCCCTTCCCGGCCGAGCTGGCCGGCAAGGACGCGATCACGGGCGATCGCTTCGGCACACGGCGCGGACTCACAGCGAGCGCGGCACTCGTCGACGTGCAGGGCGTGGTCGACCAGTTCGTGATCCACTACGACGTCTGCGGCACCGCGCGGCAGTGCTTCAAGATCCTGCACGACCACCGCAAGCTCTCGGTGCACTTCCTGCTCGACGTCGATGGCACGCTCTATCAAACGCTCGACCTACGCGAGCGTGCGTGGCACGCGACCAAGGCCAATGATCGCGCGGTTGGCATCGAGATCGCTCACATTGGCGCCTATCCCCGGCAGGATCATCGGACGCTGGTGGAGTGGTATCGCCATGACGATCAGGGGCCGCTCATTCGCTTTCCGCCGTGGATGAAGACGACCGGCTTGCCGAGCGGTTTTGTCGGGCGGCCAGCGCGACCAGAGATCGTGCGCGGCACGGTGCAGGGTCAAGACCTCTGGCAATACGACTTCACCGAGCCACAGTACGCGGCGCTCGCCAAGCTGACGGCAACGCTGTCGTCGGTGTTACCGAACTTGCGCCTCGAGGTGCCGCGCGACGCCGCTGGCGGGGTGCGCACCAAGGCGCTCACGGCGACGGAGTTCGACGCCTGGCAGGGGTTGCTCGGGCACTTCCACGTGCAGACCAACAAGACCGACCCAGGTCCGGCGTTCGACTGGCAACGCTTGTTGCGCGAGGCGGCTGGCGTCGGCGCTGGCCGGCCATAGGCAAACTGGAAGGGAGCGCCCGGTTGCCGGTGTTCTGCCAAGCACTGCACCTCGACCTCAGCAACGCGCTGGCGTTCGTCATCGCGCCGTAGCCCGGCTCGCCTGCCTACGTCGGGAACGGCTGATCAGAACGCGCCCGAGGCCGAACCGACGGTGCTTCCATGCTCGGCCTTCCCGCTCGCATGTGGCAGTGTCGTGGTGTCAGCCGCCACGAACCACAACATCAATGTCGCCCGTTCTCCAGGTCGTTCCGTTCGTTGTTCTGTTGATTGGCGCCGCCGCGCAGACCGTCGTCCAGTTCAGCGACCTCGCCAACAACCCACGAGTGCCGACGGACGCGTTGTCAGCGACCAGCATCGCCAAGGGCGACGTCGACGGCGACGGCGACCTCGACCTCGACCTCGTGCGCGCGTACCTGAACGACGGCAGCGCGCGCTTCACCGAGCTTCAGAACGCCATTCCGGTGAGCGCGGGCCGCAGGCAGGCGATCGCACTGGGCGACGTCGATCGCGACGGCGACCTGGACCTCGTGCTCGGCGTCAGCGGCCAAGAGACACTGCTGCTCAACAATGGCGCCGGTCGCTTCGTCGACGTCACCGCGACGCACCTGCCGCGGGACACGTCGGACACACTCGCCGTCGCGTTGGTCGACATCGACGGTGACCGCGACCTGGACCTCGTGCTGTTGAACTCCGGGACCGCGAGCCGTGCCTGGCGCAATGACGGCACCGGGCACTTTGCGGACCTGCCTACCGCCGGGTTGCCAACGGTCGCCGCGACCAGGAAGACACTGGTGACTGGCGATGTCGACGAGGACGGCGACAGCGACCTGCTGTTCGGCGCGAACCTCCTGTACTTGAACGACGGCACCGGCGTCTTCCGGCTCGCCAGCAGCCGCGTATCCGCGCCGCCGCCTTTCAGCAGCCCGGTCGCCGCCTTTGCGGACATCGACCGGGACGGCGATCTCGATCTTCTCGCCTCCGGTCGCGTGCTGCTCAACCTGCACCGCCAAATCCAAGCGCCTGAACTCGCGTTCCCCGGCGGCGCGTTCCCGATCGAGCTGTTCGCGCAGCCCGGCTACGCCACCGCGACGCAGGCCGCGCTCGTGCTGCTTGGCTTCCGCGAGTTGGCGCCGCGCTTGTCGGTGCCGCCGTTCGGCATGCTGGGCGTCGACCCGCAGCGCGCCGTTGTCCTTGGCCCCGTCTTCTTGTCGCCGCCGGCTGGCCGCGCGACTCTGCCTCTCACCATCCCGAACGTGGCGAGCCTGCAGGGCCTCGGCCTGTTCGCGCAGGGGCTGTTCGCGTTCACGCCGCAGCTCGCGGACCTTCGGTTCAGCAACGTCCGCGCGCATCGCGTGCAGTGACGGATGGGCATCGGCGGCGGCGCCAGATGACCGCGCTGCCAAGTTTCAGCCGCGGCTGCCTTCCGCCGCCCGACCACGTGTGCCATTCTCTTCGCCCCCTTGTGAGCCCGCCGCGCTCCCGCCGCCCATGACCACCACCAAGCCCATCTTCTCTGTCGAGAACCTGAGCAAGACCTACGCTCGCCGCCCCATCCTCAAAGACGTCAGTCTCGTGTTCTTGGAGGGCGCCAAGATCGGCGTCATCGGTCAGAACGGCGCTGGCAAGTCGACCTTGCTCAAGATCATGGCCGGCTGGGATACCGAGTACGACGGCGTCGCGCGTCCGCGCGACGGCATCACCATCGGCTACGTGCCGCAAGAGCCGCGCCTCGAAGAGGGCAAGACGGTGCGCGAGAACGTCGAGCTGGCGGTGGCGCCGATCCGCGCCCTGCTCGAGCACCAGGAAGACCTGAGCGAGAAGCTCGGCACCGACTTGACGCCGGACGAGATGGAGAAGGTGATGGACGAGCTCGCCACGGCGCAGACCGAGATCGAGGCGCGCGACGCGTGGGAACTCGATCGCCACGTCGAAGTGGCGATGACCAAGCTGCACCTGCCGCCGGGCGAGAAAAACGTGTCCCAGTGCTCGGGCGGCGAGCGTCGTCGCGTCGCTTTGTGTCGCACGCTGCTCGAACATCCCGACCTTCTGCTGCTCGACGAGCCCACCAACCACTTGGACGTCGATACGGTGGCGTGGCTCGAGAGCACGCTCGCCGAGTACAAGGGCACCGTCATCGTCGTCACCCACGATCGCTTCTTCCTCGATCGCGTGGTCGGCTGGATGTTGGAGATCTGGCACGGCAAGGCGATCCCCTACGAGGGCAACTACAGCGCGTATCTCGCCGCGAAGGCCAAGCGCATGGCCGTGCAGGAGAAGCATGAATCTGGCCGCGTCAAGTTCTTGGAGCGCGAGCTGGAGTGGATTCGCATGAACCCGAAAGCGCGCACCAGCAAGAACAAGGCGCGCATCAAGAACTACGACAAGATGTTGGCCACCGAGGTCGAGGAGTTGGATGGCTCGGTCGAGCTGCACATCCCGGCGGGCAAGCGCTTGGGCGACACCGTGGTGCGCTTCGAGAACGTCTCGTTTGCCTACGGTAGCAACCAGGTTCTCAAGAACGTGTCGTTCGACCTGCAGCCCGGCGACATCCTCGGCATCGTCGGCCCCAACGGCACCGGCAAGACCACGGCGCTGAAGCTGATCACCGGCAAGCTCACGGCGCAGTCGGGGCGCGTCGTGGTCGGCCAGAGCGTCGAGCTTTGCTACCTGGATCAGGAGCGCGAAAGTCTCGATCCCGACAACACCGTGTGGCAAGAGGTGTCGGGCGGCCTCGATATCTTGAAGCTCGGCAACAAGATGGCGGTCAACAGCCGCAGCTACCTGGCGAAGTTCAACTTCACCGGGCCCGACCAACAGCAGCTCGTGGGCTCGCTGTCGGGCGGTCAACGCAATCGCGTGCAGCTCGCCAAGATGCTGACGCGCGGCGGCAACCTCATCTTGTTGGACGAGCCGACCAACGACCTCGATCTCGACACCCTGCGCGTGCTCGAAGAAGCGATCCAAGAGTTCCCCGGCTGCATGATCGTGGTCAGCCACGACCGCTACTTCTTGGACCGCATCTGCAGCAAGATCATCGACCTCGGCAACTACGAACCCGGCAAGTACCTGGACAGCTTGTAGGGCCGCTGACGCGGCGCAGGCGGCTCGTCTTGTCTCGCTATCTCGTCAACGCCGCCACGGCCTGCGCCAGCCGCGCCAGCGCGCGATTGGTCCGCATGCGCGCCGCATCCTCACTGATCGCACACTCGGCGGCGATCTGCGTAAACGGCTGCTGCTGCCAGATGCGCCGCTGCAACAAGAGCTGATCGTCGGGCGGCAAACGCAGCATCGCCACGCGCACCCACGCCAAGCGTTCGGAACGGTCGGCGTACTGGCTCGGGCGCGTGATGGAATCCAGAGGTCGCGCACCCGGCGTGGTGCCATCGACCGTCAAGGGCGTCTCGCGCCGTCGGTCCCGGCGCTCGCGTCCCGCCCAACGCAGGCGATCGTGCACGTCGGCGTCGACCACGCGCACCAGCAACGCGCGGAAGTGTTCCTCGTCGCGCACCGCCATCTCGTTGCCGGCGCCGAGCAACGACACCACGACGTCTTGCACTAGATCCGCCGAGTCAAGCTCGCGACGCAAGCCGCCGCGGAGGCGTCGGCGCACTTGTTCGCGCAGCCAATCGAGGTTGCGCTCGATCAGCGCATGGATCGCGGCGCGATCGCCGCCGCGTGCGCGTTGCAGCAAGACGACGGCAGGTTCGTGGCTGTCTTCGTTCATCGCCCGGCGCCTTTCGCCTGGTTCCCCTTCGCGCTGTCGATGATGGCGACGAAGCGTGGATCGGCGTGCAGCGCCGCAAATCGCTGGTCGCCGGCCAGTGCCACGAGAGTGTGTTTGCGCGGACCGCTGGCCACGCGGCGCAGTGTCGCCAACGCCGCTTCGATCGCGTCGGGCTGTTCGTGGTCTGCGCAAATCAACAGGGCAACCGCCACCGTGATCAGGTGCTCGCTGCCGTCGCCCAACAACGCCTGCAACTCTGTGAGTGCGGCGCGGCCGACGCCGAAGTCGTCCGCCCGGAAACACGCCTGCGTCAACAACAGCAGATGCGATTCGAGAAAGGTACGGAACGAGCGGGCACGTGGCGCACCGGCGATCGCTACGCGTTGCGCGTCGACGGCGTGGCGCAGCAGCTCGGCCGCACTCACCGGGTCGCCACGCCGCATCAAGATCACTTGCGCTCGGTTGCTGGCGGCGCCGCCGAGATGGCTGTGGAAGCGCAGATCCTCGGGTGCCACGGTGATCAGGTACTCGAGCATCCGGCACGCTTCGGCAAAGTCGTCGTCGACGGTGCGTTCTTCGACGCCGGTGCGGCTGCCGGCCACGGCGTGGTTCATCAGGCAGAGCGCGAGGTGCAGCAGGCTCTCGCGGCTGCCGTTCTCGGCCGCCAAGTCGGCAGCGAGTAGCAGGGACTCCTGTGCGAGCGTCGCGGCTTCGGTCGCGCGCTGGTCGCGCAGCAGGATCGAGGCCAAATGGTCGCGCGCAGCGAGCAGGTTGTAGCGCTGGTCGACTACGTCCGGGAACTCGCGGCACAACACCTCGCGCGCGGCGATGGCGGCGCGGGCCGCTGCTTCGGCCGCCTGGGGAGTCGCCGCGGCCGCGGCCGTCACTTGATGCTGGCGCGCCAGCAGTGAGCGCACGCGGATCGAACGCGCATTGCGCGCACTCGCCGCCTGCAACCACGGCGCACAGCGCTCCAACGCGGCGCGCGCCGTGACCAGGTCGCCAACGACGCAGGCAAGCTCGGCGATGGTCAAGCCGAGTTCGGACGCCAGATCCTCATCGGCGGTGGTCGGTGTGCGCCAGATCGCCGTGCTCTGCGCGCGCGCCAGCGCTTCCTGCGCCGCCTCCGGCTGGCTGAAACGCATGACTGCGGCCAAACGCAGCTCGGTGCGCACGATGCCGCGCTGCACGCGCGCACGGAGCGCGGCGTCGTGGGTATGCGCCTCGAGGTCGCACCACAGCAGGCGCGCGGCGGCGAAGTCGCTGCGCTCGTGGCCGTTGGCGCGAGCGACGTAGCGCGCGAGGCCGCGGCCGGTCAGTGCCTCGGCCAACAGAATCGCCGGCGCGGGGTCGTCGCACGCCGTTGCCAGAACTCGCTCATGGAGGGTGATGCCGTGCGTGAACGCCTGCTCGGCGTCCGCGGTGCGTCCGAGGTCGAACAACGCCTCGGCTTCGCTCGTGCGGCTGCGCGCCGCCTCTTCGAGCAATACCGTGCTGGCGTTGTCGCCGGCGAGGTGCAACAAGTCGTCGTAGCCACGCCGCACGTCTTGCAGCAGGCCGAAGCGGAAGCGCTGGAGCAACGGTGCGTCGGGCAGGTCGCGATCGGTCAACCGAGCGGCGAGCTGCTGGATCGATCGGCGCGCCGCCGCGAAGTTGGCCGACGCGGCGTCGCGCTCGCGGCCGATCGCGGTACGAGCTGCCGTAGAGAACCACAGCGCGGTCAGTGGCCCGCCGATCAAGAGGAGCGCGGCCAACGCGGCCGCGGTCGCCGCCAAGCGGTGTCGCACCAGCCAACGCGCAGTGTGGCGCCAGAGGGAATGCCGTCGCGCGCGCACCGGCTCGCGGCGCAAGTAGCGGTGCAAGTCGGCCGCCAGGGCTGCGGCGCTGGCGTAACGCGCCGACGGCGCCTTCTCCAACGCTTGCAGCACGACCGCCTCGAAGTCGCGTGCGATGCGCGGATCGAAGCTGCGCAGCGAGCGCGGCTCGTCGACACTCACCGCGCGCAGCACCGACTGCGTTGACGTGCCTTCGAACGGCCGACGCAGCGCCGCCAGTTCGTACAGAACGACGCCCAGCGAGAACACATCCGATCGACCATCCAGCTTGTAGCGCGTGGGATCGATCTGTTCCGGGCTCGCGTAGTGCGGCGTGCCGGCAAAGTCCACCGACGCCGCCGACTCGTCGAGTTCCTTCACCAGGCCAAAGTCGACCAGGCGCGGCGCGTGGTCGGCGCCGAGCAGGATGTTCTGTGGCTTGACATCGCGATGCACGATGCCCGCGCCGTGCGCGTGTGCCAGGGCCTCAGCGATGGCGGCGCCGAGCGCGGCGATCTCGTCGATGCGCGTTGTATGCGCGGTCGATCCCATCTGCGGCGCATCCGTCAGACGGCGCGGCTCGTCGCCGCAACGCGCGCGCACGGCGTCCAGCGCCTCGCGCACGCTGTGGCCGTCGACCAGTTCCATCGCGTAGTAGAAGACGCCATCGACTTCGCCGGCATCGAACACGCGCACGATGCCGGGGTGATCGAGGCGCGCGACCGCGGCCGCCTCGCGCAGGAAGCGTTCGATGCGGCGCGGCGCGATCGCGAGCAGCATGGGCAGCACCTTCAGCGCGACCACGCGATGCAGCGCCGCGTGCTCCGCCTGGTAGACCACCCCCATGCCGCCGCGGCCGAGTTCAGGCCCGACGCGATACGGCCCGATCACGCGCGGCTCGTCGGCGCCCGCGGGCACACCTTGGAGCATGGGCTCGAGCAAATCGCGCAGCCCTGGGTGGCGCGCCAGGTAGTCCGCGTCGGACTCGCTGGGCGCCCCGTGACGATCGAGGAACGCGTCAAGGGCGTCGGCGAGGCGGCTCGGTTCGTCGTGCGGGACAGGCATGCCTTGGCGAGACTCGCTGTGCCGGCCGGGACCGAACAGCGAATCTGCGGATTATGCCAGGGCGCTGCCCGCCGACTCGCTTCAGCGGACCGGCACGCTCAATCGGTGGGTCGCCAACAGGTTGGCCGGGTTGGCGCCGAACCAGAAGTGAGCCCACTGGAAGTAGACGTCTAGCCCGGCAATCGGCGTTGGCAGGGGCAGCGTGACCTGCGCTTCCCCGGCGGCGCTCGCCGCGGTTCCAATCGTGAACAGCAGGGTCTCCGGCGCAAGCAGCAGGTTGCATCCGGGCATCTGCAGGCCCGCGAGCGGCAGACTGGCCGGAGTCGTGCCGCACAGCAGGACCGCCGGCGCGAGACTCTGCAGGCCGGAGGCCTCGACGGCGAAGAACTCGTGACCCGCGTACGGGATGTCCCCAGCGCTGATCGAGCCGCCGCAGCTCGAGCCTTGCAGCGTCGCGGCAGTGTCGGGGTAGGTCAGGGTGCGCGCGCGGACGACGTTGAACGCGCCTTCGACGGCGGGATACACGATGTGGAAGTGGCGCGCGTCGTCGTTGAAACACACGGTCGGTGCGCTGCCGGCACCGGGGCTGTTGTAGACGGTGGCTGTTTCGGCGACCAACGCGTCGTAGCCCATGCGCTTGGCAAAGACGTTCCAACTCGAGGTGTAGTAGGTCGCGACCCAGTGTGAACGCGTGCGCGAGTCGTAGGCGATGTCGGTGACGTAGTACTCGCCGGCGCTGGCGAGCGTCGAGGCGGTGCCGAACGAAGGAGCCGCTCCCCCTTCGGCGAAGTCGAAGCGACGCGCGACGACCGTGTGCAACCAGGAGTTTCCGTGACCGAACGCGCGGAGTCCGTGCGCGATCATGTAGCGGCCGTCGCGCCCGTCGATCGTCGGCGCGACTTTGTGATCCGACGAGGGGCTCGGCACGCTGATGCGTGCGGTCACGCCGCCGTTGGTCGCCACGCGCACGACATAGATGTCGATGTCGTCGTTCGCGGTCGCGCGGTTGATCTCGGTGAAGGCCGCCACCCACGAGCTGTTGGCGCCGCCGGACTCCTTGTTCACGCGCATGCTGCCGCGGTCATAGGTTGCCCCGGAAAGGCCGCCCGCGAGCAAGAACCGCGGGCCCTCGGTCGTCGTGTCGGTGTTCACCAGGATGCCGTAGGCTTCCGAGTTGTTCGGCGCGAGGAACGGGTAGTCAGCACGGAACACGATCAGCGCCAGGTTGCCGGTGCCAGACGCTAACGAACCGCCGACGTCGGGGGCGGCCCAACTCTCGGCCAGTGGCAGGTCGACGAACTTCACCACGGTCGACGGCGTCGGATCGCCGGACCCGTGCAAGCGGTAGCGCAAGAACGAGAAGTCGGGTGCCGCCGGGAAGCTCCGCTCCAGCGCCAGGATCCACTTGTTGGTGCCGCCGACGAACGCGACCGAGAGGTGCTTGGTGCTCCACGCAGCGTCGATGTCAGGGAACACGGTGATCGCCGCGGCACCGAAGTCGTCGTCGACCAACATGCCAAAGCCGTCATAGTCGTCAGCTGCAGACGCGCGCCGGAACACGGTCATCAACTGATTGTTGCCGTCGTCGCGCGCGACGTCGAAGCCGTTGACCGGCGACAGATGGCTGGTGAGCGTCGTCGCTGTGAGCAGCGGGTCGACCACCACCGGGAACGCTGCGGCCGCCAGCCAATCGCCCGAAAGACGCAGGCTGATGGCGTGGCCGTCGTAGCTGCTTTCCATCGCGACTCTGCGCCCAACGGCATCGATCGCGGTGGCAGCGCCATAGCGCACGCGTGGGTTGCCTTCGGCGTCATGAAACGTCACCTCGCTGTGCTGCCACGACGATGGCGCGGCGCTGAGTTCACTGTCGATGTCGCCGCTGATCACGAGGTCACCGCCGAGCGCCGGGCGCGCGTGCAACACGAAGGTCTGCTCGACGCCGTCGTTGCGCACGTCGTAGGCCTCAGTGACCGCGCCGTATCGCAGCTCATAGCGCCAATCGCTGGCATGCGCCTCCGCCACGGCGAGCGGGCCGAACACCGACTGTCCGCCCACCGCGATGGTGCGCGTGCGCCAACGCAGCGGCAGGTTCCTCGGCGCGCGTTCGCCGAGCACCGGGTAGAACGCGATGCCGTCGTCGAGTGCGACCTTGTAGTTCGCACCGGAAGCCCAACGCCCGCCGCCCGCGCCGCTGCCACCCGGGCCGTGGTCAGTTGCGACCATGCGGATCGGCGTGAGGAACGGGGTCGCGCCAAGGTTTGGCGTGGGTGCGTCAGGGGTAGTCGCGATCGCGACATCCTGCGTCGCGATCGCAAGCTGGAGGACAGACAAACAGAGGACGGAGGTTTTCATTGGTTTCGAGCGGTTGTGGACAAGGTTGTGAAGCGCTGGGGTCGGCGACGCCGACTTGCGCCCGGTGGATCCTCGTCGTGGCCCGCGCGGCCGAACGCGAATGTGTGAGTTCGCCATGCGCTGCTGCGGTGATCCATGTCTGCAAGCCGAAGGGCGATGCTGTCCTCAATCTGCGCCGCGATCTTCCGCGACGAGGCCCTGATGTGGGTCGGCCCGCGCCTCTCGCCGCAGGCACCGGTCACGGCAGGAACTGGTTGCGACCACAGCGTCGGTGCTTGGAGTTCGACTGCGAAGTGGCGTGGAACGGCCCCAAACACGAGGTCGAGCCGCCCGCCGTCGTTCGGCACGCGATGGGCGATCGCCGGCCACGTGTGCCGTGCGCTAGGATGGGGCCCCCGCTTCGGGGTTTTGCTCCAGTCCACGGAAAGCGTTATCCAACTCAACATGCGCAGCGCCTGCCCTTGTCTTGCCCTTGTCGCGACGCTGATGGCGCAAGAGCCCCCCGCAATCATCACCCTTCCTCCCGCGCAGTCCCCGGCATTCGGCGCCGCTGCGCTCGGCGCCAGCGTCACCGAGGTGGCTCAGATCTCGCTTTTGTTCATGTCGGGCACGAGCCCGCAGAAGTGGTACCTCACCGCGACCGTCCACCGTTCGGGCTCGATCTTCTACCAGGGCTATACCGGAGAAGTGATCAGCACCGGTCCGGGCAGCTACAGCATCATGAGCGCATCGGCCGCCGAGCTGATCAACGTGCCGCCACCACCAACCGACTACTTCGCCTTCAACGCATCCTTCGACCGCAAGGTCTTGGTGTATGACAGCGGCGGCACGTCGCCGCCGTCGGTGTTCGTTCGCGCGAGCGATGTGACCGGTACGCCTTACCGGCCGTTCGGCTCAATCGGCGCGCCAGTGCCCGCCGGCTATGTCGATTCGCAGATCGGCGACACCATCACGTCGTGGAACGGAACGACCGGCACCTACGAGTTCATCTACATTGATGGCGTCGACCTGAAGAAGGTGCGGATGACCCTGACGACGCCGTCGAACGTGACCCTCGGCGTTCCGGTGACCATCGCTACCTCTGCGAGCACCAAGCACTCCCCGGGGTGACAGCGGCCCCCAGGGCGTGCCGCGCGAACGCATGCTGATGCTCGATCTTTCGATCTTTCACGCCTCGTCGCGGACGGACCGCCAAACCGGTAGCGTGTTCGGTCGCAGTCAATCGTGAAGCCCCAGACTGCAAGACACAGACCATGACCGAACGCTTCGAACGTCATCGCCAAGCATGGACCCCTGGCGAGATTCAGAAGCTCCACCAGCTGGCCGCAAAAGGAATGAGCCTGAGGGCCATCAGCAAGTCCCTCACGCGCAGCGAGGAGTCCGTCACGACGCGGGCCAAACTGGACAAGCTTCAGATCACGAAGAAGCGCTAGGGAGACGACCCCAGCCCTAAGTCCCAGACCGCTGTCTGACCGCCTCACCGCCGACACTTTGGCCGCGTTCTGGACTCGCATCGGCGTCCGCGGCGACGGGACGGAGCGACGCACACCGCGGCCTACTCCCAGTCCTCGACCACGAGATTGGAGAACTCCATCGCGCGGGGCGGCCCCGACTTGGGCGGCAATCTGTACGGCACGCGTACGAGACCGAACGCTCCGTCTTTCGGGACGTCGGCACCCAGCTGTGCACGGAACAGTTCACCGAGCACGCCGGATACGACGATCTCTTCGTCCTCCACCAAGACGGCCAGGGTGACCGGCATCCCCAGTTCCACCATCATCGCCAGGCATGAGCGTCGATCTTCACAGCAGCGGGCTTCGTGTCCGTTCCTAGGATCGCCGACCCGCCAATCACCGACCGCTTGCCATCGACGACTCGCGCGACGTACACGCTGATCCCGTAGCCGATGGTGTTGAGCTCGACGGCGACATAGTTCTTGGCATCCCTTGCCGCGACGACGATGCCGCCGCCCCCCGGCTGCTGTTCCAGCGTCACATCCACCTGGACGCGGTAGGGAGGCACGAGCTTCGTCTTCGCCAGAGCCAGAGCTGGGCCGCTATCGAAGGCGGGTGGCAGCACGCCCGCCTTGCCGCTCTTCTTCCAGGTTCCCCGCCGCGACGAATCGCGCATGAACGTGTCGCGCTGCTTGCTCGCGTCACGAGCAACCTTCTCCCGGTAGTCGACCAACAACTTGCGCGTCGCCGCGATCGATGCGCCCGAGTCCACACGAAATGCCTCGGCAAGAACGGCGAAGGCGACCCTCGGTCGATCGGCGCCGGCGTACTTGGAGGCCATCGTCACGAGCCTTGCGGCTGCAGCTCGGCGCGCGGCGGCATGCTCGATGAAGTTGGGATCCGCGGCGGCGATCGCTTCGGGCTGCTTGGGCCGCCGAATCGGCAACATCCTCCCGCGCCATGGGTGAAAGACGGACTGCAGCTCGAAGAAGAGATCGACGTCCTCTTTGGCCTCGCTCTCACCCCGCGTGTGTGTTCGCTGCTCGGCTTGCAGCAACTCCGCGTCGATCGTCGAGTCGCACATCGCCGCGCCGCGATAGAGGTCGACCGCGCACAGCGGCAAGCCGCGCTCGAGGTACTTGCGTGCGACGCCGACGAGAGTCGCGGCGGCCTGTGTCTTGGGCCGAGCGAGCGCGTCTTCCATACCCTCGCTGAGCGCGTTACCGCAAGAGTGACCGTGGCGTGTGCCGAATCTGCCGTGTCGTCTGAGCCGCCGCGAAGACGCGACAGCTATCATGAACGAATGAAGATGCACCTTGCCGCTGTCGCCATGTTCGCCCTCGGCTTCCCCGTCGGCTGCACGCGAGAAGCCGCCGACGCCGACTCCAAGTCGACATCCCAACCGGCCCAGGCGCCCGCGAAGGAGTCGCGGACTCCGGACCCGACGCCGGAGGAGCACAGGATCGAGAACGTCGATGCGGCGGGCGCCGCCAAGCTCGTCGCTGAGAACGACGCGGCCATCATCTTGGACATCCGCACTCCGGGCGAGTTTCAGCGTGGCCACCTGAAGGGTGCGATGAACATCGACTACAAGGCAGCGGACTACGCCGAGAAGCTCGGTGCGCTCGACAAGGAGAAGACCTACCTCGTTCATTGACAAACGGGTGGCCGGAGCAGCAGGTCGCTGCCCACCTTCGAAGCGCTCGGATTCCGCCACATCGTCCATCTCGAAGTTGGCTATGAGGGTTGGCAGAAGGCCGGCAAAGCTGTCGAGAAGTAGGTCGATTCCCCGCGTGCCCCGGCTCGCCCCCCTTACAGCTACCATCACACACGTGACCATGATGCACCAACTTCCTATCGCTGCGTGCCTGCTCGTTGCCACCCTCTGTGCCCAGGACGTACCCGAGACACCGCAGTTGCCCAAGGCCAACAGCGCCGAGGCGACCGCACTGCTCGACAAGGCGCTGGCCAAGATGCAGGCGCTTGGTCGCGGCAGCTTCCGCGCCAACGAACTCCAAGACTCGGCGATGTTTCGCGGCAAGCTGCCGCGTGGCAACGACGGCACCGACACCCATGGCGGCTGGAGCCAGGATCTTTCCTGGTCGCATGCTGGCTCGCACGACCTCTTGCAGTGCGGGGGGCGCATGCTGGTCAAGACCGACGGCGGGTGGAAGTTGCGCCGCAAGACTCTGCCATCCGGACACCCGCTGCCTTTCGCGATCGACCCGAACCTGCTGTTCCGCGGGCTGAGTGATGTGCCCAAGACCGAGCGCCAGGTGCGACACGTCGAAGGCGGCAAGGTCGAAGGCAAGAACGTCGCCATCTTGTCGATCACGATCGAGGGCGAGGTCGCCAGCGACTTCATCGAGAGCGGTGCGGTGCCGGGGGTGATGGGCATTGGCCCGGGGTTCGTGCTACCTGGCATGAACCCCGGAACGCCACCCGAGCGTCGCGTTCACTTGGCGCTTTTCGTCGATCCCGCGGGTGGTGACCTGTTGCGCTTCGCTGCGCGCATCGTCGAGGACAACTCGAACATGATGGGCGGGAGGCACCTGGTCACGGTGGTGACAGACGGCGACCAAGGGGAGGAAGTCGAAGATGAGCCCGCGCCAGCCGCCGGTGCGCCCGCGTTCAAGAACGGCTTCCCTTCGCGGAAGCCCACGAAGGCGGAATCCGTGATGACTTACACCGTCGACTTCAGCAAGGTCGGGCTCGCCGATGTGCCCGAGTTGGACGACAAGGCGAAGGCGTTGCTGCGGCTGGCGAACTAGTGGTGTTCGCCCTGGACTGATGCGTCAGCGTCCGTGTGATGCCGTTGGAGGTCACCGTTCCGAGGCGGGAAAGCGGCGTCGAGGCGCCTTGGTGCGATCCCGGACGCTGCTCGGGAACCCGCCCTCGACAAGCTAGCCGCTGGACTTGCCGAGGAACCCAATGCCCACCGTCCGCGCGCTCAACGTCTTGCTGCCGTTCGCCATCCTGTTGACTGTGGCGTGCAACGAAGCTCCCGCGGTCACGGCCGAGACCCATGGCGAGGGCGTGGTTCCAGGCGTGCGGCGATAGCAGCCCGTCCTGCCGGCGTTCGTCCAGAACGGCTTCGTCCAGAACTTCGGTCAGTGGGATCACTCGGCGCGCTATGCCGCTCGGTTCGGTGCCGGCACGGTGTTCCTCGACGCCGACGGCTGGACCATCGCGCTCGACGACGGCGCAACGCGCGGTGTGGCGGTGCGTATGCGCGTGCGCGACGCCAACGCGGCGACGCTCGTACCTGGCGCGCGGCACGACAGCACCTCCAACTACTTCTCATGGAAGGCGAGCAACGTGCGTGTCCGCGGCCGGAGCCGAGTTGCGGCGCGAGCGGATGCCTGAGGTGTGTGACAGTGAAGTGCTCAGGGAGGTGTCAAGTTCGGGCGGTGTTCCGTGACCTTTGGGGTGTTGGTGGCGGCTGTCCATGGGACCTCGGACCGTCACCGTGGGTGTGCAGGACTGTGGACGGTCAGTGCGTGGATCGCGGTGCTCACGCGAAGGGCAGCGCCGACCTGGGACCTGGGCGGGGCCCTTGCGGGCGCGATGGCCGGCAGCTCGGTCGGCAAACCGAGGTGGGCGAGGATGCGAGTGATGGCCTGCGGGTCGGTGATGAAAGCGAGGAGTCGATGATGAAGGCGAGGAGTCGACGTCGCCCGTTGCATTGTCGGTCACGACCGGCACCGAGAGGTTGTCAGCCGGCGGCCGGAACGAGTGGGCTGCATCGGCGAAGCCTGGATGCACTGCCCATGGGCTCGTGGCGAGCAATTCGGTGCTCAGGCGGTTGCAGGTTTCGCGACATGCGCGAGGCGAATGGACCCACGCAGCATCAGCGCACTGAACACGAGGAGGACCACTCCGGTCGGAGTCGACCACACCAGCCAGATCAGGAAGGCGACCGCTCCACGGGGAGTGAAGTCCTCCGTCAGGTCAGGGAACTGGATCATCAGCCAACCGACCAGAGCGAAGGTAGCCGCCCTGATGCAGCCGAGCAGGATCTGTAGGAGGACCGGGAGTCGCTTGGCAGGAGGGGCCGGGGCCTTGTCGAGGGACGCAGAACGCGAGGAATTGATCGTGGTCATGTTGGGTTCTTCCAGAAGGGATGGCCCGCAGCAAGTTCGCTGCGGGTTACTTCGAGAACGAACGAGGCGCGAGAACCGAACACGCAGGGCATCAGGCAGGTTCTGTCCAATTCGGGGAGCTGGCGAGTTCGTTCGACACAGGCACGCCGCTCGATCCACACTACCCCTCGCCGGCGGTGTTGTGGTCAGCGGCCACGCGGAGCCGCCTCAATGCGGCTCTGCCGAAACGATCGGGCTACAAGGAGCCCGCTGTGATGAACTCAGGGCTGACGAGCCCGCTGTCTCTCGCGAGTTGCATCACGTTGCGACGGGCCTCCGCCGACGAAGCAGCGCCGAAGACGTAGCCGAAGCGGTAGCCATCCCGTGTGACGGCACGCACCACTGCGAAGTAGCCCGGGGTCTGCGTCGTATGGAGTTCCCGACAGCCATGGAGATTCTTGGCGTCACTGAAGAACCTGACCACCTTGCGGGCAGTCGCCACGGCCTCCGCGCGGTTGTCATCGGTCGCGCAATCCCACTTGCCCGTGATCGTGTTGACCCAAATCGAGTAGTACGGCTTCTCGGTGGCAGGCGCGCTGATCTCGTCGCACGCCCTGCCGGGGATAGCTGGGCTGATGGCGACTGTCGACGACACGGCCAGAGAGCCGGCCAAGAGGAAGTAGAGGAAGATCGAGTTCACGGTAGTGCTCCTTGCGGGTTGGTTGATTGGGCCCCGAAATGGAAGCCCGGCTATGGAAACGAACGAGATCTCGTGAGCGAACAGCACTCCTCCCCGCGACCGTGATCCGAGTTCCCGTCTCGCCAGCTTCTCTCGATGCAACGGGTCAAGAAGTGCCGTCGGCCCGTTCGCTCCGCCGGGCCATGACGTTCCTCAGGCATGTACACCTTTACTCCCTCGCTGCCGATGTTGCCTCTGTTCCTGCTACTCGCCCATTCGTGCACAGCCCAGGTCGCAATCGAGGCCGTGACGGAACACCTCGGCAAGTTCACTTGCATCTACACTGTCCAAAAGGGCACGAAGATCCGGGAGGGGGGACTTTCGCGAAACGCGCGAGGACGGATCCCTCTTCGCGACGGGCAGCTATCGCAACGGACTGAAAGACGGGGTGTGGACCACCTACGATTCGAGTGGCGACAAGATCTTCGACACGCCATTCGTGGCTGGCAAGAT
>JANPER010000203.1:0-3150 GCA_031423015.1 Planctomycetota bacterium | reverse complement strand
GTGCTCGTGCTCGCCAGATCGAAGCGCCAGGATCCGGCGACGGGCGGGCCTCGCCTCCCACGTGGTCCTCGCGAGCGCAGCACTCGCGACTCGGTGCGCGAGGCGGAGCGCCCGTCGTGCGCTCGACGCGTCGAGGACAGGGAGCGCGCAGGGATCTCGCACTTCGTAGGCCGCGGCAACCTGCTCAGGGGCGCGTTGCCGCTCCGCGCTGCGCACAGGGGAGCGTATTGATCTCGCGAGCACGAGCACGAGCACGAGCACGAGCACGGGAAGACATCGTCGAATACTGGTCTCAGATTTCAGGACTCCTGACATCCGGGTGGGGCGCGTGAGCGATCACGGGGCCTGCTCGTCGCTCACCGCGTATCTCAGGTGGTATGGAGTCTCAGGGAACCTCGGAGCGAGAGCGTTCAGGTCGTCACAGAGGCCGCGGAGCGCCTTGGTGAACCTGGGCGCGCTCATGGGCGAGAGGCGGACGACGACGTCGTTGCCGGTGACTTCGAGCGCACCGGGCAGCCGGACCGCTTCGCGTAGGAAGGCGCGGCCTTCGTCCTCCGCACGGGGGAAGTGAGGGCGCAGAAGGCGGAGGAGCGTGGTCTCTGCGCGGTAGACGGCCGCCTTGATCACGTCGGTGAAGAGCTTGCGCTCGGGGCTGAGGCGGATCACTCGGTCGGAGCCAATCACCGTGCCGATTGCGACGCGCGTGGGCACGTCTCGCCGTTTGGCGACGAGTTGGGCGACATGCTCGCGTGCGGCCCTGAGCGCGACGCCCGTCTTCCCGTTGGCGATCTTGAAGCCGCGCGTGGTGGGCCGTTCGGCCTCGACGTTGTCTGCGGCCGCGGCGCCGTAGGCCTGCTCGAGCTTCGCGACCTCGGCCCGAGCCTCGGCGACCGCCTTGTCGAGCTTCTTGCGCGCGGGGTTTGGGACGTCGCGGGTCGGGTCGTCGGGCTCGACGTCATAGTCGACCAGGGCGTCGAGCGCGAAGTTCTGCTTCATGTACTGGAAGTAGTTCTCCTGCCGCCACCGCTCGAACATCCGGTAGGCAAGAAGAACCGCCGCGTGCTCGAAGTGGCTCGTGACCACGATCGTCTGGCCGCCGTCGTCGCGCAGCTCCGCGATCTCGCGCAGTCGGAGCCCGTTCCTGAGCTGGGTGCGTCGTTCGCTGAGTTCGTACTTCACGGGGCGTCCGTCGATCGTGGCCTCGTGCATCTTGAACGCCTTGCGGGGGTGTTTACGCCTCTTCCCCTTGCGGTAGGTGAGCAGGTGCCAGCCCTGCGACACGATCTCCTTGAACAACGCCGGGCTCCAGCCACCCCTGTCGAAGACCACGGTCCCCTTGCGCCCGTCGCCGGCCTTCTCGAGCTCGGCGAGAAGGCCGGGCAGCACCTTGGTCATGGCAGCGTTTGCCTGGGCGGTGACGACGAACAGCGGCTGCCCGTCCGCGCCGTTGACCCAGTAGTCGGTGGTCGCGGGGAGGCACAGGTTCTTCTGCGTGACGTGCGCCTTCGGGAGCTTGCGCGTGCCGTCATAGCCACGGACGTGGCCGTCGACGTAGAGAACGCCGAGGGCGTCGTCGCGCTCCTTCAGCCAGCGTGACGCGAGGCTGGTCATGAGCTCGTGGGCCTTCTTGGCGGCGTCGATCTCTCCCAGCTTCCTGCGCACGGTCTTGACCTCCGGCGCGCGCAGCAGTCCGAGGACGTCGCCGAGCGACTGCGGGTCCATGCCCTTCAGCGCCTCGGGTCGCGGTCGCCGCAAGAACGCCAGGAAGGCGAGCGTGAGGATTGTCGCCCGCAGCCCATAGACGCCGGGGCGGAGTCGTCCGTAGACCGACCGCGCTGCCTCGAGCAGCCCAGTCGCGGTCAGTACCGGCAGGGTCAGCAGCAGGCCCGCGTACGCGACGTGCTCACTGGGCTCGAGGACGACTTCGGCCTCGCCAGCGCCCAGCATCGCCTCGAGCACGACGACCTCGTCAGCGCTCGGCTCTCCGCCGGCGGGCGCCCCAAGCGCGCCCTCGGCCGCCTCGGCCTTCCCCTCGTCTGCCAGAGAGGGCCTCTCCCGCCCGCTCTCTCCACCTTCCACGGGCGGAACCACCACCGCTGCCAGCTCGGAGGCCGCGATCACAACCGGCGCGACCACGACCGCGCTCTCCGTCGACGACGAGGCACCCTCGCGGATCGGCGCGGTCCCGAGCTCCTGGCTCGACGTGACCTCGATCTCCTTGCTCGGCGAGGTCGGGCTCTCGTCCCCAGCGTCGGCAGGGGTCGCGTCCACGAAGGGAAGGTCGGCCGTCTCCCCGTCGTGGATCGCGACCCCCTCGCGAACCAGGTAGCGCCTCACCGTGCGCTCCGAGACCCCGAGACGAGACGCGATCGACTCGATCGGCAACTTCGCCCGCCGCAGCTCGACCATGCGCTGCACCACGGCGGGCCCGGCCTTCGACGGGCCCTTCGGACCGCGCTTGGCCGAAGCGAGTGCGCCCACGCCTCCCTCGCGCAGACGCTGTCGCGCACGCCAGAGCGTGCTGTCGTCGACGTCCAGCGCTTGCAGAACACGCCCCACCGGAGCGAGGTGCCCCTCAGCGATCAGCGCGGCGGCCGCCAGCCGCTCCGCGTCGTCGTCCGCGCCCATGCGGAGCAGTGGTGAGCCGGCGACCATGACGCACAACATTTCTCCATCACGAGTCAGCGCGCAGTCGCGCCCTAGCCATTCCAGGCTGGGGTGAGCGACGTTTCCGAAGAGTGCACCCTGCGCGTCCACAGTGTAACAATATACCACGCGAGGGGGCGGCGCCGCGCGGGAAAACTCTCAAGAATTCTGCCGGAGCCCCTGGGCGCAAAGTCTCCCTACGGCTCATCCGCCGATCGCCATGTCAGGAGTCCTGGATTCCAGACCTCCTGACATACCCCATCTCGAACTTGTCCGGTCGCCCATCCCGCGCCCGAGAAGTCAGCCGACGAGACGCCCTTCGCTGACCTCGAAGTGGAGGCCAAGGGTCGTGCCGGGGAAGGGCGCTGCCGGGTCGTTGAGCTCGGCGCATGCGGCGGCGACAGCGAGCGACCGGTGCGGCGAGCTGAGTGGGGCGAAGCGGACCGTGAGGCCGCCGTTCCTCTCTTCGATCGTGGCCGTCGATCGCAGCGTCGTCTGGACGAG
>JANPER010000202.1:0-57693 GCA_031423015.1 Planctomycetota bacterium | reverse complement strand
CCCCCCCGGCGCGTGGTGGTTCTGCCCCCCCCAACCCCCACCCCCCCCCCACCACACCCCCCCCGCGCCCCCCCCCCCCCCCTTTGCCCGCCCCCCCACGCCGCTACGGGAATCCGCCGATCAGCGTGTCGACCCGTTGGTGAACTGCAGGTTGGCGCGCACATCCACGCCGACGAACTGCGTTGGCACCATCCGCGCAAGCGCGTTGCGCGCGGTCTCCTTCTAATCGTTGCCGAAAAGCAGTACAATTCGGCAACGATGTTTCAGCGCGTCCTTCGCCTGCCCGCTCGCCGCTCCGCGCTCATCCTCGGTCCCCGGCAGACTGGCAAGAGCACCTTCGTCGCGGCAGCGCTCCCAGCAGGCGCCTGGACGATCGATCTCCTCGAGCATGATCAGTTCCTGAAGTACTCGAAGGATCCGTCGCTGTTTCGCCGCGAGGTCGAGGAGCGGGCGCGACGCGGCGTGAGCGTGGTGTTCGTCGACGAGGTGCAGAAAGTGCCGCCGCTGATGGATGAGATCCACGGCTTGATCGAGCGGCTGAAGATTCGTTTCGTGCTCACTGGTTCCAGCGCGCGGAAGCTGCGGCGGGGAGGCGCGAACCTGCTCGCAGGGCGCGCGACCACGCTCCGCATGCACCCTCTTGTCGTCGAAGAGCACGGCGACACCTTCGACCTCGATCGCGCGCTGCGGTTCGGCGCCTTGCCCGCCGTGATTGCGGCTTCGGATAACGACGCGCAGATCATGCTGCGCGACTACACGGAGACCTACCTGCGCGAAGAGATCCAGGCCGAGTCGATCGTGCGCAACCTCGGCGGCTTCGCCCGCTTCCTCGATGTCGCCGCGGCGCAGTGCGGCGACCTCATGGACTCGGCTTCGGTCGCGCGCGACGCCGCGCTCGCGGCGCGCACGGTCCGGGAGTACTACCAGATCCTCGAGGACACCCTGCTCGCGTTCCGCTTGGAGGCGTGGCGCAAGAGCGTACGCGCGCGCCTCGTCGCGCATCCGCGGGTGTACTTGTTCGATACCGGCGTCACCAATGCGCTCAACCGGCGACTGACCAAGTCACCCGACCCGGTCACTCGCGGGCGCCTGTTCGAACAGTGGCTCGTCCTCGAGTGTTGGCGCCGGATCGACTACGCGGCGTCCGAAGCGCGGCTCTACTTCTGGCGCACCAACCACGGCACGGAAGTGGACCTGCTCGTCGAGAAGCACGGGCAGATCGTGGCGGCGGTCGAGGTCAAGAGTTCAGCGCGTATCGCTGGCGCTCACCTCACGGGCTTACGCTCGTTCGCCGCCGAGAATCCTGAGGTGCCGCTCTTTGTGGTGACGCCGTCGTCTTCACCGCATCGCCTGCAGAACGTTCTGGTGACCGACTGGCGCGACTTCTTGCGGCAGTTCGACGAGTGGCTGTAGCCGGTACGCGCGCGACGCCACCGAAGTAGCGCCGCGCAACGCCGCTACGGGAATCCGCCGATCAGCGTGTCGACCCCGTTGGTGAACTGCAGGTTAGCGCTCGCATCCACGCCGACGAACTGCGTGTAGAGGTGCTGATTCACCAGCGCCGGGTTGACCGGCAGCGGCACCGCCACCGACGCGGCGCCGCGTCCGCTGATCGGCGTGCCGATCGTCACCACCATGTCGGTGTAGATCGAGCAACCTGGGTAGCCGGGCACCGGCAGCGGCAGGCGCAAGCCGTTCCAGCTGCGGTCCGACGCGCCGATCAGCAGCAGCGCCGCGCCGCTGGTGAACGCGTTGCCCATGCCGAACGTGACGGTGTCGCCGATCCACGGGCCACACGTCCGCCGCGTCGTGCTCGCGCCGTGCTCCAACGGGAAGAAGCCGCTGCCGTTGCAGCTCGTGCCGTACGGCGTGAACGCGCCGCACTGCGGCACGCGGTAGACCGCGGTGACGCGGTGGTCGGCGTCGGCGATGCCACTGAACACCAGGTTCGTGGTCCATGGCGTGTTGTCGAGGTACCAGCGATCGAACGGCGCGCCGTTGAAGGTCGCTGGCGCTGTGAGCGTGAACGCCGTGCCATCGCTGTAGAACAGGTTGTACGCCGTCGTGCCGTTGTTGATGCCGAGACGATCGGTGGGTGTGTTGCTGATCGGCACGCCGGTGCTCGGATTGGCCGAATCGACCAGCAGCACGCGGTTCGGGATGTAACGGGCTTCGATGCTGTGCGTCGTCACGCCCCCCAAGGTCGAAATCGACAGGTTGGTCTGACCCTGTGGCTGCGCCGCCCCGTTCCACACCCAGCGATCGAACACATGATTACTGGTGACCGCCGGCGCCCTCCACGTCATGCCTTGGTGCGGCGCATAGGTGCGGGTGAAGTTGCTCGTGCCGTTCTGTTGGCCGTTGCGGTCCATCACGTCGACGGTCAGCGCCACCCCGAAGAACGGCGTCGAGGTCACGTTCACCGTCGCAAACGTCGGCACGTCGCCCAGGCGGCCGAACCACGCGAACTTGGGATTGCACGTGCCCCCGGCGTCGATCGAGAAGCCACTGCCGACGTACGTCGTGGGGTGGTGCGAGTGGGCAGCGGAAGACTGATAGTCACCCCAGACGCCGCCATCAGGGCCGCGGCCACCGGCGGCGAACACCACGTTCGTCAGCGGCGCCCAACCACTCTGACTGTCGACCACGAACGCCGCGGTGCCCGGATGCAGGCTGCCGCCGCCGAACGCGATGGTGCCGCCCAGCTCTTGACGGGCGTTCACGCTGACGCTGGGGTAAGCGAAAGCGCTGGTGGCGTTCCAGATGCTCGCTTCGCCGACGACGTTGAAGTTCTGCGCTGGGGAAAAGCCGGCGACGCGCACGAACGGGCGCGGGAATGCACCCCCAGCGTTGCTACCCCACAGGAAAGAGATCGCCCCCTGCGCGAAGTAGCCACCCTGAATGCGATGGTCGTCGCGATCGAGCCACATGCGCGCGTCGGGACCGGGCGCAATCGACAGCCCGGTGTACCACGCCGAGATGCCGCGGTCGCGCGACGTCACCGTGGTAGAGCTGTCGTCCCACGACCAGATCCGGATCACCGGCGCGCCAAAGATCGTCGACTGGTGGCCGCCGTAGTACATCGTGGTCGTGCAGCCATAGCACAGGCGATGGCTGGCTGAGTCGAAGATCGTGTTCCCACCATTCACGACGTCGAAGCGCACGCCGCCGCCGAGCCGCAGGTCGCCCAGGTTGAAACGGAACACCGCGCTGCCGGCCAAGGCATTCGCCGGGGTGTACACGTTCGTGGTCATGAACAAGAAGTTGCTGGAGGAGGCGAGGTGCGGGAAGTCGAACCACAGGTTGCCCGACCGACCCGCCAAAGCCGGCGTGATGTCGTAGTAGTAGAAACTCGACGTCAGCAACGCGTCGCGCCCGCGCGCCACGGCGATGCGCTGACGACCGGTTCCCGTCGTAGCGCTGTACGAGTACTGCAGCAGCCAAATGGTGAGGTCGTACGGCGGCGGCACATACAGCGTCCATTGGTCGCAGCAGAAGCCGCCGTCGGAAGCCGGGAACATGGTGTACGGATCGAGGAGCGTCCAGGTCTTGCCCGACGACGACGACAGGCCGGCATACCAGTTGGCAGTGAACAGCGCGGTGTCGCGGCTGATCGACGTGGTTGGTTCGGCGACGTGTGAACGCGTGCTGCCGCCGGGGATGACTGGCGAGTTCTCGATCAGCACCAGCGCATCGCTCTGCGGCGTTTGCGCGCCGCCGCCAGGGACCGACTCCGGCCCGGGCGCCAGGTCTTTCGCGGCGCCCGGCAAGAAGCGCAGGGTCGGCGTCTGTTTGGGCGGCGGCGCTTGAAACGCGCTGCGCGGCGGCGGCGGCACCAGCGGCGGGTCAGGGTTGGCGACACCGGCGACCGGAACCACGCCAGAGCGCGACGGCAGCGAGCTTTCGCGCCCCACGGGGTCTTGCGATGCGGCACCGGGGCCGAGCAAGCAAACGGCAAACAGGAGGGAGATCTTTTTCATGGCGCCGGGGCAGTGCCGGCTCGGCGTCAGCGTCACGCGGTTTCTTGTCGATGATCGTCCGGGCAGATCCAGGGCAGCACGCCGAGCGCCCTAGGCGGCACGCCTGGCGTTCCTGCAGTCGCAGTTCGACCCGGTGTTCCTCGACCTCCAGTATGTAGTGGTGACACCCACCCTGCAGATCACGTCGACCGAGGGGCTCGAACTGGTCGCGCAATGAGCGGCACGAGCGGACGACCGTGCAGGGAAGGCCGTCGAGGTTGGCGCAGAGCTTGCCGCGCGTGCAGTCGGATCAGCGCCAGAGGCGCAGGATCCCCAGGTCAAGATCTTGGCCGCCGATCGGGCGCACGTCGGCGACGCGGTTCTCTGCGTAGCCGGGAGAGGTCACGATGACCTCGATGCTCTCCTGCGCGCTTTGCGCAAAGAGGTCGTCGATGCGCACGCGACCCGCGGGGAAGTGGCGCTGGACCTGTCCGTCGCGTCCCGTCACCGGCAGCATGCATCGGTAGCCAGCGCGCACCTCGAGGTCGGTCAACGGGGCGGATGTCTGTCCGTCCAAGACCTGGAACACGACCGCTGCCCGTGGCCGGCACGCGAGAACGACATCGACGGCGCCGACGCGAGCCTCGACCCAGGGAGAGCGAGTCGGACCGAACCAAACCCCGCTGTCGGCGGCCGCCAAGCGGTAGGTCGTGTGTTGGCGCAGACCGCGCACCACGAAACTACCGTCGGGCGCACAGCGTACCCGACGCGGGACCGCGGCGAGTTCGTCGGCCGCGCGGCGCGAGGTTCCAGGAGGCAGCTCTCCCGTCGGCACGGCCATGGCGCGGACCCACAGACCGTCGGCGGCTGCCGCGAGCACGCCCTCGACGCGGCCACCGATCTCGAGAGCGTCCTCGAGCACGAACTCCAGCCCCGCGATCACCTGCCCCACCTGCTCGGTCACGCCGCTCTCGACCGTGTCGGGATGGCACTCGGACGTGATGAGCAGACGCCACGCGCCACGATCGAGCTGCTCGACGTGAAACGCGCCGACGGCGTCGGTGACCGCGACCGCGACTCCGCGCGTCCCGTCGGGCATCACCACGTTGTCCGCGTGCGCTTCGAGCCGGCGCAGGATCGCCCCGGCAACTGGAAGACCGGACGCGCTGCGGACGTGCCCGCGGAGCACGACGCTGGGCGCGCGGACTGTTCCGCGTGCAGCAGGCGACAGTTCGCGATGCTCTGCCGGCTGCCGCACGGCGAGAGTCGCGTGGGAGTCTGCCGCCCGAGCGCCGCGGTCCGTCGCGACGGCGGATGGCGACGCGACCGGAGAATCAACCGACGCGCCGGTCTCCAGGAGGAGTGCAACGCCGGCCGCCAGTACACCGCTGACGGCGACAACGACCAGGAGAGCATTGCGCGGCGTCATGAGGGTTCGGGAGCGCATCGGGAGCGCACGGGCGCAGAACTGCGGCGCCAGCATACTTGCGCCCATCGCGGCGGGCACGAGCGCTGCCAGGCTGGTCAGCGCTCGGGCACAAAGACGTTGTCGAAGACCAGGTCGGCCACCTTCCGGCCTTGCTTGATGCCTTCCGTCTTGTCGAAGTACCAGTGGATGCCGAGGTAGATGCGGCTCTGCCCATTCTCCTCCTCGGCTTGTGACAGCGAATTGAACGTGCGCGGGACCAGCGGGCGAACCTGACCGATGTTGTCGACGGTCACGCCGTTGAACTCGTCCGAGACGAAGGTGAACTTGATCTCGTCGGTGCCGAAGAACCGGCGCAGCGTCTGGAACAGCGCGCCACCGAAGCCGGCGTGTCCGGACGGATACGCGGGGAACGGCGGGGTGAAGTTCGGGCCGGCGGAGTTGCTGGCCGGCGCGCCGAGCGGAGACCAAGCCAAGTCGCCGATCGTCGCCGCATTGCCATCGCCGTGGCCGCTCGGCCCGGTGCCCGGGTCGGCTTCGCGAATCGCGGTGACCGGACGCCAGACTTGATAGAAGTACTTCGACTCCCAAACGGCGATGCCGGCATCGGACATCGCGACGTTCAGCACGGCGAGCAGCCGAGCCGTCTCGAGGACGCTCAGGCCGCGCGCGGTCGCGAGCTGCACCGCGATCTGGTTGTACAGGCGCGGCGGCGCGCAGAGGCTGGGCATGCCGTCGTAGGCCCAGTACAAGCCGGCCTGCGTCTGGTCGTCGGAGCGCCGCGTGGGCGTGCCCACGCCGTCGCCGCCGAGCACCTTCGCCTCGTCGAAAGCGAGCGTGTAGTCGGTGCTCGTGAGGGCTGGCGGCGGCGGCACGCGGAACTGGTTGGCGCTCTGCATGACGAGTGGAGTCACGCGATCCCAGTGTGCGCCGAGCGCAAGCGGATGCCGGCTGATCGGATCCTGACGCCACTTGCCAGGCAGGGTGCTCGGAATGAACTCGACGCCTACCCGCGGCTCCGGATGCGCCGATCCATCGTTGGCGGTCTTCTGCAGGACGGCTGCGGCTGCCGCTTGACCGAGCTGGATGCCCGCCGCTTTGGCCGGGTCGTCAGCGATCTTGGCGAGGTCGGTCACCAGATAGCCATCGCAGATGCTCGCTTGCGACGGGTACAGCGCCACCAGCGTGTCATGCCCCGCCTGCGCGATGGCCGCCATCATCGAGGTCTCGCCTTGCGCGCGTGGCAGGCCGACGAAGCTCTTGTAGCCGCCCATGATCGCGTTGACGACCTCGAAGGTAGCGACGTGCACGATGGCCATGGCGCGCGCCGCGCGACACGGCCCGACCTGCTGGCCAAAGGTGTGGGGCGGCCCTTGGTTGGACGGCACGTGATCGAGGCCGCTGCAATCGATCGCGATCGAGCTCCAGTGTTTGACCTGGGCGGCCTCAGCGGACGTTGCGCGTCCGCCGGACCCGTGACCGCAGGCCGGCGCGAGGAGCAGCGATGTGTAGAGCAGCGTGCGCGTGAGCGTGCGCTTCGTGTTTTGGCGCTGGGACGGAACGGGCGCGGCATCGCTGCCGCGCAGAACGACTTCCTGATGATGCATGCAGAGTTGGTTCGGCGGGACGACGGGAGCGGACTTCCGAGGATACCCAACGATTTGCGATCGCGCGCAACCGGTGACCCGCGCGCCCGGGGGCAACGGGTCACGACGGTGGTCTATGGAGCTCGAAAGCGTCTTGTCACCGCGCGCTGGCACCTGCCCGCCAAAGAATGAGCGAAACCGCAGGCTTATGGGACCATTGGGCACTCGCCGCCGCACGCGCACCTTCGCCGCCGCACGAATACCGCGCACGACGAACACGGCCGCACGTGCCTTTTCACTGATAGTGAATGCGCATCACCGGCACAGCAGACACTTCGACTTCGCCAACTGAAGGCGGTGTGCTTCCCTGGAATGGGGTCGACAAAACCACAGCTGCGTCGATGCGCGCCAGGGAAGCTGCGAGCTGCAACGTGATGCCCTCCGACGTAGCAAGCGCAGCGCCTTGCACCACGAGCCACTGCGCGTGAAGCGCGGCTCCGAGGAACGCGGAGTCGTGTGGAATGTGAAGATAGATATTCGCCGTTGCCGGGAAGTTCACGGTGTTGGGTTGTGCCGTCGTCCAGAGCATGAGGTCAGGGGACACCCAGAGTTCGCACATCGGCGAACCGATCAGACCAAGGTTGATCGAACTGCCAAGCCGCTGTGCCGCAAGCAATAGGACGGCAGGTTCGCCGTCGCGCGCGAGTCCGCGCACGCGCATCGTTGATCCAGCTCGCAGAGTGGCAGGGTCCGCGCTCATGTGTCGCGTAACACTCTGGGGCAGCTGCACACAAGTTTGCCCGAAGACGGTGACCTGCCCGCGCACACCGTCGCGGTCGACATCGATGGGCCACAGACGCAAGTCGCTGCCCGTCTGGTGACCCAGCAATCCTGGGAGAAGGCTCGCCCCCACGATGAACTGTTGGCGCCGGCTGTCTGTTACTCCAGCAAGGTGAGAGAGGCCGAGGCCGTCACGACCGATCGCGTTGGGTGGCACAGTGAGCGAACTCTGGGCCGTTAGCCAACTCGTGCTGAAAGCGAACGCAAAGAGGCAGAAGCGCATGGTGGTTACTGGTTCGTGCGCCTCGAGGTGCGGGAGGAGGTCACCCGCCGGCGGCAAGACCGCCGTCTTGCCCAGCGCGCGCAGCCACGCATCCGCGCCGGACGACATCGGCACGATCCGCAGACCCGTGCGTGAATCGGACCTGGTGGCCGAGCGGTCACCGACCCGCCGTTCCGGCTCGCTGCGCGCGGTAGTCGGCGGTCGCATCGCGCACGTGGCCACCGCTGACGTCGAGGACGGAGGCTCGGCCCGCGTCGAGGAGTTGCCAGGCGGTGGCCGGCGGCAGGACGAAAGCCGGCGCCGCGCCCCAGGGATCGGCGATCGCACGCTCCGCGCCCGGCGCCAGGTAGACGTCGCGTACGGCGAACGGCGCAAAAGGCCTGTCCGCATATCCGACCAAGAACTGATCGGTGTTCATGCCAGTCAACAGCAGCGTTTGCTGCGGGTGTGCGCGCGCGTACGCGACGACGCCGGTCACGAGGTCGCGGGCCATCCAACTGCGCTGCAAATGCCAGGTCATCGATTGCCAGGCCGACGGCACGCAGCAGGCGAGGTACACGGTGATCGCCGCAGCCGCGGTGCGTCGCCTGCCCTTCACCGCGGCTGTGCCGAGGATCAAGGCGATGCCCAGGACCGGGCCGGTCAGTAGGTACTGCTCGACGTGGTTGGGCAGCGGCAACACGGGCAGCAGCAGCAGTACGAACAGGCCCACGCCGAAGACACCGGTCCGGCGCGCCGCGAAGGCGCACGCCAGCAACAACCCGAGCATGACCACGGATCCGGCGGGCACCAACCAGCGCGGCCAGTTCCAGGCGAAGTGCATAAGCTGCTGCGGGCCCAAGGCGAGCTCGGTGTAGGACCACAGGGTGTTGGCGATGCGCGCATCGAACTCCGGTGCATGCGGCCCCGAGGCTGGCGGCGGCGCGATCGCAACGTGCAGCGCGAGGTAGGCGGCGGCGATCGCGAACAAGGGCCATGTGTGGCGCAGCTTGCTGCGGTCCCAGAGCCACGCGTACAGGAGGGCAATCGCGGGGTACACCATGACGTGCTCCAGCGCACCCAATCCCGCGACGAACATCACGAGCTGCGCCCGCGGACGACCGGCGATGAAGAGGCGCAGCGCCGCGACGACGAAGAACAGGTACAGCACCTGGCAGAAGCTGCTGGTCCAGGTGAGGACGACAGCCATACAGGGATTGGCCAACCAGCAGAGCTGGGTGAGGATCGAGGCGACCGCGGACCCGGTGAGGCGTCGCACGAGACCGTCCAGCAGCCAGAGGGTGCATCCCAGCGCTACCAGTACGACGATCCGGAACGGCAACGGGTCGAGGCCGAACAGCGACTGCATCCCGTAGAAGAAAAGGTTCTCGCTCCATGGCCGCAGGTTGCCGTTCGCCTTGGGCGCGAACGCGAGCTCGAGGAAGCCGCGCCAGCCGGTGCCCGGATCGAGCCCCAACCAAAAGAAGTCGTCCTGCCAGAAGAAGCTCCCGAGACCGCGCCAGCCGAACGCGAGCAGAACGAGGAGGCCGGCGATCGCCGACCAGCGCCGGGGTGCCAACGTGGCGAGCGTGTGTGCGAACCGCGCGGCCGGCGCGGCTTCGGTGTTCGGCGCCGGTTGCACGGAGCCCGGGCCGGCTCGCTTGCGATACGACCGCGCCAGGTCGGTCTGGCCGAGCCGGTCGTAACACGTGGCCATCGCACTCCAGACGCCGGATGGCTCCGAGTCCAATTCGGCGGCGGAGTGGTAGGCGGTGAGAGCCGCCTCGAAGTCGTCCATGCGCGCGCAGACCTCGCCGAGGTCGCGGAAGGCCCAGGCGTGACTGGCGTCGAGCCGAACCCCGGTCTGATAGCTGGCGACGGCGTCGCCGAGCATGCTGGCTGCCGCGTACGTCTGTCCGAGGCGGAAGAACGCGTGGGCGTTGGTCGGCTCCACGCCGGCGGCCTGCCGGTAGACGTCGATCGCATCCTCGACGCGACCGTCCTCGCGGAGCATGTCACCGATGCGCAGGAGCGGCCAGGCGTTCTCGATCCCAGCGGCACGGGCGCGCTGATAGCTCTGCTGTGCCGCCACCCGGTCGCCGCTGGCGCGCAGGACGTCTGCCTGCAAGAACAACAGGTGCGGGTTGTCTGGCTCGCGCAACAGGCCCTGCCGGCAGGCGGTCAGCGCCTGCGCGGTGTGGCCGAGTTTGCTGAGGCAGCGCGCGTAGGCACTCCACAGCGCGGGCTCGTGCGGAGCTTCCATCAACGCTCGCTCGTACAAGACACGTGCGCGCGCGTACGCACCCGCCTCCTCCAACGCTCCGGCGAACTCGCGCAGCGCCGGCAGTGGCAGCGACGGCAGGGCGGCCAGGCCGGACTCGAAGGCTGCGATCGCGCACGCGGTGTCGCCGACGCGCAACCATGCCGAGCCCAGGCGCAGGTTCGCGCTCGCGCTGTCGCCGCCCGCCATCAGGCTGCGCTCGAACTGCGCGACCGCCTCGCGGGCGCGTCCCGCGCGCAGCAGCGCTTCGCCCAACTCGGCGTGCACCGGGGCGGGTGCATCGACGCCGGCCTCCAACGCGCCGTGCAAGCAGGCGATGGCGGACTCTGCGTCGCCCCGCGCCGCGGCCGCCCGGCCGGCGCTCAACCAATCCGCTGCCGCCGTCCCGCTCGACCGCGGCGCCGGGGTCGAGGCGTCGCTGACTTGCACGCGCAAGCGAGTGGTTTTCGATCCGCGGTCGACGAACCAGGTGATCCCTTCTTCGACCACATCGAATTCGAGCCAGTACGCGCCTGCCGTCTGCGGCGCATGCACGACGACCGTCGCGGCCTTGGCTGCGCCGGGCGGGAGGTCGTCGGTGAGTTCGACGCGCGCGTCGAGCCACTGCATGACCTGGCCGCCGGCATCGAGCCAACGATTGGCGAGGGTAATGCCGCTGGCCGCCGTCTTCGGCCAGTTCACGGCGCTCTCGTTGGCGACCGTGACGTCGAGTTGCAGCGCCTGGCCACCGTGCGCCAGCAGCACATCCGCCGCCGTGCCCGCCAGCGTGATGCGCGCCCGATAGGCGTTCGGCGGCAGTTGCCGCGCCGCGGGATCGGTGGTGTGCAGGCTGCGATGGACGCGGTCCGCCGTGTCGGCAGCTGCGGGCGCGCCAGCGGCGAGGTCCCAACTAGGCCCCTGTGCCAGCGCGAACGCGCGGCGCAGTTCGGCGGCGAACGTCACGATGTTTGGCTCGTCGAAGCTCTCGCCGTAGGTCCCCGGAACGAAGTCGATGGTGAACCCCAGCGTCGTGAGCTTGCTCCAACCCAACTCCGGCCAGCGGTAGTAGCGGTAGGGGTTGTTGGCGCTCCAGCGCGAGAAGAACAGCGCCACCCGGCCCGCGTAGGGTTGCGGGCCGTACGAGTCGAGCAGGCACAGCAGCGTGACCTCGCGGCCGAGCGCGCGCAGGCGATGCGCGACGGCGAACGCGATTTCGCCGCCCTGACAGTTGCCACCGAGCATGCACGGGCCCGCCGGGTGCGCGCGCACGATCTCGCGAACGTAGTGGTCGGCGACGGCGGCGACGTTCTCCGGCGTGTTCTGCATCGCGCCGTGACCGGAGCGCATGCCGTACACCGGCTGGTCTTCGCCGAGGTGACGTGCGAGCTGACTCAACTCACGAAAGCCCTGCACGCAGAAGAACAGCGGCTGCCCCCGGCTGCGCGTGTTCAGTCCCCGTAGCAGAGTGTTTGGCGCCACGCGCTCGCCCGGCCACCCGGCGGTGAAGGCGAGCAGCCGCCGGTAGATGGCCGCCGAGATCGGGCTGTCACCAGCGGGCGGTGGCACTTCGGTGTCCGTCATTGCGTCGTGGTCAGGTTGCAACGCGTTGACCCGCCGCGCGGTCTTGCAGCAGAGTTTGCAGCATGGCATCCAGCGTCGCCGCGACCGCTACCGGCGCAAGTGGCGTGAGGCATGCGTGCGCGCGGGCCGATAGGCGCAGCCAAAGTGCGTCGTCGCGACACAACCGCACGATGGCGCGCGCGAACGCCTCGGCGGTCTCCGCCACCAACACGTCGCGTTCGTCGTGCAGGTCCATGCCTTCGATGCCGATCGACGTGCTCACCAGCGGTAGCGCGTGCTCGAGCGCCTGCGCCACCTTGCCTTTAATGCCGGCACCGTAGAGCAGGGGTGCGACGCACACGCGGTGGCTGGCGTAGTAGGGTCCAACGTCAGCGACGAATCCAGGAACCGCGACTCGATCGCCAGCCAGGCTCTTGACCACCGCGGTGGGGTTGCTGCCGAGCAAGGTGACGCGCAGGCCTGGCTGCGTGCGCCACACCAGCGGCATCACGGTCTCGCACAGCCACATGGCGGCGTCCACGTTCGGCGCATGCGCGTAGCTGCCGATGAAGAGAACGCCGGCGCGCTCGGCCAGCGTCGTCGCTGCCGGCGGCGCCGGCCGGTGCACCGACGGCACGACGACGACGCGCGGCGCCGCCCCGCGCGGCGCGTGAGCGAGCAGCGTGTCCCGCTCGACGGACGTGACGGTGATCGAGATGTCGGCGCTGGCGACGATCGCCATCTCGCGGGCGTGCATCGCGCGCCATGGTGCGTTGGCCTGGTCGGCGGTGTTTGTCAGCTTCGCCGCTCGCTGCAGGCGCACGAAGTGCAGGTCGCAGGTGTCGTAGACCACGCGCACGCCGGGATGGCGTCGCACCACGGGCGCCCAGCGCTCGAACTGGGGCGGCTTGCAGATCCAGGCGACATCGACCGCGGACAGCGCTGCCTCCACGTGCTCGGCGAGCGGGCGGGTCACGCCGCCCGCGTGGTAGGTCGTCAACAGCACGTCGACGCCGAGCGCGCGCAGGTTGCCGGTGTAGGGCTCGGCCGCAGCGTCGTTGTCGGGCACGAAGATGACGTCGAAGCCCAGTTCGCGCAGCAAGCGGACGACCTCGAACATGCGGTGCGAGCCGGCGTCGCGGTCGGGGTAGGGAACGCTGGCGTCGAGGATCATGACGACGCCGCGACGGCCAGCCGAATCGGCCAGGCGCGCGCTCGTCTTCGGCTCGCGTCGTCCGCCCAGAAACGCGCCGAGTGCTCCCACCGTGCGCAGCTCGAACAGCGCGGCGACCGGCAGGTTGATCTGCAGCTCCTTCTCGACCGCCGCGACCAACGCGACGGCGAGCAGCGAGTGGCCGCCGAGGTCGAAGAAGTCCTCGTCCAGACCGACGTCACGGTCGAGCCACAGCACCTGCCGCCAGACGCGGGCCAGGCGCTGCTCGAGCAGTGTGCTCGGCGGCCGTCCGGCGGCAGGCTCGGCGCGCCGTCCGCCGGCGAGCATCAAGAGAGCGCGGGTGTCGACCTTGCCGCGGGTCGTGAGCGGGATCGCCTCGACCGGCACGAAGGTGCCAGGGAGCATGTACTCCGGCAACCGCCGGCGGAGGTAGGCGCGCAGGTCGGCAGCCGCGGGCACTTCGCTCGCCGCCGGCAGCACGAAGGCCACGAGACCCTCGGTCGCGCCAGTGATTGTGGCGTGCGTCACGACCGCTTGCTGCACCAGCGGATGCTGCGACAGCACGTGCTCGATCTCCGTGAGCTCGACGCGGAAGCCGCGCACCTTCACCTGGCGGTCGGTGCGCCCCAGGAAGTCGAGCGTGCCGTCGGCCCGCCACCGCGCGCGGTCGCCGGTGCGGTAGAGGCGGTCGCCGCGGATCTCCGGCAAGGGGTTGCGCACGAAGGCCGCGTCGGTCAGCTCCCGGGCGCCGAGATAGCCGCGCGCCAGCCCGAGGCCGGCGAGGCAGAGCTCGCCGGGGGCGCCGCGCGCCACCAGCCGCAGCTCGTCGTCAAGGATCACGGCGTCGGTGTTCGCGATCGGACGGCCGATCGGCAGGCGACCCTCGCACGCGGCACGATCGGCCACGGGATGGAAGGTCGAGAACACGGTGTTCTCGGTCGGCCCGTACACCACGACCAAGCGGGCCGGCCCCCCCTGCGCCAGGACGGTGCGCATGCGGCGTGGATCGACTACCTCGCCGCCGACCAGCAAGCAGCGCAAGGTGGCGAACGTGGCGGGTTCGACGTCGACCGCAGCGTGAAACATTGCCGTCGTCAAGAACAGCACGCTGATCCGCTGCGCACGCAGGAACGCCGCCAGCGCCCGCGGCGCCAGCAGCGTGTCGCGGGGCAGGAGCACCAGGGTGGCGCCGTGCAGCAGCGTGCCCCACACCTCGAACGTCGTCGCATCGAACGACAGGTCGGATGCCTGGGCGACGCGGTCCTCTGCCGTGATGCCAGCGTAGTCGTTGGCCAGCGCCAGGTGCGCGACCGCCCGGTGCGACACCATCACGCCCTTGGGCACGCCGGTCGAGCCCGAGGTGTAGACGACATAGGCGAGATGATCGGGCGTGAGCGCGGGCGCGCCGCTCGTCTCGTCGCCGACGCCGCCGGCATCGATGGCGACGAAGCGCACGCCGAGCGCATCCCAGGGCGCGCGCGCCGCCGCGTCGCCGACGACCAACTCGACGCGAGCATCGCGCAGCAGGAAGGCCAGACGCTCTGCCGGCAGAGCGCGGTCCAGCGGCAGATAGGCGCCCCCGGCGGCGACGATCGCCAACATTGCCACGATCGTTGCCGGCGTGCGGTCGGCGCTCACGCCGAGGACATCATCCGGTCGCACGCCGAGGGCGCGCAGGCGCTGCGCCAGCCGTCGCGCGCGCGCGTGCACCTCGGCGTAGGTGAGCGACTCGCCGCCGGTGACGGCGATCGCCTGCGGCTGCTGCAGCACACGAGCGGCGAAGAGCCGCGGCAGCAGCGCGGGCTCCGGCAGCGCGTGCTCGCCGCCACGGCCGAGGCGGAGCACGCGCTCGCGTTCCGCCGCCGAGAGCCACGGCAAGCTGCCGATCGTCGCGTCGGGCTGCGCGACCATCGCCGCCAGCAGGCGCACGAGGGCATCCTGGAGGATGCCGAGCGCCGCGTCGGTGAACAGCTCGGCCGCCGCCACGAACTTGCCACGTAGGCCGCCGCCGTCGTCGTGCCACAAATGCAGCTCGAGGTCGAAGCGTGCGTTGCCCAGCTCGAACTCGATCGGGGCGAGCTGCACGCCGGGCAGCGCGACGCTGGCCGCGGCCTCGCGATGCAAGGAGAACATCACCTGCAGCAGGGGCGTGCGGTCGGTCGCCCGCGTCGGACGGGCGGCTTCGACGATCCGCTCGAACGGCAGATCGCCGCGCGCCTGGGCGGCGGCGATCGAGGCGTGCACGCGAGCGAGCGCTTCGCGCGCCGACGGTCGGCCGGTGAGGTCGATGCGCAGCGGCAGCGTGTTGGTCAGCGCGCCGAGCAGCGGCAACAGCTCGGGCCGCGTGCGCTGCGACATGGGCGTGCCAACGACCAAGTCCTCGGTACCGGTGACGCGCCACAGCGCGACCGCCAATCCGGTCAGAAGCGCGGCGAACGGCGTGCTGCCGTCCCGGCGCGCCAGCTCGGCGAGACCTTGCCGCAGCGCAGCGGGCACCGTGAACCACAGCGTGCGGCCACGGAACGTGGGCACATCCGGGCGCGGCCAGTCGCTGCGAAACTCCAGCACCGGCGGTGGCGACGCGAAACGCTGCTGCCAGTAGTGCATGAGCGGCGCCAACGCTGCGGGCGTGGCACGCGCGCGCTGCCAGCGGGCGAAGTCGCCGTACTGCAACCGGGGCTCGCCGATCGGTGCGCCCGCGGCAGCTGGCGCGGCATTGCTTGCACTGGAGGCTGAGTTCGCGGCGTAGGCGCACGCCAGCTCCTCCAGAAAGAGGCGCAACGACTCGTGGTCCCACACGATGTGGTGCGTCGAGAGCAAGAGCACGTGCGCGTCGGCGGCGAAGCGCAGAAGCGTGGCGCGCAGCAGCGGCCCGTGCTGCAGGTCGAACGGTGCGGCGGCGTGCGCGCGGGCGTGTTCTTGCGCCACGCTGGCGCGCGCGGACTCGGCGACCGCGGTGAGGTCGGTGCGCGCGAGCTGCGGTGCGGGCGCCGCGACCGCGGCGACCGGCGCGTCTTCCTCGCGCCGAAACACCGTGCGCAGGATGGCATGTCGCTCGACGACCGCGGCGAAGGCGCGCGTCAGGGCGGCCGCGTCGAGGTCGCCGTCCATCGCGTACGCGTTGCTCTCGTGGTAGGCGTTGGTCTCCGGGTGCAGCTGTTCCAAGAACCACAGCCGGCCTTCCATGAACGAGCACGGTCTGGGCCCATCCGCCGGTGCCGCGACGAGCGGCGGCCCGGCACGCGCGGCGACCAGCGCCGCGCGCACGCGTGCGAACACGTCGCTGTCGCCGTTCACGCCCGGTCCCCGCTGGCGCGCGCGCGCACCGTCGGTGCCGGATTGTTGTAGTAGCGGCAGCAGGCGGTGCAGATCGGAAACAACTTCTGGCGCAGGAGCTCACGCAACCGCTGCATGCGCGCGCCGGTCCAGATCGCCGTCAGGGTCTCGTCGTGTACATTGCCGACCGCGTGGTCGTAGAACGAGTGGCAAGGCGTCACGGCACCGCGCGCGGAGATCTCGGCATACAGCCACGGAAACGCGCAATGCGACTTGGCATCCACCATGTCGGCGAAGCGCGCCGTGAAATAGCTCGCGATGTTGGCGGTCGCGATCGTGCGCGGGTGGGAGAAGAACAGGATGCCGCGCGCATCACACGCGTCGCGAACCCGCTGCATCTGCAGCGCCAGGCCGGGGTGATCCATGTCGGCGAAGCGAGCGGGATCTTGTAGGTAACCCCGCGCGCAGGCGGCCTCCGCGACGCCGAACTCCGTGCGCAGCAGCGCGGCGTAGGCGTCGACCTGGTCACGCGTGGCGTAGTTCTGGAGCTCGATGCTCACGTGGTCGAGCTGGGCGAGGTCGAGGTCGTGCAGGAAGAGCTGCTCGATGTGCCGGTGGTTGTTCGGCGTCACCACGCACGTGACGCCGAGCTTGGGCAGGCTGGCGCCGCTTTTGCGCCGGCGTGCGTGCAGGACATCGATGCCGCGGCGCACGCGCGCGAACACGCCGCGCCCGCGCTGCGCGTCGTTGACCGCCGGCGGGCCGTCCAGCGAGATCCACAGCCGCGCCGGCGCGGTGGCCAGCAACATCTCAGCGTGGCGTTCGAGCAGCACGCCGTTGGTGGGGATGCCGAGCTCGCAGCCGGCCCCTGTGATCAGCGCGATGGCGTCGCCGATCCGGGGATACAGCAGCGGCTCGCCGCCGAAGAACTCGAAGTACGGTTGCGCCGGCAGGCACTCGCGCACCGTGCGCGCGAGCACCTCGAAGTCGAGGACCGCCGACGCCGACAGCTCGTGGTACGAACCACCGGTGCCCCACTCGTAGCACATGCTGCAGCGCAGGTTGCACGCCTCCAGCAGTTGGAACACCACCCAGCGTGGCAGAGCTGGCGCGAGCCCGGGTTGCCTAGGTAGGTGAGGCACGGACGACATCGCGTTCAACCGGCGAGCTCGGCGGCGTAGCGCGCCGGATAGTCCACGGCGTCCGGCGGGCGCCGCAACAGGTTCTGGTGCAGTTCCTGCACGACCGCAGGATCGTACCCAGTGGCCGCCCAATCGGTGAAGGCGATGCCATAGCCCAGGCGTTGCCACAACTCACCGTTGTGCCGCTCGGCCTCGCCATAGGGCGGCAGGAACACGAGCGGCGTCGCCGCGGCGTAGGAGTCGATGAGTGTGCCACCACCCGGCTTGCTGACGATCGCGCGGCAGCCCCGGATCACGTCGTGAAAGGGGTGATAGTCGTCGCGGGCGAGGATGCGGCCAGCCCCCGTCGCTTCGCGCATCGACGGAAACGCGTGTCGGCCGCTCGCGCCTGCGGTCCAGGCGCAGAACCCTGAGTCGATGCGCCAGGAAGTCACCTCGGCACGCGGAGCTTCTTCCTCGTCTCGGTCGTAGGCGACGACATGGACCTGCTGCCCGCGTTGCGCGAGCGTGTCGACCGCAGCGCGATAGGTCCCGAGCCCCCAGCCGCCGCCATGCACGACGTAGGCTGGTTCACGGTCCGCGAACTGGATCGGCGGTGCGTCGGTCACCGGCAGCACGTGCTCGATGCGTTGCGTCGCGGCGTTGCCGAACCAGACCTCGCGGCCGTGCCGTGTCAGCGAGCTGCCGCGCCTGAACGAGGTTGAGACGACAGCATCGATGCGGCAGAGATCGACCTGCAGCGCGTCACTGCCGATCTCGGTGCCGTAGCGTTCGAGGATCGGCAGCCAGAACCCCGACCACACGATGAAGCGCCGGCAGCAGGCGCGCCGCCAATCGGCGAGCAAGCGGGTCACGCGCTCCGCGTCGAGGCCGGCGGCGGGATCGGGAACCAGACGGTGCGTCATGCACGCCAGTTCGAAGTCGCGCCGGAACGCGGCGCGCTGCCGCCGCAGCTTGGCCAGTGCGTCCTCGTGATAGAGGGCTTCCAGCACGGCGACCGTGGCGTCCACGCCCGCCCGCCGCAGCCGTCGTTCCACGAGAAGCGCCGGGATGTACACCCCCAGCGCGACGCCGGACGCGAGGACCACGACGCGATCTCGGCTCACGATGGCGGCCCCGACCGGCGTCTGGCGCTGGCCAGGAACCCCGCCAGCTTCTCCAGCGAGTGCAGGTCGGCGAAGTCGAGCTTCTCGAAGTCGATCTCGATGTCGAGCCGTCGTTCGATCTCGAGCAGGAAGTTCATCATCTCCAGCGAATCGAGTCCGACTTCGTCGACGATGCTGGCGCCGTCGGCGAGCGCCGCGGCCAGGCCACTCCTGCCGGTGACTCGTTCGAGGATGGCCTTGAGCTCGGCCAGGATGGCGGGCAACGTCGAAGTCATCGCGCCGCGCCCGCGCGGACCGCGACGCCGAGACCCATGTAGGGTCCGAGCGCCGGGTACTGGGCAACGAACTCCGTGCAGACATGGCGCCCGGCGCCCTTGACCTCGCGCCACACCGCCGCGACGCCGGGGAAGTCGACATTGACGATGTCGTGCAGCACGAGGATGCGGGCGCGGTCCTGCAGCAGGGCGAACTCGGCGCGACACTCGCGTTCGTCGTGGTTGGCGTCGATCAATGCCAGATCGAACTCCTGGCCGGCGACCCAGTGCGCGAACTCCGTCGACTGGGTGTTGAGCTGGTGGAACTCGGAGTTGGGGTTCATCTGTTGGTACGCGGCGAGTGCGGGGCACGGCATGATGTCGACCGCGACGGCGCGGGCCACCGGCGCGAAGCGGCGCAGGTACTCGACCGTCGCCACGAACGTGCCGCCATGCCGCACGCCGAGTTCCAAGTACGAGCGCACGCCGAGACTGGACAGGAACGCAAGGTATGGGCCGAACTGGATCGGGTACTGCCAGACGCGCAGGCCCTGGCCGCAGAACGCATGCAAGCCCTGCGGGTATTCGTCGAGCCCGTCGTCGTTGAGGCCGAGAGCCCGGATCAAATCGACCATGGCGTCGGGGTCGCGCAGCGTCGCCAGCTCGGCCCGCGCCAGCAGGTCGGTGCGGCGCAGGTCGATGGCGATGGGGTGCAGACGGCGCAGTTTCTTCCAGCTCTTGGCGTGAACGGTGGTGCGCGGGTCGAAGACTGCCATCGGTTGTCCGTCAGGAGTTGGCCGCAGGCGCGACGCCGGCGATGCCCGCCGCGCTCAACGCCCGATAGTCGATCTTGCCGTTCGCGGTGTGGGGTAGCTCGCGGCGGAACTCGACGAAGCGCGGGACCGCGTAGTCTTCCAGCCGGCCGGCGCACTCAGCCAGCACCGCGGCTGCCGTCAGCTCGGCGCCCGGACGCGGCGCGACGATGGCGCGTACCACTTCCCCGAGCACGGGGTGCGCCGCGCGCACGGCCGCGACCTCGCACACTTCCGGGAGCGCGGCGATGACGGCTTCGACCTCGCGCGGACTGACGCGTCCGCCGGCGGTCTTGATGACGTCGTCGCGGCGCGCGACGAAGTAGAAGTAGCCCTCGCGATCGCGATAGAAGAGGTCGCCCGTGCGCAGCACGCGCTCGTCTTGGCTGGCTCCTGCGGCGAGCACGCACGCGGTTTCCCGCGGCCGGTTCCAGTAGCCGAGCATGACGTGCTCGCCGCGCACGCGCAGCTCGCCGACGACATCGGGTTCCGTCACTTCCCTTCCGGCCGCGTCGACCAGGGTCACCGAGCTGCCCGGGATGGGGATGCCGACCGACGCCGGCCGCACGGGCAACTGCTCGGGTGGCAGGTAGAGCGCGCGCTTGCACTCGGTCAGCCCGTACATCGAGAAGATCGCCGCCGCAGGGAACATCCGCGCCAGCGGAGCCACGTGTGCTGGCGGCAGGACCTGGCCCGTGCTCGTGATGCAGCGCACCGTCGGCATTCCGATTCGGATCGAACTCGCGAACTGCAAGAGGATGGCGATCATCGCCGGCACCAGTGGCAGGACGGTGGCCGCCGCGCGCTGCACCAGCCCGACCAGTTGGTGCGGCGACGTGAAGCTCGGCTCCAGCACAACGGTCGCGCCGGCGCGCAACGGCATCAACACGTTGTAGAGGCCGTAGTCGAACGACAGCGGCAACGTATCCAGGACCACGTCCGCGCTGCTGATCCGCAGGTACTGCATGATCGACGCCGACGCCGAAGCCATGTTCTTGTGGCTCAGCATGACGCCCTTCTGCTCGCCCGACGAACCCGAGGTGTAGATCAGGCATGCGAGGTCGCGGGGCGCGCGTGCCGGCGGCGGCTGACAATCAGCCGGGGTGGCGAGCAGCGTCTCCAGCGCGACGCTGCGATCGTCGCCAGCGGCGCCTCCGGCCGCGTGCACGACGAGCTGAACGTTGCCGCCCGGGGACGCGTTGTGTTCCCAGGCGCGCGTCGTGAGCAGCACGCGCGCGCCCGCGTCGGCGACGATCGCGCGGAGCTTGCCTGCCTTCGTCGCCGGATGCAGCAGAACGAACACGCCACCGGCCTTGGCGACGGCGAACACGGCGATGACCGCCGTCGCTGAGTTGCCGAGGTCGATGGCGACACGGTCGCCCGGCTGCAAGCCGCGCGCACGCAGCGCCGTTGCGAGTCGATCGGCCCGGGCGTCGAGGTCGGCATAGCGAAAGCACTCGCTGCCGCACACCAGCGCCACCTTCTCGGGAACGCGGCGCGCGCTCTCTTCGAGGAAGTGCTGGACCAGCATGCTGGCGTCACACCCCGCGGCTGTACAGCAGGTTGCACTTGGCGCACACCGGCATGAGGCCGCAGCGGCGCACGGTGTCGCGGACCCTCTGGAACCGATCGCCATGCCAGATCTCGTCGAGCGGTTGCGCGCCGAGGTTGCCGACCGCGAACTCGGGGAAGAACTTGCAGGTCACCACATCCCCGTTCGGAAACACGTCGAGGCGGCTGTTGAGGGCTGTGCAGCGCGTCTTGCCGTGCATGGGGCGCGCGCCGCCGGCGAGGAACTCGGCCAGCATGGTGCGGTCGGGTTCCGGGTTGTAGCGCACCTTGATGCGCCAGGCAGCGGCATCGATGCGGTCCAGCTGTTCCAGCAGTGGCGCCACGCAGGCAGGACCGAGGCCGTACTGATACGCATGCCAGCTCGGACGGTCACCGGTACTGGCGTTGCCCAGCCACGTCATGTTCTCGGCGCGGTAGTCGTCCATCGCGCGAGCGCTGTCCGCGGACAGGAACCACGGCAGGCTGATATAGAAGGTGTCGATTCCGCGGTCCTGCCAGGCGGCGATGAAGTCGTACAGCGTGGCGACCGTGTGGTCGGTGACGACGCTGTTGATCGAGACCTCGCCGCGATACTCGCCGCTCGCCCGCTTTGCCACCAGCGAGTCCAACCCGCGCGCCACCTTGTCGTAGGCGCCGCGCCCGCGGATGGCGTCGTGCTCCGCAGCGAACCCATCGAGTGCGACGTACATCTCGAGCTGCGCCGAGATCGACAACAATGCGGCCAGCCGGTGCTCTATCAGCATGCCGTTGGTGCAGATGACCGTCCAACGCGGATCGCGTCGCAGCAGATCGGCGAGCGCATCGAACTCGCCGTACGCCAGGGGCTCGCCACCCCAGAGGTAGACGCTCGACTTGCGTGCCGCGGTCGCGCGGAACACCTGCTCGATGTGCGCGAAGTCGAGGTCGCGCTGCTGCTCGGCCGCCGCCAGATCCTGGTGGTGACCGTGCGCGCTCCACTGGTAGCAATGCGTGCAGCGCAGATTGCACCGGTTGGTGAGCTTGAACGCGATCTCGTCCGGCACCGGCAGCACATCCTGGTCGGTACCCGTCGCCGCCTGCGTTCGTGCGCGCCCGGGCAGGATGCGCTTCATGCGTGCGAAGGTCCCGGGGTCGAGTCGCACGATGGAACGGTTTGGCGGCATGAGCGCATCCGAGACGATGCGGCGGCGTGGTTGCCTGTCAAGGCCCGTGCTCGACGCACAGCGCAAACAGCGCCCGCAGCGCACGGCGGGAGGGCGTCGCAGCGTCGCGCACAGCTGCGAGGAGGCCTACCGATGACACACGAGGTCACTGGCCTGCGCCCCGGTCAGCCTGGCGTGATGTTGTTTGGCAGTTCAGACATCGCCTGGGGTTCGGTTCCGCTGCCGTTCGACCTTGGGCCGCTTGGCATGCCCGGCTGTCGCCTCTACGCCAGCGGCGACCACATGATCTCGATGCCGACGAGCGGTGGCACCGCTCGGTTGACCTACACAATCCCGGCCGCGGCTTCGCTCGATGGGCTGCAGTGCTTCAACCAGTACTTCTCGATCGATCCGGGGATCAACCCGTTCGGAGTGACGGCGAGCAACGCCGGGGTCGGCACTTGTCGCTGGCCGTGAACCACTGGCGTCCGAACCACACCACCAACTCCCGCGGCACTTGCAACGCAAGAAGTCGGTGAATCCTGTTTCGTTGACCCAGTCGGCGATTTCTGCAAACCCGGCTCAGGTCGCTCACGTCGCCCCACCCACGGTACACACTGCGCGCCGTGGGTTGTTGTACTTGGCATGGCATGGCACCGATCGTGCGCCTTGAGCGCTGTTTGTCTTCTTACAACTGCGGCCCTCGCACAACGAACGACGTCGTGGATGCGGCGGGGGGCTTCGGCAGTCAGTTTCGCCAGATCGCGCCGGCGATCGCGGCCGCGGCACCCGGGGACACGGTGGTTGTCCGCGCGGGCACCTACAGCGAGGTTCCCACCATCACGCGCGGAATACGGCTTGTGGGTCAGAGGGCGACGATCGGCTCTGGTTCACTGTTCATACCGAGCATTGTCGTCATTTGGCAGTCAGTTTGAGTTGAGCAACGGGACCATGTTGACGTTCCCTTGATCAACCAAGCTGGCGCATCGTGATCGTGCGCTGACTGCCCTCGCCCACGCGTGCGACGCCCGCGCGCGAACACCCGCCGTGCCGCGGTCTGCGACGTTCGCCTGTGGTGGTCGCGGCTCACCAAACTTCTTGCTCGGCGAGTGCGAGGTTGCTGCGCGTGCTGCACAGCGGCGAGGACCGTGAACTGGTGCCCGCCACCGCCGCGCCGTTCGCCGCCGACGACGAGGGCGCGGTGCTCAAGGACATGATCATGCCGCGGCCGAGCCTTCCCGCTGGGGTTGGCTCGCGCGGCAACGTCGCCGCCCAAAAGGCCGCCCACAAGAAGGGCCTCGCCGACTTCCGCACCCAGTTGTGGCGAATCCCACGCATCCACGCCTTCATTGCCTTATCTGGAAGCCGGTTACAACTATGTCCTTGGAACAAGGACAATTCGTGGCGATGATGTCCTCCGATGGAGGACAAATATCGACAGGCCCTGGCTGCTTGGCTGGCAACCACCGAGGCGCGCCCCGTGCCACGGCCGACGCCGCGGGACCAGCGGCTGCGTGCAATGTCGGGCAAGGTCGACGCCGTGATCGGCATGCGCCGCGTCGGCAAGTCGTGGCTCTTGCTGTCGCACCTGCGCGAACTGCTCGATGCCGGGGTACCGAAGTCGCGCATCCTGCACGTCGACTTCGAGGACGAGCGGCTCGCCGGCATGCGTGTCGAGCATCTGCAACTGATCGAAGAAGCGTTCTTCCAGCGCCACCCCGACAGCCACGGCGCCGAATGCTGGTACTACTTCGACGAGATCCAGAACGTCCCCGGCTGGGAGAAGTACGTGCGGCGATTGCTCGCCGATCCCCGACGCCACATCGCCATCACCGGTTCGTCGGCGAAACTGCTGAGCACGGAGATCGCGACGGCGATGCGCGGGCGCTCGTTGACGACCGAGCTCTGGCCGTTCTCGTTTCGCGAAGCGTTGCGGCACCGCACCATCGAGGTGCCGTCGACTTGGCCGGTGGGCGCGGCCGTCGGCGCGCGGCTGCGCCACGAGTTCGATCGTTACCTGGAGACCGGCGGATTTCCGGAAGTGCTCGATGCGCCAGCTGACCTGCGTCGCACGATCCTGCAGAACTACACCGACGTCGCGATCCTGCGCGATGTCGTCGAGCGGCACAGTGTGCGCAATGCGCCGTTGCTGCGCGGGCTCGTGCGGCGGCTCGTGCGCAGTGTCGGCTGCCTAGCCAGCGTGAACGCGCTGACGAAGGACCTCAAGTCGCAGGGCTTCGCCTTCGGCAAGGACCTGCTTTACGAACTGCTCGCTCACGTCGAGGATGCATTCCTCGTCTGCCTGCTGCCGGTCGATGCACGTTCGGAGCGGCGCCGCCAGGTCCATCCGCGCAAGGTCTACGTCGTCGACCACGCGCTCGCGCGCGTGGCCGTGCCGAGCCCTGGCGAAGATCTCGGTCACGTGCTGGAGAACATCGTCTACCTCGAACTGCGACGGCGCGGTGAGGTCCACGGCTACCACGTGACCCCGACGGGCTACGAAGTGGACTTCGTGGTGTCGGATCTCTCCGGTGAGCGCTCCTTCGTGCAAGTCTGCGCAACGCTGGAAGCCCCGGCGACGCGCGAGCGCGAACTGCGGGCGCTCGCCGAAGCGATGGACGAGACGAACGTGGAGCGCGCGGTTCTCGTCACCATGGCCACGGACGGCGTCGAACAGGTCGGCAGGCGCACGGTGCGGGTGGTGCCGGCGTGGCGTTGGCTGCTCGAGACCTGACCCATGCTGACCGCGCGCTGATTGCCCTCGCCCGCGCGTGCGACGCCCGCGCGCGAACACCACGCTGTGCCGCAGTGTGCAACGCTCGCCTTGTGGTCGCGGCGCCCCCACCCACAACATCTTGCGCATCGGGGCCGCGGCACGCACCTTGCTAAGGCGCGTGCAAGGAGAGGTCAGAGATGCGAGACAAACTTCGGTGGCTCGCGGTGCCACCTGCATTGGCGCTGCTACTCATGTTCGGTCCGTGGCGCAGTCCAGCTGCGCCGCCGACGGAACCGATCGCGACAACGCCGAGCGCGTCGCCGAGCGCGTCGCGGACCGCCCCCACCCTGAAGACGAGCGCGGTGCCGTTCCCCGACATGACGCAGGTCGTGTGCACGGTGCTGGGCGTGTGCTTGCTCGGCGGCGCGATCGTGATGGCGCTGTCGCGCGTGCGACAGCGCCAAGGTAACGGCAACGGCACCGCGATCTCGGTGCGGCAGAGCCTCAAGCTGTCGAACCGACACGCGGTGCACGTGGTGCAGTTCGACGACAAGATCTTCTTGCTCGGCGAGTGCGAGGGTTCCCTGCGAGTGCTGCACAGCGGCGAGGACCGCGAACTGGTGCCGGCCACGGCCGCGCAGTTCGACCCCGACGACGAGGGCGCGGTGCTCAAGGACATGATCTTGCCGCGGCCGAGCCGTCCCGCTGGAGTCGGCTCGCGCGGCAACGTCGCTGCCCAAAAGAAGGGCCTCGCCGACTTCCGCACTCTCCTCAGCAAGACGCGCGCGGAGGCCTGATGCGCGCGCTCGTCGCATCCGCCTTCTTGTTCGCTCACTCGCTCGCGGCACAGGCGCCGTCGGCCGCGCCCACCTCGTTGGTCGCCGGGCCTGTGCCGCAGAGCCCCTCGCTCAGCCTGCAACTCACCGGCGGCGCCTCCGCGCCCGACAACATCGGCGGCGCGCTCGAGATCCTGCTGCTGATGACGCTGCTGTCGCTGGCACCGGCGCTGGTGCTGACGATGACGTGCTTCACCCGCATTGTGATCGTGCTCTCGTTCCTGAAGCGCGCGATGGCGATGCAAGAACTACCGCCGGCGCCGGTGGTCACCGGCTTCGCGGTGTTCTTGACGCTCTTCATCATGAAGCCGGTGGCGACTGACATCCACGCGCAGGCATTCAAGCCGTACGTGGAGCGACAGATCAGCCTGGAAGAAGCCACCACCCGCGCCGGCGCGCGCCTCAACCGCTTCATGTTGAAGCAGACGCGCGTCGAGGACATCGCGCTCATCGTCGAGCTGAGCGGCGGTCAGCGACCGGCCACGCCGGCCGATGTGCCATTCCACGTCGTGGTGCCGGCCTTCATCCTGAGCGAGATGAAGACGGCGTTTCAGATGGGGTTCGTGCTGTTCTTGCCGTTCGTGGTGATCGACCTGGTGATCTCGTCGCTGCTGGTGTCGATGGGCATGTTCACGCTGCCGCCGGTGGTGGTGTCGACACCGCTCAAGCTGTTGTTGTTCATCCTGGTCGACGGCTGGAACCTCGTGGTCAGCTCGCTGGCGCAGAGTTTCGTGGAGAGCTGAGGGAACGCAAATGGACGAAGCGATGTTGGTCGATCTCGCCAAGTCGACGCTGCTCACGGCGTTGGCGTTGGTCACGCCAGCGCTCCTGGTGGGCATGGCGATCGGGTTGTGCGTGAGCCTTGTGCAAACGATCACCTCGGTACAGGAACAGACGCTGGCCATCGTGCCCAAGATGCTCGCCATGGTCGCCACGCTGCTGCTCTTGCTGCCGTGGATCCTGGGCACCCTGCGCGAGTTCGCGCGCGGGCTGTTCGGCAACCTGGCAATGTACGGCCTCGCCGGGGTCTGAAACACGCGGATGCACCTCGTCATCGAATCGCTGATGCAGTGCCTGCCGAGCTTCATGCTGCACGTGCTGCGTACCAGCGCATTCGTGTTCTTCTTGCCGGGGCTCGGCCAGGGCAGCGACGCGCGTTGGCTGCGCCTGGTGCTCGGCGTGGCGTTGGGCGCGATCTTCTGGTGGATGGGTGACCGGACGGGAACGATGCCGAGCGGCCTCGCGCACTTTCTGGGCTTGGGTGTCGGCGAGCTGCTGATCGGCGCGGCCGTGGGCTACGTGGTGCAGCTGGTGTCGGCCATCCTGACGGTCGCTGGCGAGATCGTGGCGCAAGAGATGGGGTTCACGATGGCGCAAGCGTTGGACCCGATCACCGGCGCCAGCACGCAAGTGGTCAGCCAGTTCATGCAGGTGATCGGCGTGCTCACGATGTTCTCGCTCGATCTGCACCACGACTTCTTGCGCGCCCTGGCCGCGGCGTTCGCGGCGGTGCCGGTCGGCCACGGCTTCGACATCGCGCAGATCAGCGAGCGTCACGGTGCCTTGGTGACCATGGCGCTCGAAGCTGGCGTGCGCTTCGCGATGCCGATCCTGGCCGTGATGATGGTGTTGACGGCCGCGCTCGCCGTGCTGTCGCGCGCCGTGCCCAACATCAACCTGATGGAGTTCAGCTTCGGCCTGCGCATCCTGTTGGCCATGGGCATGGCCTTGCTCTTGCTGACGGAAGGCATGCCGGGCCTCATCGGCAGCATGCAGACCATCACGACCGGCGCGATCGCGCTGTTCCGCGGGAGCTGACCCTTGGCGCTGTTCCGTGACGACGCTGGACGCACCGAGCAACCCACCCCGCAGCGCCTCTCGGATGCGCGCGACAAGGGGCAGGTGGCGTTGTCGAACGAGCTGATCATGGGCGGCTCGTTGCTGGCCAGCACGCTGCTCTTGGAACGGCTGGGTCCCGAATTGATCGGCGCATTCAAGGACATGCTGTCGCGCGGCCTACGCGTGGCCGATGCTTCGGCGCGGCTCGAGAACGGCGAGCTACCCGCCGCCATCGGCGCGCTCCTCGAGCCGGTGTTCGCGATCGCCGTGCCCTTCGGCGCGCTGGTGCTCGCGGGTCTCCTCGTGAGCGCCGTGCTCGGTTACGGCCAGGTCGGCGTGAAGGTCGCCAAGGACGCCGTCGGGTTCAAGCCGGAACGGCTCAACCCACTGAACGGCCTCAAGCGCATCTTCAGCATGGCGGCGATCACGCGCACGGTGTTGTCGGCTGGCAAGCTGGTGGTCCTGATCGCGGTGCCCACGATCTTGCTGTCGATCGAGACGCCGCGGCTGTTCACGCTGTTCCACGCCGGCGACGTGCCGGCCATGGTGGCGTTCGCCGCCGAACTCGCGCTGCGCGCAATGTTCTGGATCGCCGTGCCGGTGTGCGTGCTCGCCCTCATCGACGTGGTCTGGCAGCGCCGCGAGCACGTGCAGAACCTGATGATGACCAAGCAGGATGTCGACGACGAGCGCAAGCGTGCCGAAGGCGACCCACTGATGAAGCGCCGCATCCGCACCGCGGCGCTCAAGCTGGCGCGCCAGCGCATGCTGGAGTCGATCCCCAAGGCCGACGTCATCGTCACCAACCCCACCCACTACTCGGTGGCGCTCGCCTACGACCGCGTCATGCATGGCGCGCCGCGCGTGGTGGCCAAGGGCGTCGACGACCTGGCGATGAAGATCCGGCGAATCGCGCGCGAACACGGCGTGCCGCTGATGCAAGACCCGCCGCTGGCGCGCGCGCTGTATCGCGCGGTCGATGTCGGCACCGAGATTCCCGAGCGCTTCTACCAGGCGGTCGCGGCCATCCTCGGCCACGTCTACCGCCTGCAGGGCAAGGCGGTGTAACGCACCATGGCCGACGCCAAGTCCAGCATGGGTCCTCCTACCCGCCGCGGTCAGTGGCAGGACAACGCGCTCGCGTTGCTCGTGGTCGGCATCCTCGGCGTGATGCTAGTGCCGCTGCCGACCGCGCTGCTCGACCTGATGCTGGCCCTGAACCTCACGATCAGCCTACTGATCGTGATGACAGTGCTCAACACGCCGCGGCCGGTCGAGTTCTCGACGTTCCCCAGCGTGTTGTTGTTCACCGCGCTGTTCCGCCTGGCGCTCAACGTCGCGTCGTCACGGTTGATCCTGCTCGATGGCGACGCGGGACACATCATCCGCGCCTTCGGCGACTTCGTGGTCGGCGGCAACTACTTCGTCGGCATCATCGTGTTCCTGATCTTGGTTGTGATCCAGTTCGTGGTGATCACGCGCGGCCAAGGGCGCATCAGCGAAGTGGCGGCGCGCTTCACCTTGGATGCGATGCCCGGCAAGCAGATGGCGATCGACGCCGACCTCAACGCTGGCGTCATCACCAACGAGGACGCCAAGCTGCGCCGCCGCGAACTCACGCAGGAGGCGGAGTTCTACGGCGCGATGGACGGCGCCGGCAAGTTCGTGCGCGGCGACGCCATCGCCGGCGTCATCATCATCATCATCAACCTGGTCGGCGGCGTGCTGATCGGCGTGTTCAGCAAGGGCCTCGACGTGTCCAGCTCGTTCGAGCGCTACGCGATGCTCACCGTAGGCGATGGCCTGGTGTCGCAGATCCCGGGCCTGATGATCTCGACCGCCGCGGGCATCTTGGTGACCAAGAACGCCAGCGAGGCCGGCATCGGCAGCGAAGTCGGCGGCCAGCTCCTGAGCAAACCGGCGGCGATGCGCACAGTGGGCCTGGTGCTGCTCGTGCTCGCGGTGTTGCCGGGGATGCCGACGATGGCGTTCCTGCTGCTCACCGCCATCGTCTGGCTCGGCGCGCAACGCCTGGATGGGCGCCAGCAAAGCGAGGCAGCCGCCAAGAACGCGACGCCCGCGACCGAAGCGGGTGAACCCGCCGTCGAAGACCTCTTGGGCGTCGATCGCTTGGGCATCGAGATCGGCTATCGCCTCATCGGGCTGGTCGATCCCGGCAAGCACGGCGGTCTGTTGGATCACATCCGCGCCGTACGCCGGCAGTTCGCTACCGACCTCGGCCTGGTCATCCCGCCGATCCGGGTGAAGGACAACGTGCAGCTCGACCCCAACGTGTATCGCGTGCTGCTCAACGGCCAACCCGTGGCCACCGGTGATCTACGCGCCGGGCACTTCTTGGCGATGGACCCGAGCGGCAACGCGCCACCGATCGGCGGCATCGACACCGTGGAGCCCGCGTTCGGTCTGCCCGCCAAGTGGATCACCGAGGCCGACAAAGACCGCGCCGAGGTCGCCGGCTACACGGTGATCGACGCGCCGTCGGTGCTGGTGACGCACCTCGCCGAGGTGCTGAAGGTCATCGCCCACGAACTGCTGTCGCGCGACGACGTGAAGGCGCTGACCGAGAACCTGCGTCAGACAAGCCCGGCGATCGTCGAGGAACTCATTCCGAGCCAGTTGAGCCTTGGGCAACTGCATCAGGTGCTGAGCGCGCTCCTCAAAGAGAAGGTGCCGATTCGCAACTTGGCATCGATTCTGGAAGCGCTCGCCGACGGCGCGTTGGAGACCAAGGACGTGCGCGCCCTGGTCGAGAAGGTGCGCGCGCGCTTGGCGCGGGCGATCTTGCAGCCGCACCTCGACAAGGACGGAACCTTGCACGCGGCAGTGATCGAACCCAACCTCGAGCGCAGCTTGGCGGACGCGGTGAACGGCGCCGATGGCCTCACCGCCTTGCCGCCCGGTTTTCTTTCGCGCTTCGTCGACAGCACCGCCGATGCGCTGGCGCAACTGACGCGCAACGGGCGCGATCCGGTGCTGATCACCCGCGCCTCGTTGCGACCGTTCTTGTCGGAGGCGGTGGCGGGCGTGATCCCGAACGCCGCCGTGCTGAGTTATCAGGAAACCGCGCCAGCCAAGCGCGTGGAGACCGTCGCGCGCATCGCGGTGCCGGTGTGAGCGAGGACACGAATCATGCTGCTACGTAGAATCCAAGCCCCGACGTTGTCCGACGCGCTCACGCAAGTGGAGCGCGAGTGCGGTCAAGGTGCGCTGCTCGTCGAGACGCGGCGCACACCGAAGGGCTATCTGGTCGTCGCCGCGAAGGCGCAGAAGGCCCTGCCCGCGGCGCGGCGAACCCTCGGCGCGCGCGTCTGGACGCCCGGCTTCGCTGCCCTGGCACAGCGCGCGCTGGCGTTCGGCTTGAGCGAGAAGGTGCTCATCGCCGTCGAGGAGGCGATGCTCGGCACTCGAGTGAACCTGACGCGGCCGGGTGATCCCGCGGCCGAGAGCATCGCCGCGCGCATCCTCAAGGCGCTGATCAAGACGGAGGACACGGCGAGTCACGTGTTCCGCGTGACTGCGCTGCTCGGCCCCACGGGCGTCGGCAAGACCACGACGCTGGCCAAGCTCGCGGCGTGTGCGCAGCGCGAGCGCGGCGAGAGCGTGGCGATCATCACCGTCGACACCTATCGCGTCGCCGCGGTGGAACAACTGCGCGCCTACGCCGACATGCTGCAGGTGCCGTTCGAGGTCGCGTTCACGCCGCTCGACGTGAAGCGCGCGCTGCAGCGCTTCACGCACGTGGACCGCGTGTTCCTCGACACCAGCGGGCGCAGCCCGTTCGATCACCAGGCGCTGGCGCAGGCGCGCGGCACGCTCGACGCGGCGCGACCGGCGTGCCTGCTGTGCTTGCCGGCCGGCATGCGGCGCGTCGATGCCGAGGCAGCTTTGGCGGCGTTCGAGCCGATCGGCGTCGACGCGCTGGCGATCACCAAGTGGGACGAAACCAAAGTGCCAGGCGAGTCCTTGTCGCTGTGTATCGAGAACGGCCTCGGCATCGCGCACGTCACCGTGGGGCAAGAGGTGCCCGCCGACATCGTGCGGGCCGACGCCGGCGCGTTGGCAGCGAGCGCGTTCCAGCTGCACGAAGCGCAGGCGCAGGCGGTGCTGTCGTGAACGGCCAAGCCCGCGCGTTGCTGGAGCGGCCCGTGGTGTTGTCACAGCACAAGCCGCTGGCGCCATGGGTCGCAGTGACCGGCGGCAAGGGCGGCGTTGGCAAGACGCTGATCGCCGTCAACCTGGCGATCTCGCTGGTGCGCCTGGGCTACAAGACGCTGCTCGTCGATTTGGATCCAGGCCTCGGCAACGTCGACGTGCACCTGCGCCTGTCGTCGCGCTACGACGTCGAACACTTGGCTGAGGGTGCGTGCGCGCCGTGGGAAGCCGTGGTCGACGGCCCTGGCAAGCTGCGCGTGCTGCTCGGCCGCAGCGGCAGCACGCGCATGGCCGACGGCGATCGCACGTTCTTGCACAAGGTGCTCGACGGCGTCGCGCGCGCCAGCCGCGGCGTCGACCTCGTGGTGTGCGACACCGGCGCCGGCATCGGCCCCGCCGTACTCGAAGTCGTCGCGCGCGCCGCCGTGGCGCTCGCCGTCACCACGCCCGATCCCGCCGCCGCCACCGACACCTATGCGCTGTGCAAGGTGCTGCACCAGCGCGGCCAACGCCTGCCGCAGCTCGTGGTCAACCGCGCGGCCTCACCCGAGCAGGCGCGCAAGATCGCCAATCACCTGGGCCAGGTGTGCGAACAGTACCTCGGTCAAGCGCTGCCACTGTTGGGCTGCCTGCGCGCCGACCGCGCGTTCGAACGCTCGGTCATCGACCAGCGCCCCGCGGGCCTGCAAGAGACTGGCGACGCCGTCGACGAACTGCGCCGCCTCGGCGTCTCTGTCGCGCAGTACTGCGAGCCGGCGATGCGGTCGAGAGCTGGCCTGATTGCGGTCGCCGACAGCGCAACCGATGCCTCACTCACAAGATGGCATCGAGCCCCGTGAGGAGATCCTGCGCCGGCAGGATCTCGACGCCGCTCTCGTGATAGCGGCGCGTCCCACCATAGGCGAGGTACGCCTTGGCCTCCGGATAGTCAGCCCGGAACAGCTGCAGGCCACGCAAGTGCTCTTGGCGCACGCGCGCACTTCGCTTCACCTCGATCGCCACCAGGCCGCGCTCGCCGTAGAGCACGAAGTCGACCTCGTCGCCAGTCGCCGTGCGCCAGTAGTGCAGCGAGTATCCGTGCTGGTGGTAATCGTTGGAGGCACGCAGATGCTGCAAGACCACGGTCTCCAGCGCCGGGCCTTCGATCTCCTCGTGTGAGTCGAGCGGACCGCGCGGCCGCAGAGCCCCAAAGACGCCAGCATCGAAGAAGTAGAACTTCGGATGTGCGATCATGCGGCGCTTGGCGCGACGCGTGAACACCGGCAGACGGATCGCGATCAGCAAGTCCTCGAGGATCGTGAAGTAGTCTTCGACGACCTTGGAGTTGACCGCGCACTCGCGCGCGATCGCTGCCATGTTGAGCGACTGCCCCTGCGAGAACGCTGCCGCCTCGAGGAAGCGGCTGAAGGCGGCAAGGTTGCGGGTCAACCCTTCCTGCTGCACTTCTTCCCGCAGGTAGGTCGCAACGTAACTGGCGAGGTAGTCCTTCGGATGCTTCGTCGTGCAAGCAAACGGCAAGCACCCGTAGCGCAGCGCACGCCGCAGGTCGAAGTCATCGCCAAGCTCGGCCGCGATGAGCGGATGCATGAAGCGCGTCAGGGCTCGGCCAGCGAGTAGGTTGACCCCCCGCTGACGCAGTTTGCGCGCGCTCGACCCGGTGAGCACGAACTTCAGCTTGCGCCCCTCGATCAGCCGGTGCACTTCGTTGAGCAGCTCGGGAGCGCGCTGGATCTCGTCGATCAGCACAAACCCACGGTGACCGCGCGGCACCAACTCGCCGAGCGCCGCCGGCCGCGCCAGCAGGCGAGCATAGGTCTCCCCATCGAGGAGGTCGAAGGTGAGGGCGCCCGAGAACGCGTGCTGGATCCAAACGGTCTTGCCGGTACCACGGGGTCCGAGGAGGAAGAAGCTCTGCTGCTGCGGCTTCAGCAATCGCGAGTACACGAGTCGTTTTTATCATGAAAAAACGACTTAGCAAGTCGGGTCTGCCGAGCGGCTAGGGCGCCGCCGCAGATGCCGCGGCCCTCGCCTCGCCACGCGACGCGATGGTCGACGTCACGCGTGGGTTACGCAGCATCGCCGGCCTGCATGGCGCGACCTGACTGGCACCGTCTGCCTACTTGCGGAACGCGGCGTCGGTGACCTTGAAGGTCGCGGCGCCCTGCCCGAGCTGCAGCTTGACGACGACTGCGCCCTCGGCCTTCTCGCTCCCGACGACGAGGTTGCCGGCGGCCTTCTGGCCGGTCTGCACTTCGCCTTCGATCTCGACCTTCGCCGGCAGCTTCTCGGCCGCGGCCATCGCGCTCTTGGTCGCCTCGATGTCCTTGCTGATGGCGTCCATGAAGCCCTGCATCGACTTGGCATGCTCAGCAGTCGCATCCGCCATGAAGCCCTTGATCATCTCGATGGTCTTGGTGTTGGCCTCGATCGCGCCCTTGCCGCACTCCAAGGCCTCGTTGACGAACACCAGGTTGACGTCGTTGCTCTGCGTGTCGACGCGCTTGCCGTAGATGCCGAAGGTCACGCCGTCCTTGCCGCCTTGCGTGGCGGTGCCCACGCGCAGCATGTCGCCGCGCTGGATGCAGCGGTGCGTTTCACGCGTCGACGGCACGCCGTAGAACGTGAACGTGGCCGGTTTGCCGCCGAGGGTGCTTTCGACCTTGGTCGTGGTGAGCGCGCGCGGCGCGAGCGACAGCGAGAACTTGCCCCAGTGCAGCTTGATCGCGCCCTGCTCGGGGCTCTTGCTGTCGGTCGATGCGGCGAGCGTCAGCGCCTCCATCGCGTCCTTCTCCTCGGCGAACTTGACGGGCAGCACCACGTGGTGCACCGCCGCGTCGTAGAAGGGCACGCCCTGGAAGGCGAGCACCTCCCACTTGCCCTTGCCATCGTGACGCGCTGACAACCGATGCTTGCCTGGCGGCACAACCGTACCGCCGAACAGCAGGGGCACGTCCGTGGTGAGCTGGGCCGCCTGATTCGAACTCATCCGGAACAACTCGCCGACCGGAAGGTCCTTCTCGGGACTGCGGCCCTTCAGCTCGGTGGGGTCGTAGTCGATCGACACCGTGCCGGTGCCGAGCTTGGTAGTGGTGACTTCGCGCTCTTGGGCCGTCAGGACGGTGGCGAGCGCGAGGGTAGAGAACACGAGGGGGACTGGGAGGTACATTTGCGTGAGACTAATGCCTCGACCGCGCCGTTGCCGCGGCGCCTTTTTGCCTGGTCGCCCCCGGGGGAGAACCGCCCGTCGACGCCACGCATAGACCCTGCCGCCTCGCCGACTTGCACCGCCCGACCCGACCGCTAACACGTTCCGTGGCATGACCAGTCCGGACGACGATCTGCGCGACCGCATCCGCGGCCACCTGGCCCGCGAGCGCATCGACCTCAGCTACGTCCAGTTCGTCCTGCAGCACCTGCACGACCGCGACGACGCCTGGCGCTACTGCTGCGGCAGTCAGTGCGACCCATGCGCCAAGCAGCTCAACCGAGTGGTCGACGCCGTGCGGTCCGAACTCGGCTTGCGATCGTGATCGACCGTCCGCCGCTTGGTGCAGCCCCAGGTAGGTGCGACAGCGCAGGACCGCACGCGCAGCGCGCGGGCGCGTTGCGACGGCCTCGCGGCCCGCAGCAGCTACAGCATGAACGTGACCTTGAGGCCGTCCGAAGCTGCCAGCCCACCGGCATCGAGGTGGAACGACTGGAAGAACAAGCTCTGTTCGACCAGGGATGGTTCAGCCGGGATGGGCAGCAGCAGGGTACCGTTCGGCGGGACCGGCAGCAGCGGGATCAGATTCGCCGGATCGAGCAAGATGCGCACGCCGAATAGCTGCACGTCCCCCGGGGTGAGCCCGAGGACCAACATGCCGGCGGCAGTCCCGGGAGGTTGCACGCCGAGCTGCAAACCGAACGAGCCGTTGCCGATGCGTGGTAGTCCACCCGGATTGAACGCAGTGAGCCAGTAGTAGGTGTGAGCGGCGGGCGTGGCTGTCCCGTAGGTGCTCGGGCTATCGACAAGCGTGATGTCCCTGGTCGCGTTGACTGCGCCGAGGCGCTGGAACGTCCCACCAGGGAACGCCCATCCCATCGTGCCATTGCCGAGGCCGATCGGCGCGTTCGTGTAGACGAGAGCGCCAGTGGTGCGTTCGACTACGCAAGTCGACAGGCACCCCAGGCAGGACTCGCTGTGGACGTTGGTAGCGACAAGGGTCGCCAGGTCGAAGAGGTACACCGCGCCCCTTCGAATGAACATGAGGGCTGCAGGCGGCAGGAATTGCAGGTCGCTGATGGACGTGTCCGCATGCACGAGTGTCGACTGGCCACCACCGACCGGAAGGGCCTCGATGCCCGTCCCCGTGACGAAGAACACCGTCGTGCCCCTCGAATCCACGGCCACAGGACCGAGGTAGCCAGACGTGTAGATGGGGGTCACGACACCGGTCGTGGAGACCCGGACCATCGCCCCCACGCCGCCGATGAACGTGACCACAATCGCATCTCCCGACGGCAGCACGGCGATTCCCTCGACCCGGTCGGCGTCCGCAGTGGCCGTGCCGAGCGGTATCAGCGTGTCGCTCGCCACCGCCAGCCCGTTCAAACGGATGATGTGCAGGTCAACAGACTCACCGAGGAACACCCTCTCGCCGACCAGCAGGGCGCCGTCGGTCGAGCGCACCGCCACGGCGTTCGAGCCGGAGCCGTAGGACGGCGGCAGCGCCGAACCAATCAGCTCGGGGGGGAGGTTGGTGATTGGCTGGATGGCACCGATACGTGGATGAACCACGTAGACGCCCCCGGGGAAACGCGAACCAGCCGACGGTGCCCTGGCGACCTCGGCGATTACGGCGTGGCCGCCGGGAATCTGCGCTGGCGCGAAGGTGGAGGCGAGCACCACAAGGCACGGGAGGAGCTTCGATACGAGGCACATGTTGGTGTTTCCGGGGAGAGATGATCCAGGCGGCGGTCGCACTCGTCGTACGAACCGCACCGGGTATCAACTTTGCGGCTTTAGGGAAACGACCGGAAACGGCCATTGCTTTCGCTTTGAAGCGGCTTTCATGGCGCTGATGCCTTGCTCATGCACGAGGCTGGTCGACCAGCAAGTCCGTGTCGCCGGCAACGTGCGGGCCAATGACTGTCGTACCGCGGGGCATCAGGCAGCGCCGCCTCAGCGCCGCGAGACCGGGCGTAGGTCGAGGTGGTGGAAGTCGAAGCTGAAGTCAACCGCCGGTGAGGCAGCCACGATCTTGATCGCCTCCACGTTGCCGTGCGGCGTCAGCGTGAAGGTCACGAACGCGTCGGCGCGCAGTTCGCGCTTGCTCCAACGCGCGACGAAGGTGTCGTGCTGCCAGTGCTCGAGGGGGCCTTCGAGGTCGGGCGTGGGCACGAAGCGGATACGCAGCCGACCGTCGGTGTGCTCGATCACCACGTCGCCGTACCAGCGATCGCGGTAGGTTCCGACGTACTGCGCAAGCGGTAGGGAGGGCACGCTCTGGCCACGGCGTGCGTTTGCGGACTTCGCTTCGGCCTCGGCAAACTCCGAAGCGTGGCGCTGGGCCTCCTGCTCGAAGATCGCCAGCCAGTCCTTCGCGCCGGCTCCTGGCGTTCCATCTTCGCCGAGCGCTTTCACGCCGAGCGCGTGGTCGAGCAGGTGGTACACGATCGCGTCGATGCCAGACCGCGACTCCTGGTTGGTGAGCACCGCCACGCCGAACTCCGCGTCGGGCACGAGGAGCACACGCGACACGAAGCCCGGCAAGCCACCGGTGTGCGTGACCACCTTGCGCCCGCGGTAGTCGTGCACCCGCAGCCCAAGCGCGTAGCCGCTGAAGTTGGGGCGCAGCTCGGCGAGCACCGGATCCGGGTCGCGGATCGGCATCGGCGTGACCTGCGTCGTCAGCTCGCGCGCCACCGCGGCTGAGAACAACCGTTCGCCGCTCGCGAGCCGACCGCGGGCCAGCAGAGTTTGCAGCCAACGCACCATATCCTCGGCGCCGGCATGGATGCCACCGGCCGGGTTGGTGTTCGAGCTGGTGTCCGGCGCAACAGCCTGCAACGTGTCGTCGACGATGGCGTGCGTGCCGGAGACGTTGGCGTGACCCTTGGGGTAGCTCGGAGTCGCGTGCGTCATGCCGACGGGTTGCAGGATCCGCGCGGCGACAAACTGCTCCCAGGTCTGACCGCTGACGGCCTCGATGAGTTCGCCGGCCACCAGGTACAGCACGTTGTCGTACGCGTAAGTGCTGCGGAAGCTGGTGGCCAACGGCACATGGCGTAGGCGGCGCACGATCTCCTTGCGGTCGTAGGTCGAGCCCGGCCACCAGAGCAAATCACCAGCGCCGAGCCCGAGCCCGCTGCGATGCACGAGCAGATCGCGCACGGTGAGTTCGCGTGAAATGTAGGGATCGGCGAGTTGGAAGGCTGGCAGGTACGACTGCACCGGCGCGTCCCACGCGACCTTGCCTTCATCGACGAGCAGACCGAGCGCGGTCGCCGTGAACACCTTGGAGTTCGAGGCGATGCCGAACAGGGTCTTGCCATCGACCGGTTCGTCCTTGCCAAGATTGCGCGTGCCGTAGCCCTTCTGCAGCACGACCTCGCCGTTGCGCACCACCGCGACACAAAGCCCGGGGATCGCAAACGCCTCTTGCACGCGCGCGACGTAGGCATCGAAGGCGTCCGGCAGGCTCGGGTGTTGGGTAGGCGCCGCGGGCGAAAGCGCGGCCAACGCGGCGAGAAGGGCGAATGGGCGCAGCGGGATCGACATCGCCCGCGATGGTAGGGGGACTCGGCTGAGTAGTCCCGCGCCGGGGCCGGCCGACGCCGCGCCCGGCGACCGTCGGCACCGATCCGCCTGCTGTGGACCTCGGGACCCGCGATGGGATCGCAGTCGCACGTTCGTACTGCCGAGGCTCGCATCGAGTCACCCGCGGCCCGTTCGCGCCCACTTTGCGTACGCTTCCCACGCAACACCGAGCACCTGCGTGCACCTATCCGAGACCTGATCTGCCGCAGATTCTCACAGTCGTAAGTCTCCGTCTGAAGGGCGCTTGGATCTCGGCAATGGCACTCAACTCCGGCCCCCGTCGACGACGATCAGGCCACGGGAATGGACGCAGGCAGTCGGCATCTGGCGCGGTCGCTCAGTGCTTACCTCGCTTGTCTGGCGTTTGCCGTCACCTTCTTGGCGACGAACGTACTGGGCGGCGGGTTAGGCGCTGGCTTACAGCGTGGAGTTGTGGCCGCAGCAGCAACGCTGCTGGTGGCCCGCTTGCTGCTGGGCGCTGTGATCGACGTGGTGCTGAGCGCGATGGCCCGCGATCGCGCGCAGAACACTGCGCCCGAAGCGACGTCTGACAGCAAGGTCGGAGGCAGGGCGTGAGGTCTCCTTCGCTCACCGTCACCCGCACGCGCGCCGAGCGCGATCGCCTCATCGAGCAGTACCTGCCGCTCGTGCGTCACGTGGTGTCGCGCATGGCGCTGCGCTGGCCGACTGGCTCCAGCTCGGATGACTTCTTCTCGGCTGGCGTCATGGGCCTGATGCACGCGGCGACGACCTTCGACGTGGCGCGCGGCGCCAGCTTCAAGACGTTCGCCTACACCGCGATCCGCGGCGCCATCCTCGACGAGGTGCGACGTCTCGATCCCGTGCCGCGCTCGCGGCGCGAACGCCTGCGCAAAGTCGATCGCATCGTCGACGACCTGCGCGGCAAGCTCGATCGCGCGCCGCTGCTCGAAGAGATCGCCGCCGAACTCGGTGTGTCGGTGGAAGAACTCGGCGAAGACCTCGTCGCGCTGCGCACCACGCGCTTGCTGTCGATCGACGACTCGGGCCACGACGGCGACACCAGCATCGCCGACCAACTCGGCAGTCACAACACGCCGCAGCCGGGTGACGTCGCCGATCGCAACGAGCAGATCGAACGCCTGACCAAGGCGATCGCCGAGCTGCCGGAGACCGATCGGCAAGTCGTGGTGCTCTATCACTACGAGAACCTCTACCTCAAGGACATCGGCGAAGTGCTCGGCGTGACCGAGTCGCGCGTGTGCCAGATCCTGGCCCGCGCCCACGCTCGTCTGCAGTTGAAGCTGAAAGAGCCCGATTAGTGGAAGCGCCCGCCCTCGACCCGCGGCTGTCCCCATTGGTGCCGGCCATCAGTGTGCGCCCGACGCGCGATCCGCGCCGCGACGCCAAGCAGCAAGCGTTCGAGAAGGCGATGCAACGACGCGGCGGCAAGCAGAAGCCTGCGGGCGACCGCCAAGCTCCCGCCGCCGCGCCGATGGAGCAGGCGGTGAACGCTCAGAGCGGCGCGGCGAACGAGGCCCGGATCACGCGCGACGACGACGGGCTGATCCACATCGACGTCGTGGTGTAGGCGCACGCTTCGCTCAGCGATCGTCGAGCTTCCAGTCCGGCAGGCGCCCTGGTGTGGTCGGCGCGCCGGCTTGTTCGAGGGCACGCTCGACCGCGGGCCAATCGGTGGCCGCGAGCTGGCGTAGGTCGGCGAGCACGGTGGCGAACGCGGTCCCGGCGCTGCGATATGCCTCGCGCTCGGTAGCCGTGGGCGCCGCGGTGGTGAAGAACTGGTGCGACGCCACGTTCTCCACGCGGCTGGCGATCGACAGTGGACTCGCGTTGTTGCGCGCGTCGAGAGTTGCATCGCCGTTCAGCGCGGTGGTCAGCGTGGCGAGTCGGCCGACCATGTCGTCGAGCTTGCCGGCCATCGTTGCGTCGGCGCGCGGCGACTGCCGCACCGCGGCGCGCGCGTGCGCGAGCTTGGTCGACAGTTCGCCACTGCTCGCGCGCGCGGCGCGCACGGCTCGCCGCAGCGCGGTGATCTTCTGCTGGAACACCAACACCTCCGCCGCATCGACGGCCGGCAGCGACTGTAAGTGCAGCGGCTCGACACGGAAGTCGATCGGCCCGGCGAGCTGCGTCGTCTTGCCGTCCACGACCGAATCGAGCGTCACGCGATAGGTACCGCCGAGCGCGAGCGGCCCGGCATCCGAACGACCCCACGGCTCTGGCTCGTCGGGTGCCTCGAGTTGGCTGGCGGTGGCCTTGTCGTGGCGCAGGTCCCAGGCGACGCGATGCAGACCCTTGTCGCGCGGCGCATCGACGCGGCGCACGACCTCGCCCGCACTGTCGCGCACCGTCAAGAACACCGCCGGCGCCGCTTCCTGATCCTCGGCGCGAAGTTGCGCATAGGTCGGGTAGTCGAGTTTGGTAGCAGCCTCGCGCGCCTTCTTCTGCGCCGCCTCACGTTGCTCCTTGCGCGTCGTCACCTTCTCCTTCAGCCAGAACGTGATCACTGCGCCGAACGGCGGGTTCTGCGCCGCGAAGTAGGTGGAGCCCTGCGTGCCGAGCCCCGTGTTGAGCCCGAGCCGACTGCCCGGCACGTAGAGCGGTGCCTTGCGCACGTCGAACAGCGAAGACGCCGACTCCACGACTTGTGCGCTCAGCGCGCGCAGCGGCGCGTAGTCGTCGAGGATGTAGATGCCGCGGCCGAACGTGCCGACGATCAAGTCGTGCTCGCGGCGCTGGATCTCCAGGTCGCGCACCGCGATCGTCGGCAGGCCCCCGCTCATCTTGTGCCAGTGCGCGCCGCGATCGAGCGACACGAACACGCCGAACTCGGTGCCGACGAACAGCAGGTCTCCGTTGACGTGGTCCTCGACCAGCGCGTGCACGAAGTTGCGCGCCGGCAAGTCGCTCGCGATCGAGCGCCAGGTCTGGCCGCGGTCGTCGCTGGTGAACAGGTAGGGCTTAAAGTCGCCGTTCTTGTGGTTGTTGAACGCCGCATACACGCGATCGCGCGCGTGGAACGACGCCTCGAGGCGACTCACGTAGGTGCGCTCCGGGACGCCGGCAAAGGTGTCGAGCTTGGCCCAACTGCCGCCGGCATCGGTCGTGACGTGCACCAGGCCGTCGTCGGTTCCTACGTAGAGCAGGGCGTCGTCGAGCGGCGACTCGGCCAGCGCCACGCTGTTGCCGTAGAACGACGTCGACGCGTTCTTCGCCACCGTGTCGACCTCCCACACCCGCCCCATCACTTCGAGCTGGTCGCGATCGATGCCGCGCGTGAGGTCATTGCTGATCGCGCGCCATGAGTCGCCGCGATCGTCGCTGCGATACAGCCGATTGGCCGCGAAGTAGAGACGCGTCGGACTGTGCGCGCTCAGCAACAGGGGCGTATCCCAGTTCCACTTGAGCGGCGGCTCCCCCACACCCTCGCGCGGCTTGATGTCGACCAGCTCGCCGCTCTTGCGGTCGAGACGCACCAACCCGCCGTGCTGCCACTGCGTGTACACGATGTTCGGGTCGTTCGGATCGACCTGCACTTCGTAGCCGTCGCCGCCCACCGTGACGAACCAGTCGTCGTTGGTGATGCCGCCGAGGCGCGTGGTGCGCGACGGCCCGCCGAGGCTGTTGTTGTCCTGCGTGCCGCCATACACGTTGTAGAAGGGCAACGCCTGGTCGGCACTCACGCGATAGAACTGCGTGAGGTTGAGGTTCTCCTTGAAGTCCCAATGGGCGCCGCCGTCGAACGACTCGAACAGGCCGCCGTCGCCGCCGATCAGCAGGTGTTTGGTGTCGCGTGGATCGATCCACAGCGCGTGGTCATCGACGTGGCGATGCAGGTTGCCGAGGTTGCTCCAGGTCTTGCCGCCGTCGCGCGACACCGTGGTGAACGTGTCGAGGCAATACAGCGTGTCGACGTCGCCCGGGTCGCACACCAGTTCGTTGTAGTACTGCGGGCTGGTCGAGACCTTGCTGCTCTGCTTGCTCCACGTCTCGCCGCGGTCGGTCGAACGGAACACGCCGCCCTCGCCGCGCTGCGCCTCGATGATCGCGTAGAGCACATCGGGTTCGACGGGTGACACCGCCATGCCGATGCGGCCCTTGTCGACATCGGGGATGCCCTGCGTCACCTTGCGCCATGTCGCGCCCGCGTCGGTCGACTTGTAGATCGCCGACTCAGGCCCGCCGTTGATCAACGTCCACACGTGCCGCCGCCGCTGGTAGGCGCTCGCGTAGAGCACGTCAGCGTCACGCGGATCGAGGTGCACCTCGTTGATGCCGGTGTGCTCGCTGACTTCCAACACCTTCTTCCAGGACTTGCCGCCATCGACGGTCTTGAACAGCCCGCGCTGCTCGCCGCTGCGCCACAGGGGACCCTGCGCCGCCACGTACACCACGTTGCCGTCGTGCGGGTCGATCGCAATCGCGCCGATGTGCTCGCTGTCTTCCAGCCCGAGGCGCTCGAAGTTCTTGCCGCCATCGCGCGAGCGATACACGCCGTCGCCAAACGCGACGCTGCGCTGACTGTTGTTCTCGCCCGTGCCCACCCACAGCACGTGCGGGTTGCTCGGATCGAGCGCCAAGCAACCGATCGAGAACGAACCATGCTGGTCGAAGATCGGCGTGAACGTGATGCCGTTGTTCTCGGTGCGCCACACGCCGCCCGACGCCGCCGCCACGAAGTAGCGCGCCGGACGAGTCGGGTCGACGCAGAGGTCAGCGATGCGTCCCGACGACAACGCCGGACCGATGGCGCGAAACGCGAAGCCGCCGACCGCCTCGGCGAGCGGCGACTTGGTGGTGTCGGGGCCTTTGGTGTCGGATTGAGCGGCGGCGATGGCAGCCAAGCCAAAGAGAGCGACAGCGGGTGAACGTCGGGGCATGTGCATTGAAGGGAGACCGCGTGACGGGAGCCGAGACGCTACCCTCGGCTCGTCCGCGAGCCACCTCCGGCAAGCGTTCCTGGCCGCGACGGATTGACGAGCGTGAAGGGAGACAAAACCGTCGCGCGCGCCACCGGTGCGCGCGCGCTCTTCGCTGAAGGAGGTAGCAGCCGGCACAGCCGAGACTCTGTCTGAGCCCTGGTGGCCAGTTGCGGCGTCGGGCGCGTCCACGTCCGCGCGCATCAAACTCTGCAACCGAGATTCCGAATGTATTCGCAAGTTCATTCCGCGCGTTGCCCGCGCGAGGGTCGCGTGCGCGCGCCAAGTCTCCATTCCGAGCAGCACACCAAGCGCCATTGGCCGGCGCTGCTGACTGCGCTCGCAACCTTGCCGCTCGCCGCCCAGGGCGTGGTCGGTCCGACGGTCGTGGGCCCGGTCGCGCGGGTGAACGGCCTCAATCCGCCGTCGGTGCCGGCCGCCGAAGTGGTGCAGGTGCAGCTCGTGCGCTTGCCGTCCGATCCGCCTGGCTTCTGGACCGCGTCGCTGTCGGTCACCGGCCTCGCTGCCGTGTGGGGCGGCGCGGGCGGCCGCGATCTGCTCATCGGCCGCTACGACGCGCTCGCCGACGTCTTCCTGCCGCAGCCGCTCGCGGCGGCGTGCAACACGCCCGGCGATGAGTTCGGCGGCATGCTCGATGCCAGCGGCCGGCATCTCGTGTTCTTTCGCGATGGCCGTCTCGTGCACAGCACACGCCCAGACACGGTGCAACCGTTCCCAGCCGGGCAGCTGGTGGCCAACGTGCCGGCGACGCCGATCGTCGATGCCGCGCTCGGCATGAGCGACGGCGAGATCACGTTGTTCTACCGCTACGGAACCGAACAGGACCTTCGGCGCGCGGTCTACGACGTGTCGACCAGCACGCTGTACGGCCCGAGCCTGTGGGTGCAACGCAGCGCGCGCGGCGGCACCTCGACCTCCCCCACTCCGCTGTTCGGGGTCAACGGCGAGGTGACCGGACTCTTGCACCACGACGCGGTCGGCGCCGACTCGAACATGCTGCTGGCCGCCGATCTCGACGCGCGCACGGGCAGCGTCGGCGTGCTCGACACGCCGGGCACGCTGAGCCATGGCAGCCACGCCGGCGGCCGCTTCGTTACGACGCAGCTCGCAACCCCGAGGTCGCAGATCGTGGGCGCACCGGCGGTGTGGATGACGAGCGGAGAAGCGTTGATCGGCCAACCGGCGACGCTGCAATTCTTTGTGCCGCCGTCGCCCGCTGATGTCAGCATCTCGCTTGTGCTCTTGGCCGTGCGACATGCAGGCGTCGGGCTGCCGGTGCCAGGCTTCCGCGGCACGCTCGGTCTCGATCCAACGACACTGCTCTTGACGGCGCCGGTCGGGGTGCACACGCCGGCGACCGGCGAGGCGAGGTTCTCGCTCCTGGTACCGCCCGACCCGAGCTTGTTCGGCCTGCAGATCCCGGCGCAGGGCCTCACGCGGACCGGCGCCCAGGGCTGGGCCTTCACCAACACGGCCACGCTGCGCGTAGGCCAGCGCATCGCGCCGCGCACGCTGGCTCTGCCGTACGACGGTCGCGACCACGTGCTGCTGGCGCCGATCGATCCGAACGACCCGGCACTGACGGTGAAGCTCGACGCGAACGCGCTGATCCCGATCGAGATCGTCGCCCTCAACCTCGTGGGGCAGCCGATCGGCGATCCGGTCGAGATCCTCCCCGGTTGGATGAACACGATCGCTGAGTCCACGGCGGCGAGCTACGTCGCACGCATGCCGCTGAACCGCGGTGTCGCCCAGCTCGTGCTGGCACCCTGCGACTGGAAGCCATACGCCAGAGGGCCGTACTGCCTCAGCACGACATGGTGGAAGCAAGAGCTGCCAGTCAAGAAGATCTGCGTGCAGATTCAGCCACAGACCAAGTTCGGTGACAGCCAGTGCCCCGTCGAGTGGCGCTTCGTGTCAGTGTTCCGCGACAACACGCGCTTCGTGCAAGACCAAGGTACCCTCAACTCCGCCACCGATCTGTACGAGCAGCGCTGCGTCGAGCCGCGCGCGGGCGCTTCGACCCTCCTCCTCGAGTTCCGCTGCCAGGGCAACCACAACAGCCGCTGCCGCGTGACGATCCTGGTGAAGGAAGTCAAGGACTGCGCCGACTGCCCGAACGAGGGGAAGGCGAAGTAGCCGCTGACGGTTGCCGACCCGCGCTACACCAGATCCGAATCGCCCAGCGTGTAGAACCAGTGGTCGCGCAGCCAGTCGGCGGTGAAGCGCGGCGCGAACGTGCGGCAGCCGAGGCGGCGCACGATCCAAGTGGCGGAGGGTTGCGGCTCGAAGCCTTCGGTGCGCAAGAACCGTGACCAGCCGAGCGACTCGTTGGCCACGGCCATCAGTTGTTTGCGGCCGCGAGCCCGCGCCACGCGCGTCGCCGCGGCGAGCAGCGCGCGCCCAACGTCGGGGTCATCGTCGGGCACGAGCCAGTCGGCGAACGTGCACGACTCGGGCACCACCTCGTGCTCGGGTTGGAGCACCGCGAGTCCGACGGGCTCTGCCCCACGCGTGGCCAGGAGGCACACGTAGTTCACGTCCGGGCACTCCGGGTAGCGCCAATCGAGATAGCGCGCGTCCCGCACCACGGCGCACACCAGGTTGGCGCGGGCTTTGGCCCACAGCGTGTCGGCAGCCGGGCCGAAACGCGGCACTTCGCGCACCGCGATCCCCGGCACGTCGACGTCACGGCCGAGTTCGGCCGGTCGGATCAGGTAGTCGAGGACGCGGATCAGCCGCTGCTCGAAGTAGCGTTCGCCGATGCGCCAGGGTGCGTCCACCGGGTAGCCGAACACGATCGCGTCGAGGCCGGCGTGGCCCCAGCGCGCGAAGAACTGGTTGGCCGTAGGGACGAAGATGCCTTGCCGCTTGAGCCCACGGCGGAACTCAGGGTGCACCATGGAATCGACCGCGTGGTCGAACATCACTTCGCCGTCTGGCGAGTGCACGCGCATCGGCACGCCCGCGTACTGGCAGGCCACGCGGCCATCAGGGGCAAACGCGAGCATCATGCGGCGCCCCGCTGGATTACCGTGGTACTGCCAGATCCAGCGCGGCAGCTCGCGGTCGACGTAGGCCGGCCCGCACACCTCGCGGAACACCAAGTTGAAGGTCTTCAGGATCGCGTGCTCGTCGCCGTCCTGATACTCGCGGATGGTGACGTCGCTCATCTTGGATCGGTGCCGCACAGGAGAAAGCAACCGGCCTCGTACAGCCAGATGATCGAGCCATGGAACGCTGTCATGAGTAGGAAGTCGCGCATGCGATCGCGAAGGCCAGGGACGGCGCCGAATCTATCCTGACGGGCCCGTTCAACCGCTCCTTGTCGCCGCTCGAGTTCCTGCCGATCGATGACACTCAGCGAGATCGCCACAACTTTCTTTGCGGCTGATTCAGGCTGGCCGTCACGCGCGGTGGCGACGGCCCGCACTGCTCTACGCCCTCGCTGGGCGACGGCAAGCAGCGCTGATCACACCTTGGGCCCGGCGTGCAAGAGCATTCGCTCGCCGACGCTATCCCTCTGCCAGGGCGTGACCTGCCGCGTGCGGGGGCGACCTGATCGGCGCCCGCGTAGCGCGCAGCAGTGCGCAATCGAGAGCAACTGGCGCGCCCTCGTTGGACCGATCGACAGCGTTACTTCGCCGCGCAACACCCGGCATCGAGCAACGAGCGTGTCGGCGTCTTGCCAGGATGGGCAAGCCCATCACGAACGCATCGGCGTAGAGGCTGCGAGTGCGTCGGTTCGTCGTCGCCCTCCTCTTCACCGCCAGCGATCCTGGCACTGCTCCTACTTCCTCTCTCACTCCTGAGCGCGCTCTGACTCAAGAGCGCTTTTGACTTCCAAGCGCATTGCCCGGCGAGAACGCTCAGCCAGGCTCGCAGAAAAAGTGCGTGCGGTATTGGCGCGACGCTGCGCCCGTGCCTCGGGAGTCCTTCTGTCTCCACGCGACCATCGTTGGATTTGATGCACATCCGCCAGATCGTCTACCTCTTTCTCTCTGTCTGTCTAGCGTGCGCGCCCGCGCGGGCGCAATCACAGTACTTCACCTTCGATGCGACGGTGGCTTCCCCGTCACCCACCCAAGTCGACTTCTCCATCCGTGTCGGAGGTCTCGTGGGGAACGCGATCAACCCGTACTTGCGCGGTCACGGAGGTCCCTTCGATCTGTACGCGTATCACGTCTCCGACCTTGCGGGCAACGACTTGTCGCGGTTCACGGCCGGGCACTTCACTCGCCGGTCGTTGCCTTCCGGCGCAGGATCCTTCTCGATCCCACTCCACGACGGCCTCACCTACGTCTATTTCTCGCTCGAACTGCTACCAGCCTTCTGGGGTGTGGCCGGTGTCTATGAAGCAGGTGCCCGCGTGCCGGCGATTCCCGCGAATGCCCCGAGCCGAGTGGGAATCGTCGGAGGCGCTTACACGCAGGTCGTGCACTCATCTCAGATCCACAATCTGATCAACTCCGTGATCATCCCGGTGCCCAAGGCGCTGGGGATTCAGTTGGCGAATGGCCAGAAGACCCTCGTCCTGCGCGAGCCCACGACGGGCGAGACGCGCTTCATGCAGACCAGTCCCTGGACGCACTGGCTGGAGACGCACAATGACCGCCGTATCATCAAAGAGGTCGTCGGGTACTTCCACAACAAGAAGCGCGGCGCGAGCGGATGGTACTACGAACAGCTCGAGGTTCACGACGTCCTGCCGTCGTATGTGGCGCCACCCCGTTTCAACTTCCAGCCAGAGCTGCTGCGGCCGATCACGATCGCGATCGAGGCGAGCCCGGCTCGAGGGGCGGGACGCTATTCGTTCCAGTGCAATCTCGCATTGCCGCAAGAGGTCGTGGTGGACGGTCCGTTGGTCAAGGTGCTCCGCTATCGAGGGGCCATGCAGCCGACAGGAGATATCACAAGCCCGGTTCCTCCGCAAAATTGCCCCATCGTCAATGTCATCGTCGAGCTGTACAGCGGTGAGACCTTCTTCAACGTGAAAGCGATGCTGTCGAACTCGCGGTTCGAAGGGACTGGCCACTTCATTTTCGATGAGATGCGCCTGTCGATCCCTGGATCGTACATCCGCACCCACAACTTCCAGCCCAACGGCCAGTCTTACCAGGTCTATCGTCAGGACCGGTCCGGGCAGGACAGCATCGCGCTCGTGCCATCGCTGGGGAACGGGCTCACCAACCGACTTCGGGAGAATGGCACCTTCCTCTGGAACACCGGAATCTTCGCCGAGTTCGGCGCCCCCGGGCCGCGCGTCGAGCGAGCGGCTGACAACCTGCGCCTCTACCTGACGCAGTTCTTCGGCGACAGGAGCATGACCGCCAACTACTTCGACCAACCTTTCAACCGCAATGCTGGGATACCCGACCTGCGCTATCAGAACATGATGCAGGACTGGAAGACGTCGTGGCGTCTGCCGAGCGGCATCAATGAAAACGCACGCCAGACGTTCCATCTCTACGTGCCAACAACCAAGCTGTTCTTGTCGGATGGGCAATCACCTCATCGGTTTCCGTATCCGTGCTTCGGCCCGCGAACCGGCAGCGAGTCTGGCGTCGACGAAGTGCTCATGCCGCGCAACGGTGCGGCGGTGCTCGCGTACAACGCGAACTCGCCATACATGGTCGAGGCGCTGGAGACGACGCTCTTCATGGGGCGAGGCGCGGTGGCCCGCCAGCCGATCGACACTCTCTTCTTCGCCGACGGCCGTACGAACACGCTCGACTACATGCGCTATCGCATGTGGGATGCTCCGGCATCCGAGCGGATCGGCGAGGCGAGAATGTTCGCGGGTACCTACTTCTACAACTCTGGAAACGGGACGCGGTCTGCGTTCCATCCCAATCTGGACTACAAACAGACGGGCCCGTACCGGGCCCACGTAGCCGAAGCCAACGTGCCGTACAACGAGTTGTTGGACGCGCACGACACCCAGCACGTTCAGCGCTACACGACGCACGTGATGGAGAGCATGTACAAGACCAACCCCGACTTCTTGGCCAAGGTCTACATGGATGCGGCCGCCGAGATGATGTGCTCGCTGAGTCACTACACCGGCGAGAGCGCAACGCGGCAGTACACGCACATCCCGTACGGCACGTCTCTTTGGGGAATGGCGAACTCGCGCAGCGGCTCGGGCAACGGCGGACGCAGCTTCGAGGCGTTCGGCTTACAGGCCGAGGCCATGTTCCACCGACCGGTGCGCGTTTCCGATGTGATCATGGGCCAACAGATGGCCGCCATCGTCCAGCGAGTGGCTCGGCCCAATGGCTACATGGGCTGCCTCTATGGTCAGGATCCGCGGCACTTCCAGCCGCCAGAAGAAGCTGGTCTGAGAAGTCAGGTGAGTCAGTACCTCACGCAGGTTCTTCAGCGCAGCGTAGGGACCCAAGACTTCGACCTCATCGGTGTGGACATGCGGTGGCAGGCCGATGTTTGGAACATGATCTTCGGCAGCGTCGCCAAGGCCTATGAAGGGACTGCCTTGGATGCCGAGGCTCGGATCGTGCTGCAAGCCATCGACCGGGACATGGTCGCCACCTACACCGACCAGTTCGATGGGGCCTACGCCAGCGTGCACGGCGCGCGGGTGCACATCGGGCTCGAGCGGGTACGGCTGGGGCAACAAGAGTTCACCGTCCCAGGCAACATCAAGAACGGCCTCTACGCGAACGTGAGTGGTGGGCCGTACGACAAGTGGATGTTCGGACTCTACAATGCGTGCCCGGGATGGCAGGCCCACCTGGCCGCAACCAGCCGATTGTCGAGCGAGTTCAGCGGCAGGAACCGCAATCTCATGCTGCCGGTCAGTGCGGTTGGGCAGGAGAGCATCAACGGCGCCGGCATCCAGGCCATGTGGTCGTTTCAGCAGATGGGCCGGTGACGGCGGGCGCTGCAGCCACGCGCTTCAGATCGTGATGCAGCTCTGACCGACCACGGTGGGCCTGCAAGGAGACCGCGATCACGGCAGGCTAGGTGAGGCGCGTCGGGGCGTGTGACCAAAAAGTGCGCCCGCGCGCCCGCGTGGCGACGCCAGCGGTCGTATCCTGCGCACCATGGAAAACGCCGCACTCGCTCGTCGTGATGTCCTCAAGACCCTGGCGCTGGCGCCGATCGCGATGCTGCCGGTACGCGCCACGCCCACGACGCTCCAAGGCGTCGCCGAGCTGGCGCGCGAGCTCATCCAGCTCGATCGCGAGGCGGCGTTCGCACGCGTCGACGAACTGCGCCGTGGCGGGCTCACGCCGCACCAGGCGCTGAGCGCGATCTTCCTCGCCGGCATGCAAGAGATCAGGCCGCGGCCCGTCGGGTTCAAGCTGCACGCGGTGATGATGGTGGCGTCGGCACACGATGTCGTGCGGCTCAGTCCGCCGGGCGAGCGGTGGCTGCCGGTGTTCTGGAACCTCGGCGACATGAAGCGATCGCAGGCGCGCGACGCCGAAGAGGGCGACTGGCAACTCGAACCACGCATGGCAACCGAAACCGACGACACGCTGGCGCGGCTCGAAGCGGCTCTCGACGGCGACGACGAAGACACCACCGACCGCGCGTGCATCGCCGCGTTCGCCACCAACGGCCTCGACCAAACCTTCGATGCCCTATGGCCGCGCGCGCTGGGCGACTACCACAACCTCGGCCACAAGATCATCCACGCCGCGCAGACGCGGCGCGCGCTCGACCAACTCGGCTGGAACCACGGCGAACCGGTGTTGCGCGCGCTCGCCTACGCGCTCATCGCCAAGGGCGACGAGCGTTCGCGCGCCACGTGGAAGGCCACCGTCGCCGCGGGCAAGACGCTGCCGGCGAACTGGGCGCAGGGTGACAGCGAGCCGCGCGCGGCCGTTGCCATCCTGCACGCGTTGCGACCGCTCGACGCCGACGCCGCGATCGCCGCGATCGCCAAGGCCAGCCAAGACGGTGCCAGCGCCGCGACGCTGTTCGACGCCATGCGCCTGCGCGCGCTCGAACTGCTGGTCAATCGCCCCACGCTGGTCGCGGTGCACCCGCTCACCACGTTGAACGCGTTCCGCACCGTGATCGCGCGCACCGCACGCGCCGACACCCGTCGGCACGCATTGCTGCAATGCGCCGCGTGGCTCGGCCACTACCGCAGCGACCTGCGCGTAGGCGACGGCGATCGCGCGATCGACACCCTCGAAGCGACGGCAACGAGCGAGCCCGCGGCTCAGGTACTCGACCTCGCCGCCGAGGACCGCGACGTCGCCATGGCCCACGCCCTGCACGTCGCGCGCACGCACGCCGGTCGCGATGGCCTGATCGAGGCCGCGCGCGCGGTGTTGGTGCGCAAGGCGCAGGAACACCACGACTACAAGTTCGCCGCCGCGATCTTCGAGGAGGTGCGCGCCGCGCACCCCGACTTGGCACCGCGCGTGCTTGCGAGCGCGTTCGCGTATCTTCGCCACGCGCGCGAGAATGAGCCAACCGACATCACCCGCGCACTGCAACTCCTCGGCTGAGCGGCGCGTGCCATGACGCGGTGTCGGCCGCGGAGATCACTCTTGCTCGAGCGCCACACAAACACGGTAGGCCGACATCTATTGAGGCTCACCGTGGCCGCCTGGTAGAACTCCCGCCGCCAACAGAGTTGGGGCAATGCCCTCGCGTTGGTCTCGACAACGTCCTCCACCCCAACGACCCCGACAGCTACTACGCCAGCCGTGAACTTGTCTCGGGCGACATGCGATCTGTCGGCGACGCCGTTCTTCCTCGTCAGCAGCCTGGCATCGAACAGCCAACCGCAGGAAGCCAAGCGTCTGGCCACCGGACTGACCGTGGACCCGACGACGCCGAGCGGCATCGTCGTCAATGCGCGCGAGTTGCTCGCGCGCTTGCCGTGACATGCGGGGCAAACGCTGGTGGCAACGCTTGCTACTCGCTCTTTGTGGCGGGCTCGTCGCGTGCGTGGCGTTGGAAGTGTTCCTGCGCGTGTTCGACCCTGGCCACTATGCCGAGCTCGAAGAGCGCGAGCGGTTCTCGGAGACATTGCTCGAGCGGTGCAACGACGGCGTCTTGCGTTCGCGTCCCCTGGTGGCGACCGAGTTCCTCGGCAAGTCCGTCGTGATCGGTGCGCATCGCCTGCGCAACCCGGATGTCGTCATACCCAAACCCTCCGATGTGTATCGCATCCTCGCGCTCAGCGACTCCGTGCCGTTTGGTTGGGGCGTGGGCGAAGACGAAGCGTTCCCGCGCGTGCTCGAGCGGGCGCTGGTGCAACACCCACGGCGCGACGGCAAGCGCTACGAGGTGATCAATGCCGGCACGCCGGGTTTTGGTTTGGTGGAGGAGTATGTGTGGCTGCGCGACCACGGCCTCGCGTTTGCGCCCGACCTGGTGTTGCACACCGTGATCGCCAACGACATCGAGCCCATGGGACAGCCGCCGCTGGTGTTGTCTCCGCCGCTGCGCCGAGTGCGCACGCTGCGCTTGCTCGAGCGTTTTCTAGAAGAGGTGGGCACGCCGAGCGGCACAGCGCCGGGAACCGGGCTGGCGCCGGAGCAATTGGTGTTCGCCATCGACCGGTTGGTGGAGTTGAACGCTACCGCGAACGCGCGCTACGTGTATCTCGACATGGTGTCGGTACCGGCGGCCGCGGCCCACTGTGCCGGCAAGGACATCGCGCGCGTCGACGTGCCGATCGACGTGGCCTGGATCGACGCGCATCGCGTGCGACCGACTGACTTCCACCCCAACGCCGACGGGCACCGGTGGATCGCCGACCGCGTGTTGCCCCAGTTGCTGCCGTGGCTGACGAAGTGAACGCGGCCGTCGCCGGCGCTTCGCCTGCGCCTGCGCGCGGAACGCGGGAGATCGCGATGGTAAGCCGCGCACGGCGCGCAGCCGCACGCGCCGGCGGGTCTGGTAGCCTGTTGCACACCCGACCGCGCACCTCAGCAGACAAGAACACGAATATGCTGTGCGGACGCGAACCCCGCTGGCATTCGAGCCTCGTGATCTCATGGTGAAAACGCTCTTCCGACTCAGTCTCGCTGGCGCCGCCGTATGTGCTGGCGCGGCCTCTCTGCCGGGGCAAGGCATCGCGTGGACCAACGCAGCACCGCCGTCGACGCTGCACATCCGCGAGTACGCCAACGGCCACTGGGCGCTGTGCTTCGACGGGTGGTCGACCTCCGGCACGGGGCCTCTGCTCGGCGGCGACGAGGCCGCCGCGGTCGGCACCAACTATGGGGCCCGCGCCGTGCGGGCGACGGAGAGCGACTTCCTGCGCGGCGGCACCGGCGGGCAGACGCCAGCGATGGCGCTGTTCCCCTTCGTCGAGGATGCGAGCGTCGCCGGCTTGTTCCGCGCACGTTCGCCGTCGCCGCTGCTCGTGTGGTTCGGGTTGCGCGCCACGATCGCCGGCACGGTGCCCGACCACGGCATGGGCTCGCTCAGCTTCCGCGTCGAGTTCCAGACGCCGCACACCGCGAGCACCGCCCTGAGCAACTTGGCGGACGCGCACGCCGGCATTGCCAAGGTCGACGCGGGTGGCAACCCCACCGGCCGCGTGTTCCTCGTGCCAGCAGGCCGCGTGCGCCTGGCGTCGATGTCCTACTACAAGTTCGATCGCGGCGTCGGTGACGTCGCGGTCAACTTCGCCGGCATCGAGGGTGGCGCGCTCGGACTAGCCACGTTGCAGCGACCGACGGGGAGTCCATGGGTGCCGGGCCGCTTCGACACCGCGCTGCGGGCGGGAACGAGTTGCGATACCGGCTACCACGGCGACCTCGGCGGACGCTTCACGGTGGCGTGGTTCATGCGTGAGCGATCGGCCCCCAACGTCGAGTCGCCGGTGTTCACGTTGGGCGCATGGCGTTGCTTCACCGGCGGCACCGCCGGCACTGGCCTGCGCTGCGTCGGCTGGGGCGGCACACCGGCGGTGCTCGACCTGCCAGACGACGTGCAGGCACTGGCGCGCGCCGGCTGGGTCCACGTGGCGTTGGTCGCCGACTCCGATCGCAACCAAGCGGCGTGGTTCGTCAACGGCACGAATCGCCGCACGATCACGCTCGACTCCAGCAGCCGCGTCAGCATTCCGGCCAGCGCATCGCCATTCGTGGTGGGAGGCAGCAACTGCGCCTACGACTTGGACGAGTTCCGACTGTTCGCCGAGGCCATCGATGCGCCGACGATCGCGACGTGGGCGAACGACTCGCCGGCGGCGGCGCAGCCCTTCTCCCTGGCTTGCGGCGCCAACCTACGGCATCAGGGTGCCCCCCTGCTCGGCGCGCCCATGCAGTACCGAATCGAGGCTACGCCCGGATCGGCGACCGGCCTCTTCCTGAGCAGCATCGCGCGGCCGCCGATCGACCTCGGTTTCCTCGGCGCCGGCCTCTCTGGCTGCCCTTGGTTCAGCGACTTCACGATCGCGCTGCCCGCCATAGCGGTGCCGAGCTCCGGCGTGGTCGTGCTGCAATTCGCGATACCCGACCAGCCCCACCTGCGTGGGATCGAGCTCTACAACCAGGCGCTGGTCTACGAGCCCGGCAGCGGGTGGCGCGCTAGCAACGCGCACGCACTCTCGCTGCGCTGACGTTCGCACAGGCGCTTGCCGATCAACGCAGCGGCCGCGCCACGCGCAACCCGACATTGCCCGAAGGGGTCGCTTGGTCGGTTTGCCGCCGCATCGAGACGCGCGCGTGCACGGGAGCGTGGTCGAAGGCGCCGCCGCGCAGCACACGCTGACCGTCCCCGTCGGCGCGCAACCCGTCGCCGGCAGCAACCGCCTTGTCGTAGCGCGCGTGGCCGTCGCGGCACCACTCCCAGACGTTGCCGCAGATGTGGAACAGACCGAACGCATTGGGCAGCAACGTGTCGACCGGCGCGTGCCAGACGAAACCATCGGCCACGTGGTCGGCCGCGGCATCGTCGATCTCGTACCATTCCGCTCCCCGATCCTTGGCTGTCTTGTCGGCGAAGTTGATCGCGCCCGCGAGCGAAGCGACAGCAGCGCCGGTCCACCACGGCGTCGTGGTGCCGCCGCGCGCGGCATACTCCCACTGCGCTTCGGTCGGCAGGGTGAGGCCCGCTTGCGGTAGCACGCGGGAGCAGTCGTTCCACGTCACCAACTCCACTGGGTGTGCCAGGGTGAGCGGGATGGCCCAGTCCAGACCGGGCCGCGCATCGGCCGGATTGCTGCCGTCGCCCAACCGCATCCACTGCCCCTGCGTCAGCTCGTACTTGCCGAGAAAGAACGGCGCCAGGGTCACCCCGTGCAGTGGCTTCTCCCCACTGCGCGCCATGGGATCGTAGTTGGGCTGATCTTGCGCAGTCCGTTGCGCGCCCATGACGAACTGGCCACCCGGCAGCAGCACGAACACGATGCAGGTGTCGTCGCGCATCTGCCACCGACCGTCGCTGCCGCGCACCGGGAGCGCGCCCGAGCGCGGGTGGCCGAACTCCCACAACCCCGTGACCGGGTCGGCGCCAAGCGGCGCGAGGCCGACCTGCGGACGCAGCGTCAGACTGTCGTAGTGCAGACTCGCCGTGATCGCAGCGATGGCGTCGATCCACGCCCGCTCGTCAGCGACGAGGGCGGCGTGTTCCTGCGCGATCCACTCGACGTTGCGACGCACGCGCGCGAGCGCGCCGTCTGGCTGCACGATCGCATCCGCCGCGAGCACGACCTTCTCCAACGCATGGAACAAGAAGAGCTGGGCGCGATCGGTCGGCCGCTCGATGCCTCGGCCGAGCCTTTCCAGGCGCGCCAACGCCGGCCGCACGCGTTCGACGTCCTTCTGCCATCCTTGCGCCCGCTGCGACCACTCGCCCAGCCTGTCGGCGTGGTCCGGCCACTTGGCATAGATCGGCATCTCGCTCTCGTTCAACTCCTGCAAGCTGCGTACGAACGACACGAGTTCGAAGTCGCGCTGCGCAGCGGCACCGCTCACGTACAGCCACGTGATCACTGCCAACGCGCCGGCAGCGAGCGCCAGGAACGAAACCGCCACCGGGTTGCGCTGTACCCAACGCCGTGCGCGCAGCGCGACGCCGGCGCGGCGCGCAAGCACCGGCACGTGCGCCCGCACGCGCGCGAGGTCGTCGGCGAAGTCGCCCGCGGTGCGGTAGCGCCGGGCCGGGTCTTTCTCGATCGCCTTCTCGAGCACGACGTCGAGGTCGGCGGGCAAGTGACGGTTGTGGCGACTCGCCGGCGGCGGATCTTGCTCGACGATCGCGTCCAGCAGCTCGCGCATCGACTGGCCGCTGAACGGCCGCACGCCGGTGGTCGCCTCGTACAGCGTAACGCCGAGCGCGTACACGTCCGCGCGCCCATCGACCCCACGCGCACTCGCCACGACCTGCTCCGGCGCCATGTAGAGCGGCGTGCCCGCGAGCTCGCCGGTCATCGTGAGGCCGAGGTCGTCGTCGTCGCCACGCGCCATGCCGAAGTCGAGGACGATCGGCGTGCCGTCAGGCTCGATCAGGATGTTGGCCGGCTTCACGTCGCGGTGCACCACGCCGTGGCTATGCGCGAAGTGCAGCGCGCGCGCCACCAGCTCGACGACGCGGATGACGTCATCGACCCGCTTGCGCTCGCTCTCGGCGCGCGGCGTCGCCGCCGACACGGACGGGTCGCGCGCAAGGCGCGCCGCGAGCGTCTCGCCGGCGAGGAACCGCATCGCCATGAACGGCATCCCCTGCGCTTCGCCGACTTCGTACACCGGACAAATGTTCGGGTGCTCGATGCGCGCGGCGAGCTTGGCCTCGCGCCAGAAGCGCTCACGCGCGGGCTGCGACCCGAGGCGCTCGGGCCGCACCAGCTTGAGCGCGACCTTGCGTGATAGACGCGTGTCCTGCGCCAGGAAGACCACGCCCATGCCGCCCTGCCCGAGCAGGCGTTCGATCCGATAGCCGCCGATCACCTCGCCCTCGCCGGGCAGGCCGCGCCACGTCGGCGGCGTCGACGCCGGATCGGACAAGATGGTCACGTCGGCGCGCGCCGACCGCGACGCTTCCAGCAGGGGCGACAGCAGCACGGCAAGGGCGGCGATGCCGGCCAAGAACTCCGCTACCGACTCCGAGGTGCCGGTGCGCCGGCGCACGAGGTACGCCTCGAGACGACTGATGGCC